>JBDTZG010000071.1:0-26059 GCA_040005235.1 Acidobacteriota bacterium | reverse complement strand
CCTTCAACGAGGGCTACTACGGCTACAGCACCTTCTCCGAGCTGCTCGAAGACGCCGAGCGCAACAACGTGATCAAGCTCAAGAAGGACCAGCGCTCCGGGACCTACATCGTCACCGGGTTCTCCGGCTCGAAGCGCTGAGCCAAGGGTTAAAAAATGCGTAGGGGCGGAGCTTGCCTCCGCCCGAAGCCATCGTAAATCGCGGGCGGAGGCAAGCTCCGCCCCTACGTTTCCGTTCGGCGGTGGAGGCTCCTGCCGAGCCCCCAGGCGACCAGGCCGCCGAGCAGCGCCCATTCCAAGCCGCCGAAGACCAGCGACAGGCCGAGCAGAGAGGTGCCGCTCGCGCCCAGGTAGGCAAGCGACGCCGGCAGGCTCATCCAGAGAAGCAGGTTCGAGGCGCCGAACGCGTCCCAGGTCCGCCAGATCCACAATACGGCGAGGGAGTGGATCGCGAAACCGGCAAAGGCGGCGTGGCGGATCGCGTTGCGCATCTGGATCTGGCTCAAACTCTCTTCCTCTCTTAGGACGCGATCCGAAAACCGTAATCGGCGTAGCGCAGATGGGGCGGAATCGACGAGCGCGAAGTACAGCGGCTACCCTTGATCTGGTGCCGCCACGAGCCGCCGCGGGACGAGCGGCGCCCTCCGGCCGGCCCTTCCGGAGGTCCTTGCGGATCGTCTACGGGCGACATCGCATAGTAGCCGGCATCGTACCGATCGCTGCACCACTCGTGGACGTTCTCGCCCAACCCGAAGAAACCGAGCGGGTGCCGAGAAGGATAGGCGTCCGAGACCTCGGGTCCGTTCCTCCAACGCGAAGCGTAATCGGGCAGCGACTCGGGCGGCTCGTCGCCCCAGGGGTAGAGCACCTCGCGGCCGGCGCGCGCCGCGAACTCCCATTCGGCTTCGGTCGGCAGGCGGACCGTTTCGGCCGTACGTCGTCCGAGCCAAGCGCAGTAGGCGACCGCGTCCTCCCACGACGGGCCGACCGCCGGCATGCGCGGATCTGAGAAAGCGGGCTCGCCCCAAAACGGCGGCGCGGCATGGCCCGTCGAATTGAGGAACTGCTGGTAGTCCGCCCGCAGAACAGGTGTCCGCGCCAGCCGAAACGGCGAGATCCGCACCGGATGCACCGGGTTCTCCTCGTCGCGCGGGCCGCCGCCCATCTGGAATGGGCCGCCGGCCACCTCGATCCAGTCGGGGCTCACACCACTTCGACCCACTCGAGCTCGACCTCGCGCCCGAGGATTCGCGCGGCGATCCGGCGGAACGAGTCGTTCAAGTCGGTGACCGCGAAATGATGCACGGGCGCGCTTGCTCGGTCGGTGAGAAGCCCCGCGGCTGCGAGCCCCGCGGCGACCGATTCGGCGACCGCCTGGGCGGAGTCGACCAGCATGACCTCCGGGCCGGCGACGCGCGCCAGAACCGGCGCGAGCAGCGGGTAGTGGGTGCAGCCGAGGACGAGGGTGTCCACTTGCGCGTCGAGCAGCGGCGCCAGGTAACGCCGCGCCACCAGCTCGGTCACCGGGTCGTCGTGCCATCCCTCTTCGACCAGCGGCACGAACAGGGGGCAGGCGCGGGAGAGCACCTCCAGCTCGGGCCGCAGCCGCAGGAGCGCTTTGGGGTAGGCATCGGACCGGACGGTCGCCTCGGTCGCGAGCACGCCGATCCGGCCGCGACCGGTCGCCGCGGCCTTCTCGGCCCCCGGCTCGATCACCCCCCAGGTCGGCAAATGCAGCTCCAGATTTGGCAGCGCCAGGGCCGAGGCGGTGTTGCAGGCGACCACCACGGCCTTGACCCCGCGCCGCTCCAGAAACTCGATGTTCTTGCGGGTGTAGCGGGTGACCGTGTCCTCGGACTTCGAGCCATAGGGCAGGCGCGCCGTGTCGCCCAGATAGAGGATCGACTCGCGCGGCAACCTCTGCTCAAGGGCCGCCACGACGGTCAGGCCGCCGACTCCGGAGTCGAAGACGCCGATCGTATCCATGTCGAGGAGCTACGGCTAAGGGGCCAACATGCTGCGGTCGGCGACGAACGGGCGGCTGGTGTCGAGGTGCCCGCCGAAGCTCTCGCGCTGGACGCCGTTCCAGAGCAGTGCCACGCGCGACACCTGCTCGACGTTCAAGGCGATCGAGTCGACCAGCGAAAACACCCGTTGCATCTCGGCGAGCGAGCCGGACGAAGGAGGATCGGCGAGCGTCTCCGAATGGAGATCGACGTAGGCCATGCCGTCGCCGCCCAGCAGCACGCCGCCCACGGCGACCCCTTCGGGAAACGAGCGGCCGAGGTCGCCCTGCTGCGGTCCGTCGAGCACCGCCTGGACGATCTTGCGGACGCGATCCCGGGTGTCCGGCGTCACGTCGAGCACCCGCCGTTCCGGAATCAGGTATTCGCCCGGGCCGGGAAAGTAGAGCGAGACGGTAATTCTTTCTGTCCCCGGCGGAGGGGCGCCGGTGAGCGTGTCGATCACGCCGGAAAGCCCCCGCTTGCCGCCGCGGGATGAGAGCAGCCAGATGCCGCCGCCGATTACGACGACCGCCAGCAGTGCGAGGATGACTTTCGCCGCGGTCCGGTTCATCGCGGCGCTTTCGGGCGCTTTCCCGGCGGCGGAGGGGCCGGGGCGGCCGGCGCCGGCGAGGCGGGCGCGGGGGCGGTTTCGTCGCCGTTGGCTGCCCCCGGGGTGCCGGGAGCGCCGGGGGTACCCGGTTCGCCCGCCGGAGCGGAGCGCGCCTCCACCAGCTCTTTGTAGTGCCCGACCGCGCGCACCAGGGCGTCGACCAGTTGAGCCCGATAGCCGGCATCCTGCAGCTTCTTCTCTTCGTCCGGGTTGCTGATGAAGCCCAGCTCGACCAGCACCGCGGGCATCGCGGCACCCACCAGCACGCGGAACGGAGCCTGCTTGACCCCCCGGTCTTTCAGGTCCAGCGCCTGGTTCAGCTCGCCCTGGATCAAGTTCGCGAGCCGCTGGCTCTGTTCCAGAAAGCGGCTCTGCGCCAGGTCCCAAAGCATCAGCTGGAGATCCTCCAGGGCGGCGGGATCGGCAACCCCGGCGAGCCCGTACCCGGCCGCGGCGCCGTTTTCGACGTTCGCCGAGTCTGCCGCGCGTGGGTCGGTGGCCCGGTTCGCCAGAAAGTAGGTCTCGGCACCGTGCGCTCCGCTCCCGAGCGACGAGTTCAGATGGATCGAAATGAACAGGTCCGCCTTGTTCTGGTTCGCGAGCGCGGTGCGCGCATCGAAGGAAACGACGCTGTCGTTGGTGCGGGTCAGCTCGGTGCGGACCCCCAGCCGTTCGGCCAGCTGGCTCGCGAGCGCCCGGGCGAGCAGCAGGGTCAGCTCTTTTTCCTGCACGCCGCTCGGTCCGATCGCGCCGGTCTCGGTGCCGCCGTGGCCCGGATCGATCACGATCGTCCGAATTCCCGGCCGATCGAGAGCGGGAGCCGGCCCGCTGCCGACCGGTCCGGTCGCCGGGCCGG
The DNA here is from genome assembly GCA_040005235.1 of Acidobacteriota bacterium. Classification (GTDB taxonomy): domain Bacteria; phylum Acidobacteriota; class Thermoanaerobaculia; order Multivoradales; family UBA5704; genus DASYKS01. The sequence continues at coordinate 22,588 of JBDTZG010000071.1, read as the reverse complement.
GCTGATGGACGTCGAACACGATGCGGAACGGGTTCTCAAGGGTATAGCTGTCCGCCGTGGCGCCGAGCAACAGCCGGATGACCAGCCGGTCGGGGCTCGGATCGACCGCTTCGACCAGCGGGTCGTTGAGCGTCGAAGGCAGCGACGCCGAAATTCGGTCGCCGAGCATCCGCACCTCGATCCGCCCGGGCTGCTGATCGATCTTGTAGCGCGGTGCCGCGGGAAACTGGAGCACCACCGTGGTCGTCCCCTGGAGATGGACGACGTCGACCGCCACCGGCATCAGCCGCGCCTGGCGTTTCGCGATCGACAGGCGCGACGCCTCGGGCAGCCAGTCGATCGACCAGCCGGCGAGATCGCCGAAGGTCTTCCTCAGCAGATCGAGCGGCACCATCAAGCCGCCGCCGCCGGGGGTCACCGGCTGGGAGAGGGACACGATGTCGGAGCCCACCGTCACCACCGGGCTGCCCGCCGCGAGCACCACCTGGGCGTCGCCGATCGAGAGCAGGTAGCTGCCCCCCTCGCCCGGACCGAGCTTGCCGCCGAGCGCCTCGGACACCGGGGCGAGGGCGAACAGCGGTCCGGCCGGGCCGACCACCACCAGGGCCGGAATCTCCCGCCCCTCGACCGTGACGAGCGGCGCCCGCGGCGGCGCCTCGGCCTGGGCGCCGAGCAGGACCGGAAGGAGCAAGATGAGCGAGCGGAGCGGGGGGCTGAAACGCAGAGGATTCACGACTCTGAAGGATACCACCGGGGCTGCGGCGAGAAGCGCCCCGGGGCTTTTCGGGGCGCCACCTGGAAACCCCGGCCCGGACGTGGTAAATCTCTAGCTCCAAGCGCAACGCTTCCATGGGGAGAACGAAGGTATGGATATCCGGCAGTTCCGGGTGGTCGTCAGGGCCAAGAGCTTCGAGCGCACGAGCCGGTTTTACGGCGAATCCCTGGCGCTGCCCCGGCTCCAGACCTGGGAGCGTGAGGAGGGTCGAGGGGCCGTGTTCCAGGCCGGATCGGGAGCGATCGAGGTGCTCGGCTCGCCTTCCGGCGTCCGCTTTCAAGACGAGGGATTCGCCTACCAGGGTCCCGATCACAAGCTGACCCTGACGTTGATCGTGCCCTCGGCCGAAAAAGCGTTCGAAGAGATCAGCTTCCGCGAGCGGAACATCCCGGGCGGCCTGCGGCGCGACGGCGACGGCGTGTTGGTCTTCGAAACCCACGATCCCGACGGCGTGAAGATCATCTTCAAGCAGGCCGAAGGCTAATCGACCCCCCGGAAGGCACCGCCCCTCGGGGCAACCCCATGCGCCCCGTCCTCGCCACTCTGTCTTGGCTCGCCCTGGCTTCAATCACCGCGGTCGTTGCGCTCCCTGCGCTCACTGCGGACCCTGCGAGCGCCGCGTCACCCCCTCCGCCAGCCAACTGGACCGCCGACGACCTGGTCCACGCGCAAGCCGCCGGGGATTGGACGATTTCCCAGGATGGCACCGCCGCCGCCTGGGTCCAGTCCGAGGTGGTGGCCGGCGAAAGCGGCGAGCAGACGGTTGCCCAGGTCTGGCTCGCCCGCCTGAACGGCGCCGGCCGCGAAACCGCACCGGCCGCGCGCATGACCCGCGGCATCGAGCAGGCGTCCCGCCCCCGCTTTTCCCCCGACTCCCGCCGGCTCGCCTTTCTTTCGGATCGCGCGCCGGGCGATGGCGGCGAAACTCCCGCCGACGGCACGGAACAGGTGTGGATCCTGCCGCTTACCGGCGGCGAGTCTTACCCCGCAACCCGCTTCGATCGCGACGTGCAGGAGTTCGCCTGGATCGACTCGCGCACCCTGGTGGTGGTCGCGGCGGAGTCCCCCTCGGAGCGCGAGCGGCGGCGCGAGGAAGCCAGCGATACTGCGATCGTCGTCGACGATGCGGAAAACGAGCCGGCCGTGCGGCTGTTTCGGGTCGAGCTCGACGAAGACGGCGGCGCGCTCCAGCCCCAGGGTGAGATTCATCGCCTGACCACCAATCGCGATTGGATCGACGCCCTCGCGGTCGCTCCGGACGGCAAGCTCGCGGTGGCCTCCGCGGCGCGCAGCCTCTCCTACAACTTCGACCAGAGGATCCGGCCGCGCACTTTCCTGATCGATCTTTCGACCGGCGCCGAAACCGATCTGTTCGTGGCCGGCCCGGCGGTCGTGCCGCAAGGGCTGCGCTGGGCGCCCGACAGCTCCGGCTTCTACTTCACGGAAGAGCGGACGACCCACCCGACCTACCGGATGGCAACCGTCACCGACCTCTGGTTCTACGATCTGTCGAGCCGCGCCGCGCAGCGGATCGACCTCGGTTGGCCGCGCGGCCTCGCCGCACCCGTCGAGCCGCTCGCCGACGGATTTCTCGCCCTGCTGGCCGACGGCGTCCGCTACCGGCCGGCGCGGTTTACCCGCACCCGTGGCGGCTTCAAACGGCAGGATCTCTCGGGGACCCACGCGAAGAACCTCGATTCGTGGACGCTCTCGGCGGACGGCAAAACGCTCGTCTACGAGCATTCGTCGGCCACCCGGCCGCCGCAGGGGTTCGTCGCCAAGCTCGAAGGCGGAAAGCTCACGGCCGAGCGCCGGATCACCGCGCTCAACCCCGACTGGGAGGACAAGCCCACCGGCCGGAGCGAGATCGTTCACTGGAAAGGCGCCAAAGGCGACACGGTCGAGGGCATCCTCCGCTATCCGCTCGACTGGAAGATCGGCGAAAAGCGCCCCCTGGTGCTCGCGATCCACGGCGGCCCGAACGAGACCGACCGCGACACCTGGGCGGAGGATTGGAGCGCGCCGGAGATCCTGCTGCGCGACCGCGGCGCCTTCGTGCTCTCCGCCAACTACCACGGCAGCGCCGGCTACGGCCTGGAATGGGTCGAATCGATCGCCGGCCGCTACTACGAGCTGGAGGTGCCGGACCTCGAAAAAGGGGTCGACGCCCTGATCGCCCGCGGTTTGGTGAACCCCGAAAAGCTCGGCAGCCTCGGCTGGTCGAACGGCGGCATCCTGACCGCCGAGCTGATCACCCGTACCCGCCGCTACAAGGCGGCGTCGATCGGCGCCGCCGACGTCGAATGGATCAGCGACTGGGGCAACGTCGATTTCGGCGCCGCGTTCGACAACTACTACTTCGGCGGGCCGCCGTGGGAAAAGCTCGACCACTACATCCAAAAGTCGCCCTTCTTCCGCTTGAAGGATGTCACCACGCCGACCATCGCCTACGCCGGAACGGCCGACCGCTCGGTACCGCCAGACCAGTCGTGGTCGCTGTTTCGCGCCTTGCAGCAGATCGGCAAAGCGCCGACCCGCCTGGTGCTCTTCCCCGGCGAGCCGCACGCGCTGCTCGAACCGGCCCACCAGCGGCGGAAGATCGAAGAGGATCTGGCCTGGTTCGACCGCTACCTGTTCGAGCGCCCGGCCGACCTGCACCCGGCGATCCCCGAAGGATCGGCGCTCGCCGGCCTGCTCGCCAAGAAAACCGCGGCGCGCCAAGGGGCGGCCTGGGGCCTCCTCGTAGACGGCTCGCTGATCCCCGAAACCGCGCCGCACGACGGCCAAGACGTCGGCCGTTTCGAAGTGACCCGCGCGCAGCTCGCGGCCTTCGATCCCGCCTTCCCGGCCCTTCCCGGGGAAGAGAACCTTCCCGCCATCGTGCCGTTCGAGCGCGCCAAGAGCTACGCCGCCTGGCTCGCGAAGAAATCCGGCCAGGCGTTCCGCCTCCCCACGGAAGACGAGGCGCAAGCCCTGGCCGACGAAGCGGGAACCGGCGGCAACACACTGGACACCTGGGTCGGCTACACGCCAAACCCGGACGATCTAGCTGCGATCCGCACGGCGATCGAAAAAGCCTTCGGCAAGACCGGCTCCGCCCCCCTGCTCGAACCGACCGGCAGCCACACCAGCCTGGGCGAAGGAAGCGCCGCGCTGTTCGATCTCGACGGCAACGCGGCAGAGTGGGCGGCGGCCGACGGCGGAAAAGGAATAGCGATCGGCCCCAGCGCCGAGCGCCCGAACGATTCGCGCAGCTCGGAGCCACCCAGCCCCGCCTACACCGGCTTTCGAGTCCTAGTAAGTCGCTAAGCCCGGAAAATCATTTGCCCCGTGGGCCTCCTGGGACCGCCGGCGTCTCGCCGGCGCAAAAGCCGAGCGGCCAAGGGCGCCGAGCGCAGGGCCTTCACCCCGCCCGCATCAGATCGAACGCCGCGGTCAAGAACAACCAAACCGACAGCAACCCGTTCGTAGTAAAAAACGCCGCGTTCAGCCGAGAGAAATCGTTCGGCCGAACGATCCAGTGCTGGTACGCAAGAAGCACCAGGCAGCCGACCCAACCGACCGCATACCCGACACCCAAACCCGGCGGGTAGATCCGCGGAATGAGCGCGAGCAGCGCAAGCACCCCGACGTGCAGCAAGCCGGAAATCCAGAGCGCGGGAACGACGCCGAACCGGGCGGGGATCGAAAACAGGCCCTTCTTCCGATCGAAATCGACGTCCTGAAGCGCATAGAGCACGTCGAACCCGGCGGTCCAGAGCAGCACGGCGAGCGCCAAGACAACAGGCGTCGCCTGAACATCCCCGCGCACGGCGATCCACGCCCCGAGGGGCGCGCCCGAAAGCGCGAGCCCCAGGATCAAATGGCAGATCCAGGTGAACCGCTTGGTGTACGAATAGAGAAACAGAATCCCAAGAGCGACCGGCGACAGAGCCAGAGCCAGCGGATTCAACCGCCAAGCCGCAAACACCAGCAGGGCGGAGCTGGCCGCAACGAACAAACCGACGAAGCCCGGGGTGACCAACCCCGCCGGAAGCGCCCGCATCGACGTCCGAGGATTCGCCGCGTCGATCCGAGCATCCACCAGGCGATTGAACCCCATCGCAGCGCTCCGCGCCCCAACCATCGCCACCGCAATCCACCCGACCTTCGCCCAGGCCGGCCACCCCTCCGCCGCAAGCATCATCCCCAGCAAGGCGAACGGCAAGGCGAACAGGGTGTGCTCAATCTTGATCATCTCGAACACGACCCGCAGCTGGTGGAAAGGCTTGGCGCTCATCGGGGCGGATCTTATCGGGTGGAAGGGCTGGCGGGGGATCTTGGCGGCGATCGCCTCGAACCGGCCTTCGACTGAAGCCGGCGGTGAAACGCGGCTCCAGCTCGTGCTGTCCATAGTGCTTGTACAATGGCCCGGGTGCGGCCGCTCGCTGCTCGATCCAGGAGGCCTTGGTGGCAGATCCGTTCCTAAGTGCGGCCGATGAAGAACGGCGGCTGATTGAAAAGCTGGCCAAGATCGAGACGCTGTTCGCCCGCGGCGCCACGGCGGGAGAGCGCGCCGCGGCGGAGAGTGCCCGGGATCGTATTCGGGCGCGGCTTCTGCTCTTGGAGAAGACCGAGCGGCCGGTCGAATATCGGTTCACGATGGCCGACGGCTGGTCGAGCCGGCTGTTCATCGCTCTTCTTCGTCGCTACGGACTACGACCCTACCGTTATCGGCGGCAGCGCCGCACGACGGTGATGGTCCGGGTGGCCGCGACGTTCGTAGACGAGGTGCTGTGGCCCGAGTTTCAGCAGCTCGACGCGACGCTCCGCGCTCACCTGCAAGCGGTCACCGACCGAATCGTGACCCTGGCGATCCACGGCGAGACCGCCGAAGTCGAAGAGCGGGCGGGCGAGCCTTCACCTTCCGGCGGGCAGATGTCTATCGAGTGATCTGGCCCGCCACCCAAGCCTTCACGCTCGCCTCTAGCAAATCCAGCGGCAACTGGCCATGCCCCAGCAGGTGGTCGTGGAAAGCCCGTATATCAAACGCCGGCCCCAGCTCCTTCTCGGCGTAGGCCCGCAGCTCCCGGATCTTCAGCTGTCCGATCTTGTAGACCGGCACGGTGCCCGGGCGATTGATGATGCGGTCTACTTCGTTCTCGATCTCGTGCGCACTTCGGGCCGTGTTCGCGGTGTAATAGTCGATCGCCTTCTGGCGGCTCCATCCCCGATCGTGAATTCCGGTGTCGACGACGAGGCGTATCGCCCGCCAGATCTCGTTCGATAGCCGGCCGAAGTTGGAGTAAGGGTCCTTAAAGAGCCCTAGCTCCGTGCCCAGACCTTCGGCATAGAGCGCCCAGCCTTCGGCGAACGCCGGGTAGACGTCCCACTTGCGCCACTCGGGCAAGTCCTCCAACTCCTGCGCGATGGCGTACTGAAGATGGTGCCCCGGCACGGCCTCGTGAAGGATCAACGCTTCCATCGCCCACTTCGGGCGCGACTTCAAGTCGTAAATGTTGACCAGGAACCAACCCGGCAGGCCGGTGGAGAGCGCCCCGCTGTTGTAGTACCCGGCGGGCGCCGACTTTGCTCCCTCGTCTTCGAGCGCTTTGACGCCGTAGGGGAGCCGCGGCAGGTGGCGAAAGAGCTTGATAAGCTCGGGGTCGATCCGCTTCGCTATGTCGCGGTACGCCGCCACCAGATCCTCTGGCTTGTCGAAATAAAACCTCGGATCGGTGCGCAGGAAGCGCAAGAGCTCCTCGAAGCTTCCTTTGAATCCGGTCGAGGCGATCACCGCGTCCATCTCTCCGCGGATGCGCCGAACTTCTGAGAGGCCGAGCTCGTGGATCTGATCCGGCGTCAGATGGGTCGTCGTGTTCGCCCGCAGCATGTAGGCGTAGAAAGCCTTGCCGTCCGGCAGGCCGTCGACGCCGACGCTCTCGCGCGCCCTCGGAACGTATGTAACGGCCAGGTAGTCGCGAAGCTTGCGGCCGGCCGGTTCCACCTCGTCCGTGAAGACTCGGGCGGCCTCGCGCCGCAGCCGCTCCCGATCCGCCGCGGGCATTGATTCCGGAATCGCCTGGAATGGCGCAAGGATGGGGCTTTTCCAAGGATCATCGACCACCAGGCCGCCCACCCGGTCAGGCACGTCGCGCAGAGTGATCCGCGGCGGCGTGATTCTCGCGGCCAGGCCCTGGGCGAGCAGCGCAATGTTCTGGTCCACCGCGCCGGGAAAGCCGCGAAGGTACGCGAGGATCCGCTCGTAGTCCTGGACCGTGCGCGCCGGCAGGTACGGCAAATATAGGGCGAGCTCCAGGTCGACGCCGCTCATCGGACCGATCACGAGGCTGTCCAGATCCTTGAACCGTTCCCCCTCGATCGAAAGATCCAACCCGCGGCGAAGCAGATCGAAATTCAACTGCTCGTCCGGAGTGAGCCGGGCCCGGTCGATGGAGGAGAGGGCACCAAGCTCCGAACGAGCGATGCGGTAGGAGAGCGTTCTCCCCTCGGCGGAGAAATCGGGCCACCCGCCGCCCGCGCCGGGATCGCCCACCACCGCCGCTTGCCCGGGGGACTGAAGAAGCGAGGTGGCCCAGTAGAGGTCGAAGAACCGCTTGAGCCTCGCGCTCTCGGTCTCTGCCGGATCGCGGGAGGCCGCGAAAGCCTCGATCCGCCGGACCGACTCGGCCAGCTCGGGCCATGTCACCGGGTCTGCGGCGCCGGCCAAGGACGCCAGCAGGAAGGCGGCGAGGAGAAGGGCGAGAGGCTTCATGGACGGATTGTGCATTGGACACTCCCAAACGCCGAAACATAGACTTGTTCTTGAGGCCGACACCGACGAGCGCCGCGACATCTCACCGAATGGCCTCAAGCCCATTCCACCCCACACACCGAAGGGAAAAACGATCATGTCCAACAACACCGTTCGCCTTCACCGAGTCCTAACCGCCCCCGCGGAGCGAATCTATCGAGCCTTCCTCGATCCCGACGCCATGGTCAAATGGCTTCCGCCGAACGGCTTCACCGGCAAGGTTCATCATCTGGACGCCAAAGTTGGCGGCACGTACAAGATGTCCTTCACCAATTTCTCCACCGGGAACGGCCACTCCTTCGGCGGGGAGTATCTCGAACTGGTGCCCAACGAACGCATTCGGCACACGGATTCGTTCGATTCCCCGAACCTGCCCGGGGAAATGCAGACCACGATTACCTTGAAGCCGGTGTCGGTCGGCACAGAGCTCAACATCGTGCAGGAAGGAATCCCCGAAGCTATTCCGGCCGAGGCCTGCTATCTCGGCTGGCAAGAATCGCTCAAACTGCTCGCGAAACTCGTCGAGGCGCAGATTCCGGACGAACCCGGGCTGACGCAATAGGCGACAGGATCGAGGCATCGCCCATGTCCAAACTCTGCGTCCGAAGTTTCGGAATCTCGCTCGACGGCTACGGCGCCGGCCCGAATCAAAACCTAGAGAATCCGCTCGGGGAGCGGGGTCCCGAGCTGATGGAATGGTTTTTCCCCACTCGCGTCTGGACCCAGATGCACGGGGGTGAAGGTGGCGAAACCGGGATCGACAACGAAATGGCCGAGCTGGGCTTCGAAAATTTCGGCGCCTGGATCCTCGGCCGCAACATGTTCGGTCCCGTCCGAGGTCCCTGGCCGGACGACAGCTGGAAAGGCTGGTGGGGCGACGAGCCGCCGTACCACACGCCCGTCTTCGTGCTGACACATCACCCAAGGGAAACGCTCCACATGGCGGGAGGGACCGAGTTCCGTTTCGTCACCGACGGAATTCACTCCGCCCTGGAGCAGGCCAAAGAAGCCGCCGGAGATCGAAACGTCCGCCTCGGTGGTGGAGTCTCCACCGTCCGCCAATACCTCCAGGCCGGCTTGATCGACGAGCTGCATCTCGCCCTGCGACCGGTCCTCCTCGGCACCGGGGAGCACCTACTTCACGACATCGACATGCCCACTCTGGGCTACGAATGCGAGAAGTCCGTCGCGGGCAAACGGGCCACGCACGTCTTTCTGCGCAAGACCCGGTGATCCTTGAGGGCCACGGCGTTCAGAGTCGTCGGCGTTGTGGCCCTTATCCTGGTGGTGCTCATCCCCGGCGCCCTGATCTACTCTTGTCAGATCGCCGGGCCCAACCTGTCCGCACGACAGGAGGAAGATCGCATCCGAATCGAAGGGCGGTTTCTCGGCGAGTACGCCCTGGGATTCAAGCGCGTCCAAATCCTCGACATCGCATCGGACGCCGTCGTCTGCGACTACGTCGGTTCGTGGCATGCCGACCTCGATTTGAGACCTGGCAACAACACCCTCGAGGGTGGGGCTTTGCGGGCCTCACCCTCTTTTCTTAGCTTTCGGGTCGCATCATGGGCACGGACCGGTATGCAGAACGGAGACTCCTCGCGCCGCGGCCTCGCAAGCATTTGCGTAGGTTGATTTGTCGCAGCCGCAGACCGGCACCGAAACCGGCGAGCAGACGAACGGCCTGACCGCGCACAAACCGCCGGAGGTGTCGGTGCCGCATTTCGAAGAGAAGTCGCAAAACTCGCCTCCGGGACAGCCTGGAGCGTTGGGCGTGCCACACGCCATGATTTCCCGTGGGGCCAGATTGCACGGCTGGCACTTACCGGCGCTACCGGCGGCGAAGATGGACGCGAAGTCGGCCTGCGTCAGCGCGCGATCGAACAGCTCTACCTCGTCGATTTCGCCGTTGAAGTAGGTATCGTCCGGCAATCTGCTGGTCCGAACGTGTGAACCGATGCGGAAGGTGCCTCCCGCACTTCCCGCCAGGGGAGCCGTCGCAGAAGCAACCGGTGCTCCGTCCACGAAGAGCGTGGCGGTGGCCAAGCTCCCACTGATTCCCCAACTGAGCGATACCCCAACCAGGTGCCACTTACCGTCGTCGACGGGGGTACAGGTCGAGCAACTCACGTTAAGAAAAGTGAGGTTGAAGTTGGCGTCGATGGCTTGCACCGAGAAGTTGAGCCGACCGTTGGAATAGCCGAACGAGTACCCGTTGGCTCCGCGGTCGAGCGGATCTGTGCTGACTTGGGTCACGATCGGACCCGAGGCCGCCGTGGTTTTCACCCAAGCGTCGATCGAGAATGCGCCCGTGGTGCCCGGGGAAAACTTGAGCGCCAAGGGCACTGCATTCGAAACGCCCACGGCAGCTGTGCTGCCGTTGAATACCAAGTCGCCTCGAACCCGGCCGGCCGCATTGGCTTGAGCGCCCAGCACCATGCCGTCGAACGGACCCTGCGGATCGCCGCCGGAATCCACAACCGTTGCGGAGCCGGCCGGCTCGTCGAACCGCCACCAAGCGCGAGGCGAGACCTTAAGTGCGGCACACTTGCATTTGCCCGACGAGCCGGCACCGTAGATTGCCGCCACTTCGGCCGGCTGCAGAACGCGATTGAAGAGCTCGATCTCGTCCATGTCTCCACGCCAATTGGCCCCTGGGAAAGCCGCCGAGCGCCCGCCGAGGATCAAAGGCACGGTATTGCTCAGCGAATCGGGATGTAGCGTGGGGTCGCCGGTCGAGGATCCCTGTACGCCGTTCAAATAGAACCGAATGCCGTCGTGAGCGGTTCGGGACACTGTCACCGCGACGTGGTTCCAGGTTCCGGTGGCGATGAAAAGGTTCGAGCCATAGTTGGTGTAGCCCGCCGAGTCGGCGATCTGAATTCCAAGCAAACCCCGATACAGCCAAAGGTGATAACCCCGGAGGTCGTTGGATCTCTTGTCGAGGATCGTCCGTGTACTGAATTCGTTGAAGCTCGTTCTCACCCAGAGATCGACGGAAAAGTCGCCGGTACCGAAGTTGACCGCCGGTCCATCGGCGACCGAGATGTTGCTGCCGACCCCGTCGAAGGTAACGGCCCCCCCGTTGATTCCGGTTCCCGTCAAGGCGATGGTGTTGAATCCCGTACCGGTGTTGCCGAGTGCCCGGTCCAAGTACTTCGGACCCGCCTCATCGAGCGTCCACCAACCCACCATGTGAGGAGGCGGCGTGAGACAGTTGCAGTTGCAGGGAGGGGGCCAACAACAAGGGGGCGGTGGAGGGATTGGCTGCGCAACGGTGGGGGCCGCCAAAGAGGCGAGAAAAATTGCGATCCAGAGGAAGATGCGGTACTTCATGGTCAGGTCCCCTTGAGAGAGATTTGGGCGTTGAGCTTGAGCAGGCATGCCACCCGCCCCTCGGCTCTACCGCAAAGACCGCGCCACGGACCTGCACAGTCAAGAAAAGCCTTTGTTACTTAGGGTTGTTTCGATTTCGACCCGAACCCGGCGAATGTCAGGGTCGTTTGGAGTAGGGCGGTTTCGCCATAGATCTGGCATTTGCACCCTAGCAGCGGCTCGCCGCATGGCGAGCCCAAGAAAAGCGCTTTCGCCCTACTGAGCGTCCCGCCGGTCCCTCAGTCCTCGCTCGCCGGCTTGCCCGGGCCGCCGGTTGGGGCTGCGGGTTCCGTCGCTTCGGCTGGCCGGGCCGCTGGGCGGGGCGGTAGCTGGAGCGGCTCTCCCAGCGCGCTTTCCATCAGGGTGAGGACCCGTTGATCGATCATCGCGGTGATCCGGCCGAGACGGCTCCAGATCGCGCGGGTTCGCTCGTCGCGATCCTCTTCGTCTTCTGGGGGCGCTTCCGGGACTCCCAGGTCGCCCAGCAGGTCGAACATTCCTTCGCCGACCGGTTTTTTGAAGCGCGGCTTGTCGAACTTCGGGAACAGCACCGCGAAGAAATCCTCGTACCGGACGTCGATCGCGTCGAGGATCGCCAGCAGCTCGTTGAGCGGTAGGCCCTCGCGCTTGGAGAGGAGGTGCGCGGTGAATCCGCGATTTTTTTCGATCATCCGGTCAATGTCGCGCCAGCCGTATCCGGCGGTCCGGATCAGGCGCTCCAGCAGTTTGCGGGCGCGAAGGATCACCGAATCGGCATTCGACGCCGCGGGATCGGGCTCGAGAGGCGCGATCCGGCGCCCGCCCCCGCGGGGACGACCCCCCTTGGACGCTTGGGTCGGTCCCCCTCCGGCGGATTCGACGGTTTCTCCGTCCCCGACAGGCGTTGGATCCAGCGCGGATTCAGTTGGCCGTGCTCTGTTGTTCATTCGGTGAAGCATACCGCATTCCTTGAGAGCGCAGAATGAGTGTGTAAAAAGGGCGACCCGCACGTCGCGGACCGCCCCCCAACGGATCAGGCGGTGGCCTGGCCCGCCATTTCCTGCAAGACCTTCAGGTGCAATGCTTCCTTCTCCTTCGCCTTCTGTTCCTTGGTCTTCCGCTTGCCCCGCCGGACGTTGCTCTCCGGGTTCATGCCGTAGGTGACGAGGATCGGATTGTTGAAGCCGGTGTGGGCGGCAACCAGCGCCGACAGCCGGCGATGGACCGCGCCACCACGAACCGCGAGATCGCGGCGAGCCTTCACCGCCACCCGCAGGTTGCCTCGCTGAGCCTCCACCGTGGCATGCGCCGCTCCGCCGCCATGGTAATCTTTCTGCCATGAAAAGTTCCATCCAGACTACCATCGATGCTTCCGGCCGATTGGTGCTTCCCAAGGCGATACGCGATGAGGCGGGGGTGCAGTCAGGAATGACGCTCAACTTACGGGTCCGGGAGGGGAGAATCGAGATCGAACCGGCTCCGCGGGAAATCCGGATTGTCCAGAAAGGTCCCTTGCGGATCGCGGTCCCGGTGGAAGAAGGCGCGTCGCTTGAGGCAGCGACCGTGGATGCGGTTCTTCGGGAGCTCCGCGAGCATGGGGCGTAGCAGGATTCTTCCCGCTACGGCTCTCGATACCAATGTACTGATCGCCGGCCTCCTCTCCTGGCACCAGCACCACGCTGCGGCCTCGGCCGCGCTCTCAGAACTATTGGAAAGTCGAGCCTCTGTCGTACTCCCCGCCCACGCTCTTGTGGAGGCCTACGCGGTCATGACGCGGATCCCCCCTCCCCATAGGCTGAGTGCGAAGAACGCTTTCGAGATCCTCGACGCCTCGCTGCGAAGCCGCTGCGTCCTCGTCAGCCTCGAAGGAAGCGAAGCCTGGGACCTGATCGATGAGCTCAGTCGTCGCCCCATCACCGGTGGATCGAGCTACGACGCTCTGATCCTGGCCTGCGCGCGGAAGGGAGGTGCTCGGCGAATCCTTACCTTCAACCGGGTTCATTTCGAGAGGCTTGGAGCCGAAGACATCGAAGTCGTGGTTCCGGGATCGGAATAGAAGATTCGCCAGTCAAGCGGCCCGATGCGAAGGGATTTTCTCTAACTCCTCCTGCATGGAGCGCTCGGCCAACCAAAGGTCGTGAGCCTGCTGGAGTCGGAGCCAGATACCCGCTCCGTTGCCGCAGAACTTACCGAGTCGCATCGCCATTTCAGGCGAGACTCCCGAGGTTTCCGAAAGGACGCGGTGGAGCGTCTGGCGGGTCACCCGCAACTGCCGCGCAGCTTCGCTGACCGTCAAGCCGAGGGCGGGAAGTACGTCCTCCCGTAGAACGGCGCCCGGGTGCGTCGGCGCGCGGCGGTGGCGCTCAGCGATCAACTCTTGCGGCATATTTTTCTCCTTGCCTTGGGCTCAGTGGTACTGCTCGAGATCAACGCGAACCGCTTCGCCCGATTCCCATTCGAAGGTTACGCACCAGGGCCCATTGACGTGAAGGCTATAGCGTTGTGGCTTGCCCTTCAGAGCATGAAAATCGAAGCCGGGAATCCGGAGATCCTGAAGGTCTGAGGCTTCGTCCAGCACATCCAAGCGCCGAAGGGCGCGAGACCCGAGGTCGGGCCGGACGTGGCGGCTAGCACCTAGCTCGAACAATTCCTTGAGGCCCTTGTGCCGAAAGCTCCGGATCACGAGCGAGAGTGTAGCGCGTCGGGTTACACTCGTCTAGCCGGTGAAACACGAGAGGCAGGAGAGATTCACCAGACGGTATCTGGCGAATTCCCAGGGGCGGGGCCAGGATCCCGGCCTTAGGCCTCGCTCGACCGTGGCCATAAACTCAGCCGCCGCTGATGCCTGATACGATGTCGCCCGCGACCTCAAAGGTGGCCGTAGCCTACCGATAGGAGCAACGCGATGTCCCGCTACTCCCTCAGTCTCCCCAGCAATCTCAAGCAAGACGCCGAGCGGCTCGCGGACGAGCAGGGCGTCTCTCTGAATCAGTTCATCCTCTGGGCGGTGGCCGAGAAGGTCGGCGGGCTGTCCCGGGGGCTGGACGACCCGGGCTTTCCGCAGATCACCTACCGCAAGGGAGCTTCGGGCTCACCGATCGCCACCCTTCGCGGGTCGGGAATGCGGGTTCGCACGATTTGGGCCGCGAGCACGGCCTGGAACTGGTCACCCCAAGAGATCGCTCGCGAGTACAGTCTTCGACTCGATCAGGTCGAAGAGGCGCTCTCGTTCGGTGCCGCCCATCAGGCGGAGATCGAGGCGGATTTGGAGCAGGAGGAGAAGCTCGCGAGGGCGAGTGCCTAAACTGCGCCTGCACCTCGACGCCGACACTTCCAACCGGGCGCTCGAAAAGGCCCTGGTCGAGAAGGGTCACGACGTGTCACGCACCCCCGCTCCGTGGATCCCCTTCGACGCGGACGACGAAACCCAGCTCCTTCGAGCGACCGCTCGCGGCCGGTGTCTCTTCACCTTCAACATCCGAGACTTCGTCGTCCTCGCCGAGCGCCATCCGCAGCATTCGGGCATCGTCCTCGCCGCTCAACGCAGTTGGACTTTGTCGGAGCTGATCGCGGCCCTTGATCGCCTGCTCACCGAATCGCCTGAGATGCTAGGAAGGGTGGAATGGCTGAGGCGGAGGTAGGCGGTAAAGCGGCACCCTGGTGAAACCTGGGAACGCCAGGCTCCAGCCTGGCGCTTTTGGGTCCGGTAAACCGATCTCGCTTTTCATCCGGAAACCAACCGCCGGCGTCCACACCGGAATTCAAAGGCCGCCCAACCCCCAGACCCCTCGCTCTCGCTCGGGGTGACGGAGGCGGCGGACTCGGTTAAAAGGGGCGGCAGACGGCGGGGAAGTCGTGATCCGTCGCGTCGCTGTGCCTCTGGCGCCCGCCACCCCTCAAGCCGCCGAAGCCTTCTCGCAGACCGCCTGCACAACTTCCGCCCCGGCCTGTTTTGGCGCAGCTTTTTTCCGCGCTGCAAGCGTCACCACTACAACACCGGCCACGATCACCAACGCCGCGAGCACGATGCGGGAAGAGACCGCTTCTCCGCCGAGGGCCCAGCCTAGGAAGACCGCCACCAGGGGGTTCACGTAGGAGTAGGTCGAGGCGAGGGCTGGGGGTGCGTTTTGGACCAGCCAGACGAAGGCGGTGTAGGCGACGATCGCGCCGAAGACGATTAGGTAGGCGAGCGCGAGCAGCGAGTGGAGGGAAATTTTCGACGGGTCGATGTGCGCGGGCTCGCCTGTCGCGACCGCGATCAGCGAGAGGCCGGCGCCTCCGGTGAGCATTTGGAGCGAGGTCGAAAGGATCGGCGCCGAGGGGAGCGGGACTTTGAGCGAGAGCACCGATCCGCCCGCCCAGGAGATGGCGGACAGCGTAACCACCAACGCGCCGAGCAGATCGACGTGCATGCCGCCGCCGCCACCCGGGGCGATCAACAGGCAGACGCCCAAAAATCCGAGCGCCATGCCGCCGACCGTGCGGGCCGACGGCGGCGTGCCTCCCTTCATCATCCAGGCCATCAGGACCAGCCAAAACGGCTGGGTGGTGAGCAGGAGCGCGGCGAGGCTGGAATCGAGACGCGTTTCCGCCCAGACCACGCCTCCGTTGCCGCCCACGAGAAGGAGAGTGCCCACCAGTGCCGCTCCTGCCCAATGGCGAGGTTCCGGTTTGCCCTCCCCGCGTAGCTGGGAGATCAGATAGAGGATCGCGCCCGCGGTCATGAAGCGAACGCCGGCCATGGTGAATGGCGGCAGCGTTTCGATCGCGAAGCGGATCGCTAGATAGGTCGAGCCCCAGATCGTGTAGAGGGCGGCGAGCGAAAGGATCAGCAGCAGGCGGTACCGGCGATCAGCCACGGGAGGATTCCTCGGAAGATGGCTCGTTGAGGACTGGAGAGGCAGGAGACGCAGGATCAGAGGCCGAGGCGGCCGATTTGGGAGTCAGCGTCTCGGACAGGGTGTGCAGAACGATCGTGGTGCGGGTGGTGGTGACGCTCGGCATCGCACCGAAACCGTCGTTCAGCAGACGGCCGAGGGCGCGCGTGTCCTTCGCCCGGACCTTCACCAGATAGCAGTCCTCGCCCGCGATGTGATGAACCTCCAGGACGCCCGGGATGTCGGCCAGCAGCTCGCCGGCCCGGGCTTCCCCAGGGCGCTCGTCGGCGCGGACGAAGATGAAGGCGAGCAGGCCGAGGTCGAGCGCCTCCGGGTCCACCCGGGTCTCGTAGCCTTGGATGACGCCGCGCGACTCCAATTTCTTGATCCGCTCGAACACCGCAGAGGGGGCGAGGCCCACCTCGCGGGCGATGTCCGCATTCGAAATGCGGGCGTCCGCCTGAAGGGCGCGAAGGATGCCGCGGTCGACGTCGTCGAGGGTCTGATCTTTGGACATGAAACCGATAGCCACCGAATGATCGGCGGCATTCCCGCCGATTTAAAGAAGAACGTTCGGCGATCGAGAAGGTTTCACGTCAGATCGCGATCCGGCTCTCCGCCTCCGCCGTGAAGGGGTTGTCCGACTCGCCCCTTCGGAGGCGGAGGAGGGCCGCGTGGGCGATCATCGCGGCGTTGTCGCCCGAGAAGCCGAGGGGGACGAGGCGTAGGTCCACGCCGTTCTTTGCGGCCCAGGCGGTCAGCTCGCGCCGGAGCAACCGGTTCGCCGCCGCGCCCCCAGAGACCGCGAGCAGGGGAATCGGCTCTCGGGCGTGCAGCCTTTCGACCCGGTTGAGCACCTGGCCGACCGCCGCGGCGCGGAAACCGGCGAGCAGATCGAGGACTTCTTGAGGGGCGTCGCCGCTCCCGAGATCGAGCAGGCCCAAAGTGCGCTCCAGCTTTTCGATCGCCCCCAGAGCCTGGCTCTTGAGCCCGGAAAACGAGACGTCGAGCGAGCCGCCGCAGTCTGGGATGGCGAACCGGTGCCTGACCGGGTCGCCGCCTTCGGCCAACTCGTCGACCCGCGGTCCCTGCGGGTAGGGAAGGCCGAGCCGCCGGCCGACCTTGTCGAACACCTCGCCCATCGCGTCGTCGCGCGCCTCGCCCAGGGTCGTGGTCCGGCCCGCGGCGACCGCGAACAGATTGCTATGGCCGCCGGAGACGACCAAGCCGATGAAGCGCTCGGGAACCGCGTCGGCCGGACCGGAAGGCTTGAGGAAGGGGGAGAAAAGATGCCCTTCCAGATGATGGACGGCGAAGAACGGCCGATCGAGCGCGAAGCCGAGCGCCTTGCCGAGCGACAGGCCGACCAGCAGCGAGCCGACCAGCCCCGGGCCGCGGGTGGCGGCGACGGCGTCGATTCGGGAGAGGTCGAGCCCCGCCCGTTCGAGCGCTTCGGCGGAGACCGCGGGCCAGTTTTCCAGGTGGGCGCGCGAGGCGATCTCGGGCACCACCCCGCCGTAGGGCCGATGCTCCGCGAGCTGGCTCGAAACGACCGAGGCGAGCACCCGGGCCTCGCCGTCGAGGACGGCGCAGGCCGTGTCATCGCAGGAGGTTTCGATGCCGAGGACGATCGGGGAGGCGGGCACGAGCGGACTTTAGCAGGCGGGCAACCGCACCCGGGCGCCCCTCGCGGGGCGCCTGGGTCTCGGAAGGCCTGGGCGAGCGGATTTAGGACGCGGCGGGTGCGGCGTCAGGCGTGGGCTCGGCCTGGGGGATCACGATCGGCTCGTAGACCGGAATCTCGAAGCGCAGCGGCTCGGGCAGATCGTGCAGGAACGACTTCCACTCGTCGGTCACGGCGTCGAACAAGAGGTTCTCGTTCTTGTAGATGTCGTGGGTCACGATGTAGTTGTCGTGCACATAGACGATCGACTCGTCGTCCAGGCCCAGCTGCACCTCGACGTCCTTGCCGTCCACGTCCTTCTTCTCTTTCCGGGCATTCTCCGGCTTCTCGCTCCAGCCCGAATAGGCGCGCAAGTCCTTCAAAAGATAGGCCTTGCAATAGTCACTCATCTCTTTTTCGGCCATTCCGCTTTCCTCCTTAAGGGGCGCTTGTAAGTCAACTCGTGGTTCCGCGGCCGGAGCGCTCCCCAGGATCGAGCCTTCTGGGAGACACCTATCCACGCCGGATGCCGAGTCCGGCCGCATTGTAATCGGTGTCGTCGGAACGTTAGGGCGGGACAGCGCTGATACACTTCGCCCCGAAACGGCCGGAGTTTCGGTCCTCAAACCCGCCCTCAAACCCGTTCTCGGACCGTTCTTTAGCCTCTCAGCCGGAGTTCCAGAACCTACGATGCCCCTCCGCTACGCCATCAATGGCCTCGGCCGGATCGGTCGCGCCCTCGTGAGAGCGGCGCGCGACCGGCCCGATCTTCAGCTCGTCGCGATCAACGACCTCGCGCCGGCCCCCGTGCTCGCCCGGTTGCTCGGCCGCGACTCCGTGCATGGCCGATATCCCGGAACGGTCGCTGCGACCTCGGCCGGACTGCTCCTCGACGGCCGGGAGATCCCGGTCTCGAACTTCGCCGATCCGGCCGACGTTCCTTGGGATCGCCACGGCGTGGACGTGGTGGTCGAGGCGACCGGCCGCTTTCTCCGCCGCTCGACGGCCGCCCGGCATCTCGAATCCGGAGTCGGCCACGTCATCCTCTCGGCCAACGGCGACCCCGGCGACCCGGCGGATGTGACGATCTGCTTAGGCGCGAACGGCGGGTCGCTCGATCCGGCCAAGCACCGGGTGATCAGCAACGCCTCCTGCACCACCAACGCCCTGGCTCTCGTGACCCAGGTGCTCGCCGCCGAATTCGGCGTTCGCCGCGCGTTGATGAGCACCGTCCATTCCTATACGGAAAACCAGCGGCTGCAAGATGGCGCGCACGCCGATCCGCGGCGGTCGCGGGCGGCAGGCCTGAACGTGATTCCGACGCCGACCACCGCGCCGGGTGCCTTGGCCGAGTTGGTGCCGAGCCTCGCCGGCCGGATCGAGGGGCTCGCGATCCGGGTTCCGACCGCCGCGGTGGCAATGCTCGACCTGGCGATCGAGCTGGAACGCGACGTCACGGTCGAATCGCTTGCCGAGGCGTACCGCAGGGCGGCGGCCGGGCCGCTCGCCGGCCTGCTCGGCGTGACGGACGAGGAGCTGGTTTCCTCCGATTTCATCGACGATCCGCGCTCGGCGGTGGTCGACCTGCCGCTGCTCCAGGTGGCCGACCGGCGGCTCGCGCGGATCGTCGCCTGGTACGACAATGAATGGGGCTACGCTCATCGGCTCGCCGAGCTGCTCGGTCGGCTGGCCGAATTCGACGAATTCGATCCACGGACTTCGTAGAATGTCCGCCTTCGGGGAGGAGCAGAGAATGGCAGGCCAGACCCAAACGAGACTCGCTACGCTCGAAGACCTCGACCTCGGCACCCTCTCGGGCCGCCGGGTCTTCGTTCGGGTGGATTTCAACGTGCCGATGACCAAGGCCGGAGAGGTGGGCGACGCAACCCGCCTGGAAGAGGCGCTGCCGACCCTGCGCGAGCTGATCGGCGCGGGCGCCAAGGTGATCCTGGCCTCCCACCACGGCCGGCCGAAAGGGGGGCCGGATCCCCAATACAGCCTGCGCCCGGTGGCGGCCAAGCTCGGCGAGCTGCTGGGCCAGGAGGTCCGATTCGCCCCCGACTGCATCGGCGAGGCGGCGGAGGCCGAAGCTTCGCAGCTCGGCCCCGGCGAGGTCCTGTTGCTCGAAAACCTCCGTTTCCACGCGGGCGAGACCGCCAACGACCCGGACTTCTCGGCCGCGCTCGCGGCGCTCGCCGAAGCGTACGTCGACGACGCGTTCGGCTCCGCCCATCGCGCCCATGCCTCGGTGGTCGGCGTCGCCGAACGGTTGCCGCGCCGGGCGGCCGGGCGCCTGATGGTTCGCGAGGTCGCGGCCCTCTCGCGGTTGCTTGAGCGACCGGACCGGCCGTTCGCCGCGATCTTGGGCGGCGCCAAAATCGAAGGGAAGATCGACACGCTGCTCAATCTCCTGCCGCGGCTCGACCTGCTCCTGCTCGGCGGCGGCATGGCGAACACCTTCCTTGCCGCCCAGGGTTTCGATCTCGGCGCCTCGCTGTTCGAGCCCGACCGCCTGGATCTGGCGAAAGAGATTCTTTCCCGCGCCGCCGAGCGCGGAACCGAAGTCTTCCTGCCGACCGACCTGGTGGTCACCGACGATCTCGACGCGCCGCAGCGGATCGAGACCGTCGCGGTCGACGCGATCCCATCGGGCACCAAGGCGGTTGACATCGGCCCGGCCACCCGTTTGGCGTACGGCCTGGCGATCGAACGGGCGCGGACCTTGTTCTGGAACGGACCGCTCGGCGTGTTCGAAAAATCGCCGTTCGACGCCGGCACCCGCGCGGTGGCGCAGGCGCTCGGCGGGGTCGAAGGCTTTTCGGTGATCGGCGGCGGCGAGACCGTCGCCGCGGTCCATCAGGCGGGAGTGGCGGAGCGGATCGGCCACGTTTCGACCGGCGGCGGCGCTTCGCTCGAATTTCTGGCGGGCAAGATCCTGCCCGGGGTGGCCGTCCTGGAGCGGGAGGCCTAGAGCCGTGGCGCTCGCCGAGCCGGGACCCGAAATCGCGACCTGGACCGCCTGGCAGGAGGTGGCCACGGAGTCCATGTCGCGCAAGTTGGTGGCCGCGAACTGGAAGATGCATCTGCTGCGCGCCGACGCGATCGCCTTCTGTTCCGGATTGCTCGACCGGTTGCCGGCCGACGCCCCCCAGGTCGCGATCTTTCCGAGCTTTCCGTTGATTCCGGTGGTCGCCGACCAGCTCGCGGGCAGCGACCTGGTTGTCGGCGGCCAGGATCTTCATCCCGAGGCCAAAGGGGCTCACACCGGCGACGTCTCGGGCGACCAGCTGGTCGACGCCGGGGCTTCCTGGGTGCTCTGCGGGCACAGCGAGCGCCGCCGCGACCACGGGGAAAGCGACGAGCTGGTCGGACGGAAGCTCCGCGCGGCGATGCGCTCGGGCCTTACCCCCATGCTGTGCGTCGGCGAGACGCGCGACGAGCGGCAGGAGGGCAAGACGTTCGAGGTCCTGGCCCGGCAGCTGTATGGCGCGCTCGGACCCCCGGTCCCGGGGGCAAGCTCTGCGCTGCCCCGGTTTGCGATCGCGTACGAGCCGGTCTGGGCGATCGGCACCGGCGAAGTGGCGACCGCGGAGACCGCGAGCGAAGCGCATCTGTTCCTGCGCCGGGAGCTGGTGCGCCGGCTGGGCGATGAGGCGGCCGAGGCGGTTTCGATCGTCTACGGCGGCTCGGTGACGCCCGAAAACGCGTTCGATCTCGCCGCCGCCGAGGGGGTCGACGGGTTTCTGGTCGGCGGCGCGAGCCTTGACCTGGACAGATTCTTGAGTATCATCTCTCCCTTCGGTCGAACGACCTGAGGGGTTCTGGAGGCTTACCGCGTGATCTATCTCTTCTATACCGTACACATCATCGTCTGCATTTTCCTGATCCTGGTGGTGCTCCTCCAGCAGGGAAAAGGCGCGGACCTTTCGGTGTTCGGCGGCGGTGCCACCCAGACGGTGTTCGGCGCCCGCGGCGCGACCACCCTGCTGCACAAGCTGACCGTCAGCTCGTTCGTCATCTTCATCTTCACCACCCTGGCGATCGCGGTCGTCCAGCGCCGCGAGGCGGGTAGCTCGGTGATGAAGGGCGTGGCGGCAAAGTCCGGCGCCACCAAGACCGTGCCGGCGAAACCGGCGACCCCCGTTCCGGTTCCCGCTCCGGCGGTGCCGGCGCAGAAGCCGTAAAGCGGTTCTTTATGCCGAAGTGGCGAAATTGGTAGACGCGCACGTTTGAGGGGCGTGTGGGGCAACCCATACCGGTTCGAGTCCGGTCTTCGGCACCAGCTTTCCCTCCGTTCTTTCCTCGATACCCCGTCAGTGAACCCAAGGCCCCTTGCGGACTTGGCCGCCCGGCTCTCGATCGCTCGGGCCGCTCGGGCCGCTCGGGACGGCCCGGAGCGTCCGCCGCTTCTTGAGCCGCCCAAGCTTCCATTCGAGATAGCGCTTGCGCAGCCTAAGGCGCAGCTCCTTTAGGCCGCCGCCCCGACTCCCGCTATTGCCCCGATCACCGCCCCGATTGCCGCGATACCCCCAGCCCGCCGGCCGCCACCAGGCGACTCCGGCCGCCACCACCAGCCCGACGAAGCCGGGCAGGTCGCGGACGTTCAAGAAGGCCAGGAACGCAAACAACATCGCGATCGCCGGCAGCCACGCGCCCCGGATGGGCAGGACGAAGAAGAGATAGATCGTGGCGTCGCGGTGGAGCGCACCGAAAGAGGCGGTCAGGATCGCGAGCAGCACCAGCTGCCCTTGCATCAGCGTGAACCCGGACGCGGTGAACCCGCCGAGGAGTCCGGCGCCGACGTCGGCCAGCAGCGCCGCCGCTCCCGCGATCGCCGCGGTGGGAAGGATCAAGCGCCAGAACCGCCGCCGTCCCAGGTCCAGATAGACGTCTCGGCCAAACCAGAACAGGACCAAAAACTCGAACACGGTGCCCAAGCCCGGCCGGCCGATTCCGGCGAAGGGATAGGTGACGAGCTGCCAGACGAAGCCGCGCTGCCAGACGTCGGGCGACAGCCACAACAACGCCGGGACGATCGAGGTCGAGGCGAAGAACTGGCAGGAGAAGGTGACGAACAGGACCGCGAGAATCGCGATCAAATCTCGCGGCGGCGGTCCCTGAGGACC
>JBDTZG010000006.1:0-154629 GCA_040005235.1 Acidobacteriota bacterium | reverse complement strand
CGGCGTTCAGTCGCGCGGTCGTCACCTCGGGGGTCAGGCCCCGGACGAGGGCCACTACGTCGTCGCGGCTCGCTGCGGAGGCCGTGCCGCCGCCGTTCGGCCCCATCCCCGAGATCAGGTCGGGGGCCACCGCGATGAAGCCCTCTTTGGCGAGCTGGTCGGCGACGCCGCGAAACCAATCCGACAGGCCGTAGATCTCGTGGATCAAGATCACCACGCCCGCCTTGTCTTTGCGTTCGGGATAGACGACCCAGGCGTTCAGCTTGCCGCCGCCGGGCAGCGCGATGTCCACGTACTCGCCGTGGCGCGGCGACTTGTCGAGCTGCGCCTTGGCGGTCACTTCGGTTGGCGGCAGGTTCGGGTCGTGGGCGACTGGGACGGCCGGAGCGGCTGGAGCGGCTAGTGGGGCGTGGGCGGCCGCGGGGGTCGCAGGGGTCGCTGGCGCTGCGGGAGTTGCGGGGGGCGCGGCGAAGGTGGAGGCGGTCGAAAGGAGCAGGAGGAGCGAGAGAGCAAGGCGGGAGAAGTTCTTCATCGGGTCAATCTCCTTCGACCCGCAGCGGGAAGAGCTCGGCTTGTCGCCGGTCTTCCTCGGCCACGGGCACGCGATAGTCGCCGGTCCAGCAGGCCGTGCAGTAGCTGGATTTCGGGCCGGACACCGACGCCTGCAGCCCTTCGAGCGACAGGTAGGCGAGGCTGTCGGCCTCGACGAAACGGCGAATCCCTTCGATGTCCTGGTTCGCCGCGATCAGCTCTTTGCGCGTCGGGGTGTCGATCCCGTAATGGCAAGGCCAGGCGGTCGGCGGGGCCGAGATCCGCATGTGAATCTCCGCCGCGCCCGCGTCGCGCACCATGCGGACGATCTTCTGCGAGGTGGTGCCGCGGATGATCGAGTCGTCGACCAGGACGACCTTCTTGCCTTCGATCAGCTCGCGCACCGGATTCAATTTCACCTTCACCCCGAAGTGGCGGATCGACTGCTTCGGCTGAATGAACGTGCGGCCCACGTAGTGGTTGCGGATCAGGCCGAATTCGAGCGGCAGCCCCGATTCCCGCGCGTAGCCCATCGCCGCGAACAGGCCGGAGTCGAGCACCGGGACCACACAATCGGCGTCGGCTGGCGCTTCGCGCGCCAGGCGGGCGCCCATCGCGAGGCGGGCGAGCGAGACCGAATCGCCGAAGATGCGGCTGTCCGGCCGGGCAAAATAGACGTGCTCGAACAGGCAGCGGGTGGGCTCCGGCGCGATCGATTGGTGATAGCTCTCGATCCGGCCGTCGTGGGCGATCATCACCTCGCCCGGCTCCAGCTCGCGGATCGGCCGCGCTTCGAGCAGGTCGAAGGCGCAGCTCTCGGAGGAGAAGCAGTGAACGCCGCCGGGCAGCTCACCGACGGCCAACGGCCGGAAACCGTTCGGATCGCGCGCCGCGATCAATCCCTGGTCGGTGATCAAGAGAAGCGAGTAGGCGCCGCGGATCTCTTCGAGCGCGAGCAGGAAACTCTCGACGATCGAGCGCCGCGGGTTCCTCGCCATCAGGTGGAGGATCACCTCGGTGTCGCTGGTGGTCTGGAAGATCGAGCCTTCGCTTTCAAGCCTCTTGCGGATCGCCATCGCGTTGGTCAGATTGCCGTTGTGGACCAGGCCGAGCGGCCCCATCGAGGTCTTGACCACGATCGGCTGGGCGTTGCCGATGACGCTGGTGCCCGAGGTCGAATAGCGGGTATGGCCGAGCGCCGAGCTGCCGGGCAGGCGTTTGAGGACGTGCTCCTTGAACAGCTCGGAGACGTGCCCCATCCCCCGCTCGTAGCGCAGCTGCGTGCCGTCCCAGGTCGCCATCCCCGCGCTCTCCTGGCCGCGGTGTTGAAGGGCGTACAGGCCGAGATAGGTGAGGTACGAAGCCTCGTCCGTCCCCTCGATGCCGAAGATTCCGCACATTCGCTTGTGTCTTCTCCTTGGAACCGTCTCGCTTTAGAGGCCTAGCGCCTTCGGCAGCGCCCGTTCCCAGATCGCTTCGAGCCGGGCGACGGGCGCCCGGAAGGTTTCCCCGCCGACTTCGAACGCCAGATCGTCACCGCCGACCTCGCCGATCTCTCTCGCCGGAACGCCGTGCCGTTCCGCCGCGCGGAGGATCTCGATCGAGTGGGCCGGCGGGCAGGCGACCAGCGCCCGCGCTTGTGTTTCTGAGAACAATTCGAGCGGGGTGGAAACTTCCAGCCGGGCGCCTAAGCGTCGGCCGAAGCAGGCTTCGGCGGCGGCGATCGCCAATCCCCCTTCCGAAAGATCGTGGGCGGTCGACAGGAGCCCCGCGCCGATCAGCTCGCGCAACAGCAGAGCCAGTTTACTCTCCGCGTCAAGGTCCACCTCCGGGGGCCGGCCCTGTTCGAGGTCATGGAGCAGGCGCAGCCAGGCCGAGCCGCCGAATTCCGCCCGGTCGCGGCCGAGCAGGAGAATCCGGTCACCCGCCTGCTCGAAGTGCGATTCCGGCAGGTGCCCCAGCAGGGGGATCAGGCCGACCATCGCAACCGCCGGGGTCGGGTAGATCGATTGCGGCCCCGACTCGGTTTGGGTCTCGTTGTAGAGCGAGACGTTACCCGAGATGACCGGCACGTCGAGCGCCCGGCAGGCCGCGGAGAGGCCGAGCACCGACTGCTGAAGCTGCCAGGCGACGTGCGGGTTCTGCGGATTGCCGAAGTTCAGGCAGTCGGTCAAGCCCACGGGCTCGGCGCCCACGCAGGCGAGGTTCCGCACCGCTTCGGCCACCGCCTGCATTCCGCCCCGCTCGGGATCGAGCTGGCAATAGATCGGATTGACGTCCGCCGTGAGCGCGAGTGCCGAGGGGGTGCCCTTCAACCGGACCACCGCGGCGTCCCCGCCCGGACCGCGAACGGTGTTGGTGCGGACGGTATGGTCATACTGGCGCCAGATCCAGCGCTTGCTGCCGAAATCCGGCGTGTCGAGCAGCCGTTCGAGCGTCTCGACCGGATGGCCGATCTCAGGCAGGGTAGGCGCCTCCCACCGCGCGGCGAGATCGGGCGGCGGCGCGGTCGGCCGGCGATAGACGGGAGCCTGCTCGGTGAGCGGCTCGATTGGAATGTCGGCGTAGGTCTCGCCATGAAAACAGAGCAGCGCCCGGCCGCCGTCGGTGATCTCGCCGATCTCGGCGATCTCCAATCCCCAGCGCCGGAAGACCCGCTCGACCTCTTCTTCGCGTCCGCGCTTGGCGAGCACGACCATCCGCTCCTGGGACTCCGAGAGCATCATCTCGTAGGGGGAAAGCCCCGGCTCGCGCAGCGGCACCTTCTCCAGGTCGAGCCGCATCCCCGTGCCTCCCCGGCCGGCCATCTCGAACGTCGAGCTGGTGAGCCCCGCGGCGCCCATGTCCTGGATCGCCACGATCGCACCGGTCTTCATCGCTTCGAGGCAGGCTTCGAGCAGGATCTTCTCGGTGAACGGATCGCCCACTTGAACGGTCGGCCTTTTCGCCTCCGACTCGATATCGAACGATTCCGACGCCATGGTCGCGCCATGGATGCCATCCCGGCCGGTGCGGCTTCCCGCGTAGAGGATGGGATTGCCGGCCCCCGAGGCGCGCGCCTTGAAGATCTCGTCATGCCGGGCGACGCCCAGGGCGAACGCATTGACCAGGATGTTCCCGTTATAGCAGCGATGGAACGCGGTCTCGCCCCCCACCGTGGGCACGCCGAAACAGTTGCCGTAATCGCCCACGCCGCGCACCACGCCGTCGATCAGATAGCGCATGCGCGGGGCGTCGATCTCGCCGAAGCGCAAGGCGTTCAGGCAGGCGATCGGCCGGGCTCCCATGGTGAAGATGTCGCGCAGGATGCCGCCGACGCCGGTCGCCGCCCCCTGATAGGGCTCGATATAACTCGGGTGGTTGTGCGACTCCATCTTGAACACGGCGACCCAGCCGTGGCCGACGTCCACCACTCCGGCGTTTTCTCCCGGCCCCTGGAGAACCCGCGGCCCGGAGGTCGGAAACTCGCGCAGGTAGACCTTCGACGACTTGTAGGAGCAGTGCTCCGACCAGAGCGCCGATGCGACCCCCAGCTCGGTCCACGACGGATCTCGACCCAGGATGGCGCGCAGCTGCCCATACTCTTCGCCCGAGAGGCCGCGCTCCGCGGCGAGGGCCGGAGTCACCGCCGGCTCGTTCGGCAGTCGGGGGGGCGGCGATGCCGTGGACGACGGAGTGACGCTCGGCCCGCTCACGCGCGAGCCTCCCCGAGGGGGGTGAGCGAAGCGACCGTTCCGGCGAGCATCGCCAGGCCGTCCGAGTTGCCGAGCAGCGATTCCACCGAGCGCTCCGGATGCGGCATCAGGCCGAACACGTTGCCCTGCTCGTTCGCGATGCCCGCGATCGCCCGCGCCGCGCCGTTCGGGTTCAGCTCGGCGTCGAACGCGCAAATGGAACCGTCGGGCCCGCAGTAGCGGAAAACCACTTGGCGCCGGTCTTCGAGCGCGTCGAGCCGCTCCGGGGAGTCCTCGTAATTGCCCTCGGCGTGGGCGATCGGCAGGCGCAGCACCTGGCCCACTCTGAGCCGCGAAGTGAACGGCAGATCGTTCCGCTCGACCCGCAGATAGACGTCCTGACAGAGGAACCGAAGCCCCTGGTTCCGCCGCATGGCGCCGGGCAGCAGCCCCGCTTCGAGCAGCACCTGGAAGCCGTTGCAGATGCCGAGCACGAGCCCTCCCTCGCGGGCGTGGCGACGAACCGCGGACATCACCGGCGAGAGCGCGGCGAGAGCCCCGGCGCGCAGGTAGTCGCCGTAGGCGAATCCGCCGGGCAGAACGACCAGATCGCAGCCGTGGATCGTCTCGTCACCGTGCCAGAGGAACATCGCTTCGCAGTCGAGCACGTGGGAAAACGCGTGGTAGACGTCGTGATCGCAGTTCGATCCGGGAAAGACGACGACGCCGACCTTCATCGTCCATCCTCGCCGAGGATTTCGATCTCGTAATCCTCCACGACCGTGTTGGCGAGCAACCGCTCGCACATGTCCTCCAGTTGACGGCGGGCGCCGCTCACTTCGGCGCTGTCCAGCTCGATCTCGAAGCTCTTGCCCGCCCGAACCGAGACGACGCCCTGGAACCCGAGGCGGGAGAGGGCATCCCCGATCGCCTTGCCTTGCGGATCGAGGATCTCGCGCCGCGGATAGACGGTGACGCGCGCTTGGATCATCCGGCCTCCGAAAATGCCGCCATCGTGCCCGGGATCGCGGCGGAAGCCGCGACGATCTCGAGCCATGGGGTCGGCCGGTCCTGGTCCGAGACGCAGAGTTCAGGCGAGGCGCCCTCGCGTTCGAGGACCTCGCCGATCTCCGCGGCCGCCAGGGCCGGAAGGTTGTTGGTTCGCGACAAGTGATAGAGCACCATCCAACGCAGGCGGTGCGAAAGCAGCTCGGGCATCCCCTCGGCCGCCTCCCGATTAGATAGGTGCCCGTGACGCCCCGCGACGCGCTGTTTGAGCGACCAGGGGTACGGACCGTTGCGGAGCATGTCGAGGTCGTGGTTGGTTTCGAGGATCAAAAGATCCAGGTCCGCAAGCCGCCCCCAGGCGAGCCGGCTGCGATTGCCGATGTCGCCGCACAGCCCCAGGCGCCGGCCGGCCCCGTCCTCGATCACGAAACCGATCGGTTCGCGCGCATCGTGCGGGATCGCGAACGGCTCGACGGAGAAACCCGCGATATGGCGGTGCTCGCCGGAGCGGATCACGGTGGCCGCCCGGGTTTGCTCCGGACCCAGCTCGGTCCCGGAGAAGGTCCCGGCGGTCGCATAGACGGGGATCTTGTGGCGCTTGGCGAGCCGGGCCGCCCCCCGGTTGTGGTCGATGTGCTCGTGGGTGATCAGGAGCGCTTCGATCGAGGCCGGCTCGACCCCCACCGCGCGCATCCGCTTTTCCAGCTCGCGGCAGGAGAATCCGGCGTCGATCAGAATCCGCCGGCCGGCAGATTCGACGATCACCGCATTGCCCGCGCTCCCCGAACCAAGCACGCAAGCGCGCAGTGGGGGCGGTGGAGGCAGGGCCTCGATTTGCCAGAGGGTCGCCTGTTGCCAGGGCATCGGATCGGGCGGCACCGCCGAAAAGGGGGCGGGCCGCGAGCGGGAACTTATCACCCCACGGCGCGGTTGTCAGGCCCCGCCAGCGCAAGATCTAGGGGTGGGCTTCGGGGCGGGCCACTACCAACAGGGGGAAGAGGGCTGCCCCACTCTGCGACCGGGGCCTACCCCGGCAAAGGGTCGTCTTTCCCCGCTCACGGCTGGCAGTTCATCGAGCTCGTCCCATGCTTTGGTGATCCCGGCCATCGATTCGTCGACTGGTAAGTCCCATGCAGCAAACTCTGGCCCCAGATCAACTGGAAATCCCGGCACAATGTAGCCACCCTCAAGGTAACTCTTAATAAGAACAAGAACCCGCGACCGCACCGCCCCGGGAAGCCATATCCCAAGCGTCTCGTGTACTTGCCAGAGGAAGTCGTGGAAACTGAGATAGTCCTCAGCGTCTTCCGCCAGGATGCAGTCCTGCACTTCCGAGCGGCGGGCCGGCACAGGCCGAGCGAGCGGGTGAGAGCCCGAAAAGCGACTGAAACGCCGCTATCCGGCCCCCTCGACGAAGATCTTCGACGCCGCGCGGAAGCCGAGGGTGAGGGGTTCGCCGGCCGCGAGCTTCAAGGTTACCGCGTCGGCCGCCTCTTCCCGCGACTCGACGACCAGGGGGCTGCCGGGCTTCAACCCCCGGCGCTCCAGGAGCCGCAGGAAGTCGCGGCTCTGGTCGGCGACCCGGGCCACGCGCAGCGGCAGCCCGAGCGGGCAGAGCAGGAGGCTTTGGTGATCGGGTTTGCGCACCACGCCGTGGCTGTCGGGGATCGGGTCGCCGTGCGGATCGACCGAGGGAAAGCCGAGCATCTCGTCCATCCGCTCGATCAACCGGTCGGAGACGGCGTGCTCCAGGTGCTCGGCTTCGGCGTGGACCTCGCTCCAGTCCATCTTCATCACCTCGACCAGGAACAGCTCGATCAGACGGTGACGGCGCAGAACGTGGGTCGCGAGCTGGCGCCCCGGGGCGGAGAGGCGCACGCCGCTGTACGGCTCGTACTCGACCAGGCCGCCGTCAGCGAGCGTTTTCATCATCGCGGTCACCGTGCCGGGCGAGACGCCCAGCGCCGCGGCCACGTGCCCCATCGACACCCGGGCGTCCGGCTCGCGCTCTTCGGCGAGCAGGATGTGCTTCAAATAGTCCTCGACGGTGCTGGTCGCCATGGCGGATCGGCCGAAGGGAAAGTGCGCGAGCGGCTAGTAGGACTCGCCGGGGGCGAGTGTGATCAGATCGCAGGCCGCCCCCAACTGGTCGAGCGCGCGCGCCAGCTCGTCCGGCGTTCCGGTGAGTGCCGGGAAGGTCCCCCAGTGGATCGGAATCACCTTGCGGACACCCAGGAAACGGGCGGCGCGCGCCGCCTGCTCGGGGTCCATAGTGAACAGGTCGCCGATCGGCAGGAACGCCAGCTCCGGGCGATACAGCTCGCCGATCAGCTGCAGGTCCGAAAAGAGGGCGGTATCGCCCGCATGGTAGAAGGTGAAGCCCCCCTCGGGCATCGCGACCACGAACCCCGAAGCGATGCCGCCGTAGCCGCCGTCCGGCAGGCCGCTCGAATGATCGGCGCGGACCATCGTGACGCGCAGGCCCAGAACCTCCACGGAGCCGCCCAGGTTCATGCCGGTCCCGTTTTTCACCCCTTGGGCGGCGAGCCAGGTGATGATCTCGTAGTTGGCGATCACCCGGGCGCCGAAACGCTTGGCCAGCTCGGCGACGTCCGCGATGTGGTCGGAATGTCCGTGAGTAACCAGGATCGCGTCGAGCCGGGAAAGGTCTTTGCCCGAGGGCGGACAGGACGGATTGTCCAACCAGGGGTCGATCAGAATGACCTCGCCGCCGGGCAGATCGCAACGCACGGTCGCATGGCCGAGAAACGTGAACTTCGGTCGCGGATGGTTCGACATGGCGGCACCGGCTCCTTGAGGCTCTAGGGTGGAAAACGAACGCGACGGGCGCGACGATTCTAATCTCCGTTCCCGGATCGGATGGTAGAGTTTCGAGCCAACCTTAAAGGGAGGTCGCGAAATGACCGGTTCGAGCTGGATTCTCTTCCTTCACGTACTCGCCGCGCTCTGGCTCACCGCGGGAGTCTTCGGCAGCACGGTGATCCGCGCCCAGACCAAGAAGGTCCGGGACTTCCGGGCCAAGGCGTTCGGTATCCGCCTGCTGGCGCGGTCGGTGAAGGTGTTCAGCGTTCCCGGCTCGGTCGTCGCCGGGGTGCTCGGCCTCTACCTGGTGGCCGCCCGCGGCTATCGATTCGATTCGCTCTGGGTCATCCTCTCTTCGGCGATCTGGTTCGCGATGCTCTCGATCACCCTGTTCTACATCGCGCCCAAGGTCCTGCAGCTTGCCGCAGCGGTCGAGGCGGCGGTCGCCGCGGGAGAATCGAATCCGGAGCTCGATCGGCTGATGGCGAACAAGCTGCCGGGAATTCTCGGCGACGTGAACGCGCTCGGAATCGTCATCCTGGTTCTGCTGATGACCGTTAAGCCGGGCTAGCCGCCTGGGCCCCCCGAAAAGGCGAACGCGGCCGGAAAGACTACCCGGCCGCGTTCCTTACCGATACCGCCTGCCCGCCGAAGCGGGCCCCGACTCAGACCTGGAACTGACGAAAAAAGTTGTCGCGGAGCTTCGCGTTGAACGGGTGCTCGGTCAGACGGTAGTAGATCGTCTGAGCGTCGCGGCGCGGCGCGACGAGCCCGTAGGCCTTGAGCTTCGCCAGGTGCTGCGAGACTGCGGAGACCGACACGCCGAGCATCTCGGCCAGATCGCACACGCAGAGCTCTTTCATGTTGTCCAGAAGATAGAGGAGCTTCAAGCGGGTCGAATTGCCCGCCAGGTTCATCAGCTCGGCCGCTTCCTCGATGTCCGGCGTCCCTTCGAGGTTCTGCCGGATCTGAGCCATCTCTTTCGTGGACATGTTCGCTGGGGTGGATTTCATTTTTACTACCTCCGAGGTCATAAAGTTTGTACGGAATACGTCTCGTCTTCAAATCCCACCAGACGTTCGGTGACGCCACAATCCGACCGCCAATTCGACCGATGTAACCGGTAACGCACCCCTCCACGACCCTGCCTGAGTCCCCGCCAACGACCCGAGAACTGCCCTTGCTTCGGCGCCTTTCTCCGATCGTTGAAACGATATTATAGAGACTCTGAACCAGAAATCTAGGGGGTAAGTGAACTTTCTTCGGAAGTTTGTCTCGCTTTGACTATCGACACGCACCATAGATACAACCACAAACGAGTTTCAGTATTCCCGCCGTATCGACGGGGCATTTCGGCAGGCCTTTTCGACCGGTACCGGGAGAATTTTCCGGCGCGGCGCTCTTTGACGGGCAGCAAGGGCGGAACCGACGTCCTCTCTATATAATCCGTACGAAAGGAGAATTTGGATGGATCATAGATTTGTCATCGAATACTGTACTGCCTGAGGCTATCTTCCCCGAGCCGTCGGTCTGGCGGACGAAATTAGAACCAGGTTCGGCCTCGAAGCCCAGCTGGTCAAAGGGCACGGCGGCACCTTCCACGTCACCCTCGACGATCAGGTCATCTTCTCGAAGAAGCAGGAAGGTCGTTTCCCCACGCCGGGCGAAGTGGCCGACGCCCTCCAAGCGAAGCTCGCCTGACCCGAAGCGCGCACCTCGCAGGGCGGACTCGTAGGCACCTGGTGCGCGCTTCCTATCTCTCATGAGCCTGCTCTTCCTTTCCGCTCTATGCGCCGCGGGCTGCTTGCTGGCCGCCGCGGCCGCGATCGAGGAGCGTCGAAGTTCGGCCCCCGCGCTCCCTCCCGCCGCTCCCGCAGCTCCCGCTTCCAATTCCAATGCAGTCCTCGTGCCAGTTCGCAATGAAGAGCGAAACGTCGTGCCTTGCGTCGAAGCGCTCCTCCTGCAGACCGCCGGGCCGCGGATCCGCATCCTCGACGACGGCTCGACCGACCGGACGGCGGCGCTTGCGCACGGCCGATTCGATGCCGAGCCGCGGGTGGAGATCCTCCCGGTAGAGCCCCTCCCGGCGGGCTGGCGCGGCAAGGTCCACGCACTCGATTTCGGCTGGCGCGGGCTCGACGCGCCTTGGATTCTGACCACCGACGCCGACGCGCGCTCCGCGCCGGAGCTGCTCGCCCGAGCACTCGCCGCGGCAGAAAGCGGCGGCTTCGCTTTGCTCTCGATTGCCGGCCGCCAAGAAGTCCTTGGCCTGGGCGAGAACCTGCTCACACCGGTCGCCTATGCGTATCTCGATTTCCTGCTCGGAGATTGGCGGAACTCCGCGCGCGGCGAAGGTCCCGCGGTCGCCAACGGGCAATTCTTACTCTTGCGAAAAGATGCCTGGGATGCCTGCGGCGGCTTTGACCGGGTAAAGGGTGCTCCGATGGACGACGTGGCGATCGCCGCCGCACTTCAGGCGGAGGGCTTCCGCACCGCGTTTTTCCGTTCGCCGCTCCTCTCGGTGCGCATGTATCTCGGGGGACGCGAGACTTGGGCCGGCTGGCGGCGCATCCTGGGCTGCCTATTCGGTGGGGAGACCGCCCGGCTCGCGCGCCTGGTGACAGTGCTTGCTATTCCCGTGACAATTTTCGTCGCCGCGCTTTTAAGGGCTGACTGGCCGGCGGCTCTTCTGGTCTGGACGGCGGGTGCGGCAGCCTCCGGGATCGTCCGCCGGGGCAGCGACAACTCGCCCGTTTATGGACTGATCTACCCGTTCGACGCCCTGGCGCTCGCGGCCCTCGCGATCCTCTGCGGCCTCGACCACCGGCGCGGCCGGCTGGCGCCCTGGAAAGGGCGGCCGATGGATCTGAATCAAGGGTAGTCCGGGGCCCCCTCTCTCCCTCTACAGCCGGGCGAGAGGGGGCGAACGGCGCTCCTCAGCAGCAGCTGATGAAGGGGTCGCACGAGGAGCCGCCGCAATCCGCGCTGGTCTGACACCGCGCGGATGAGCAGCCGCAATGGCAGTAGCCAAGCCGCTTGGCGAGGAACTCGGGCTCCGGCACTCCGACCTGCGCCGCCGGGGCCGCGCCGCACGACTTGGGCGCCGCGCTCACACCGGTCGAAAACAGCAAACCCGCGTCAATCCCGCAGGCCGGTGCCGCGACGCTCGGAGCGGCGGCCGGAGCCACCGGGGCGGAAGCGGCGGAGCCCGGCAGGGCGAACAACGCGAGGACGACGACAAACAGGAACAGCGGCAAGAGCTTCGAGCGACTCATAGCGTTTTCCCTTCTCCCCCTTTGAGGGGAAATCGGGTCGCGGCATCCACGACCCTTACGAACACAGTGCGAAAACCAACCCGAAGGGCGACGACGCCCGAGCGCCGGAGAACCGTCCCGGCCCGGGATCCTTGCTATCCTCGCCGGACTTTCGATCTTCTAGACCTCGCACGAAGGGGGAACCGGCATGGCGGAAACGCCAAGCGAGCCGAAGGGGGGGCAGGGGGCGGCGGGCACGGCTCGCGCCACCTCGGTCGAGGTCTTGGGGCTCCGGCGCGAATTCGGCTCGTTCGTGGCGCTCGATGGGGTGTCGCTCGCAATCCGGCCGGGAGAGTTCCTGACCCTGCTCGGCCCCTCCGGCTGCGGCAAGACGACCCTCCTGCGCATCCTCGCTGGACTCGACGTGGCGGATGCGGGCACGGTGCGGATCGACGGCCAGGACGTGGGCGAAATCCCCGCTCACCGGCGTCCGGTGAACACGGTTTTCCAGTCGTACGCGCTGTTTCCCCACATGAACGTGCGCGACAACGTCGCCTTCGGACTGCGGATGAAGAAGGTGCCCGGGGGCGAAGTCGCCCTGCGCGTCGAACGCATGCTCGACCTGGTGCAGATCGCCACGTTCGCCGATCGCAAGCCTGCCCAGCTTTCCGGCGGCCAGAAGCAGCGGGTGGCGCTCGCCCGAGCGCTGATCAACGAGCCGAAGGTGCTGCTGCTCGACGAGCCGCTCGGCGCGCTCGACTCGAAGCTCCGGAAGGAGCTGCAGGTGGAGCTTCTGGCGCTCCAGCGCCGGCTTGGGATCACTTTCGTCTTCGTCACCCACGACCAGGAAGAGGCCCTGGTGATGAGCGACCGGATCGCGGTCATGCGCGCCGGGCGGATCGAGCAGCTGGGCGAGGCGGAAGAAATCTACGAACGGCCGCGCACCCGGTTCGTCAGCCAGTTCTTGGGCACCTGCAATCTGATCGAGGGGAAGGCGGTCCGGCGCGACGGGCTTGCCGTGCGGGTCGAAACGCCGTTCGGCGAGTTGCGCGTCGAAGGGCACGGCGCGCCCGCACCACCCACCACTCCGGAGTCCCCACGGGAGGCCCTCACCCTTGCGATTCGCCCTGAGAAAGTGCGCCTGGTGTCCGCCGGGGCCGCAGGGGCCGCCGCGGAAGAGGGCGAAAACCGGGTGCCGGTCACCGTTCGCGAGCTGATCTACATCGGCTCGGAGACCCACTATCTGCTCGACGCGCCGGGCGGCCTGATACTCACCGCCTACGCGATGAACGCGCGGATCGGCTCGCAAGGGTTCGACCTTGGCCAGACAGCAACCGCCGTGCTTCCCCCCGCGGGGCTGCTGGTGCTGGACGACTGATGGCGAACAAGGTTCGCAGCAAGCGTGAGATAGAGATCCGCTTCGGCGAGCGGCTCACCCCGGCGCGCCAGCTCGTGCGCTCCGCGCTCACCAGCGGACCGGGCATCCTGTGGGTAAACGTCTTTCTGCTCGTGCCGTTGCTCGCGGTGGTCGCCATGAGCTTCTTGACCCGCGGCTCGTACGGTGAGATCGGGTTGCCGCTCACGGGTGAAAACTACAGCCGTCTCGCCGGCTTCGGCGCGTTCGGTTTCGACCCGCTCTATCCGCTGGTGATTCTGCGCAGCCTGGTGCTCGCGGCGGGGACGACCACGGTCTGCCTGCTCGCCGGGTTTCCGCTCGCCTACTTCATCGTCCAGCTGCCGCCACGCGCCAAACAGATCGCCCTCACGCTCGTGGTCATTCCGTTCTGGACCAATCTGCTGATCCGCACCTACGCGTGGCAGATCCTGCTGGGGCCCCAGAGCCTGGCGGCGAAGCTCGCCTCCGCCCTCGGCCTCGCGGAGGCGGGCCGGCCGCTCTACCCAAGCCTCGGCGCGGTCTACCTCGGCATGCTCGCGGCGTACCTGCCGTTCTTCGTCCTGCCGCTCTATTCGTCGTTCGAAAAGCTCGACTGGTCGATTGCCGAGGCGGCGATGGATTTGGGCGCCGACGGGTCGCGCGTCCTGCGCCATGCGATCCTGCCGCAAGTGCAGCCCGGCATGATCGCGGGGATGATCCTAGTGTTCATCCCGGCGGTCGGCCAGTTCGTGATTCCGGACCTGCTCGGCGGAGCGCGGACGGTGCTGCTGGGCAACGCGATCCAGCAGCAATTCGGTGCGAGCCGCGACTGGCCGTTCGGCGCGGCGATCGCCTGCGTCGGCATGGCGGTCGTAATGCTCGGCCTGTCGTTTTACGCTCGCACCGCGGGGCGCGACAGCGAAGAGGCGCTTTTGTGAGAAAACCCTCGCTGCCGCTCTGGATCTGGGCCGCGATCCTCTTCGTCTTCCTCTATGCGCCGATCGCCGTGGTGATCGTCTACTCCTTCAACTCCGCCCGCCACGGCGGCCCGTGGCAGGGGTTCACGGTCGACTGGTACGCCAAGCTGTTCGACAGCCGCGAGAAGATCGACGCGGCCAAAAACACTCTGATCCTCGGCCTTTCGAGTACCGGCATCGCAACCGTCCTCGGCACGCTCCTGGGTTACGGCCTCTCGCGCTACCGCTTTCCGGGCAAAAAGCTGTTCTCGCGCCTGATGTACATACCCGTCGTGATTCCCGACATCGTGATGGCGATCGCGATGCTGATGTTCTTTTCGCTGGTCCGCGACCATCTCGGCCTTTTCGAGCTGGGGATGTCGACAATGGTCGTCGCCCACGTGACGTTCCAAATCCCGTTCGTCGCGATCGTCATCCGCTCCCGCATGATCGGCATCGATCCAAGCGTAGAAGAGGCGGCCCGCGACCTCGGGGCGACCGCCTTTCAGACCTTTCGCCATGTGACCCTGCCGATGATCCTCCCCGCCGTGGTCGCGGGCGCGATGCTCGCGTTCACCTTGAGCCTCGACGATTTCGTGGTCAGCTTCTTCACCACCGGACCGGGCGCCGGCACGCTGCCAATCCTGATCTACTCTTCGGTCAAGCGCGGCATCACGCCGGACATCAATGCGCTCTCCACCCTGATCGTTCTCGTTTCCGTGATTGGAACCCTGGCCGGGCTGTTCTTCCAGCGCCCGCGCCGCACCTCGGGAGAATCGTGATGCGCAAATTCAGCTTGTTCCTCGTCGCCCTGGCGCTCCTCCTGCCCGGGTTCTCCGCCTGCGCCAAGAAGGCCGAGGCCCCGGCGCCCCCCGCCATCGCCGAGAACGCCGGACCGACCGAGCCCACGGGGCCGTGCAGCATCAACCTGTTCATCTGGAGCGAGTACATCGATCCCGCGATCGTCAAGTCGTTCGAGCAGAAATATACCTGCAAGGTGACCACCGAGGTCTACGAAGACAACGAGAGCATGATCGCCAAGCTCCAGGCGGGCGGCACCTCGCAATACGACCTCGTGGTGCCGAGCAGCTACGTGGTCCCGGGGATGATCCACCTCGGCCTGCTCGCCGAGCTGCGCCACGCGAACATCCCGAATCTGGCGAACCTGGACGAGAAGTTCGCCAACCCTGCGTTCGATCCGGGCAACAAGTACACCGCGGCCTACCAGTGGGGAACGGTCGGGATCTACCTCCGGAAGTCCCAGGCAAAAAGCTACAACCCGTCCTGGAACCTGCTGTTCGACCCGAAGCAGCAACCCGGACCGTTCCTGATGATGGACTCGATCCGCGAAATGCTCGGCTCCGCCCTCAAGTTCCAGGGCAAGAGCGTCAACACCACGAACCCGGCCGAAATCGAAGCGGCGGGAGCCCTGCTGATCGAAGCGAAGAAGCGCTCGCAAGGCTTCGAAGGCGGAGTGGGCGGCAAGAACAAAGTCCTCGGCAAGGAGGTCACCGCCGCGGTGGTTTATAACGGCGATGCCGCCCGCGGTATGACCGACGACCCGGACACCCAGTTCTTCGTCCCCGACGAAGGCGGCGTGATCTGGGTCGACAGCATGGTGATTCCCGCCAAAGCTCCCCACGCCGACTGGGCCGAGAAATTCATCGACTACATCCTCGACGCGAAGATCGGAGCGCAGCTCTCGAACTTCAATCAGTACGCCACCCCCAACAGAGCCTCGCACCCGCTGGTCAAGCCCGAAGATCTGGCGAATCCGGCCATCTACCCGACCCCCGAAATGATGGCGAAGCTGGAACTGGTGGGCGACGTGGGCGACGCCTCGAAGCTGTACGACGAGATCTGGACGCGGGTGAAGTCGAAGTAGGGGGAGCCTTCCCAGGGCATTCCAGCAAACGGCCGACCGGTGATAGCTTCCCGCGACTGTGAGCCGCGATAAAGACAAGTCGAAGACCGCTTCCGAATTCCCCTTTGCCCCGTCGGGGTTTTTTGCTTTCCGCACTCCTCTCTATCCCTATGAAGAGCTGGAGGCCTGGGGAGCGGGGTTGGCGTCTCCGGGGACTTCCGCCGAGGCGGAAGAGGAGTTTGCCGCCGCCTGGGCCGCCGATCGAGCTCTGTTGCGCGAACGACTGCGGGCTTTGCTCGAACGGCCGGAGGTGCGCGAGTCGGTGTTCTTGGCTTCACCTTCGCTCTCCGACGGGCTCGACTTGTGGAAAAAAGAGCCGGACGGGAAAAAGGGCCAGCGGGCCGAGCGGGCGCTCGTTCGGTACGTGTTGCGAATGTGCGCCCGGCCGACGCCTTTCGGTCTGTTCTCGGGCTGCTCGGTTGGGCGCCTGGTCGGCGTGGACGAGCCCACCCGGTTGCGGTTGGCTCCGCGCGCCCGGTACGACCGGCACACGCGGCTCG
Organism: Acidobacteriota bacterium; assembly: GCA_040005235.1. Lineage (GTDB taxonomy): Bacteria > Acidobacteriota > Thermoanaerobaculia > Multivoradales > UBA5704 > DASYKS01. Next base: position 138,584 of record JBDTZG010000006.1, on the reverse strand, counting down.
ACATGGACTATTTATTCGCCCTGGTCGAGGAGCTGATCAAGGACCCCACCGTCCGCGCCGCGCTCTCCTATCTGCCCAACAGCAGCCTGTACGACGCGGCGGGGCGCATGCGCTACGCCGAGGCGCGGCTGGACGGGAAGGTTCGTTCGCACCACCTGGTCGCGGTGACCCCCACTTCGTACTTGGAAGAGACGCTCGCGCGCGCCAAGGGCGGAGCGCGGATTGAAGATTTGGCCCAGGCTCTGGTCGATTCGGACCCCGACGGCGAGATCACGCGGGAGGATGCCGACGAGTATCTGACCGAGCTGGTGCAGAGCCAACTGCTGGTGCCCGATTTCGGCTTGCCGGTGACCGGGCAGGAGTCGATCCACGATCTACTCGATCAGCTCGCGGCGCTGCCCGATCTGGCGATCGGCCACAAGGTGCGGGAGCGGCTGCTCGCGACCCGCGATGCGATCGCGGCGATCGACGCGGCGGGGGTCGGCTCCGATCCCGAGCGCTACCGGGAGATCGAGCGCAGCCTGGAAGAGCTGCCGACGCCGGTCGAGCTGTCGCGGCTCTTCCAGGTCGACATGGTGAAGCCGGTCGCCGAAGCCGCGCTAGGGGCGGCGGTGACCGCCGAGCTGACGCGGGGGGTCGAGGTACTGCACAAGATGTTCGGCCGCTCGCGGTTGGAGTCGCTGGACAATTTTCGCCGCGATTTCGGCGAACGCTACGGCGAGGGCCGGTGGGTGCCGCTGCTTGAAGTGCTGGACGAAGAGGTGGGGATCGGCTACGAAAAATCGCGCAGCGCCGGGGCGGAGGCCTCGCCCCTGCTCGCAGGGGTGGCACTCGGCGGCCCGGCGGCCGCGCAGACCGTTCCCTGGGGCAACTTCCAAGCGGTGATGATGAGCAAGCTCGAAACCGCACTCGCTTCGGGCATCACTGAGATCGAGATCTCCGATTCCGACGTCGAGAAGCTCAAGGTGACCGACGCCGCCCCGCTGCCCGATTCCTTCCAGGTGATGGCGACGCTGTCCGCCGCTTCGGAAGAGGATTTGGACGCGGGGCGCTTCGAGGTGCTCTGGCGCGGCGCGGGCGGGCCGTCCGGCGCGCGGCTGCTCGGCCGATTCTGCCATGCGGACGCAGAACTGACCCGCTTGACCCTCGATCACCTGCGCGCAGAAGAGGCCCACCAGCCCGGCGCGATCTTCGCCGAGGTGGTCCACCTGCCACAGGGCCGGATCGGCAACATCCTCGCCCGGCCCGTGCTGCGCGAATACGAGATTCCGTTCCTCGGCCGCTCCGGCGCGCCGGCCGACAAACAGATTGCGGTCTCAGATTTGGACGTCACAGTCACCGGCAACCGGATCGTCATCCGCTCGCGTTCACTGCGCCGCGAGGTGATTCCGCGGCTTTCGTCCGCGCACAACTTCGCGATGGGGAGCCTGGGGCTCTACCGCTTCCTCTGCACCCTTCAATCGCAGAACGTGGCCGCCGGTCTTTATTGGGGCTGGGGGCAGTTCGACGGCGCGGCGTTCCTGCCGCGCGTGCGGTTGGGCCGGACGATCCTTTCCCGCGCGACCTGGAGGATGACCGAGGAAGAGATCGAGACGCTCAAGAAGGCGAAAGGCGCCGGCCTGCTCGCCGCGGCGCGGGCCTGGCGCGAGCGGCGGAAGATCCCACGCCTCGCAACGCTCGCCGATGGCGACAACGAGCTGCTGGTCGATTTCGAGAACCCGCTGGAGCTGGATACGTTCTTCGACCTGATCGAGGAGCGCAAGCAGGCGGTCCTCCACGAGCTGTTCCCCGGGCCGGACAAGCTCTGCGTGACGGGACCCGAAGGGCGGTTCTTCCACGAGATCGTGGTCCCTTACGACCGCAAGCCGGCCGGAGCTGCGGCGGTTCCGGCGACTGCGGACAACGCGAAGGGTGAGTCGGACGGCGCGGCGACCCTGCCTGCGGCACAGCCTCCCAAGTCGACCGCCACCACCCAATCGATCCTCCGGCGCAGCTTCCCGCCCGGTTCGGAGTGGCTCTACCTCAAGGTCTATACGGGAAACTCGACCGCGGACGGAATCATGCGCGATGCGATCGGCCCGGCGATCCGCGAGGCGCTCAGCGTGGGCGATGTAGATTCCTGGTTCTTCATTCGCTACGGCGATCCCGAATGGCATCTGAGGATCCGCCTGCATGGCGATCCCCACACCCTGCTGCTCCACGCCCTTCCGCGGCTGGAAAAGGCGGTGTCTCCGCTGCTCGCCGACGGTCGCGCCTGGAAGATTCAGCTCGACACCTACGAGCGCGAGACCGAGCGATACGGAGGTGCGCTCGGCATGCCCATCTGCGAGACGCTGTTCGGATTCGACAGCGACGCCTCCTTGAGCATCGTCGAGACGCTCGAAGGGGACGAGGGGGCAGACGCCCGCTGGCGCCTGGCGTTCCGCGGCGCGGATCTGATCCTCGCCGACTTGGGGATCGCGGACGAGCGGAAGATCACTCTGATGGGCGCGATGCGCGAGAACTTCGCCAAGGAATTCGGCGGCCAGAAGAGCCTGGACGTCTCGATCGACCAGAAATACCGGACCGAGAAGAAGAGCCTGGCCGCCCTGCTCGCCCCCGAGCCCGCGGAGGACGATCCTCTGGCTCCCGGCTACGCGATCCTCGCCGAACGTTCCCGCCGCTCCGCCCCGGCCCTCGCCGAGCTCGCGCGCCTCGAAGCCGCGGGCGAGCTGCAAAGGGTCGACCTCGCCGGGAGCTTGATCCACATGCACCTCAACCGCATGATCCGCTCCGCCGCCCGAGCCCACGAGGCGGTGATCTACGGACTCCTCCACCGCGAATACCAAGCCCGGGCGGCCCGGGCTCGGAAGGGGAAGGTGGAGGTCGACGGCGGAAAAATTGGCGCCGGAGAGTAAAAGGAGCGGGCTGGTCTACTCGACCGAGCGGCGGGTCTGCCCGAAATGCGGCTGGCCGGTCGAGCGCTGCGCGTGCAGCCGGCCCGCGGCGCCGGCCGGTTCGGCCGATGGCATCGTGCGCGTGGGGCGAGAGACGAAGGGTCGCGCGGGCAAAGGGGTCACGATCGTCACGGGGGTCCCCTTGGCAGGAGAGGATCTCGCCCGGCTGGCGGGGGAGCTCAAAAGGCGCTGCGGCTCGGGAGGAACGGTCAAAGACGGAACGATCGAGATCCAGGGCGACCATCGCGATGCCCTGGTCGCCGAGCTGGAAAAGCGCGGCTGGAAGGTCAAGCCCTCGGGAGGATGAGACCTCAACGGCTCCACGGACCGGGCAGGATCGCCGGCATAAGGAAAAAGACCGAGAACACTCCGAAGGCGAGGTAGGGCACCAGCGGCGCCGCCTCCTGCTCGGCGGCCGGGGCCATCGCGCGGAGCAGGAAGACGAGACCCAAGGGGCCGAGCACGCAGACCAGAAACCAGGCGAAGCGCCTGCGCGGCTCGACCTTGCGGCGCAGGCGGGAGTAGGCGATCCCCGCTCCCCAGCCGAGCGAAACGGCCAGGCTGTAGAGCGGGTAAAGACCGAGCGGCAGGTGCCCGGCGAGGTCCACGACGTCCAATTCGCCCAGCAGGACGACCACCCAACAGGCCAGAAACAGCCCGGCGAGCGCCGCCCCCAGGCGTCTCACGCGCCAGGTTCCTCCCGAATCCTACCCATAGGACTCGATCGGCGGACAGGCGCAGAACAGATTGCGGTCGCCCCAGACGTTGTCGATCCGCGCGACGTAAGGCCAGAACTTCCGCTCGCGCACCCAAGCGAGAGGAAACACCGCCTGCTCGCGGCTGTAGCCGTGGGTCCAATCGGAGGTGAGGGCCGCCTCCGCCGTGTGGGGTGCGTTCTTTAGCGGGTTGTCGTGCCGATCCATCCGCCCTTCTTCGATCTCCCGGATCTCGCCGCGGATCGCGATCAGTGCGTCGCAGAAGCGATCCAGCTCCGCGATCGACTCGCTTTCGGTCGGTTCGATCATCAGCGTGCCGACCACCGGAAACGACAGGGTCGGCGCGTGGAAACCGTAGTCCATCAGCCGCTTCGCGACGTCCTCGGCCTCGACGCCCGCGCTCGCTTTGACCGGTCGAAGGTCGAGGATGAACTCGTGCGCCACTCGGCCGTTTTCGCCGGTGTAGAGGATCGGGAAGTGCTCGGAGAGGCGCGCGGCCATGTAGTTGGCGTTCAGGATCGCCAGCTCGGTCGCTCTGCGCAGGCCGTCCGCCCCCATCAACGCGATGTAGACCCAGGAGATGGTGAGGATGCTCGCGCTCCCCCAGGGTGCCGCGGAGATCGGCCCGATCGCTTGGCTCCCGCCGGTCGCGATCACCGGATGCCCGGGCAGGAACGGCGCGAGGTGGGCCGCCGTGCAGATTGGCCCCATGCCTGGACCACCACCGCCGTGCGGGATGCAGAACGTCTTGTGCAGGTTCAGGTGGCAGACGTCGGCGCCGAAATCGCCCGGCCGGCAGAGGCCGACCTGGGCGTTCATGTTCGCACCGTCCATGTAGACCTGGCCGCCGTGCTGGTGAACGATCTCGCAGATGTCGCGGATGCCCGCCTCGAACACACCATGGGTGGAGGGGTAGGTGACCATCAACGCGGCGAGCGAGGCGGCATGCTTTTCCGCTTTCGCCGCGAGGTCGGGGATGTCGATGTTGCCGCGGTCGTCGCAGGCGACGACCACCACTTTCATTCCCGCCATCACGGCCGAGGCCGGGTTCGTGCCGTGCGCCGAGACCGGGATCAGGCAGACGTTGCGTCCTTCATCGCCCCGGCTCCGGTGGTAAGCCCGGATCACCATCAGCCCCGCGTATTCGCCCTGCGATCCGGCGTTCGGCTGGAGTGAGCAGGCGGCAAAGCCGGTGATCTCTTCGAGCCAGCTTTCCAGAGTCTCGAACAGCACCTTGTAGCCCGCGGCCTGATCGACCGGCGCGAACGGATGGATCGCCCCGACCTCGGGCCAGGAGAGCGGCACCATTTCGCTCGTTGCGTTGAGCTTCATGGTGCACGAACCAAGCGCGATCATCGAGGTGGTGAGCGACAGGTCGCGCCCCTCCAACCGCTTGATGTAGCGCAGCATCTCGTGCTCGGTGTGGTGGCGATGGAAGATCTCGTGGGTTAGGTACGCCGAACCGCGGGCATGAGGCGCCGGATAGGGCAAGCCGGAGGCCGCGACCTCGCGCGCCGTGTTGGCGATTCCGCCAAGTGCCTCGGCGAAAATCGAAAGTAGCTGATCGAGCTCGGCTTCCGTGGTCGCCTCGTCGAGCGCCACGACGACGGTTCCGGCGTCGAGCTTGCGCAGGTTGATTCGCTTCACGAGCGCCGCGGCGAGCACCGCGTCCGCCGTCTTCCCTTCGGGCAGCCCGACGCGTAGCGTGTCGAAGAACGGCTCCTCCGGCAGTCGGCAGCCCAAACGGGCGAGACCAGCGGCCAAGGTCGCCGCGAGCGCGTGGACGCGGGCCGCTATCTTCCGAACCCCTTCGGGGCCGTGGTAGACGGCATACATGCCGGCCATCACGGCGAGCAGCACCTGCGCGGTGCAGATGTTGCTGGTCGCTTTCTCGCGCCGGATGTGCTGCTCGCGCGTCTGGAGCGCCATCCGGAACGCCACTTTGCCCGCGCGGTCGCGCGAGACCCCGATCAGCCGGCCGGGCATTTGGCGCTTGAACTCCTCGCGGGTCGCCAGGAATGCCGCGTGCGGTCCGCCGTAGCCAAGCGGCACGCCGAAGCGCTGGGCCGAGCCGATCGCCACGTCGGCGCCGAATTCTCCCGGGGGCCGAAGGAGCGCCAGCGCCAGCAGGTCGGTCGCCACCACCACGCGCGCTCCGGCCGCGTGCGCCCGGTCGGGCAGGTCGCCATAGTCGAGCACCCGGCCGTCGGTGGTCGGGTATTGGAGCAAGATGCCGATCAGGTCGGAAAGATCGGCGCCAGCCGCGAGGTCTTGGCCCGCATCGCCCACCCGGATGTCGATCCCGAGCGCCTCGGCCCGAGTACGGACCACGGCGATCGTCTGCGGATGGCAGTCGGCCGAAACGAAGAACGCCGGACGGTCCTCGTGCGCCAACTCGGCGCACATGTGCATCGCCTCGGCCGCCGCGGTCCCCTCGTCGAGCATCGAGGCGTTGGCGATCGGCAGACCTGTGAGATCCGAGACCATCGTCTGATAATTGAGCAATGCTTCCAGGCGCCCCTGGGAAATCTCCGCCTGGTAGGGGGTGTACTGGGTGTACCAACCGGGATTTTCCAGGACGTTGCGCTGGATCACGCCCGGTATCAGGCAGTCGTGGTACCCGAGACCCAGGAACGAGCGATGGACCTGGTTTTTCGCCAGGATGCCGCGCAGGGTGGCGAGCAGGTCGCGCTCGCCGATCTCCGCCGATCCGCCCGCTCCTCCAGGCGACGCCGGGGCGCCCAGCTCGAGCGCCCGGCCAAGCCGGATCGCGGCCGGCACCGTCTGATCGATCAGCTGTTCGATCGTCGGGACGCCCAGCAGGGCGAGGAGGGTCTTAACCTCCTCGTCGTTCGATCCTAGATGCCGGCGCGGGAAGGTGTCGACCGCGCCGAATTCGGGTTCCGCGCTGTTGCCGGCATCCGCCATGGGTTACTCCCCGCCTTCGGTCGCGAACTTCTCGTACTCCTCGGCGTTCATCAGGCTCTTGATGTCGTCGGCCGAGGAGAAACGCATCTTGACCAGCCACCCTTCGTGGTGCGGATCCTCGTTCAGGATCTCGGGATCGTCGACCACCGCCTCGTTGATCTCCAGGATCTCGCCCGCGAGCGGGGTATAGATCTCGGCCACCGCCTTGACCGATTCGATGGTGCCGATCTCGTCGCCGGAATCGAAGACCTGGCCCACTTCGGGCAGCTCGACGAACACCACCTCGCCGAGCTCCGCCTGGGCGTACTCGGTGATCCCGAGGGTGCAAACGTCATCCTCTACCCGCACCCACTCGTGCTCCTTCGAATAAAGATAGTCGCTGGGATACATGTTGTGAGAATGCCCTCCAGGTCGGCCGGACTTGAGAGTCGGGCCGGTAAACGTCGGCGGGGGCACCCAAGGAGCGACTCCCGCCGCGAATGGTGAACTTCGGCGCAGGTTATAGCACTGGCGCCAAGCCGGAGAAAATCCTATTTGCTCCGCTGGTAGAACGGGGTTTTGACGATCCGGGCGGGCAGTGCCTTGCCGCGCACCTCGATTGCGATTCCGGTCCCCTCCGCCGCCTGCCCGACCGGCACGTAGGCCAGGCCGAGCGCCTTTTGAAACGTCGGGCTCCAGGTGCCGCTGGTGACCGCGCCGACCGCGGCGCCATCGACCTGCACGGCATGGCCCTCGCGGGCGATTCCGCGCCCCTCGATCTCGAAGCCCGCGAGCTGCCGGGTGAGGCCGCGCGCCTTTTGCGCGACCAGAGCGTCGCGGCCGACGAAATGCCCTTTGTCGAGCTTGACCACCCAGGAGAGCCCGGCATCGAACGGCGTGGTCGTCTCGTTCAGCTCGTGGCCGTAGAGCGCCATGCCGGCTTCCAGCCGCAGGGTGTCGCGCGCGCCCAGGCCCGCCGGCTGAAGTCCGTGCGCCGCGCCGACCTCGAACAGCTTGCGCCAGACCGCGGGGGCGCCGTCCGGCGGCACGTACAGCTCGAAGCCGTCCTCTCCGGTATAGCCGGTGCGCGAGATCAACGCCTGGACCCCGGCGACCTCGCCCATGGCGAAGCCGTAGTAGCGGATCGCGGACAGGTCGGTCGAAGTGAGCTGGGCAAGGATTTCGACCGCCTTCGGCCCCTGAAGCGCGAGCAGAGCGTAAGCGTCGGAGACGTTTTCAACCGTCACCCCGGTCGGCGCGCGCTCGGCGATCCAGGCGAAATCGCGATCGACGTTGCTGGCGTTCACCACCACCAGGTAGGACTCGTCCCCCAGGCGATAGATCAAAAGGTCGTCGATATAGGTGCCGCCCTCGTTCAGCAGGCCGCTGTAGTGCGCCCGGCCGATGGCGAGCTTGGCGACGTGGTTGGGGGTCAAGGCATCCAAAAAGGCGGTGGCGCCCTTGCCGTCGACCCGGAACTCGCCCATATGCGAGACGTCGAACAACCCCGCCCGCTCGCGGACCGCCGTGTGCTCTTCGATCACGCCGGTATATTGGACCGGCATTTCCCAACCGGCGAACGGGACCATCTTTCCGCCCGCTTCGCGGTGCAGATCGTACAGAGGGGTGCGTCGCAGAATTTCCTCGCTCATCGCGTTCTCCCGGGTGAGGCGGAACCCTATCATCGGGGCGGCGGGGCTCTGCGCAACCTGACCGAGAAACCGCAAGAAAATCCCGCCGGCGGGGTTTCTTCCCTCGACTGCCCGAGGAGCCCTTCACCTCGGATCTGACGAAGGAGAACCCGATGACAAGAACCCTCCGCCGCCCCCGTTTCCTCCTACCTCTTCTCGGCACCCTCGGCGTTTTCGCCCTCGTCGGTGTCGTCGCATCGCACGCCTCGATCTCCGCCGACAGCCAAGGGCTCGCCGCGCACCGCACGGGCCGTAGCGCTTCCGACAAGGCCGACCGCGGGCGCCGCTTCGGACACGGCGAGGCGATCACGCGATATCTGGCGCTCGACTCGACCCAGAGCGCCAAGGTGGCCGACCTGGTCGAACAGATGCGAACCGACATGTCCCCATTGCGCGAGTCGCACCGCTCTCTGCGCCTGCAGCTGAAGGCCGAGCTGGACGCACCGCAGCCCGATGCGCAGCGGATCGGCCAATTGATGATCCAGGTGCGATCGGGGCGCGGCGCGCTCAAAAGCGCGCTCGAACAGTTCGACCAGCAGCTTTCCACCCTGCTCACCGAGGATCAACTCGCCCGCTATCAGGAGTGGAAGCAGGCCCACCCCCGGCTGCTGTCCGGCGAGCGGGGGCGTCGCGAAGGGCGCCGGGAACGAAAAGGGCGGCCCGCACCGGGACCCGACGGCAACGACCGGCCGCTGTAACCGGATCGCCACAGAAGGGCGACGTCTTCGACCGCTCGCGACCCTAGTCTCTACCTCGCGCGGCAAGCCAAGTAGTCCCAACTCCGCGCCTGTCATCCCCCACCGGATCCTTTCGTCCCCCCGGACGGAGCGATCCGGTCTTTTTTTGGTTTCCTGGGCCAGCTCAGTGGTGGTCTGGGCCAGCTCCTCCGAATGCGGGCATCTCGTCGGCCGGGAACCGCCAGTGCGCCTTGATGTATTTCCGCAGAACCACGGTCGCGCTGAGGTCGACGGTGCCCCGCCTCACTTCCTGCTCCAGGTTGTGCCAAACCTGCCGCATCTGGTCGCGCGCGATCTCGACGCTTCCTTCCTCGTCATCGAGTAGAGACAGCTCCTCGCCGGCCCGGCGGCAAAGGGCAATCGCTTCAGAGGTTTGGCCTTGCGTGAGGTAGAAACCGAACAAGTAGACCAGGTCGAGAAAGAGGTCTTTCACCAGGCCGTGTTCGAGATCGCCGGCTATCACCTCCTGCAATCGCCGCTGCTACGCAGAGCAACTTTCCCTCTACCACTCCACTCCTGGAACCTTTCTCGAAATAATCGTTCGCCTTCCTCAGTGCATCTCGGGAAGCGCCCCACTTGGCCAACCGGCGCCGGGCGTTCGCGATCTCGGCGCAGCACTCGGCACACAGGTCGTTTTGTAGCTCGGCGGAAACCCTAGGGGAAGGGAGCTGCTGGGCTGCAAGCAAGGCGAGGACGAAGTATTCTTCGCTCTCGGCTGTGGAGGCCGATGTACCCGCTTCTAGGAGCGTCTCCAGAAATCCGAGGTTGTGCAGCGAGCGTGTAAGCCGCACTTTGTCCCGCCGGGCTTTGGGCGTCAGCGCCTTGACCTCGATCCAGGCCGCCTGGGCCTCCAGCCACTCTTCGAGCCTCACCTGGGGGAAGGACAGGATGGGAGCCGCCGCCACGGCGAAGGCTATCCGGGCCGTAGGCCTCGCCCGGTGGGTACCGTAAACCAGCATCTCCCGCCCGCCGTGAGGGATGCGGCCGACGAGGCTCTCCCCGAGCCGTTCGGCCACCCGAACGGAGGCGCGGTTCTCCGGGTGAATAAGGCTGATGACGAGATCCTTTCGCCAAACGGCGAAGGCGTGGTCGAGGGCGGCCCGGGCGGACTCGGTCGCCAAGCCCTGCCCCCAGAATCGGCGCGCGAGCGTCGCTCGGTTCTAAGGATCGGGGCTTCCGCCAAAGCGTCGATGGGCGATTTCCTTCCGCCTGAAAGAACTGAGATGAAGCATAGCTTCTCCCCATCCGCCACGGTGGGCGGGAGATGCTGGTCTACTGTATCGAGGCTTCGGCAGCCGGCGTTTTGCACCCGTGCAACGCCGCAGTGCATAGGTGCGCTACGATTTTGTAGTGGTGCGCCAGCATTCTGTACTTGTGCAATTTCCTACTGCACAGGCGCACTGCCGCGGCGCAAAGGTGCGCTGCAACTTTGCAGTGGTGCTCCAGCGTTTTGCACCTGTGCAATCTGCCGGCGCACAGGTGCATTGGAGAATTGCAGGGGTGCACAGCGCTGTGCGTCTGCTTGCCGCAGCCTGAGCCCCGCTGCCGAAACGTGACGCATCGGATCCGGTAACCTGGGTACAAAGAACGGATTCCAAAGTACTTCGGCCGAGAGCCGGTGCCTCGATGCCGGGGAGCATCGCACCTCTTCCCGGAGGCGATTCCGTCTTTCTTCACGCCTTTCCTGTCCGTGCCGCCGCCCGGGCCATCAGCAGCTCCTGGGAATTGCGCGGCTCCTCGCCCGGGGCCGGGCGGCGTTGGACGTAGGTGCCGTCGGCGTGGAGATCCCAGGCTTTGACGTTGTCCGCCAGCTGGAGGTCGATCACTTCGAGAAGCTCCGCCTGGAGCGCCGGATCTTCGACCGGGGCGATCGCTTCCACCCGGTAGTCGAGGTTTCTCGACATCCAGTCGGCCGAGCCGATGAAGTACTCGGGCGCCCCGCCGTTGCCGAAATAGAAGATCCGGGCGTGTTCGAGAAACCGGCCGACGATCGACAGCACCCGGACGGTCTCGCTCCGCCCCGGGACCCCCGGACGCAGGCGGCAGATGCCGCGGACGATCAGATCGATCCGGACCCCTTGGGCGCTCGCGTCGTACAAAGCTTCCACGATCTGCGGGTCTTCGAGCGAGTTCATCTTGGCGAGCACATGGCCGCCGCGCCCCGCCTTCTGATGCTCGACCTCGCGCGCGATCAGCTCCAGGAAGCGGCGACGCATGTTGAACGGCGCCACCAGCAGTTTTTCGAACGTCGGCTGATGGACGTAGCCGGTGAGCACGTTGAACAGCTGGCCGACGTCCGCCGCGAGCGCCTCGCTGCACGAGAATAGGCCAAGGTCGGTGTAGACCCGCGCGGTCTCGGCGTTGTAATTGCCGGTCGCGATGTGGACATAGGTGCGGATCGCGTCTTTCTCCTGCCGGACGACGAGGGCGACCTTCGTGTGGGTTTTGAAGCCGACCACGCCGTAAGCGACGTGGGCGCCCGCCTCTTCGAGCGCCTCGGCCCAGCCGATGTTCCGCTCTTCGTCGAAGCGCGCCTTGAGCTCGATCGTCGCCGCAACCTGCTTGCCCGCACCGGCCGCGCGGATCAGCGAGCGCATGATCGAGGAGTCGGACGACGTGCGGTAGAGCGTCTGCTTGATCCCGAGCACTGCCGGGTCGTCGGCCGCAGCATCGAGAAAGCGCTGCACGCTCGCCGGGAACGAATCGTAGGGATGATGGACCAGAAGATCGCCCGCCGCGATGGCGCGGAAGATGTCGACCTCCTCGCCCGGCTCGGCATGGAGGCGCGGCGGCGTCTGCGGCGTCCAGGTCCCGAACTTGAGCGCCGGAAGAGGCGCGGCGCAGAGCACCGTCAGGTCTTTCAAGCCCAGCGGGGCTTCGACCTCGAAGACCTCGTCGGTCGCGATCTCCAGCTCATCGCACAGCAGCTCGCACATCCAATCCGGCATGCCGGTCTCGATCTCGATCCGCACCACCGTGGCGAAGCGCCGCTCGCGCAGCTCTTCCTGGATCGATTCGAGCAGGTCGTCGGCGGGTTCCTCGTAGCGCTGGACGTCCGCGTTCCGGGTGACCCGGAACGGATGGCAGGCGACGATCTCCATCCCCGGAAACAGGCGCACCAGGTGATGCTTGATCACCTCTTCGAGCGCCACGTAGCGGAGGGTGTCCGGCAGCTGCAGAAAACGCGGCAGACTGCCGGGCACCTTTACCCGGGCGAAACGGACCTTCTCGTCGTCCGGCGCGCGCACCGCGACCGCGAGCGAGATCGACAGATTCGAAATGAAGGGGAACGGATGTGCCGGATCGACCGCGAGCGGCGTGAGGATCGGAAACAACCGCTTCTCGAACTCGCCACCCAGATAGCTTCGCTCCTGGATATTGAGGCGATCCCAGCCGACGATCTCCAACCCGTGGAGGCCGAGCGCCGGGCGCAGGTCCTCGCGCAGCAGGCGCCTTTGCCGATCGAGTAGGGGGCGCACCCGATCCTGGATCTCGGTGAGCTGCTGAACCGGGGTTCGGCCGTCCGGCGTCAACTGCCGCAGGTTGCTCGCAACCTGCTGCTTCAAGCCGCCGACCCGCTTCATGAAGAACTCGTCCAGGTTGCTGTCGAAGATCGCGACGAATCGCAGCCGTTCGAGCAGCGGGTTCGTTCCGTCCTCCGCCTCCGCCAGCACCCGGGCGTTGAAATCGATCCAGGAGAGCTCGCGATTGAAGAACAGGGCCGGCGCCTCGGAAACCGAGGGCGGGGTGCGGCGGGGGCGTTTCTTGGCGGTGGCCACGGGATGGGTCCTCAAACGGCGGAAAGGCGGAGCGGCACGAGATGCTGCCACGAGCGCGGATGTCACGGGGTGACATCGGCGTGACAGAGGGGATTGTACCCGCGGCGCTCCAGGGAAAAAGCTACCCCGCCCGCTTCGCCGTAACCAGCAGCCCGCGGTCCCAGACCGTGAAGGTTGCGGCGGGCGTTTCCGCCGAAAAGCGCAGGCGGACCGCCTCGGCCCCCGCCGGGGAAAACGCTCGCTCGCCTCGGTGGGAAAGCGCCCGGGGCGTACCGTCCCCCCGGCGCACCGCGAGGCTTTTGCCGGCGGCGCTCACCTGGGCCATTTCGACCACCAGGACGTCCTGCTTGCCCGGGCCGAACAGGTAGCTGCCGAGCACGGCGTCGCGATCGGCGTCGGCGAGCGGCTGGAGAGCGGCTTTCGGGTCGGCGTCGCCGAGGGCATCCAAGTAGCGCAACACGGGGAGCGCCTTCTCGCCCCCGGCCTTCGCATGGGACAGCAAGGTGATTCCGTGCGGGCCGGTAATCTTCTGCGCGCCAGGCACGGCGGCGATCCAGGCTTTGACCACTTCCAAGTGCCCGAGCATGGTCGCCGAGAACAGATCGGGGCGCGCCCCGTGGGCGATCAAAAGCTCGGCGATCTCGTGGTTGCCGACATGAGACGCCGCACCAAGCGCGCTCTCGAAATCGCCGTATCCCCAATCCCACGTCGCCCGGGCGAGCGCCGGCCGAGCTTCCACCAGCTCGCGGACCCGGGCGAGTTTGAAATGGGAAACCCCGACCATCTCGCGCACCAACTCCGCCGGTTCGGCCGGGAAGGTGTCGGGCACGGGGGAAGGGGAGGCAGGAGGAGATGCGACGCTCGCCGGGTCGGCGGAGAAGCCCGGGCGGGCGAGCAGAAGAGTTGATCCGGCGGCGAGCAGATGACGGCGGGAGAAAGGGGAAGAGAGCATGGAGGGTTCCTCCGAAGGGGTGAAGCGTTCGAAGGGAAGGTACGGCGTGGGGATGTGGATGGCGATGGATTCGAGGTGAGGATGAGGTGAGGATGCGGCCAGGTCTCTGGCGCCCGACCAGGCTACAATCTCGGCCTCGATGTTTGCCTCTGCCAAACGCCCGATACCGTTCCTCCTGCTGATCCCGTTCGTCGCTCTGCTCGCCGGCTGCCCGCGCGAAAAGCCGCCGGAACGGCCGGTGCTCGCCGGGGCGGCGAAGGGGTGGAACGTCCTGCTGCTCTCGGTCGATACGCTGCGCGCCGATCGGATGGGCGCCTACGGCTACCGGCCCCAGAGGCCGGGTCCAGAAAACAGCCCGCGAATGGACCAGCTGATCGGCCAGGGGGTGCGCTTCGACGGCGCGGACGCGCAGCGGGCCGCCACCTGGCCTTCTCTCGCGACCGTCCTTTCGGGGCTCTATCCGTCAGGGCATGGCGTGCTCGAAAACGGCTATGGCTTTCCGGACGGTCTTCCGACTCTGCCGATCGAGCTGAAAGGATCGGGCTACCAGACCGGGGCGTTCCTCTCCAATATGTGCAAGGCGAACCACCAAGGGTGGGACGCGTTCGCCTGCACCGGCGGCGAGGACGGCAAAACGGTCCAGCGCGCCATCGATTGGGGTCGCTCGCGAGAGGGCAAGCAGCCGTTCCTGCTCTGGATCCACCTGTTCGGCGCCCACGGCCCGTATTACAACGGCGGCGATCTCGCGGCCCGGGTGCTCGACCCGGGGTATGAAGGGCCGCTCGGCACGAAACGCTGGCAGCTCGACCGGGTCCATCTGGAAAAGCTCGCTCTCTCCCCGCGCGATCTCACCCATCTCGACGCGATCTACGATGCCGCCGTGATCGGCAGCGACCGCCACGTGGGCAACCTGCTCGACGGCCTCCGCGCGGCGGGCAAGCTCGACCGGACGCTGATCGTCCTACTCGCCGATCACGGTGAGGAGCTGTACGGTCACAATGGCTATCTTTACCACTCCTGCTCGGTCTACCAGGACGCCCTCCACGTACCGTTCGCTATCGTCGCCCCCGGCCTGGTCCCGGCCGGCGCGAGCGTGCCGCAGCGGGTCGAGCTGGCGGACGTGACCCCCACGATCTACGCCCTGCTGGGGATAGCCCCTCCGGTCGAGCACGGCCGGTCCCTCGTACCCTACCTCGAACGGCCAGGTGCGGGGGGCGCCGGCAAACCGTCGTTTTCGGAGTACGGCCTAGGTCCCATCCGAACGATTCACGAAGGGCGCTTCAAGCTGATCTGGAACCCCCAGGGGTATGAGCCGGTCTGCATTCCGAAGGCCCCTCCCGGGCATTACCCGATCGCCCCGGCCGAGCTGTACGACCTGGAGAAGGATCCCGGCGAGCGGACCAACCTCGCCCTGGGCGATCCGGCCCACGTTCGCGATCTGGCCCGTCATCTCGACCAGCGTTTTGCCGCCCTCCCCGGAACCGGCAAGGCGAAAAAGCAGGAGATCTCTCCCGAGCAGAGGAAGAAGCTCGAAGCTCTCGGCTATGCAGTGCCGTAGGTTTGACCCCTTTAAGGACCGGGTGCTAGCATCCGCCGGCTTTGCCGCGGGCGGTTTTAGGACGCCCGTAGACCGCTAAATTTCCGACTCAATCCTGATTCCAATCGGTTCCTAGGGGGCGGGGGCTCTCCAAATCATGGATGCCAGGCACAAGATCGTCATCGCGGGCGCCGGCGGGATGGGCAGCGCGGTAGGCCTGATGTTGCGCGAGTTGGCAGATTTCGAGGTCGAACTATGGATCGGCGACGTCGACCTGCCGCGGGCGAAAACGGCCGCCGCCTGGATCGCCGATGGATCGAGCCGGCCTGGCACGGTCGAGCCTTTCCTGATGCCGGCGACCGGTTCGAGCCCCGAGCTGGAGCAGATTCTCGACGGCGGCGACGCCCTGCTCGACTGTCTGCCGGGGGCCGAGGCACCGCGCATGGCGCGTTTCGCCCGAGAACGGAACCTGCACTATGCGAACCTGACCGAATACGTCCACGAGACGGACCAGGTGGTCGAGATCGCCCGCGGCGCCGATACCGGTTTCGTGGTCCAGACCGGCATCGCCCCCGGCTACGTCAACATCCTCGGGCACGGCCTGTTCTTGGACTTCTGCCGCGACCACGGCGTCACCGCGGTCGATTCGATCGAAATGCGGGTGGGCGCCCTTACCCCGCACGCCCCCTCGCCACACTGCTACGGCTTCACCTGGAGCTCGATCGGCGTCGCGACCGAATACGTCAAGCCAGCGATCGCCGTGCGCGATTTTGCGACCACCGAGCTTCCCTCCCTTTCTGAGCGGCGCAATCTGCTGCTCGGCGGCATCCTCTACGAAGAGGCGCTCACCTCAGGCGGCGCCGCCGACCTGCCGCGCGCCCTCGCCGGCAAGGTGCGCAACCTGGATTACAAGACGCTCCGCTATCCGGGCCACTACGCCTGGGTCGAAGCGCAGCTCGCCGAGCGCCCGCCGGGAGAAGACGCGGCGCAGTTCCTCCACCACCGGATGCTCGAACAGGTGCCGCACACCGACGGCGATGACCTCGTCCTGGTTTATGCCGCCGTTCAGGGAAAGAACGCTTACGGCGAGCTGCATCGCCGGGAGATCGCCTACAGGGTCGGCCCGATGCAGATCGGAGCCCGGCGATTGAAGGCGATCCAGACCACCACGACCTCGGCCCTCGCCGAATCGATTCGCATGGTTCTGCAACCCGACGGCCCCCGCGGCGTCTGCTTCCAAAGCCAGATCGACCGCGCGGCCTTCGAATCCGGGCCGTTCATCGGGGCGGTCTATCGGGGGACGGCGATCTAAGCCCGCTCCCGCCAGACTGCCCAAGCCATCCATAGGTTCCCCATAAACAGGGTGACGGCGAGCACCAGAAGCGGAGCGCCGCCTGGCCAGAGCGCGGCGAAGCCTCCGATCTGGTAGATCAGGCCGTAACGGCGAAACGGCGGGAATGAGATTCCCCCCAAGATATAGAACGAGTGGCCGAGCAGCAGAAGCCAGACGCCCGGCACGGCCCAGGCCGCGTCGACCCAAAACAGTAGGCCGGAGAGCAGGACAGCGACGAAGGAGAGGTTTCCTTGCGCGCGGAGAGCCCAGCGGGCGAGGCCGCTGACCGGGGCGGTTTGGCCGGCTTTGCGGATCGCCACGAACTCGACCGCTCCGCCGAGCAGGATCGCGATCGACCAGAGGAACAACACGCCGCGCGGGCCGCGGTACGAAAGCGCCGTCGGGGTGAGAAACGCCGCCGCGGGGAGGATCAACGCCCAAGCGAGCCAGGTCCAGTAGGCGCGCAGGTAAGGCTTCGAAGCGGCGAGGAAGCGGTCGCGAACCGGTTCGAGGTCGCCGCTTTCGTCTCCCCGTTGGGCGCGCGCGAAAAGCGGATCGTATTCGGAAGGCATGGGTGCCAAGGGCCGCCCGCTTACGGGCTTTCCGGCAGGGCGAGTGGAACCGGCAGTTCGGCGGGCTCGGTGTCGTGGAGCTTACCGACGTCGATCGAGATGGTGCCGTCGGGCATCGGCGGGTTGAACAGGTTGGTGAAGCGGGCGCCCCAGATCATCTCGTCTGCGGTGTACGACGAGCGGGTATGGACCGTTTGCGAGAACGTCTCGTCGAAGCCCTGGATCATCACCAGCAGCTCGGTGCTGGCGGCTTGGATCTGTTCGTAGGTCCAACCCCACATCGGGCTCGAAGGGTCGATCGGGTGGACCAGCGTCCAGGAGAGCGGGAAGAAATCCACCCGGTCGCGCTCAAGGGTGAGCGGTAGAAACTCCCGGCCGGCCCCGGGGGTGCCTTTACGGAACCGGCCCATGATCACCTTGGTCTTCACCTCGAACAGCTGGGTCGAACGCCGGTTGGCGATCCGGAACATGAGCGCGGTGCCGTCGCGGAAAGGCGCGAAGATCGCCTTGTCGGAAAACAGGATGCAGGCCCCCGGCCGCGCGAAGCGCGAGAACACCAAACCGGTGGCGAGCGCGAAGCCGAGCAAGCCGGCGAGCGATTCGATGGTCATCAGCCAGTTCGCGGCGAGGCTCTGGGGGCTGAGCGTGCCATAGCCGATCGTAGCGAAGGTCTCGACGCTGAAGAAGAAATCCTGGAGGAAGAGGCCCATCGCGCTGGCCGAGTGGTCGATTCCGGACAGGGCGGCGGGGCCGCAGGCGAAGAACGCGGCGGCGAACAGCGCGTTGATCCCGAGGTAGGTGAGCAGGACCAAGCCGAGGAACCGCGGCCAGCTGGTGGTGAGCAGCAGATGATAGGGCGAGAGCGACTGCCAGAAGCCGAGCCCCTCGCGGACGACGTTGAAGCCGCCGTTCCGGTTGAGCAGCCGCTGCCGGCTCTCGCGCGAGACCACCGCGCCGAAACCGAGGTCGCGGTTGGGGTCATGATTGGGGTCGTGCAGGGTGGCCGAATCCGCCGCCACGGCTGCGCCGCCGCCGTTCTTCTTTCTGCCGATCATTCTGCCTAGCCTACCAGGCGGATACACTGCCGTCCGCCGTGCCGCTCGAATCCGCCGAAGCTCTGATCCTCTCCGTCGCCGATCTTTCTGACCGCGATCGAATCGTCGTCTTCCTCACCCGCGAGCACGGCAAGAAGAAAGGGGTGGCGAAGGGTTCCCGGGCACGCCACAGCCGATTCGCCGGGGAGCTCCAGCCGCTCGCCAAGGCGGCGATGACCTGGTTTCAAAAGGACGGAAGCGACCTGGTGAGAATTTCCTCGGTCGAGCTGATCCGTCCAGCGGGAAAGTTGCTCGAAGACTTGGACGACATCCTGCTCGGCTCCTACCTCGCCGAGCATCTGATCGAGTTCGCGCAGGAGGACGAGCCGAGCGAACCGCTCTACCGGCTGCTCGACGCGACGCTCGAAGCGTTGCTCGGCGGCGTCGATCGCGATGCGGTCGCGCGCTATTTCGAAGCCTGGGTGCTGCGCCTGGCCGGGATCTTCCCCGCGCCGCGCGACTGTCCGGAATGCGGCGGCGACTTCACTGCCAAGGGGGCGGTCCTGCCGCGCGGCGGCGACAGTCTGCTATGCGCCGAGTGCGGCGGGCGCGATGGGCGGCCCCTGAAATCCTTGCTGCCCGGGACGATCGAATTCCTGCTGCGGATCGGCCGCGTCGGCCCGGCGCTCGCGGCCGAGCCTCCTCCCGGCGAGAAGGTTTTGCGTCAGGTCGAGGCATTGTGCGCCGAAGTGCGCTGCGGATTCCTCCAGCACGAATTGAAGAGCCGGCTGGTGCTCGAACAAATCCGGGGGCGGTAGGGGATGAGCGATCGGTTTCTGGCGTGGATGCCCGCACTCCTACTCGCTCTGTTTGCCGGATATGCCGGGACATTCGTCGGCGGGGCCACCGCGGCCGGGGCGATCCTCGGCCATCTAGCGATCGGGTTGGCGGTGTTCGGTTTCGCCGGCCGCGTCGGCGCACCGTTCGACCCGTTGGCGTTGGGGAAATCCAGACGCTACCTGCCTGTCGCGTTGGCGATCTCGGCACTCGCAAGCCTGTTCGCCTCTCCGGTACCACGGGCGGGGCGCGCGGGAATCGTGGTGGCGGTGCTTCTCGCCCTGTTGATGCCGGTTGTCGCCCATGCCTTTGCCGCGGAGCGGGAGCGGTCGACGGTCGCGGTCGCGGTCGTCGTGGCCCTGGTTTCGGCCTACGCTTTGGTCGCCTGGTCGGCCGGCGTTTCGGCTCGCCCTTCCCTGCCGCTCGGCCACCACGGGTTGCTCGCAGGGTGGCTCACTATCGTGCTGCCGCTCGCACTGCTCCCGGCGGTCTCGAAACCCGCCGCGCGATGGCACCTTGGGATCGGAATCGGTGCGGGGCTTCTCGGAGTCCTCGCGCTGGTTGTCTCTCGCTCGGCGGCCGGGCTCGCGGCGGGGTTGGTCGAGGCGGGCATCGCGGCCCTCTGGGTGCGCGACCGCCGGTTACGCCGGATTCTAGGGCTCGCGGTGCTGCTGTTTGCGGTCGCTCTCGCCCCGCGCGGGTTTTCGATCCTTTCCGGCAGCGACGCTTCGGCCGCGGCGCGACAGGTGTACCTAAAGGCGGGGCTCTCCGGTTGGGCCGAGCGCCCGCTGCTCGGCTGGGGACCGGGGGCGACCCCGTGGACGATCGCGCCGTTTCTGGTGCCTATTCCCGGAGCGAACCCGCCCGGCGAAGCGGTGGGTGAGCTGCATGCCTTGCCGCTCACGGTCGGCTACGAGCTGGGCGGAACGGGCCTGATCCTCGCGCTCGGCCTCGCATTCACCTTCGGCCGTGTGCGCCTTCGGGAGGAGCGCGCGGCGCCCGATCCGCTGCGGCGCGCCGGACTTCTCGGTCTGCTCGGCGGAGCGGTGGTCGCTTTCGCTTCCGGCGCCTGGTCGGTTACCGCGCTGGCGGTCGCGGCGGTGCTCGCGGGGGGTGCGGCGATCGCTCCCGGCCTGGCCGAGACTGTCCCGCCAAGCCGCCGGGCGGTAGGTCTGCTGCGCGCGGCGGCCCTCGCCGCCCTGGTGCTTATTTTCCCGCTCGATCTCGCCCACCAGAGATACGACCGGGCAATCGGTACCGACCGCGCGCGCTCGATTGCGGCGCTCGATGCCGCCGTCGCGGAAGACCCTTCCTTCGGGCTCTACCGGGCACGGCGGGCGGCATATCGGGCACGCGACCCCGAGGTCGATGCGGAGGATGCCCTTCGCGCAGCGCAGGCGGCGGGCGACGTCGCACCGCTCTGGCTGCTGGCCGGAGAGCTGGGGATCGACGCGCACCGGCCCTGGTCGGGCGCGGCGCTCGATCGCGCCTGCCGGGCGGCGCCGTTCGACGGGCTCGCCCCCTGGCTTCGTCTGCGGGCCGAACCGGCCCCCGCGGATGCCGCCTCGGTTGCCGCCCGGGCACTGCTCGCCGAACCGTTGCTGCTCCAGGCGATCGATGAGCCGGGCCGCGGTGAGCTGCGGCGCGCGGCGGTTGCCCGGATCGAGCGGCTCTCCGGCGTCGAGCCCGGATGGCGGCGGGCGCTGGTCCTGGCTGCGGCGCGGGAACCGGCGGCCGAGCGGGAGGTCTCGTTTCTCACCTTCGGCGCGGAGACCCCGGATGCCAGCTTCTCGCTCCACTGGTTTCGCCGCCTCCCGTGGGGCGCCTACTTAGGCGGAGTGGGGATTCGTTCCGGCGCGGAAGAGGGGTCGGAGATTCCCGCGGCCACCCGGCTGCCGACCACCTCGGCGGAGCTTTTTTCAGCCGCCGATTGCCGCCTCGGCGACCTTCGTCCCCCGGTCGAAATTAACCGCCATTAGGGTCAAGTGGTGGTGGCCATTGAGCTTTCCGGGTTTCCCGCAGGATCTGTGGAAAACTCTGTGGGAAAGCGCCATGTGACGACGAGAAAACAGAGTTGCGACCGACATTTTGACCGGATTGAACAGTTTGTTGTGCAATCCACGTAATGTCAATGGAATCAATAGTTTGAAATTTTTCCTCTCGCGCATCCACGCGATACCCCCGGCTTTAAGGGAGTGCCGAACCGGTGACGGGGGAGCTTTTTCGGACAACGAACGGCGCCCTGATGTCAAGGGCGGAAGGTGGGCGGGATCCGGCTTCTTTCTCCCGCCTTCCCCGGGGGCGGAGAGCGCGTCCGTCCCGGGGTCCTTGGGCCCTAATCGAGCGGTCGACCTGGCACGTAAAAGATGTCGCCGGTCGCGTTGATGTTGGCCAGGTAGGTCAACACGTCGCCGCCCGCGACGACCTCCGTCGTCACGTGCCAGTTCGAACCGTTGGCGAGCCCGGTGAACACGCCGAGAAGAGTCCGCTCGAAGTGCTGGCGGGCTTTGAGCGAAAAAGTGGTCTGGCCAAGAACGGTCCCCTTCTCATCCGCGAGGGTGAGGCGCACGGTGGTCGGCGCATTGTTCAGGTTGATCAAGCCGTAGCTCGAGCGCGAGATCGGCAGTTGCTCGGCCCCGAAATCGACCGCGTGGCGGCTCCCTTCCAAGATCGGCCGGCGCGCGTCGACCAGCATGCCGAACCGCAGGGCGGGCGGGCCGGCGGTGGTGGCAAAGCCGAGCGCCAAGATCCGCGGTCCCGGACCGACCGGCCCGCGCCAGAGGATGCGCAACGCGCCGGTCGCCTCGTCGAGGCCGAACAAGTCCTTGGCGACGTCGTCGATCAACAGAGCGGCGCGCGCCGGCAGCGACCGGACGATCATCTGCGCCCCCGAATTGTCCTGCCCGCGCAGCCAGAGCGAGAAAGTCAGGTCGCGCGGCTGGTCGGTCGAGTTCCAGAGCACGAGCTTGGTGGTGAGCTGCGTGCCGAACTGCCCCTGGCCGCGCACCACCCGGGGGATCAACAATTCCCCCTCGGAGATCTGCGGATCGAGCGAGCTTTCGGCCGGCGGCGGCGGCACAGCAGGTAGGAAGATTTGATCCTGCGACCCCGTTTCGAGCAGGGTCGCCGACGCGGCGAAGCGCACGCCCGTCGAGGTGAAGCGTGCGGTGAACGGCCCGGTCCGGTCCTTGGCCGCGGGGAACAGGTTGGCGATCGGCTGCGAACGGGTGGTCCGCGCCCCGAGCGGGAAGCTCGCGGTCGCACCGACCGCAACGCCCTGGGCGTCGAACAGGTCGACATCCACCCGCCCCCCTGCGGCGTCGAGGTTCGCGGCGGCGAGCGTGCTCGCAAAGCCCGTTCCTTCGAGCACTCCGGCGACTACTTTGGCCTCCGCCGACCAGGTCGTCTCGCCCTCTTCCGGCACCAGTTGGCCGAAGCTACCCCCCGCCACTTCGAGGAACGAGCGGGCGAATGCGAAGGTATGCCCTGGAGAGGCCGCGGCGGCGACCGGACGCCGGTATTCGAGCCCGAGCGACCCTTGGGTGCTGGTTTCGCCGAACAGGTTGCCCAGCACGTTCGGCAGGTACTGCGAGGTGCCCGCGAGCAGCGTGATCTCGCGCCGGTCCGGATTCGGGTTGCCCGCTCCGCGCGGCAGGTAGACCAGCCCCACCCGGGTGTCGGCCGGGCCGTCGTTGTGCAGCCAGAGGTCCGACTTGAATACCCCCGTCGCTCCGCGCGGGCCGAAGATCACGCTCTGGAGGAACGAATCCTCGCCGGGCAGATCGACCGCGGAACCGCCCACGATAATCTGGCCGGTCGCCTCGGCGGTCTGGCCGAGGTCGCCGAATACCGTGACGTGGACGGTATAAGTGCCAGGGATGTCGTACAGGTGATCGGCGCAGAATCGGCCCGGGCTGCAAGGTCCGGGGGAGAACGCGCGGGCGATACCACCGAGGTTCCATTCCGCGCGCACCACCGGCCCGGTGGTCGTCGCTGCCAAGTGCGCCACCACGCCCGCAACGACGGCCGGGATGGGCACCAGAGTCACGGTGACCGGCTGGGCGTTCGGCACGTTCACCGTCACGTGGTTGCTGCGCCCGCTTTCGCCCCGGTTGTTGAACGCGGCCACCTCGTAGTCGTAGCGGTGCCCGGGGGCAAGACCGCCGTCGACATAGGAAACGGCGCCCGCGGGGAGGGTCGCGAGCAAAGCGAGCGCGCCGCCGTCCAGACCGCGATAGATACGGAAACCGATCTCGTTGGTCGAGCGATCCTGCCAGGAGAGGTTCGCGGCAAGGCCCGAGAGCGCGGCGGCGAGCCCTGCCGGGGCCTGCGGGGTTCCGCCGCCGCCCCCTCCTCCCCCCGAAGGGGTATAGAGGACGGCCAGCCCGGCGCGATCGTCGTTGCCCAACCGGGCCCCCCGGCCGTCGTCGTGGATGAACGCGCGCATGATCGCGTTGGTCTTGTCGGCCGAGTTGCAGGCGCCGCTGTCGTCGTCGCCGCAGGAGTGCCCCAGTCCGAGCGTATGGCCCAGCTCGTGGGTGAGCAGCTCCTCGGCCGCCTGGCTCGGGCTGCCGCTGCTGGCGAAGAAGCAGGCGAGATTGTCGTTGGTAAAGATGTCGGCTTCGAGCGCGAGCAGGTAGGTCTCGCCGCGATAGGTGCCGCGGGTATCCTGGTCGAGCCAGGGACCACCGACCGCCAGCACGCCGCCTCGATCGCAGTCATAAGGATCGACGTCGGGAATCGTTCGATTGAACAGCAAGGAATTCGTGCCGTCCTGATGGTCGATCGAGCCGCCTGCGGTCTGGCCGGCGTAGGTGTAGGCGACGTTGGTAGCAGCGTCGGCGTTCCAGGCCGCGAGGCCATGCTGGAATTCGGTGGCGCCGCCTCCGGCGAGACCCGGCTGGCCGGAGGTCTCCGTCCGCCAGGAGATGCTCTGCCCCTGGTCGAACTCGAACCAGCGGACCTTGAGCCCCTGGTCCTCCAGGAAGGTGAAATCGGCGATCCGCTCGGAAGGCGAAACAAAATAATCGGCGGCGCGCGCCTTGCCCGCCGCTCGGTCGGCGAGCCAGGCGACGAACCGATCGAGGTCGCGCGGCTGCCGCCACTGCGCCGAATTTTCGGTCCGCCCGGCCAGCGGCACCTCCGCCGCCCCCGAAAGGTCGCGCAAGGCGAGCCTCCGTCCGGAGGCCGAAACCGCGTGGAATGCGCCGAGCATCAAGTGACGGATGTGGTACGTGCCGTCGTCCTGGGCGACCAGGAACAGGAGCGCCCGCTCGCCGCGCTTGAAGGCGGGCGCGCCCCAGACCTTCCAGGTGGTCCGATCCCGGGTGCCGCCGGGGATGCGGACGACGATCGAGCTGCCCCCCACGCTCCCCTGCACCAGACGCTCGATTTCGACCAGCACGTCGGTCGCGGGCAGTCCAGCGGCCGGGGACGATTCGACGTCCGTCACCCGCACGAGGGCGATCGCGTCGGAGCGCGCGGCGAGATTTTCGTCGCTCGCCAAGACATAGCTGGTGGCCGAAGCCGCGGAAGCCAGTAAGGACAAAGAAAGCAGGAGGCCGAGAGAGAGAGCGGGACGACGACGCATAAGCGGGCTCCTCGAACGTCCATCCGGACGCCTGAATACCCAGTATAAGGCGTCTACGCCGACCCGCGATGCCCGAGGGCCAGCCCCCAAGGCCCGCAAGTTTCTCCCGAGTGCCCCTCCTGTATTGGTCGTTTCGTGTGGCACAGCATTTGCGGAGGCTTCGTTTTGCTCGACTCTTCAGCTAAGGCCTGACAGCGAAGAACAAAGCGTCACAGGCACACAAAGAATCTTCGTGACGATTGTTCCCGTGCGTCATCCAAAACCGAAAAGTGCGCGTAGAACCCCTCTGAACATAGAAGTAACCGAACCCAACACGACAGGAGAAGTTCACCAATGAGAAAGCTCAACATCACCGCGTTGGCGCTGCTCGGAGTGCTCATCGCACTACCCGCGGCGGCCTCCAGCCACCGAGAGGCCCCGCTGATCACGGAGACCCCGAAAGTCGACGGCACCGATTTCTACATGTTCAACAGCTACGAGCCCGGGCGCGCGGGGTTCGTCACTTTGATCGCCAACTACCTCCCGCTCCAGGACGCCTACGGCGGCCCGAACTACTTCTCGCTCGACCCGGACGCGTTTTACCGCATCCACGTCGACCAGGGCGGTGACGGCATTGAGGACATCTCCTTCCAGTTCAAGTTCAACACCGGCCTGCGCGATATCCAGCTGCCGGTCGGCGGCAAGCAGGTTTCGATCCCGATCGAGTACGCCGGTCCGGTCACCACTCCCGGTGCCGCGACCCTGAACACCCCCGAGACCTACACCATGTGGGTCGTCCGCGGCGCCTTCTCCAATCCGGGCCGCACGACGCAGCCGATCACCAACGCGGTCAGTCACAGCACGCGTTTTGCCAAGCCGCTCGACAACGTCGGCAACAAGACGATCCCCAACTACGCCGCGTACGCGGGCCAGTTCCTCCACTCGATCGACATCCCCGGCTGCGGCGAGGGACGGGTCTTCGTCGGCCAGCGTAAAGAGTCGTTCGCGGTCAACCTCGGCGAAATCTTCGACCTGGTGAACCTCTCGAACCCGCTCGGACCGCGCGACGCGATCCCCAACCAGCTTGCCGACAAGAACATCACCACGATTGCGCTTGAAGTGCCGGCCTCCTGCCTGGTTTCTCAGAGCAGCACCGTGATCGGCGGCTGGACCACGGCGGCCCTGCCGCGCACCCGCACGCTTAAGAACGCCCCGGGATTCGACCAGGCGGAAGCGCAGAGCGGTGAGTTCGTCCAGGTCTCGCGCCTCGGCATGCCGCTGGTCAACGAGATCGTCATCGGTTTGAAGGACAAGAACAAGTTCAACGCCAGCCGGCCGAACGCCGACGGCCAGTTCGCCGACTACGTGACCAACCCGACGCTGCCCGAGCTGCTGGAGATCCTCTTCGGTTCGGCCGGCGTTCGCGCTCCGAACAATTTTCCGCGCACCGACCTGGTGGCGGCATTCCTTACCGGCGTCGCGGGCTTGAACCAGCTCGGCGGCCCGGCCGAAATGCAGCGTCTGAACACCGCGATCGCAGCGACCCCGAAGGCGAGCCAGAACAACCTGGGCGTGCTCGGAGGTGACAACGCGGGCTTCCCGAACGGCCGCCGTCCGGGCGATGACGTGGTGGACGCCGAGCTGCGCGTCGCCATGGGCGTCCTTTGCCACGCCTTCCCCGGTGTGTTCTGCAACCCGGCCGACGCGCCCTCCGGCAACCTGCCGTTCACCGACGGCACGCTCCAGGACGCCAGCCAGTTCGACGCGACGTTCCCGTACCTGACCACGCCGATCCCGGGCTCGCCGCACGAGCTCTCCGGCTCGCCGGAGTAGACCGGCGGCGCCCTCCTGAGAGGGGCGGACGGGGTGGGCGCTCGGAGAGGCCCGCCCCGTTTTTCCTTGAAAGACGGTAGACCCTCGACTCTCGATACACTCCGCCCAAGAATGGACGCCATGAACCGATCGATCGCCCTCGCCTTGCTTCTCGCGGCCACCCCCGCCGTCGCCCACGACTTCTGGATCGAGCCGATGAATCTCTCCCCGGCGCCCAATGCCCAACTGGGGGTCCGCCTGCGGGTGGGCGAGAACTTCGTGGGCGATCCGGTGCCGCGCGACCCGGCGCGCATCGAACGCTTCGCGATCCTCGGCCCGAACGGCGAAAAGCAGGTCCAGGGCATCCGCGGCGGCGAACCGGCAGGCTACGCCTCGGTCGGCCCGGCCGGGATCTACCAGATCGTCTACGACACCAACCGTGCCTCGGTCAGCCTCGAACCGCAGAAGTTCGAGGACTACTTGCGGCTCGAAGGGCTGGAGCGGATCATCGACCTGCGCAAGAAGAAGAACGAGAGCGACAAGCCCAGCCGCGAGGTGTACTCCCGCTGCGTCAAGGCGCTGCTCGCGGTCGGCGGCACGTCGGGAACCGGATTCGACAAACCGGTCGGAATGGAGTTGGAGCTGGTCGCCGAGAAGAACCCCTTCGAGCTGCCGGCCGACGCCGACCTACCGGTCCGCCTGCTCTACAAAGGCCAGCCGCTCGCCGGAGCCCTGGTGGTGGCGCTCCCCCACTCGAAGCCGGAAGCGGGAGCGCAGAAAGCCCGCACCGACGCCCAGGGCCGGGTCCGTTTCAAGCTCCCCGCCGGCCCCGCCGGAGGGGAGATCTGGCTGATCAAAGCCGTCCACATGATCGAGGCGCCGAAAGACACAAAAGACGCAGACTGGGAAAGCTTCTGGGCCTCGCTGGTGTTCCGGGCGGCGCGGTAGAGGCCGCGCAGGCCTCAGAAGTTCACTTACGAGCTCCTGAAGTTCACTTTTCAGCTCCCCGAGTTCACTCTCAAACGGTTCGAGATCACTTTTCAGGCGCTCAAGTTCGCTTTCAAACTCCTCGAGAACGTTCTCGAACGGTTCGAGCTCACTCTTTTTTCGGAAAAGTTCGCTTTCGAACGGTTCGAGTTCGCTCTTTAGGCGCTCGAGCTCACTCTTTTTTCGGAAAAGTTCGATCTTTTTTGATTGAACCGGCGACGTCATCGGCCGTAGATGACTCTAGACGGCCCGTTTTACGTTCGCCAGGATCTCTTGGACTTTACTGAAGTCTGCGGGCTTGACCAAGTGGTGATCGAACCCCGCTGCCTGTGAACGTTCGTGGTCCGCTTCCTGTCCGTAGCCGGTCATGGCGACCAGGACGACATCTGCGTGCCTGGGTAGCTCGCGAATCCGTCTCGCGACCTGCAAGCCGTCGAGGCCCGGCAAGCCGATGTCGAGCAAGACGACGTTCGGATCATGTTCGCTCATCGCCTCGACGACCGTCGAACCCGTGTGCGCCATCCAGACGTCGTGGCCCGACATCCTCAACAACATCGCCAAGCTGACCGCCGCGTCCACATTGTCGTCGACGACCAAGACTCGCAAACGATGCGCAATCGGCGAAGCGGCTTCGGCGAGGGGCAGAAGGGATTCCTTCGGGTTGAACGGCATGACGGGCAGATGCACGACGAACTCGGTGCCCTGTCCGAGCTCGCTCAGGACCTTCACGCGCCCCCCATGCAACTCGACCAGCCGCTGAACGACGGCGAGTCCGATCCCCAGACCGCCTTGCGAGCGGTCGAGAGACTGTTCCGCTTGGGTGAACAGGTCGAAGATCCGAGGCAACAGCTCGGATGCGATGCCGACACCCGTATCGCGCACGCGCAGCACGCACTCGTCGTCCGACATCTCCACGGCCAGCCCGATTTGGCCGCCTTCGGGGGTGTATTTGGCAGCGTTGGTGAGAAGGTTTACGACCACCTGCTCCAGCCGGGACGCGTCGGCGTAAAGCCAGATCGGCTCAGGTGAGAGCGAGACCGTCAGCTCGTGCTGGTGGCGCTCGATGATCGGCCGAGCCGTCTCCACCGCGCGTTCCACGATGCCGTTGACCAAGACTCGCTCAAGACGAAGCTGCACCCTACCGGTCGTGATGCGGGAGACTTCCATCAGGTCGTCGACCAGCCGCGTGAGGAGCGTCATCTGGCGTTCGATGATGGTGCGGGCCTGGAGTTGGAGCGGGGTTTCGCTCGGCTGAAGCCGCAGCATGTGGACGGCGTTCGCGATTGGAGCGAGCGGGCTCCGGAGCTCGTGGCTGAGCATCGCGAGAAACTCATCCTTCCGGCGGTGCAAGTCGGCGAGCGCCACCGTCTGCTCGTGAATCTTCTTTTCCAACCGGCTCCGTTCACTGATGTCCCGGATGTTGCACTGAGCGACGCTCTTGCCGTTCACTTGATACGTGTTGCAGACGAATTCGACCTCGGCCCGCTGGCCGCTCTTGGCCTGCAACGGCAAGTGATCGGAGCGGATGTAGCCCTGTTCGTGGAGCTCGCGGTAAAGGGATTGGCTCGCGAGCTTGTCCGAGAACAAGCCGATCTCCCAAAGCTCCTTGCCCAGGAACTCGTCGCACGAATAGCCCAGCAACTCCGTCATGAACGGGTTGGCATCGATCACTTTTCCGGTTTCGGCGTCGAGGATGATGATGCCGTCCTTGGCCGTCTGGAACAGCCGCCGGTACTGCGCTTCGGAGATTTGGACGTCGGCTTCCGCGCGTTTTCGCGCGCTGACGTCCTCGATCGCGAGCAGGATGAGGTCCGGGTCGCCGTTCGCCGACTGAAAGCGGCAGGCGTTGAGAAGCATGTGCTTGCGGCCGATGTCGGGAAAGTCGTGCTCCACGTTGTAATCATGAACGGTCTGCCGGTCGACCAGAATTTCGTCGAGCAGGCTCCGCAGCCGGGGGATGTTCCACTGCCCGTTGCCGAGCTCGGAGAGGAGTTGCCCTTCCGTCACGTCCGCTTCGGTATGAAAAGCCTCGTAGAACGCCCGATTCGCCGTCTTGACCCGCAGATCCCGATCGAGCACGACGAACGGCTCGCGCAAAGTCGCGATGATGCTCGCGGTATAGCTCGCCGCGCTGGCCAGTATCTGCTCTTGATGAAAGCGTGCGGTGATGTCTCGAAAGACCAGGACGACCCCGACCATGCTCCCTGTCGCGCTCCGGATCGGCGCGGCGCAGTCCTCGATCGGCCGCTCCGTGCCGTCCTTCGCGAGGAGCAGCGAGTGGTTCGCGAGTCCGACGATCACGCCGTCCCGCAACGACCGTACGCTCGGGCTCTCAACCGAGTTGCGTGATACTTGGTCGATGGTCTTGAAGACTCTGTCGAGCGGGACTCCAATCGCCTCGTCTTGCGTCCAACCGGTCAATGTCTCGGCGAAGGAGTTGAGGAAAGTGACGCGACCCTCGGCATCGGTCGTGATGACAGCTTCACCGATACTCGCAAGCGTGACCCGGCACCATTCCGGATGGTCGGGCTGCTGTCGCTCCGGATTCGTTGAAGGTGTCATAGGACTCCCTTCGGTATAATTCTCATCGACGAGCGGGAGGGTCGTCTATTGGTCCATTGTACTTCAAGTCCTTTCTTCTGGGCTCGCTTTCCAGCACTTCACGCACTCGATCCATAGTCAAATTTCCCGGGCCGCTTCGCCAACGATTGACGCTTCTTAGGTAGACTAGAAATCAGGAATGCCCGCTCTCCCGTGATCAACCCTCTCTCAGCCATCCGCGCCCGAGCGACGACCGCTCAGGCTTCCATCGTCCTGCCCGAGGGGGATGACCCGCGAGTGATCGCGGCGGCCGTGCGGGCGATCGAGCTGGGGATCTGTCGGCCGATCGTGATCGTGCCGCCGGGGTCGATCTTGGGTACCTCGGCGATCTCGCTCACCCGGATCGATCCGGGAAGCCATCCCGACCTGCCGGAGTTGCAGG
The DNA here is from genome assembly GCA_040005235.1 of Acidobacteriota bacterium. Taxonomy (GTDB): domain Bacteria; phylum Acidobacteriota; class Thermoanaerobaculia; order Multivoradales; family UBA5704; genus DASYKS01. The sequence goes on along the minus strand of JBDTZG010000006.1, from coordinate 108,202 downwards.
CGCTGCTCGCCGAGCGGCTGGCCGCGCGAGGACTGACCGTCGGGGCGATTCCTGAGGCGGCCAAGCGCATTCTGGACCCTCTCTATTTCGCCGATCTGCTGGTCCTCTCCGGCCGGGCGGACGGAGCGGTGATGGGGGCCAGGGCGACCACGGCCGAGACATTGCGGGCGGCGCTGCGCACCATCGGCCCGCGACCGGGCCTTGCGACGGTCTCCTCTTGCTTTTTGATGGCGCTGCCCGACGGCCGATCTTTGATCTACAGCGATTGCGGCGTGGTCCCTGATCCCGATCCCGACCAGTTGGCGGATATCGCGGAAGCCGCGGCGACCAGCTGCCGCGTCCTACTCGGCGAGGAGCCGCGAGTCGCCCTGCTGTCGTTTTCGACCCGCGGCAGCGCGAGCCACCCTCGGGTGGAGAAGGTGAGGCGGGCGCTCGACATCCTGCGCGTGCGCGGGGTTCAATTCGCGCTCGATGGCGAGTTGCAGGCCGACGCGGCGCTGGTTCCCGAAATCGCGGAGCGGAAGGCGCCGGGCAGCTCGGTTGCGGGTCAGGCGAACGTTTTGATCTTCCCCGATCTCAATGCCGGCAACATCGCCTACAAGCTGACCGAACGGCTGGCGGGCGCCCGCGCAGTCGGGCCGCTGCTGCAAGGGCTCGCCCGGCCGGTCAACGACCTGTCGCGCGGCTGCTCGGTCGAAGACATCGTGGATGCCATGGCGGTCACCGCTCTGCAAGCGGCGGGAAGAAACGGAGAATCGAACCGATGAGGGTTCTGGTGGTCGGCGGCGGCGGCCGCGAGCACGCGCTCTGTTGGAAATTGGCCCAGAGCCCGCTTCTTTCCCGGCTTTATGGCGCGCCGGGAAATCCCGGGATCGGCGAGATTGCGGAGCTTGTGCCGATCGCGGTCGAGCAGATCTCCCGCCTCGCCGATTTCGCCGCCGAGCAAAAGATCGATCTCACGGTGGTCGGTCCGGAAGTGCCGCTCGCCCTCGGCCTCGCCGACGAGCTGGCCGCCCGGGGACTTGCCGTGTTCGGGCCGAGCCGGGCGGCCGCCGAGCTCGAAGGCTCGAAGGTGTTCGCCAAGCTGTTCATGGCGCGCCACGGCATTCCGACCGCCCGCTTCGCGCTCGCCGAGAGCGCGGACGAGGCGCGCGCGGCTCAAGCGACGTTAGGTTTCCCGGTCGTCGTCAAGGCGGACGGTCTCGCCGCGGGAAAAGGGGTGTTCCTCCCCTCCGACGTGGTGGAATTCGAGGCCGCGATTGGGGCGATCTTCGCTGAGCGCCGGTTCGGCGACGCTGGCGACCGGGTGGTGATCGAGGAGTATCTGCCCGGCGAAGAGGTCTCGTTCATGGGTCTGTCGGACGGCAAACGGGTGTTGCCCCTGGCGACCGCGAAGGACTACAAGCGGATCGGCGACGGCGACTCCGGCCCGAACACAGGCGGCATGGGCTGCCACAGCCCGTCGGGAGCGCTTTCTCCTGAGCAGGCGGCCGAGGTGGTCGAACGGGTGCTCAAGCCCACCGTGGCGGGGATGGCCGCCGAAGGGCGGCGGTTCGTAGGCGTCGTCTACGCCGGACTGATGATCACGCCGGAAGGGCCGCAGGTGCTCGAATTCAACGCCCGCTTCGGCGACCCCGAGGCGCAGGTGTTGATGATGCGCCTCGAAGACGACCTCCTCCCGGTGCTCGCCGCGGGAGCCGCGGGCAAATTCGAGCAGGAGCAGTTGACGTTTCGCCCTGAGTCGGCCGCGGCGATCGTCCTCGCGAGCCCCGGCTATCCGGACCGGCCGACGACCGGCGAGCCGATCCGCGCCCTCGACCAGGCGGCGGCGCTCCCCGGAGTGCGGATCTTCCACGCCGGGACCGCCACCCGGCAAGGCGTGGATACGAAGGCCGGCCCCGTCCTGGTCAGCGCAGGGGGCCGAGTGCTCAACGTCTGCGCGACCGGGGACGATCTTTCCGAGGCGCTCGGCCGGGCCTACGCCGCGGTGCCGGCGATCGATTGGCCGGGCAAGGTGTTTCGCCGCGACATCGGCCGGCGGGTGCTCTCCGGAGTGCGGTTCGAGGGCTCGTGATAGTTTCTTAGCGCTGACTTACTCGAAGCCGGAAACGCTCCTTGGAAGGTGTCCGCCCGCACCGAGGGGATACAGTAGAGGTCAAATTGGCGGTACCCGTGCGGCCTGCCCCCCGGCAACCGCCTGGTATCCATCCTGCAACGCTCGCCGGGCGATGATGCCGAGCGAGATAGTTTCGAAGGCGGACCTTCCATGAGCGGTTGTTCCGGTTGCTCGTTCAAAGGCATGTCCACGGCGGTCGAAGACAGTTTCGTCGGCGTCCGCTTCCGCGATGAAACAAACCTCACCCTCTGCGGCACCGCCGGCCGTATCTTCGCCCGCGGCGAGCGGGTGGTCGTCGATCTCGAATCCGGTCCCGCGTTCGGTCACGTCGAACAGTCGCCGATGCCGGTGTTCAAGCCGTGCCAGAAATCATCCGCGCGCCCGATACTACGCCCCGCCGACGAGGACGATTTCGCCGCCTTCGAGCGGCAGGAGGCGAGCCAGATCGAAGGCAAGCATTTCGCCCAGGAGCGCTCGCGCGCGCTCAAGCTCGACCTCAAGATCTCGCGCGTCGATTTCGCGCTGTCGGGCAAGAAAGCGACTTTCTATTTCACCTCCGAAGGGCGGATCGACTTCCGCCAGCTGGTGCGCGACTTGTCCGCGCGCTTCTCGGTCAAAGTGAAGATGATCCAGGTCGGCGCGCGCGACGAGGCGGCCCTGTTGGGCGGCATCGGCGTGTGCGGCCGGACGCTATGTTGCTCCACCTGGCTCAAGGATTTCCGTCCGATTTCGATCCAGATGGCGAAGCGGCAGAACCTCTCGCTCAACCCGTCGAAGATCTCCGGCCAATGCGGACGCCTGCTTTGTTGCCTGGCCTACGAGGACGACCAGTACAAGACGCAGAATCCGGAACGCCGCTCCCCTACGGTGCCGAACTACGACGACACCGGTGCCTGATCACCTTCAGCCGTGAGCCTCCACTCCCCTATGGCTATTCGAAAACTGATTCGTCCCGACATGAACGACATCAAGAAAGACACACCCGCGCGCAGCCTGCGCCGTAAGCAGAGCCCCCCGGAGCAGACCAACGCCGAGGAGTTCTATTACCTGAAGCAGATGGCGGCAAAGACGCCGATCGTGGTCATCCTCGACAACGACGAGGAGCTGCGCGGTTGGATCGAGTGGTACGACAAGGGGGCGATCAAGTTGAACCGCCACCAGGGACCGAACCTCCTGATCCAGAAGCACCACATCCGCTACCTGTTCAAGGAAGAGGAGCTGCGAGAGCAGCAACGTGGGACCCGCAAGCGGGCCGCGGTCTCCCGGGTTCCCGCGGAGTGAGCAAGCTTGCGCGCCCCATCCTCGCCCTCACCCAGGGCGATCCCGCGGGTATCGGCCCCGAAATCCTCCTGAAGCTCCTTTCGGGCGCGGGCTCGGAGGCCTGGCAGCCGCTGCTGGTGGCGGAGCGCGCGGCGCTCGAAGCGCTCCGTCCCGTCCTGGCCGATGCCCCCTGGGAGCGGCTGACCTATCTCGGCTCCCTGTCCAAACGGGAGGATCTCGCGGCATTCGCCGACCCGAACGGTTCGATCGCCGTGCTCGACCCGATCGGCGAACCGAATCGGCCCATTTCGTTCGGCCATTCCGGCGCCCACGACGCCGCAGGGGCGATGGCGGCGCTGGATTGCGGAATCGAGCTCACCCGCACCGGGGTCGCCGATGCGCTGGTCACCGCGCCGATTGCCAAGAGCTCGATCGCGAAATACCACCGCGCCGATTTCGTCGGCCATACCGACTATCTGGCCGAAGTCTGCGGTCTCGAACATTACGGCCGCGACTACTTGATGGCGTTCTTGGCGCCCGATCTCCAGGTCGCATTGCTCACGGTCCACATGCCGTTGCGCGAAGCGCTCGACGCGGTGACGCCCGAGGCCATTCTCCAGGCGCTCCAATGCCTGAACCGCCACGCCGGAGGAAAAATCGCGCTCGCCGGGATGAATCCCCACGCGGGCGAAGGGGGCCTGCTCGGCGCCGAGGACGAAGCGCTGCTCGCGCCGACCGTCGCTCAGGCGCGGAACCAGGGCCTCGACGTCCAGGGTCCCGAGAGCGCGGATTCGCTGTTCGCCCGCGCCCGTCAGGGCGAGTTCGACTGGGTGCTCGCGCTGTACCACGACCAGGGGCTGATCGCAGTCAAGACCGCCTGCTTCGGTCTCGCCACCAACTGGACGCTCGGCCTGCCGTTTTTGCGTACCTCCGTCGACCACGGCACCGCCTTCGGCATCGCCGGTCAAGGCAAAGCCGACGCCGGGCCGCTGGAGAAGGTGGTCGAGACGACGCTGGAGCTGATCGCGGGCAGGCTGCCGCGGAAATCTCTCACCCCATCCGCGTAGGGCGCAGCCCTTCCTTCCAGGCACCCGAGACCGAAATCCGGGATAATCCCGGCATGGCTACCGAGACTCCGCAACACCGGCTGGAAATCGATCTGCGAACCGCGATGAAGGCGGGCGAGAAAGAGCGGTTGTCGACGCTCCGCATGCTGCTCACGGAGTTGAACAACGAGGCGATCAAGAGCGGCGAGGTGGATGAGGCCGGATTCGTCGTCTTGGTCCGCCGGGCGATCAAGCAGCGCGACGAGGCGGCGGAGCAATTCACCAAAGGCGACCGCCCTGAGCTGGCAGCCAAGGAGCTGCGCGAGAAGGAGATCCTCTCCTCCTACCTTCCGGCCCAGGTGGACGAGGCGACGATCCGCGCCGCGGCCGAGGAGATCGCGGCGGCCCAGGGCCTGGCTCCCGGAGCGGGCATGGGGGTGCTGATGAAGGCGCTGCGCGAGAAGTTCGGCGCAGGCGCGGACGGGGCGACGCTCTCGCGGATCAGCAAAGAGATCCTCCAGTCCCGCTGATGCGCAGATTCGTGATCGGCACCGCCGGGCATATCGACCACGGCAAGACCTCGCTCGTCCGGGCGCTCACCGGCATCGATTGCGATCGCTGGGCGGAGGAGAAAGCCCGGGGAATCACGATCGATCTCGGCTTCGCCCACCTCTCCCGCGGCGATCTGCAGATCGGTTTCGTCGACGTCCCCGGCCACGAGCGGTTTCTGCACAACGCGCTCGCCGGGCTCGGGGGCATCCGCGCAATGCTGCTGGTGGTGGCGGCCGACGAAGGGGTGAAGCCCCAGACCCGCGAGCATTTGGCCGTCTGCTCGCTGCTCGGCATCCCCTACGGACTGGTCGCGCTCACCAAGATCGATCTGGTGACCGAAGACCTCCGCGAGCTGGCGCAGCTTGAAGTCGAAGAGCTGCTTGCCGCGACTCCATTTGCCGGGTCGCCAATCCTGCCGGTGTCGAGCACAACAAGTGAAGGAATCCTTGAGCTGGAGGCGGCGATCCTGGCGCTCGCCGATCGTGCCGAGTACGAGCCTTCGATGCTGGATGCGGCGGTCGAGGCAACGACGCCGGCCGAAGCGGCGCTCCTTCCCCGCCTGCCCACTCGATTGCCGATCGATCGGGCGTTCCACCTCAAGGGCCTCGGGGTGATCGTCACCGGCACACTCGCGAGCGGCGCGATCCGGACCGGCGACACGCTGGAGGTTCTACCCGGCGGCGAGCGGGTGCGGGTGAGGAGCATTCAGGTCCACGGCGAGCCGCGCGAGCTGGCGGAAGCGGGTGAGCGGACCTCGCTCCAGATCGCCGGACTGCCGCTCGAAGCGATGTCGCGTGGGTTGACGCTCGTCGAACCGGGAACCTTCGCCGTGAGTGCGCGGCTGCTGGTCCGTTTCGAGCTGCTGCCCGATGCACCCGCTTCCCTTTCGGGCTTCGTGCCGATCCGACTGCACCTGTTCGCGAGCGAGGTCTACGGCCGCCTCCGTCCGCTCGATCCGGCAGAGCTGGCCCCCGGCGAGCGCGGCCTGGCGGAGATCCGCCTCGCGGCGCCGGTCGTCGCCCGGCGCGGCGATCGATTCGTCGTCCGGCGTCCCTCGCCCGCCGCGACGCTCGGCGGCGGTGAGATCCTCGATCCTGCCTGGCGGCCCTATCGCGGAAGGCTCCTTACCCCCGCACTGGCTGCGCTCGGGAGCTCGGGCGAGCTGTCTGCGGCGCTCGGCTTCTGGGTGCTGGAGTCGGGAGAGCGCGGCGCGGAGATCGACGACCTCGCGCGGAGGCTGGGTGTGCGCCCAATCGCGATCGAAGCGGATCTCCGCCGACTGACCAACCAAGGCAAGCTCCTCGCCGTGCCGCCCGGCCCCGGCCGCGGCCGGCGATTTCTCGCTCCCGCGACCTACCAGCGGCTGGCGGAGCGGGCCGCCAAGGTGCTGGCCGAGCATTTCAAGCGCGACCGGCTGGCGGTCGCGATTCCCAAGGCGGATGCCGTACGCCGCATCGTGCGCGGTCGCGGCGCGGAGCTGGCGGATGTCTACCTCGACTGGCTCGCCAAGCAGAAGATCCTTCAGGTCTCAGGCGATCAGGTGACGCTCCCCGGCCGCGGCTCGCAGCTCACCTCGGAGGAGTCGGACCTGTCGACTCAAGTGCTCGCGCGCTTCGATGCCGGCGGTCTCGCCCCCCCTTCGCCCGGCGACCTAGGGCAGGCGCTCTCCGCCAAACCCCAGATCGTGGACGGAGTGATCCGCCACCTGGTGGCGAAGGGTGAGCTGATCAAGCTCCCCTCCGGCCTGATCCTCGCCGCCTCCGCGGTCGCCGAGCTGAAACGCCGGCTGTTCGCAACCGGCTGGCCACGTTTCAACGTCGGCCAGTTCAAGGACCATTTCGGACTAACGCGCAAATGGGCGATCCCGCTGCTCGAACATCTCGACTCGACGGGCGCCACGCGCCGAATGGGCGACGACCGGATGGTCGTGCGCCCGGAAGGCGCGTGAGCTCCCACGCGTTCTAGATCTTGAGGAGGAACATCCACATGCCGACCATCGCCGTGCTCGGAGCCTCGTCGAACCGCAACAAGTTCGGTAACAAATGCGTTCGGGCCTACGCCCACGCGGGTTATCAGGTCTTTCCGATCAACCCGACCGAAAAAGAAATCGAAGGCTTTCCCGCGTTCACGAAGCTCGCCGACGTCCCCGAAGCGCTCGATCGCATCAGCGTCTACCTGCCGCCGCCGGTGACGCTCGACTACCTCTCCGAGATCGAAGCCGCCAAAGCCGGCGAAGTCTGGCTCAATCCCGGCGCCTACGATTCGAAGGTACTCGAAGAAGCCCGCAGCCTGGGGATTCCCATCCGCCCCGGTTGCAGCATCGTGGACATCGGCCTGTCGCCCGCGATGTTCGGAGCGTAACGCCCGCCCCCCATGCGCAAAGTCTTCTTCGTCAAGTATTACGACAAGGGTTCGACCGTCATGGCCGGCGATCAGATCGCCGAGGCGTTGCGGACTCGCGGGCACGACGCGTGGTCGGTGTACCCTGACGACGTGCGAACGGTTCGCGATGCGATCCTGGTGTTCATCAAGACTTCGCGTTGGTGGCACCTTCTGCGGGCGAAGCGGAACGGCAACCGGACGGTGCTCGACGTGCAGGACACGGTGGTGTTCAAACGACGGATCAAGAACCGGTTTCTCTTCGACGGCATGATCTGGAAGAACCGCCGGCAGATCGAGGATTTCGGCCGGCCGGGGCAGAAGAATCGAATCATCCACCACCAGTGGGATCCGCGCTACGAGCCGAACCGGCTGGAGGGGGCGTCGCTGCGGATCGCCTACGTCGGGCTCGCCCGATCGCTCCGGCTCTGGGGCCGGTTGCCGGGAATCGACTGCTTCGACGACGATTACTTCCGTCGCGCGCTCGATTACAACTGCCACCTTTCCGTGCGCGAGCCGGGTCCCGAGCTCCTCTACAAACCGAATTGCAAGGTATCGACCGCGGCGGCCTGTGCGGCGAATTTGATCACCACGCGCGACGAGAGCGCGATCGAGATGCTCGGCCCGGACTATCCTTACTATGTGGCTTCGTCCGGCGAGGCGGACGTGCTTGCCGGGATCGAAAAGGCGCGCGCCACGTTCGGCGGACCCGAGTGGCTGGCAGGCCTGGAAACGATGCGCCGGGTGCGCGAGCAGACCTCGATCGACCGGGTGATCGACGACTACCTTTCGTTCTTCACCGAGCTGGATTGACAACGATTCCAAGGAGATTTGAAGATGGCCGTCGAGATCACGGGAAAATACCTGAGCAATTTGAAGACGGAGATGGTCCACGGCCCCTCGGGCGCGGTCCTTCGCACCGCCGCCCCGGTCGACAACAAGGGAGACGGCAGCTCGTTTTCGCCCACCGATCTGGTGGCCGCCGCGCTCGGCTCATGCATGGTGACCACGATGGCGATCGTCGCCGAGCGCGACGGCATCGCGGCGGAGGAATTCACCTTCCGGATCGAAAAGCACATGGCGAACGATCCGCGGCGGATCGGCGCGATCCCGGTCGAGATCCGCATGCCCGCGGGCCTCAACACCGATCAGAGGACAAAGCTCGAACGCGCCGCGCATCACTGTCCGGTCCACCGGACTCTGCTGCCCGAGGTGGATAAGACCGTGACGTTCGTCTACCCGGATTGATTCGAAACCGTCGCGAGCGCTTCGGCCGCCCGGACCAGATCCCGCGCGAGACCCGCGAGATCTTTCGGCGTTCCGGAGCGTTCGGACCTGGCGAGCCAGCCCATCGCCAGCCGCGCGAACAGCGCGTCGCGCCGCCCGCGGTTTCTTCGTCCGAGATCGAACAGCCCGCTTTCGAGCGGACGGCGGCGAGCGGCGGCAAGATCGGCCGGGGTCGCCTCCGAGAGAGCCAGATCGAACAGCCGCCGCGCGCGTTCCGCTCCGGCTTCCGCCGTGGCTTCGGCGAGTGTCCGCTCCAGGACGTGGGCGTCGTGCAGCTCCCCGAGTAGCTCCTGGAGCTGCTTCAGCCTCTTCGCCGCGGCGCGCGCCTCCGGGCTTTCCGCGGCGAACGGCTCGAGGAGGTAGCGCATCCGCTTCGCGGTGATCCGGGCTCGATGAGAGTTTTCCTCGTCTTCGGCCGAGTCGATCGCGGCCAGATCTTTTTCGATCCGTTGTCCCAAACGCTCAAGCTCGGCGGCGGCCACCTCGCCGAATCGGCGCGGCGCACTCGACCCATCGAGCCGAACTTCCGCGCGATACACCGACAACCGCTCGTGCAGGCGCTCGGCGAGCGGCTCGAATCCCTCTACGATCCTCTGGGCGATCTCGGCGTAGGCGCGTTCGCGCACCGCGGCGAGTCGCGAACGGAGCCACCGGTGCCCCGGCTTGGCGGAAGGGACAGGGGGAGGGTCGGCCTGCCCAACCTCGTCGATCCAGGCGAGCGCCACCTCCGCATCGCGCCCCTCGCCGGTCGAATCCGCCAACGCCTTGAGCCGTTTCGCGAGCTTCTTGCCGACGCTCTTTCCGAGGAGATCTCGATAGGTGCCGAGCGTGCTGCGCAACCGGCGCAAACCGACGCGAAAGTCGTGCAGGGCTTCGGCGTCGTCCGGATCGCAAATCCGATCCTTGGCCGCCGCCGCTTGGTCGAGAAAGCCGAGCGCCAGCCGCCGCGTCCCTTCGTCGGGATCGCGTTCGGCCCAGAGGATTGGAGGGGTCGGCGGCGCGGCCTGCGGTGGATCGGTGTCTTCGCTCATCGCCCGCCCTCCTTCTTGCTCGACCCCAGCTCGCGCAGCAGCCCGGGAGACAACACCCAAGAAAGCGTTCCCGCTCCCGCTTCGACCCGGCCTGGGAATGCGACGCACACCGTACCCCCTTTGCGGAAGCGGTGAAACGGCCGACCTGCGCCGACCAGGCGGGAAAGCAGCTCGGAGAGATCCGGTTCGTGACCCACCAGGGCGATCGGATCGGCCGTTTGAAGATCGAGCCAGGCCAAGAGTTCGTCCGGCTCCGCGCCCGGGCGCAGCTCGTCGACCTCCCGCACATCCGGCCGAGGTCGTTGATCCGAATAGGCTTCTTCCAAGATCGCCCCAGTGGCCACCGCCCGCACGAGAGGGCTGGTCGCGAGCAGTTCGATCGAAGGCACCGCCACGCGCAGGCCTCGGGCGGCGCGCTGCATCTTCTTTTTCCCCTCTTCGGTGAGGGGACGCAGGTCGTCGCTCGATTCGAAGTCCGAACGGTCGGCGGCGATGGCGTGGCGGATCAGGATGAGGTGCATGGGGTCCCTTCGGGTGGACAGTGATATCGCGACCGGCCGCCGCTGCCAAGAGGCCCACGGGGTACGCACCTCGCCCCCTACCCCTCCACCGCAGGGACGATCGGCCCGGCGAGGCCCTCTTCTCGGTGGTCGAGCCAGGGGGCGAGCAGCCAGGCTCCGCCGTAGGCGACGACTGTGCCTAGGACGACCAGCCAGGTCCAGCCGAGCGGGACGATCTTCTTCTCGGAAAGAATCAAAAGGGCGAGCATGATCGCCGCGCTCGCGGTCATCGCGACCAGATTTGCGCGATTCGCCCGGCGTTTGGTGGTCAGGCCGAGCAGGAAGACTCCGAGTAGGGAGCCGAACGTGACGCCGCCGATCTTGAACGCGAGCCAGAGGATCTTGTCGAACGAGCTGAACCAGAACGCGAGCACGGCGAGGATGCATCCGAAGCCGACGATGCTCACCCGCGAGATGCGCAGATAGTGAACGTCCCCGGCGGGCCGTTCCAGCCATTCGCGCAGCGGCTGGTAGATGTCGGTGACGAACGAAGTCGCAAGCGCCGCGAGAGGAGAGTCGATGCTCGCAAGGACGATCGACGACAGGAGCAGGCCGCGCAGCCAGCTCGGCATGACGTGGCCGATGAAATGGGGAAAGACGGTTTCCAGGTTCGAGGGCAGTCCTTCCGCCGGGTGCTGGCGGTAGAAGGCGAACAGCGCCGTACCGATCGACAGGTGGATCACGAGCACGCCCAGGCTCACCACGGTGGTCCAGAGCATCGTCTGTTGGCTCGATTTGCGGGTATCGACCGTCAGCAGGCGCTGCATCAAATCCTGGTCGGTGCCGAACCCGGCCATCGAGCCGAACAGGCCGTTGAGTAACGCGATCCAGACGATGTTCGGATCGGAGAAGAACTTCCGCGCCCAAGCCGGATCGGAGAGCGCCGGTCCCCAATGGAACAGGCTCAAGCGACCCGCCGGCCCGGCGAGCGCCACGACGCCCGAAAATCCGCCGTCGATCCGGGAGAGTAGGAAGATGAGCGTCGCCAAGCCCCCCACCACGATCACCAGGGCCTGGATCACATTGGTCCAGATGACCGCCCGCATGCCGCCGAGCCCCATGTAGAGGATGCTCACCAGGATGAACACGATGATCACCGGGGCGATCGGCCAACCGAGTAGCACGGAGACCGCGAGACAGGCGGCCATCAATCGGACGCCGGAGCCGAGCAGCCGGGTGACGAAGAAGAAGATCGCCGCGGTGCTTTGCGTCAGGCGGCCGAAGCGGCGGCCGAGAAACTGGTAAATCGAGGTGCAATCGAATTTGTAGAACGCAGGGATGAACAGAAACGCGATCGCCAGCCGCGCCGCGATCGAACCGATAAAGATCTGAAGGTACTGCCAATTCTCCCGGAACGCCGTCGCCGGCACCGCGATGATCGTGACCGCACTTACCTCGGTGGCAACGAACGCCAAGCACGCCGCCCAGGCCGGGATGCTCCGCTTGCCAAGGAAGAATTCGGATGTCGAAGTCTGCCGCCGCTCGAAGAAGGCCCCGACCGCGACCATCGTCAAAAGCAGCACTGCCAGGACACCGAAATCCTGCCAACCGATCAAGGATTGCCCGCCGAAGAGGTTCAACCGATGCGATTCCTTCCCGGGAAGAGCGGGAAGTTTCGCACAACGGCGGGACACGAAGCATGCACCGGCCCGTAATACTTGGTCGCTCACCCGACGTCGAACCGTTGCCGGCGCACAACACCCTGCCCGCGGCACCGTAGACCTACAGAAGCTTCGTTCGCCTTGACCCGCAGGCGGGGCGAACTTATGCTCGGTCAATTCTGGAGAGGATGCTTATCTCGCATCAGGACAAGGATTTGTGGCTACGAACCGCGACACGATGAGGTTGGTCCGCGCCCCGGAACCGGAGGCGTCGTTGCTGCTCGCCGGATTCTCCGAGGCGGAGACCGAGGCGCAGCGTCGGCGTTTCGGCGATGACGTGGATGTAGAGGCCGCCCGCACCGAAGCCGAGGTCATCGCGCGCTTTGCCCGGGCCGAGACAGACGGCGAAGTGGCGGTGCTCGCCTTGGGGCCCGGATTTTCGGGTCTCCCGGCGCGGCATCTGCTGGAATCGCTGCGCGAACGCTTTCCGGAGGCACGTACTCTCCATCTTCTCGCCTCCGGCGGCCCCGATCCCGCCGTCTTCCAGGAGCTGATCGACGAGGACCGGATCTTCTTCCTCAGCCTGCAGTCGATCGGCGGCGAGGATCTTTCCGCTCTGCTCGAAAGCGCGATCTCCCGGTTCCGGGCGCTACGCATCCAGGACGACTTCACCGACCGGGTGCCGGCCAAGGCCGCGAACCCGGTCAAGCCGCAGGCCGAAGGGCTCGCGCTCGCCGGGACCGTTGCCCTTCCGGTGCCAAAGCGTGACGAGCGGGCGGAGCTTTCGCGGCGGGTGCTCACCGCCGCAGGCCGGCTGGCGGGCGAGCGCGACCCGGCCGCCGTGGCCTATCTGGTACGCGAGGACCTGGCCGATCTGATCGGCGCCTCCCGCGCCCACGTACTGCTGTACGACGCCGAGACCGAGGTGCTTTGGGAGCGGCGGGGCGGCATGTCCGCCGAGGAGCGGCGCGAGAGCGCGGCGGTCGGCGTGGTCAGCTTCGTCGCGCGCACCGGCCGGTCGGTCGCGGCGGCGCGGCTGGCGGACGATCCCCGCTTCGAGCGCGAGGCCGACGATCCGGAAGGTTCCGGTCAAGGGCCGTTCGCCGCGATCGCGGTGCGCGATCCCGCCGCGGGCGGGCCGTCCCCCGACGGCCAGGCGGTTCCCGGAGCTCCGCCAGTCCCGGCTCCGGTCATCGCGGTGCTTGCCGCCCTGCGCGATCCGGGTGCCGAACCGTTCTCCGCCGCCGATCGCGCGGCGTTGGCGCTCTACGCCGAGCGGGCGGCCCCAGCTCTCGCCCAGCTCGCCCTCGAATCGCGGCTCGCCGAGCAGGGCAAGCGCGAGGAGCGCCAGCTGCGCGAAGGGGCGCTCGACGTCTTCCGCGAAGAGGCACTCGACTTTCACATGACCTCGGCGCGGAAGGAGGGCGATCTTCTGCGCATTTCGCCGGTCTGGATCGATTGGGCGTCGTGGCTGCTGCTCGGGATGGCCGGAATCGGCCTTTTGTTCCTGATCTTCGGCCGGATTCACGAGCGCTCGACCGGCGTCGCCGTCATCCGGCTCGGCGGGCGGAGCGAGATCACCGCAACCGCCGCCGGAACGGTCGCCTCGATCGAGGCGCCGCCCGGCACCCGGGTGGCGGAAGGAGCCACCCTGGTCCATCTCTACGGCGGACCGGAGGCGGCCGAGCTTTCGCAGCTGGAAGGAGAGTTCGAGCTGCAACTCGCCTCCCGATTGCGCGATCCCGGCGATCGGGGCGCCGAATCGGCGTTGATCGGCCTCGCCGGCCAGATCGAGCTGGCGAAATCGCGGCTAGCCGAGCGCGACGTGCGCGCGCCGCGCGCCGGGGTGGTCGCCGACGTCCGGGTCCGCGCCGGGCAGCAGGTGGTTCCGGGCCAAGTGATCGCATCGCTTTCGACCGGCGCGCAGACCGGCGGCGCACCGCGGGTCGCCGTGCTTTTGCCCGGCAAGGTCCGGCCGCAGCTAGAGGCGGGACTGCCGATCCGCCTGGAGCTCGATGGCTTTCGCTATGCCTACCAGCGGTTGCAGATCGAGTCGGTGAGCGACGAGGTGCTTGGCCCCGAAGAGGCCCGGCGTATGCTCGGCTCGGGGGTTGGAGAAGGGGCGCAGATTTCCGGCCCGGTGGTGTTCGCCTGGGCGCGGCTGCCCGAGTCGGGATTCACGGTCGACGGCCACCGGTACGCGTTCTATGACGGCATGTGGGGCAACGCCGAGGTGAGCCTTCGCTCCGAGCCGCTCGCGACCGCGCTGATTCCGGGCCTTCGCGTCCTGCTCGGCGGAGGTCGACGCTGATGGCGGCCCCCGTGGAGCCGGCGAAGGATTCCTCTCCTGACGGCGGACCAACTCTTCCGCGAGCTAAAGGCGGCCTCGTCGGCCGCTTCCCGGCGCTCACCCGCCTCACCGCCTGGGCCGGCGGAAAGAAGCGCGTCCCCTACGTCCAGCAGACGGCGGCGTCCGATTGCGGCTCCGCCTGCCTGGCCATGGTGCTCGGCTACCACGGCAAAAATATGCGGCTCGACGAGGTGCGCGAGATCGTCGGCTTTGGCCGCGAGGGAGCCTCGGCCCCATCGATCCTGCGCGGCGGCGAGTGGTTCGGCCTGCGCGGGCGCGGGGTGAAGGTCGAGCGGATCGAGGATCTCCGCTTCGTCGATCCGGGCAGCATCCTGCATTGGCGGTTCAACCACTTCGTCGTGTTCGAGCGGCTGCTCTCGGGCAATCGCCTGGCGATCGTCGATCCCGGTGGCGGCCGGCGCGTAGTGCCGTTCGAAGAGGCGCGCACCGCGTTCACCGGCGTCGCGCTGATGTTCGAGCCGGGCGAGGCGTTCGAGCCGGCGGACAAACGCCCCTCCGGCGTGCGCCGCTACCTGCGGCAACTGTTCAGCCAGTCCGGCTGGCTCGGCCGGGTGGTCGCGATCTCCGTCCTGGTCCAACTGCTCGCGCTCGCTCTGCCCGTGCTCACCGGGATGATCGTCGACCGCGTCCTGCCGCAGGGGGATCTGTCGCTCCTCCAACTGCTCGCGATCGGGCTCGGCGCGATCGTCCTGTTCCAGTACTTCGCCTCCCTCGTGCGCTCCTACCTGCTACTCGCGTTGCGCACCCGGCTCGACGCGCAGATGACGCTCGATTTCCTCGACCACCTGGTCAACCTGCCCTACCTGTTCTTCCAACAGCGTTCGGCGGGCGACCTGATGATGCGCCTGAACTCGAACGCCACGGTGCGCGAAATCCTCACCTCGGGCGCTCTGTCCGGCGTACTCGACGGCACGCTGGTCGTCCTCTATCTCGTGTTCGTCTTCGCCGCGTCGCCGTCGATGGGACTGCTGGTCCTGGGGCTCGGCGTTTTGCGGCTGATCCTCTTCTTCGCCGCGCGCCGGAAGACTGGCGATCTGATGTCCGAGTCGCTCCAGGCGCAGGCGGCGTCGCAGACCTATCAGGTGCAGATGCTCTCAGGCATCGAGACGCTCAAGGCGAGCGGCACCGAGCAGCGGGCGGTCGAGCACTGGTCGCACCTGTTCGTCGACACCCTGAACGTCTCGCTCGCCCGCGGCCGGTTGCAGGCGCTGGTCGACGCGATGCTCGCCGCTCTTCAGAGCGGCTCGCCGCTTGTGATCATGCTGTTCGGCGCGCACCAAGTGCTGAACGGCGAGCTCACCCTCGGCACCATGCTGGCGTTGAACGCACTCGCAAACGGCTTCCTCACCCCGCTCTCGACGTTGGTTTCGACCGCATTCCAGCTCCAGCTGCTCGGCGGCTACCTAGAGCGGATCAACGACGTGATGGAGACGCCGCCCGAGCAGGACCTGACCAAGGTCCGGCGCACGCCGCGCCTGTCGGGAGCAATTCGGCTGGAGCAGGTGGCATTCCGCTACGGGCCTTCGCTGCCGTTCGTGGTGAAGGACGTCTCGGTCGAGATCCCCCCCGGCACATTCGTCGCCCTGGTCGGAAAGTCGGGCGCGGGCAAATCGACGCTCGCCGGGCTGCTCGTCGGCCTCTACGTGCCGACCTCCGGGCGCATCCTGTACGACGGGCTCGACCTCGCCGAATTGGAGTTCCGTTCGCTCCGGAACCAGATTGGCGTGGTCCCCCAGCATCCCTACCTGTTCGGCAGCTCGATCCGCGGCAACATTGCCCTCGCCGATCCCGACCTGTCGCTCGCCGACGTCGCTCGGGCGGCGGAGAAAGCCCACATTCACGCCGACGTTCAGGCGATGGCGATGGGGTACGAAACGCTGGTCGCCGACGGCGGCGCCTCGCTTTCGGGCGGCCAACGTCAGCGCTTGGCGCTCGCCCGGGCGCTGGTCCGCAAGCCCGCGATCCTGCTGCTCGACGAAGCGACGAGCGCGCTCGATTCGGTGACCGAGCGGCGGATTCAAAAAGAGCTGGAAGCCCTCCACTGCACCCGCATCGTGGTCGCCCACCGGCTGTCGACGATTCGCGCCGCCGACCTGATCCTGGTGATGGACGACGGCCTGCTGGTCGAGCGGGGCCAGCACGACGAGCTGGTGGCCCAAGACGGGATCTACGCGAGCCTAGTCGCCGCCCAGATGGCGCGGAGCGAAGAGGCGGCCGAGCTGGTGGTCGGCTGAACCAGATCGACCCCCGAGGCGCCTGAGATCGCCAAAACCGCCGAGCTGGTGCTCGGCGGTCCCGGGAAAAGCACTACCCTCAAACCTACCCACGAAAAAGGCCGGCGCGTCTCGCGACGCGCCGGCCTTGGATGAATGGCGTTCGTCCTAACTGTCGCTTTGGCGGCGGAGAAGGCGGTCGGCTAAGGGATCGGCGACCCACTCTCACCGGTTATAGATGTCGTGGGTGTCGACGTCTTCGACCGAAAAGAACTCACCCTCCTGATCTTCTTTCCGCTGGAGAAGAATGCGGTAGTTTCGATTGACACGGATCGAGTAAGAGCCTGGACGACCGCTCAGCGCCTCTAGGTTCAGCCCGCGGTTCCGGGGGTTGTCGATCAGCGTCCTCAGCGCTTTTTGAGCCGCTGCCTGGACGGGCGGCGGCAAGCGCTTGTAGGCCTTCTTAAAGCGCGGTACGACTTTGATGCGAGGCATCGCTTAATTTAGTCGGCGAGAATCTTTTCGAGGTCTGCGGCCTTATCGACCATCGACCCCGATTCGGATTCGAACTCTGCCCGAAGGGCCAGGAGTTGCCATCGTGCGTCTCGCGTTTGCTCGCATCTCCGCTTGAGGCCATCAATGATCTGGGCAGCCGGAGGGAATTTGCGATTCTCGCCGAACGTCGACACCGCCTCCTTCAAGGCGCTCTCCAACCGAGCTTCAACGGTACGGAGTTCCTCAACGGAGGCTGTCAGATCGAGCGCTTCTCCTCTTGCAACCTTCGCCGTCGCTTCCGCGACCATCTGCTGTAACGCGGATTCGAACCGCTGATCGCCCTCTTTAGACTCGGCTGCGAACTCTCGGAGCTTTCGGGCGGCCCGAAGGAATTCCAGTTGTACCGCCAGAAAGTTTCCGGCTCTACTTCCCTGGGTACCCGTCAGGTCGCTTTTCTCTTCTCCCGTTTCATTTTGGGATTCAAGAGTCGCGGGTAGAAAATCTTCGAGACGGAGGGCGTTTGCCATAAAGCAGATTCTAGCTCGGAATCAGGAGATAGACGAATTGCCTTTCGGGTTTCTACCGGGTGCAAGTCTCTCTCTACGAAAAAGGCCGGCTCGCCTGGCGGCGAACCGGCCTTGGATGGACGGCGTTGGTTCTACTCCTGCCGGCTCACTCCACCTCGAAGCCCAACAGCGTGACCGGAGTGGTCGTGACCGCGTTGGTGTTGTTGGCCGGGTTCGGGTCGCTCTGAGCGCCAGAAACCGAGGCGGTGTTTGCCACGGATCCGCCGACGATCTTGGTCACCGTCATGTCGATCGTGGCGCTGGTTCCTCCGAGGAGCGTCCCCAAGGTGCAGGTGACGGTCGTCGTACCGGAGCAGCTTCCCTGGCTCGGCACCGCCGAGACGAGGGTGACTCCTGCCGGCAGGGTGTCGGTCACGGTGACTCCCGTCGCAGTCCCCGCGCTCAGGTCCGTGACCACGATCACGTAGTTGAAGTTGAGGCTCACTCCCACCGGTTCCTGGGTGGTGATCTTGGTGATCGCGAGGTCGGCGAAGGCGGCCGACGGATTGAGCACCACGCTCGCCGCGTCGTTGCCGGTGACCAGGTCCTGCTCGGTCGATGACGTTTTGGTGAACGTTTGGACCTGCTGGGTCGCCACCGTGTTGGTCATCGTAAGCGACAGCGTGGCGGTCGCCCCCGAGGCCAGCGTACCGACGCTCCAAGCTCCGGTGCCCGGGGTGTAGCTGCCCTGCGACGGCGCGGAGGAGACGAAGCTCAAGCCCGCCGGGAGGTTGCTGTTGAGGATCACCCCGTTCGCGGTCGCCGGTCCAAGGTTCTTGGCCGTGACCGTGAAGACGACGTTCTGGCTCACCGCGGGAGTGCCATTGTTCACCGTCTGGCCGACCTGGATGTCGATCAGCGGCATGCCGTTCAACCGGACCGTGGCCGTGTTGTTGTTGCCCTGGGTGTCCACTGCACCTTGACCGGTCGAGGTGGCCTGGTTGACCTGGGTCTGCGCCCGATTGACCGTCGCGGTCAGCGTGAGGGTCGCGGTGGCTCCGTTGGCGAGCGAGCCGATGGTCCAGACGCCCGTCGTGTTGACGTAGCTTCCCGACGAGGCGACGCCGGAGACGAACGTCAGGCCTACCGGAAGCAGGTCGTTCACCTTGACGCCGCTCGCATCCGACGGGCCGTTGTTGATCGCGGTGACCGTGAAGATTACGTTCGTGCCGAGGCCCGGGGACGCGTTGTTGACGGTCTTCGCCACCGCGATGTCGGACTGGCCGAGGAGGGTGTCGGTGTCGGTCGCGCTGTTGTTGCCCGGGTTCGAATCGGACGCGCTGGTGACCGTCGCCGTGTTGACGAGCGAGCCGGTCGCCGCGGCCGAAATCGCGCAGGCCGCGGTGTAGGTGACCGAACCACCGACCGGCAGAGTCACCGCATCGCTGATGTTGCCGGCTCCCGCCGCGGTGCAAACTCCACCGCCCGCCCCGACGCAGGTCCAGTTGCAGGTGAGCGCAGCGGGGAACGTGTCGGCCACCGTCGCCGTCGTGCTCGAAGGTCCGGCGGCGTTGGTCGCCGTGATCGTGTACGTCGTGCTGCCGCCGGGGGTGACGGTCGTCACCCCATCGGTCTTGGTGATCGACAGATCGGCCGAAGCCGCCACCGTGGTGGTGGTCGTGGAGCTGTTGTTGCCCGACGACGGATCGCCGGTCGCCGAGGTGATGGTCGCCGTGTTCGAGAGCACGGTTCCTCCGGCGACGCCCGCCCCGACCTTCACCGTCAGGGTGAAGATCGCGCTGCCGACCGCGAACGAGGGGTTCGAGCAGGTGACCGTGCCGCCCGCGCCGACCGACGGTGTGGTGCAGGACCAGCCGGCGACGGCGGGCTGCGAGACGAACGTCGTCCCCGCCGGCAAGGTGTCGGACCAGGAGACCGTCGAGGCGGCGTCCGGCCCGTTATTGTTGACCGTGATCGTGTAGGTCAGGTTGTTGCCGGCGGTGACCGGGTCGGGCGAATCGGTCTTGGTGATCGAAAGGTCGGCGACGAGGAAGAGGCCGACCAGGACCGGATCGTGGTCCGAGGCACGGTACGGCGTGCCGGCCTGAAACACGACCCGCGGCGGAACGAGGGCCGAGCCGTCCGGCTTCTCCTCGAACGCCGCCTCGCCCGGGCTGTCGCGGATCTCGTCGTTGTAGTCGAAGAGATCCACCTCGTCGGCATTGATGTGCCAGGCGTCGGCGCCGGTGACTTGCGGCAGCAGAGAGGCGCTCGCAAAACCGTAGTCGAGATGGCCCAGCTGACCGTCGAAGAGGTACGAGTAGGCATTCGCGCCGTGGAAGAGCGTCTCGAGATCCGTATACCCGCCGGCGATCAGGGCGTTGACCGGATCCTCCTTCGCGTAGGCGTTGAAGTCGCCGAGGAGCAGGACATCCGGGTCGCCGGCGGCCGGGAGCACAGTGCCGGAGATCCAGGTGAGCAGTCGGTTGGCCTGCGCCGTCCGCGTGGCGTTGGAGAACCCGGCGCCATCTCCTGCGTCGGCATCGCCGGGCAGGCCGGCGCTCGAACCCTTGGACTTGAAGTGGCTGACGATCACCGTGAAGCGCTGACCGAAAGCCGGGTTCGTGGCATCGGTCACGTCATAAATCTGGGCGGTCGGCGGCCGGCTGTGGACCGGGTCGAGGTCGACGAGGGGCGAGCCGACCGGCGACACGATGCCGGTGCGGTAGATCTGCTGCACCCGGATGGCGTCGGTGCCGAGCGTACCGCCGGTATTGGCGAAGGCGTACGGATGAGTGCCGCCGCAGAGGGTGTTCACGGCCCCCAGCAGGTCGGTGATCGAGGCGCTCGGGGTCGTGTTCTCCAGCTCGGCGAAGCCGTAGACATCGGCGTTCAGCGTGCAAATGACGATCGCCGCTCGCGCCCGCTGCCGGTTGAGCTCGGCGACGCTGTCGGCACCGCGACAGTCCAGGGTACCGCTCGGGGAACAGGGACCGGTTGTGTTGCTGGAAGTGGTGTCGATGGTCGTGAAGTAGTTGAGGAGGTTCATTCCGACAGCCCGGATGGCGCCGCCTTCCGCAGGCGGCGATGCCGGGCGCGGGTTGGCGACGGTGAAGGTTGCCGGGTTGGCGCTGGTAGGCCGAATGCGCCAAGTGCTTGCGCCCAGACCGGGGAAATCCCAATGGAGGACGCCAGTCAGCCCGTTGACCAGGTCGCCGCCGCGGAAGAAGTCGACCCCTTGGGTTCCGACCGAAAAGCCGCCGTTGGCGCGCGGATAGTAGACGTACTGAAGGCCATCGGCCGGCCCGGGCGGGCTAGACGTCGTCAGGTACCACTCCTGCGCGTTGTTCTCATCGTCGAGGGTGACCTTGCGACGCGAAAGGGTGTCGGCCCATGCGGCGTTGCCGGCCACGCTGGGCGCGTTGGCCTCGGTGAACTGGCGCGGCCTGCCGCCCTCGTAAAGGATGATCTGGCCATAGCGCCCGAGCTCGAAATACTCGGACACCGTGAGCGAGTCGACGAACGTCACCTTCATCCCTTCGCGCGCCTCGTAATAATCGTCGACGACGCCGACGATCGGCAGATCGATCGACGCCGGAGTGACCTGCGCGAGATTGTTGCCGGCGTTGGTGATGACCACCGAGCCCGCGGTGGTCGCCGTGATCTCGGTCATGCCGGAGAACTCGGATACGGTTCCGGTGGTCTTGACCCGCTGCCCCTCCGCCACTGCCGTCGGGCAGCCGGCGCAGAAGATGAAGATGCCTTCCGAGGTCGCCGGATTGGCGTCGGCGTCGGTGTCTTCCTCCTCCAGAAAGAACCCTCCCAGCTTGCCCGTGCCCTGGAAATTGGCGACCACGACTCCCTCGACCGTGACCGTGGCACCCGGAATCGGCGTCGCCGCGCCCGCGCCCTGCACGTCGTGGATGAAGCTCAGATCGTCGTTGACGATCGTGCCCTGGCCTTGACCGTCGATGACGATCGCGTTCGTCACGTTGGTCACGTTGACGAAAAAGGTCTCGTCGACCTCCGGGGTGGTATCGCCGTTGACCAGAACGGTGAAGCTGTAGGTGGAGCTGCCCGCCGGAATCGTCTGGGCAAGCAGCGACTTCTGGGTGTAATCGGAGGGCTGGGTTGCCGTTCCGTTAGCGGTCGCGATGTCGAACGTCACGCCACCGGCCGGCGCCGGCATGGACAGACTGACGGTGAAGATAAAGCTCGTCGTTCCGGCGTTCCCCTCGTTCAAGGAGACATCGTTGATTGTCAGGTTCGGTGCCGCATCGTCATTGACGATTGTTCCCTGGCCCTGGGGGTCCGTGGGGGTCGCGCCGGTCACGTTGGTGACGTTGACGAAGAAAGTCTCGTTGGTCTCCGGCGTGAGATCACCGTTGACCAGGACGCTGAAGCTATAGGTCGAGTTGCCCGCCGAGATCGTCTGGCCGGTGAGCGACATCTGCGTGTAATCGGAGGGCTGGGTCGCCGTGCCGTCCGCGGTCGCGATGTCGAAGGTCACGCCCCCCGCGCCGGCCGGGGCTGACAGGCTGACGGTGAACGTGAAGCTCGTCGTGCCTGCGTTCCCCTCGTTCAACGAAACGTCGTTGACCGTCAGGTTGGGCAGCACCACCGTGCCGGTCGGCGTGAGTGAGAAATCGTCGGCCGACAGGCCGTCGTCCGCGCCGGTCGCGTCGGTATCGATCCAGCGAATCCAGAAGGTCGCGCCGTTGGCGATCGAAAGGGAGGAGATCGTGCTGGAGAGCGCCGTCCGGTTGGCGGCCAAGTTGCCGTCTTTCGCTCCGGTCGTGGCGGTGACGGGGGTGACGAAGTTCAGAGCGGCGACGCCGGTCCAGGTGCCGGTCACCAGGTCGGTCGCATCGGTGCTGTATTCGAAATTGATCTGGTCGGTCCGTGCGGCCGTTCCCAGGCGCCACTCCTCACCGGTATAGGCGATCGCCAGGTTGCCAATCGTGGCACCCGTGTTGTTGGTGAAACAGGAGCCGAAGATCGGGATCAGCGTGCCGGAGCGAAGGCTGCCCAGAGCGCGGTCGGTGGCAGCCGTCGTTCCGTAACTGTACGTGTCTCCCGTGCCGCTGCCACCGTTGTCGACCGCATACTGCTCGTTGTCGCGCGCACCGCCCCCCGACTCGGTCAGGAACCAACCCGTGATGGTCAGGTTGTTGGTCGTGCTCCCGGCTGTGTTCGACAGGGTGTCGAAGTTCTGGGTGACGGCCGATCCCAGAGTGGTCAAGCTGACGCACTGGGCGTCGGCAGGCTGCAAAACGACGACAAAAGCCAAGCCAACAAGGGCGAGGAACGGCAGAGTGCGGAATTTGAGCATGTGAGGTTCTCTCCCCAGGCGAGGACTCGAATCGAAGTTCCGGGTGCGGACAGCCCCCTTCCGGAGGGAGCGGCCCGCGAATTCTTTCACCCGCGCACGGCAGCGCGGTGACGGTTCGAAGACAGCGATACAGGGAAGATTACTCCGAAAGGCTGCTCAAAAGGCTGTGCAGTTCGCCCGGTTGGTCCGAATCGCTCCAACTCGAAGCGTGCGAAGCGCCGGATCGGGCCGGGTCCCAGGTGCGGCGTCTCGCGGCACCTGGGGATAGGGTGAGACCGGGGGCGTCGCGGAGGCGGAAACCGCTGTTTCCGGTGGCCACAGCAGTGTTGAGACCGCAAAACCCGCTCCGCCGGGTGCACGGAACGCTCCGCAGGATGAGAGGAATACTCCGTTTGGCGCGCGGAATGCTCCACTGGACCGGAGGAAAACTCCTCTGAAGCTCCGGAATGCTCTGCTGGTGCTCAGGAATATTCCTCTGGTTCTCAGGAATGTTCCGCTGAATCTCAGGAATACTCCGTTAAGGCACAGGAACATTCCTCTAAATCTCAGGAATGTTCTCCTAGCGCTACGGAACGTTCCGTGCTTTGGCAGGAATGCTCCGCTGATACTCAGGAACATTCCCCTGAAACTCAGGAACGTTCCGCTTGATCTCAGGAATGCTCCTCCGGTGTTCCGGAACATTCCTCGCGACCTCAGGAGTTTTCCTCTGGACCTCAGGAACATTCCGTGGAGCCCCAGGAACTTTCCGCGGAGCGGGCGGAGTGGTGGCCGCGCCTCGGGTGGTGGGGACCGCAACCCGCGAGGGGCTTCAATCGCTCGCGGGGGTTGCGCCCGCCCCTACTCCCAAACGATGAAGCCCGGCGCGAGGATGCCGTCGGGGTCGTACTTCTTCTTCGCGGCCTTGAGCGGCTCCCACTGGTCGCCGTAGTGGAGCGCCCAGCGCTCGGCCGAGTCGAAGGTGATGTAGCCCGAGAGGTAGCGCTTGCCGCCGAACTGGTGGATCGACAGCTCGCTCGCGAAATCGAGGTTCTGGAGGTATTTCTCGTAGAAGTCCGCCGGCTCTTTGGGCATTCCGCCGAGCACGCCCCAGCCGAGGACGTAGTCTCCCCCCGGATGCATGAAGTACGGCACCTCGGAGCAGTCGGTGCGCGACGGCCAGAGAAGGACGTGGCCGCCCAAGCCGAGCGCCGCGGGGGGGAGGTTGGCGAGGATCATCTCGATGTATTCCCTGGCGCCGTCCCAAGGGAGGATCGTCTCCATCCAGGGGTGAGTGTGATCCCAGTAGCCGGTGCGGCGCCAGATCGCGAACATCGGCTCCATCCGCTGGCAGAAATCGAACAGCGTGGCGTCCTCGATGTGGGCGATCCGGTAGGGCGATAGCTCGGCGAGCGCCTGGTCGTCGTCCGGCTCTTCGCCGGGGCCGAACTCGATGGTCAGGAACATCGGGAAGATCCAGTGGCCGAAGCCGACCACGCCGACCCCCGGCTCCATCCCTTCGCCGATGCGGCGGAAACCGAGCGGCGCGGGCGAACAGATGCCGCCCATGCTGGCGAACGTCGTCCCGTCCATCACCTTTTTCGCGTCGGCCATGAAGGCGCCGAGGTCGTCGTAGACCAGGCTGTACTGGCGCACGGTCGGCTTGGCGGGCCGAAGGCGGGTCTTCACCCGGGTGATGATGCCGATCTGGCCGAGCGTGCAGCGAACGGCGTCGAACAGCTCGCGGTTCTTCTCGTGCGAGCAGACGACGATCTCGCCCTCGCCCGTCACCACCTCGATCTCGATCGCGTTGTCGGCCTGCGAACCGTTCCGGAAGCTCGCGACGCCCAAACCGGCCATGGAGGTGGTGCCGGCTACCGTCACCCCTAGGTTGTTGGTGAGCGTTGGCGGGATGAGTCCGCGGTCGATCGACTCTTTCACCAGATCGCGCCAGACCACTCCGGCGCCGCAGTCGGCGAAGAGACCCTTGGCGTCGATTTCGTAGATGGTATTCAAGAGGGCGGTGTCGAGGACGATTCCACCCTCGGTCGTGGCCTGGCCGGTCTGGGTGTGGCCCTGGCCACGGGGTGCGAGCGCGATCGCATTCCGGCGGCAGAAACGGACGACTTCGGCCACTTCGGCCGAAGTCGTGCACTGCGCGACCGCGGCCGGACGCCGCTCAACCATCCGGCCAAAGTCGGAGCGGAAACTGTCGAGAATCGAATCTTCGGTAAGCAGCCGGGCACCGAGGAGCGTGCGCAGCTCCCCGAGATTCTCGGCGATGTCGAGCGAAGGGGGCGACTGAACCGTCATGGAACCTCCAAGCGAGAGGGTGATCTTTCGCTTCCGAGTCTCTTTCTACCCGATCTTGTCGCAACGCGGCAAGGGCACCCCTTGCCGGGAGCGCGCGATCCGGTGCGCCAACACCGCGGCGCCGTAGCCGTTGTCGATGTTCACCACTCCAATGCCCGGGGCGCAGGCGTTCAGCATGGTGAGAAGCGGCGCCAAGCCGTGAAACGCCGCGCCGTAGCCTACGGAGGTGGGGACCGCGACCACGGGGGCCGAGGTGAGGCTTGCAACCACCGTGGGGAGCGCGCCGTCCATTCCGGCGACGGCGATGACCACCGCGGCTTTGCGGATCTCCGGGAGTTGGGAGAGCAGGCGATGAAGGCCGGCGACCCCTACGTCGTAGGACGTTTCGACCGGGCAGCCGAACCAGCGAGCGCAGACCGCGGCCTCTTCGGCGACGGGTAAGTCAGAGGTTCCGGCGGCGAGCACCGAGACCGTTCCCGCCACCACCTCGACCGGACCGCCGACCGTGAGCACTCGGGCGCGTTGGTGGTAGGTGGCGTTGGGCAGATCGGCGCAGAGCACCTCGGCTGCCGAGGCGGAGAGCCGGGTCACGAGCAGCCGGCCGTGCGCTTCGACGAAGCGGGCGGCGATCTTCCGCAGGTCTTCGGGGGTTTTGCCTTCGGCGTAGACCGCTTCGGGCAAACCGTTCCTCAGCTCGCGATGGAAATCGAGCCTCGCGAAACCGAGATCGGCGTAGGGCAACTCGGCGAGCTGTTCGAGCGCTTCGGCGGGAGGCGTCGTGCCGGCCGCCACATCGGCGAGCAGCGCGGAGAGCTGATCGCGATTCACGCGGCCGGGGTCTCGGGTTGGCTGGGCAGATCCGCTCCGCCGCGGCGGTAGCCCGAGGGGTCGTAGCTCGCCCTGGCGAAGCCGAGACCGCGGAGCGGGGCTTCCAGCTTCGGCCAGAGGTCGGCGAGCCGGGCCACCTCGTCGGCCGCCACTTCGACCCGGGCGCCTTCGGCTTCGTGGCGCACTCTGACGACACGGAACCCTTCGCGCGCCACGATCTCCTCGGCCGCCTCGATCCGCTTGAGCTTGCCAAGGGTGACCAGCTGACCGTGGGGAATGCGGGAGGAGAGGCAGGCGTTCGCCGGCCGATCCCAAGCGGAAAGGCCCAGCTCCTTGGCGAGAGCCCGGGTGGTCGCCTTGTCGATGCCGTGCTCGAACAAGGGAGAGTAGACCGCCCGTTCGCGGATCGCTTTCAATCCCGGCCGGTCGGGACCTGGGTCCGAAGCGTTCGTTCCGTCGCACACCGTGGCGTAACCGCGTGCCGCGGCGAGTGTAAGCATCGCGTCCATTCTCATCCCTTGGCAGACGTAGCAGCGGTGGCTCGGGTTGGCGACGAATTCCGGATCGTCCAGCTCGCTGTAGGTGACCGTTTCGTGCCGGATGCCGATCTCCGCCGCTTGGGCTCGCGCATGGTCGAGCTCGGCGCCCGCGAGCGTCTCGGCCGCCGCGGTGACTGCGAGCGCCCGATCCCCCACGGCGCGAAACGCCAAGGCGGCAACCAGCGCCGAATCTACGCCGCCCGAGTAGGCGATGAGGATCGATTCGCGGGCGGAAAGGTCGTCGATCAGGGCTTTTAAGCGGGGGTCTTTCACGAGGGAGGATGCTAGCACGCGGCATGCCGGGGGTCTGCTTGGCGGCAGAGGTAAGATCACCCCATGAAATCCTGGGTTCTACCGCTCGCTCTCTTGGGATTCGCGGCCTGCGGCGGCGAAAAGCCCGTCGGTCAGACCGCCAAACCCGCCACTCCCCCGGGTTCCGACGCACCGGTCGAGCGGATCGCGGCGGCCTCGGCCGGCCGGCCCACGGGTTATCTGGGCGTTCTCGTTTCTCGCCAATCCACTTCGGTGGCCGCCGCGGCGGGCGGCCGGTTGGAGGCGGTCTTCGTCCGGCCGGGCGATCGCCTGGCGAAAGGGGCGTCGATCGCGCGGCTCGATGCCGCCTCGCTCGCCCGGGAGCTGGATCAAATGCGGGCCTCTCTGAGCGAAGCGCAGGCGGCGGAGCGGCAGGCAAACCTCGCGCTCGCCGATGCCGAAAGCCGTCAGAAGCGGCGGCTGTCGATCCCCGAGTCGTTTTCGAAAGAGGATCTGGCCCAGGCCGAGATCCAGAAGCAGCAGGCCGAGGCGGCGCTCGAATCCGCCCGCGCCCGGGTTTCCGGCGAGCGGGCGCGGGTCCGGTTGACCGAGATCGCGGTCGGCGAAAGCGAGATCCGGGCGCCGTTTGCCGGAACGGTGGCTGAGCGCTTTCTCGATCCCGGGGCGACCGTAGGAGCCGGCACGCCGATCGTCCGGCTGGTGAGCGAGGGGGGATTGATCGTCCGCTTCGCGGTGCCGCCCGCCGAGGCGAAGAGCCTTGCTCTCGACGCGCCGATCGTCGCCTCGGCCGCCGATCTGGGCGATCTCTCCGGCACCATCGAGCGGATCTCGCCGGAGATCGATCCGGCATCGCGGATGATCTTCGTCGAGGCCCGGCTCGACGGGGCCAACCTCACGGCTCAGCCCGGGGCCGTGGTACGGGTGCGGCGGGGGTAAAAGCCCTTACCCCCTGCCCCGGGCAGTGGTGAGGGCTACCTCGCCCGGGCCGCCAAATCCGCCAATGTCGCGAGATCGATCGCCTGGGTGTGCAGCTTGCCCGAGGTCTGATCGGCAAGCTCTCGCGCGCGGCGGGCGACTTCGACCGGACTCTCGCCCTTCGCCCAAGGGGAGCCGCGCAGGATCTCGGCGAACTGGCCGGCGAGGGTCGCCAACCGGAACGCCGGGCTCGCAGATTGCCACTTGGGAGCGAGCCGGTCGAGCGGCAGAGCCTGGACCGATTCGATCACCCGCTCGGATTCCTTCGAGAACCAGCGCAGGTGAACCCTGGCGATCGCCGGGTTCGGTTTACCCGCCGCCGGCCGCTCGGCGAGCTTCACCTCGTAGAGCGCGGTCACCGCATGTCCCGCGCCGATGTCCCCCGCATCGACCGTGTCGTCGCGGAATTTGTCGTCCGCGATGTCGCGGTTTTCGTAACCGAGCAGGCGCCAGCTCTGGACCACTGTAGGATCGAATTCCACCTGCACCTTGGCGTCCTTGGCGATCGTCTGGAGCGTTCCGGCGAGCCCGTCGACGAAGATCCGATGCGCCTCTTCGATCGTGTCCACGTAGGCGTAACGTCCGTCCCCTTTGTCTGCCAGCTGCTCCATCAGCACGTCGTTGTAATTGCCCATGCCGAATCCGACGGTCGAAAGCTCAATGCCTGCCCGAGTCTCCTTACCGATCCGCTTGAGGATCGATTGCGGGCCGGTGTTTCCGACATTCGCGACCCCATCGGAACAGAGGATCAGCCGGTTGTTGCCGTTCGCACGGTAGGCCCGACGGGCCACGTCGTAGGCGAGGTTCAATCCCGCCTCGGCGTTGGTCGAGCCTTCCGCCCGCAGCCGTTCGATCGCCTCCCGAATCGCCGAGCGGTCGGTCGTCGGTTCGAGAATCGTGCGCGCCTCGCTGCCGAAGATCACCAGGCCCACCCTGTCGTCTTCGCGCAACTCGGCGACCAGAAGCTCAAGCGCCCGCTTCACCAGTCCGAGCCGGTTCTCCTGGTCCATCGAGCCCGAGATGTCGACCACGAAGGTCAGCACCGAGGGCTTGCGCCGGACGGCATCGATCTCGCGGGCTTTGATCCCCACCCGCACCAGGCGGTGGCGTTCGTTGATTTTGCCCTGCGGACCGAACGGGTTCGGCGCGCCTTCGAGGCGAACCGCGAAATCGCCGTGGGCCGGAGCCGGATCGGCATAATCGAAGAAGTTGACCACCTCTTCGAGACGCACCGCATCCTTCGGCGGCCGATGGCCCTCTTCCAGGTAGCGCCGGATCACCGTGAAGGAACCGGTATCGACGTCGAGCCCGAACGTCGAGAGCCGGTCCTCGTCGGTGTCGATGAACGGATTGACCCCGGCGCTCTCGAAGAAGGTGTCGGCGTACGGCTGGTCGTTCGGCTCGGCCGTTCCGCCGGTCGAGGGGGCCGGCTTGGCCGGCTCGGTCGCCGGGAAGGGAGCCGCGGCGCCCGTCATCACTCCGCCGGGCACGCCGCCTACAACTCCCCCCACCACGCCGCCCGCGACCCCTCCGGGCACTCCCCCTTCGACTCCGCCTTCCACGCCCTCGGGGACCTCCACGGGCTGCTCGGTTTTCGCCTGCCTGCCCTCGCGCCGCCGAAGCGCCTCGTTGGCCCGGGCCTGCTCTGCCGGAGTCGCCTGCCGACGAGTCTCGTCGAGTCGGTCCCAGAGCTTGCCTTTTTCCGGGGCCGCCTCCGAAGCCGGTGGGCCGCCGAGGTAGCCGAGCGCTTTGAGGTCGGCCGGCGGCGGCGGAGCTGCGGGAGATCCCGAAGGGGATTGAATCCCGGCTTCGGTGCCTTCGGCCGGCGTTTTGGGCAGAGGGGCCGAGTCGGCCCCGGTCGGAATCGCGCCGCGCCCGTTCGCCGCTTCCACCGACTCATGGGCCGCCACATTTTCCGGCACGGAAACCACGTCGCGCACCCGCAAGGAGAAGTAGCCCGCCCCGGCCATCGCGAGCAGGCTCGCAGCGATCAGCCAGACATTGCGGCGGGCCATGGGGGTCCGCGGCGCGGGCGCCCGGAACGGCAGGACGTTTTCGCCGCCGCGCAGCGCGGGATGCAGCTCGATCGCGTCCGGAATCCCTTCCTGCAGCTTGGCCAAGAGGTCGGCCGGCGGATCGAGCGCCGGGCCGGTCGGCGGCGCTTCCGACAACAGGCGGCGCAGCTCGCTCTCGCGGATTTCGTTTCGCTCAGCGTTGGCGTTCATCGCGCGTCCTCCCCGGTGGCTTCGGTCGACGAGCCGAAGGTTCTATCGAGCGAATGCGCGAGCACGGCGAGCGCTTTCTTGATCCGCTTGCGGATCGCCACGGCGGTGACCCCCTCGTCACGGGCGATGTCCGGAATGTCGGTGCCGCCCCAGAAATGGGCGGTGATCGTTTCGCGCAGCGGCTCGGGCAGAGCCATCACCGCGTGGCGCAGGCGCTCGCCCGAGACCGCGAGCCCTGCGAGATCCTCGGGGCTCGGATCGGGATCGGCGACCTGATCCGCCACGTCGTCCTCAATCTGCACCACGCGCCGAGGCCGGCGGATGTGATTGAGGAACGTGGTGTAGGCGATCCGGCAGAGCCAGGTGGCGAATCTCGACCGGCCGTCGAACCGGGAGAGGGCGTCCCACGCCTTCTTGTAGGTGTCCTGCGTGAGATCGGCCGCCAGATCCGCGTCGCCGCCACAAAGCTTGGCGAGAAACGCGAACACCTGGCGGTAGGTACTCGCCACCAGCCGTTCGGCCGCGGCGCGATCGCCGCGCGAATAGTCGGCGAGCAGCCGCCGCTCGTCCTCGACCGAATCGAGGGGGAGCGCTCGGAACGAGGCGGGGCTCTGCTCCCTGGGGGTCATCATCGGAATCCGGATCGGGATCGCTAGGGCTTGTAGGTTCATCCTACCTGCTTGGACACGAGATGCGGGCGGAACGAAACCGGCGCCTTGCGGACGGCCCCGTCCGGACACTAGTCTTCCCTTCAACGATTTGCCGACCACACCTCCCGGAACCGACCTTTCGATTCCGAGCAAGGAGCCGCTCATGATCCGCCGACGCTCGCCGTGGAAGATGCCGATCTTCGCCGCAATCTTCGCGATCCTGCCCGTCGCCTGCGCGCCGAAGGCGCCGGAAGTCCCGGACGGCGGCGCGGCCGCCGCCTCGACCGGTCCGAGCAACCCCCTCCAGGCGGTGGGACCTGGCGAGGGGGAGGTTTCGATCGTCGCCTGGATCGGCTATGTCGAGCGGGGCGACACCGACAAGACCTACGACTGGGTGACCGGCTTCGAGAAGGAGACTGGCTGCAAGGTGAGCGTGAAGACGGCCGCCACCTCGGACGAGATGGTCGCGTTGATGAACGACGGGGGCTTCGATCTCGTGACCGCCTCGGGTGACGCCTCGCTCCGGTTGGTCGCCGGGGGAAAGATCCAAAAAATCAACACCGCCCTGATTCCCAGTTGGGGCCAAGTCGATCCGCGGCTTCAGAACGCGGCATGGCACACGGTCGGCGGCAAACATTACGGCGTTCCCTATCAGTGGGGGCCGAACGTGCTGATGTACAACACCAAGGTGTTCGGCACCAAGCCGCCCGACAGCTGGAACGTGGTGTTCAACGAGACAACCTTGCCCGACGGCAAGTCGAACAAGGGACGGATCCAAGCGTACGACGGCGCGATCTATATTGCCGACGCCGCGCTTTACTTGAAGTCGGCAAAGCCCGCGCTCGGAATCAAAGATCCGTACTCGCTCACCGAACCGCAATACAAAGAGGCACTCGCCCTGCTGCGCGGCCAGAAGACCCTGATCGGCAAGTACTGGCACGACGCCAACGCCCAGATCGACGACTTCAAGAACGAGGGGGTGGTCGCTTCGGGCACTTGGCCGTTCCAGGTCAACCTGCTCCAAGCGGACAAGCAGCCCGTCGCGAGCGTCTTTCCCAAAGAAGGGGCGACCGGCTGGGCGGATACGACCATGCTGCACGTCGACGCGAAGCATCCGAACTGTGCCTATAAGTGGCTGGAGCATTCGATCGCGCCGAAGGTCCAGGGCGACGTGGCGTCTTGGTTCGGCTCAGTCCCCGCGGTGCCCGCGGCCTGCAAAGGCAATGCGCTTCTGACCGACACCGGCTGCGCCACGAACGGATTCGACAACTTCGACAGGATCGCTTTCTGGCGGACGCCGACCTCCGACTGCGGCGACGGCACAAAGAATTGCGTCCCCTACTACCGCTGGACGACGGACTACATCGCGATCCTCGGCGGCCGGTAGGCAACTCAGGATCTCGAATTGAATCTCGACGGACGAACGGCGATGACCGCGATGGCCGCGATGGCCGCGATGGCCGTTCGGTTCGTCGACGTCTCGCGTCATTTCGGCGAGGTGCGCGCGGTGGACGGCGTCTCGCTCGAAATCGCCGACGGCGAGTTCTTCGCGATGCTCGGCCCCTCAGGCTCGGGCAAGACCACCTGCCTGCGCATGCTCGCCGGATTCGAACGGCCGACCGCCGGCCGGGTCGAGCTGCACGGCCGCGACGTCACCGATCTGCCTCCCTACGAACGGGACGTCAACACGGTCTTCCAGGACTACGCGCTGTTCCCTCACCTTTCGGTGGCGGACAACGTCGCCTATGGCCTGACGATCAAGAAGGTGGCGAAACCCGAGATCCGTCGCCGGGTGGCCGAGGCGCTCGACCTGGTCTGTCTGCCCGACTATGGCGCGCGGAAACCGGCGCAGCTTTCCGGCGGGCAACGTCAAAGGGTGGCGCTCGCCCGCGCCCTGATCAACCGGCCGCGCGTTCTGCTGCTCGACGAGCCGCTCGGCGCTTTGGATTTGAAGCTTCGGCAACAGATGCAGACGGAGCTGAAAGCGATCCAGCGCCAGGTGGGGATCACCTTTCTGTTCGTCACCCATGACCAGGAAGAGGCGCTCGCGATGTCCGATCGCCTGGCGGTCTTCAACCAGGGGCGCGTCGAGCAGGTGGGCACTCCCGCCGAGGTCTACGAACGGCCGAGGACGGTGTTCGTCGCCGGTTTCGTCGGCACCACGAACCTGCTGCTTGGGGATCTAGCCCAGCGGCTGACGGGTACGCCCGGTCCCGCGGCGATTCGTCCGGAGCGGATCCGCCTGCTTGCGCCCGAAGCTTCCGCCGGACCGGGCGAGGCGAGCGCAACAGGATCGATCCGCGAGGCGGTCTACCTCGGCATGCACACCCGTTACACGGTCGAACTCGACGAGGGCGGCGAGTTGGCCGTGGTGGCGCAGAACCTCGACGCGGATGCGGCGGATGCCGCCTGCGCTCAGGGGAGGCGGGTCCGGCTCGCCTGGGAACCCTCCGCGATTCGCGCGCTTGTCGGGTGATCGGGAACCGAAAATGCTCCGCCGCGCCGCCAACTTTCTATTCCGCCATCCACGCTGGGCGCTCGGTCTGCTGCTCGGTCCGCCGCTGCTCTGGCTGGGCGTCGTCTACCTCGGTTCCCTCGCCGCGCTCTTGGTCCAGAGCTTTTTCCACGTCGACGAGTTCACCGGCCAGGTGGTGCGGAGTTTCTCCTTCGCCACCTACGCGCAGCTCTTCACTCCGGCGAATCTCGACATTTTCCGCCGCACGACCCTGATGGCCGCCACAGTGACGATCGCCGCCGCCCTGCTCTCCTTCCCGCTCGCCTATTACATGGCGCGCTACGCCCGCGGCCGGGTGCGATCGCTGCTCTACCTCGGGGTTATCCTGCCGCTCTGGTCGAGCTACATCGTGCGCGTCTATTCTTGGAAATTGATCCTGGCGAAAGAGGGGATCCTCTCCTGGTTCTTCTCCGCCGCAGGGTTGGGCCGCGTGCTCGATGCGGTGCTCGCGATCCCCGGAATCGGCGGTCCGTCGCTCTCGTTCTCAACTCTCGGCCGCTTCCTGGTCTTCCTCTACATTTGGCTCCCGTACATGATCCTGCCGATCCAGGCGGCGCTCGAACGGGTGCCGAAATCGTTGCTCGAAGCCTCCGCCGATCTCGGCGCTCCACCGGGAAAAACCTTTCGCAAGGTGACGCTGCCGCTCGCCCTCCCCGGCGTAATCGCAGGCTCGATCTTCACGTTTTCGCTCACTCTCGGCGATTTCATCATCCCCGGCACGATCGGCGATTCGAGCCTGTTCATCGGCCAGGCCGTCCTCCGACACCAGGGCACGGCGGGAAACGTCCCGCTCGCTGCCGCAATGACCGTGGTGCCCATGTTGATCATGGCCGCCTACCTCGCCTGGGCGCGGCGGCTGGGAGCGTTCGATGCTCTCTAGCGCCAGATCCAAATCGGGAGCTGGAGAACGCGCCCCGCTCGGCCTAAAGCTCGCGGCCCTCGGCGCGATCCTCTTCCTCCACCTGCCGCTGCTCGTGGTCTTCCTCTACGCCTTCACCACCGACGAAGCGACGCTCAGCTTTCCGCCCCCCGGCCTCACCCTCCGCTGGTTCAGCGTAGCTTGGGAGCGCGCCGATCTGTGGCAGGCGTTTTCCCTCTCGCTCCGCGTCGCGGCGGTCTCGACGGCGGTTGCCGTGGTTCTAGGAACACTCGCCGCTCTCGCCGTGGTCCGAGGCCGCTTCGCCGGACGCGAGATGGTCACTCTGCTGGTGATCCTGCCGATCGCGCTCCCCGGCATCGTCACCGGCATCGCACTACGATCAGGCCTCGCGCTCACCGGACTCCCTTTCAGCTTCTGGACCATCGTCGCCGGCCACGGAACGTTCTGCATCGTCACCGTCTACAACAACGTCGCAGCCCGCCTCCGGCGCACCGGCCGCTCCCAAATCGAAGCCTCGATGGATCTGGGAGCCGACACTTTCCAAACCTTCCGCCGGATCGTCCTCCCAAGCCTCGCCACCGCGCTCCTTGCCGGAGGGATGCTCGCCTTCTCCCTCTCCTTCGACGAAGTGATCGTCACCACCTTCACCGCGGGCCAGCAGCGGACCCTGCCGATCTGGATTCTCGACCAGCTCACCCGCCCGCGCGATCGGCCGGTGACCAACGTGACCGCCCTGTTCGTGATCGCGGTGACGACGTTACCGATTTTGCTGGCGCATCGGCTTTCGGGGGGTGGGGGGCGGGAGGAGCGGTGAGGGGGGCTCCCTAATGCCTTAAGCGTTTAGAACAGTCGTCGATCAAACGTCTTGCGCCTACTCGGCACGGATTTGGCTAAGCGGCGGCCATTCGGGTTTCGGAAGCTCCAGAAGCCAGGCCCACATGTCCCGGGAGCGTCCGAGATAGCGAATCAGCCTTGGCCAAAGGGCTTTGATGGCATCAGGAGTTGTGAAGAGCCAGACGTCGCGGGTGTTGGCTTCGCGGAGCAAGGCACCCATCCAATAGGCGCGCTCCTCCGGGTCGTCGGCCACAAGATGCACCTTGAGATCCCCCGCCGTGGCGTTCGTCCACCAGAGAAAATACGGCCTCTGGGAGTCGTCGAGGAGAGACTCCGAAGTCGGCGGAAGACGCGTCGGTTGGGTATCTAGGGGCACAGGCTGCATGGCTCACAGCACTCCGGGTTAACCTACCACGCTCGCTCTTTAACCCGCTTTCGACTCCGCCCCAGCCATCCCGGTCCGCGGGTGTGTCCTCACCCACTGCACATAGACCCAAAGAGCCGCGAGATCGCCATCGGTCGCCTTCGGGCCGAAGGCGGGCATCTTGATCGGCTGGCGCTTGAGAAACACCTGGGCGGCGGGATTTTGCTTCATCCGACTCGAGGTTCCGTTCCGAACCCATTGCCGAAACTCGGCTTCGTTGGCGACCAGCTCGGTGAAGTCGGCGCCGTCCCAGGGGGGCACGTAGCCTTTGAAGGAGCGGGGGTTCTCGACCAGGCCACGCCCTTCAGGCCCGTGGCAGCCAAAACAGCCGAGCGCCTGGGCTTGATTCATGCCTTCGATCTCTTGGGGATCGTCGGGGCCTCCCGCGGCGGAGACGGTCTGCACGTAGGACGAAAGGTCCGCCAGTTCCCGTTCGGAGAGGAGGCCGCGGTAGGCGGGCATGCGGAGAAGCGCCGCCTCATCGGGCTTGCGGCCTGGCGGATGGCCGTCGAGGATCCAGGCGCGGGTATCTTCCTCCTTGTCGTTCCACATCATCCAGGTGCCGCCGCTCCACTCCGGAACGGTTTCGCCCTGCGCGCCCGGGTTCGGGATGCCACGCTCTCCGCCCGGTCCGTGACAGGCGAAGCAGCCCATCCGCTCGGCGACCTTCCGGCCGCGCTGGACGGGGGTGGCGCCCGCCGTACTCTGCCAGCGGGCGCGCAGGGCGAGGAAACCGAGCAGGGCGCTCACGGCGGCGAGCGCGAGGACCAGGAGGGTGAGGATGGTGGAACGTTTCGTCATAAACCGGGCTTCGATACGCTTAATCAATCTTCAAAGCTGCTGCGACCTCGGCCCGTGCTTCCTCGATCGTCGCTGGCCCGAGGCGCAAGGGCACACCGAGGCGAAAAAAACGGTCTTGAAGCTCGAATCGCGAAAGGCCCAGGAGGTCGGCAGTCTTCCCGAGGCTGATCTCTTCCGCCAAATAGGCCCGCAGCGCCTCAACGTCGGGATCGCTTGGCCCGAGGCGTTCTCGATCCTCGGTCGCGCAATGGGCGAGCGCCTGGTGGAGGCGAAAATCAACCGGGTCCAAAAGGACGGCCAATTCCCGTCCAGCGGTCTCGACGACCGCCACCTCGCCGGATTGCACTCGACCGACCACTTCCTGCGTCTCGTTTGCCAGATCGGTACTTGAAATCGAGGTCCGGGTCATGAGTCTCTCAGCCGCCTCCTGCCGAAAGCCTACAATGAAACGCCCAGGCGCCAAGCCCTTCCCCTCATGGTCTGATCCGAGACGCTGGCGAAGGTGCTGCCGGCGTCGTAACATGACGTAACGTGCGGAGACACTTCCCCAGCCGACTCGGTCAGGATGGACACCATGGCCAGAAGCGAGATCCAGCAGATGGTGCGCCGCATCGTCAGCGGCTTTCACCCCGAGAAGATCATTCTTTTCGGTTCGTACGCCCGTGGCGAAGAAGGCCCCGATAGCGACGTCGATCTGCTTGTCGTGATGCCGTTTCTCGGTTCCAAGCGGGAAAAGCAGATAGAGATCCGGCTTGCTCTACAGGGCATCCCTGTCCCGAAGGACATCGTGGTAACGAGTCCAGAGGAATTCCGGTGGCGACAGGAGATCCCCGGGACCATCGAACGACCTGCATCGCTGGAGGGCAAGGTACTCTATGCCCGACCGTGAGCTGCGGATCGGCGTCTGCAGAGATTGGCTGTTGAAGGCGGACAACGACCTCGCGAATGCCGCTCACACTCTTACCCTTGGGGCGAGCTGCCCTACGGACACGGTTTGTTTTCACGCCCAGCAATGTGTGGAGAAGTACCTGAAGGCGGTTCTTGTCTTGGAAGGAATTGACTTCCCCAAGACCCATGACCTCGAAAGGCTGTGGTCGCTCATGCCGGCCGAGCTCAGACCTGACCTGAGCGCCGAGGAGCAGGTGCGGTTGACGGAGTATGCAACCAGCGCCCGATATCCCGGTTGGGAGGAGATTTCACTCCCCGCAGCTCGCCGCGCGGTGGCGGTAGCACGTAGAGTTCGCAGGCTCGTCCGGCGATCCCTGCCCCGAAAGACTTTGCGCAAGCCGACGAAAGTACGAACCTGACCCACAGAGATCCCCTTCCGAAGCACAACGTACCCCTTGACCTCCCCCGCCCCACCCTGAGATGATGGAGATTCGCGCCATGGGCGGGTAGGCCGTTCTTTGTTTGCCGAACGTCGCCTTCCGACTGACCCATCGAGTCGCGCCAGAAGAGAGGTGATTTCGGATGCCCGTCGTGCATGTGCGTGAAGAAGAGAGCTTCGAGAATGCCCTCCGCCGTTTCAAGCGGAAGATCGAAAAGTCCGGCATTCTGACCGAGCTGCGCAAGCGGCAGCACTTCGAGAAGCCCTCCGTCAAGCGCAAGAGGAAGACCATCCAAGCGCGCAAAAAGCAAGCGCGCAAGTTGGTCGAGGAGCGGCGCCAGGGACTGTCCTGATCCGCTGAGGTTGACGCCTCGCGACACCGGCAGCACTTGTAAGCGGGAGAGGGGTTGTTACCCCGCTCCCGCTTTTCTTTTGACCCCAACCTGTTGAACCTAATCACCGAAGAGCCCGTGATGAACCAGCCCCCCGACTTCGACGATTTCGACGACGAAAGTCCCGGCGAGCCCGGCGGGGAGAACTCCGTCCTGTCCGAGGCGACCGCCTTGGCGTTGGAGCTGCCTTCTCTGCTCGCAGTGGTCGCCCATTTCGCCTCGACCGACTTGGGACGGGAGCGGGTGCTCGCGCTCGCTCCGTTCACGGAAGAGGAGCCCTTGCTCGCCCAGCGGCGGCGGATCGAGGAGGCCGGCCGGCTGTTGGGGTTGGGTCCTCTGGTCCCCGATTTCGACGTTCCGGTGGGCGAGCTGGTCGAGCGCTTGGTGACCGGCCGGCCTCCCATGCAGGGCCTGGATCTCGTCCGGCTGGCCGATCTGCTGCGCGCTTCGCGCCTGGCGGCGTCGCGGATTCGCGGCGCGGAGTTCTGCCCAGCTCTCCTCAAGCTCGCGCTTCGAGTGCCCGACCTGCAACAGCTGCTGTCGAAGATCGACCGCGCGCTCGACCGGCGGGGCGAGGTGCGGGAAGACGCGAGCCCGAAGCTCGCGGCGTTGCGCAAGCAGATCCGCCGGGTACGGGATCAGCTCTATTCCGAGCTGGGCGGCTACGTCCAGAACCATCGGACCGAGCTGTCGGAGGAGACGATTCCTCTGCGCGGCGGACGGCTGGTCCTGATGCTCGACGCGGGCGCCAAGGGCCGGAGCGGCGGTTTGATCCATGGCCGGTCGGGTACCGGCAAGAGCTTCTATTTCGAGCCGATCGAGGTCGTCGAGTCGAACAACGAGCTGCAGCAGTCGGTCGAAGACGAGGAATCTGAGCGTCGGCGGATCTTGAACGAGCTGATCGCCGCGGCGCGGGCGGAGCTTCCCGCGATTTCCGGCCCGGGCGGCATCGCGGATTTCGTCGCCGAGCTCGACCTGCTCCAGGCCGCGTTGCGCTATGCCGGGGTCGCCGAGGCCCAGCTGCCCGAGATCGGCCCGGGGGCAGGGGCCTCTTCGTCTTACTCCCCCGAGTTGATCCTCCTCTCCGCGCGCCACCCGCTGCTCGATTCGCGCCTGTCCGAGGCGCGGCGCGAGGCGCTTGGGCAGGCGGGACACGGCGGGACGATCGTACCGCTCGATCTGTCGTTGATGGGCGAGCGCCGCATTCTGGTGATCACCGGCCCGAACGCGGGCGGAAAAACGGTCGCTTTGAAGACCGCCGGCCTGCTTGCCGCCTCGGCCCTTTGCGGCCTGCTGATTCCGGCCGCACCGGGCAGCCGAGTGCCGTTCCTCTCCCGCCTGGTGGCGACCGTGGGCGACGAGCAGGATTTGCTCGCCGACCGCTCGACGTTTTCCGGCCGGCTGCTGCGATTGAAAGAAGCCTGGGAGGCCGCCGGCCCGAACAGTTTGGTGCTGCTCGACGAGCTGGGCTCCGGCACCGACCCGGAAGAGGGGGCCGCGCTCTCGACCTCGCTGCTCGAAAGCTTGGCGCAGAAGAAGACCCTCGCCGTCATCACCACCCACCTGACGCAGCTCGCCGCCTCGGCGCTCGAAACCGGCGGCGCCTCGTGTGCGGCGATGGAGTTCGATCCGCAAACCGGCCGGCCGACGTTCCGTTTGGTGCCAGGACCTCC
Source organism: Acidobacteriota bacterium (assembly GCA_040005235.1). Taxonomy (GTDB): domain Bacteria; phylum Acidobacteriota; class Thermoanaerobaculia; order Multivoradales; family UBA5704; genus DASYKS01. The sequence goes on along the minus strand of JBDTZG010000006.1, from coordinate 68,828 downwards.
GGGAGGGAGCGAGGCGATCGCCTTGGCGCGCCGCCTTGGCCTGCCGGCCGAGTGGCTAGACCGGGCGGAGGCCCGGCTCGGCTCCGAGCACCGCGATCTGCGCCGCCTGCTGGTCGAGGTCGAGAGGGCCCGGCAAGTGCTGGCCGAGACGCGCTCCGAGCTGGAGACCGAGCGCGCGGACGCCGAAAAGCTCCGCCGTAGGCTGGCCGAGGAGCTGGCCGCCGCAACGGAAGAACGGAAGACCGTAGGGAAGAAATTGAAGGGCGACCTCGACGCCTTCCGGCGCGAGACCTCGGCAAAGCTGCGCGAGGAGGTCGAGCGCATCCGCGAGCGGTTCGAGCAGGGCAAACGCCGCGGCCTGGAGGTAGAGGCCGCCGAGCGCCTGTTCGCCGAGGCGCCGGAGCTGGTCGAGGAGCCCGAGGCGCCGTCCGGACCTCTCCAGGTCGGCGGCCTGGTGCGCCATCTGGGTCTCGGTTGGCAGGGAAAGCTCGAAAAACTCGAAGGTGGCCGGGCGGAAGTCTCCGTCCACGGCAAGAGGGTCCGCTGCCGAGCCGAAGAGCTGGGCGCGCTGGCCCCCGGGAGCGACGGACCGGCCAAGGCGGAGGCGTTTGTCGCAGGGGATCGCGCGGGCCGGGTGGAAGGGAGCGTTCGAGGGGTCCGCGGGCCGCGCGCCGTGCCGGGAGGGCTGGGCGGAGTGCGCGGCAGCTCGCGCGATGCCGAGGAGAGCGCCTCGACCCCTCCGGAGCTGCACCTGATCGGCCAACGGGTGGAATCCGCCCTCGAACAGCTCGACGCCTACCTGGACCATGCCGTTCGCGGCCCTCACAAGGAGATCCGGGTGGTCCACGGCCACGGCTCGGGAAAGCTCCGCCAGGCGGTCCGGGAGCACCTGCGCAGCCACCGGGCGGTCGCGAACCTTCGGCCGGGCGATCCGGAAGAGGGCGGCAACGGCGCGACCGTCGTGACTCTCCGGAACGCCTGATCGCGCCTTATAGGTGGAATGAGGAACGGAATTGCGCGGCCGAACGTTCTAAGTCTTGAGTGGAGCTTTGGGCCGGGGCGCCTTGGTGCGGCGCGCTCCGAGGCTCGATGTCGCGTCCTCAATTAAGAGCCGATGCGCACTCCAAGAGGTATCCCGCGGGCAGATTTTACCGATGACAGGAAATCGGTCGCCCGCAGGCGTCTCAAATCGACAACGACTCCAGACCCTAGAACCCGACCCATGGCCCTCGGCAACGTACATCTGACCCCGCAGCTGATCCAGGCGGTCCGCGACGCGGCGGACATCCTGAGCGTCGCCTCGGACCATACCCGGCTGCAGAAGGCCGGGAAGAGGTATCAGGGTCTCTGCCCGCTGCACAAAGAGAAAAGCCCCTCGTTCGGGGTCGATCCCGGCCCGGGGCTGTTCTACTGCTTCGGCTGCGGCCAGGGCGGCGACGCGATCAAACTCCACATGCTGCTTTCGGGCGACGACTTTCCGGCCGCGATCGAGTCGCTCGCCCGCCGCTATGGAATTTCGCTTCCCGCGGCGCCGGAGCGGCGGGGCGGCCGGGACGAGCGAGACCTCGAAGGGGCGCTCACCGCCGCCCAGGGGTATTTCGTCGATCAGCTGAAGCGCTCCTCTTTTGCCGGGGGGTACCTCGAAAAGCGGGGCATTCCGCCCGCGCTGATCGAGCGCTTCGGCCTGGGCTACGCACCCGAGGGGTGGCGCGGCCTGTTCGAAGCCCTGCGCAACAAGATCCCCACGGGCGACCTCGAAGCCTCCGGCCTGATCACCCGGCCGGAACGGAGTGCCGAACGGCAAGGGGGAGACCCCTACGACCGGTTCCGCAACCGTCTGATGTTCCCGATCAGGAACGCAGCGGGACGCCTGGTCGGTTTCGGCGGCCGGACCTTAGGGGACGACAAGGCGAAGTACGTGAACACCGCGGAGACCGCAAGCTTTCATAAGGGGACGCTGCTTTACGGCCTGGACCAGGCGAAGCGGGCGATCCGTGAAACCGGCAAGGCGATCTTGGTCGAAGGGTATTTCGACGTCCTTGGCGCCGTCGCTTGCGGTTTGGAAGGAGCGGTGGCGGGGATGGGCACCGCTTTAACCCCCGAGCAGGCGAAGCTCTTGAAGCGCTATGCGGAAGAGGCGGTGATCGCCTACGACGGGGACAACGCCGGGGAAAACGCCTTCCGCCGGGCGCTGCCGTTGCTGCTTTCCGAAGGGCTCGCCGTGCGCCGTGCGCGCTTCCCCGAAGGGCACGATCCCGATTCTCTGCGCCAGGCCCAAGGGCCGGAGGCGGTGGCCGCAGCGATCGCCGAGGCTCCCGACGGCGTGATCGCCGAGCTGGAGCGGATCGCCCCGGCCGAAAGCGCGCACGAGCCGCGAGAACAGGCCAAAGCGGCAGCCGCGGTGGCCGAGCTGCTCCGCCCGATCCCGGATGCGATTTTGCGCTGGAGCTACGCCCGGGTCGCCGCGGAGAGGATTCAAGTGCCGGTCGAGCTGATGTCGCGGCGGATGGGGGCCGAGCCCCCCCCGAACCGGGGCGAATCGCCCCGAGCGGGCGGCGCGGGCGGCCCGGCCGAGCCGGAGCTCCACGTCGCCCGTCTGGTGCGGACCACCGAGGAGCAGGTGCTCGAATTCCTGCTCTCGGGAGACGGATTGCCGCCGGTTTCCGAGCTTCCGGAGCCCGAGGCGTTTCTCGATGCCGAATGCCGGAATATTTTCCGTGCGTTCGTTGCTTTATACGGCCGGAGCATTGGCTCCCCCCCGGATGTTCGCTCGGTGCGCGCCGAGCTGGAACCCGATGATCGGGCAATTGCCCGCCTGTCTCAAATCGTGATAGAAGGCTCCGTTACCCCTGGAAAGCCTGGGCTTTCCGGGTCCCTCGAAAAACTGGTACGCCGTTGGCAGCAGCAGCGGCTCAAAGATCTGGCGAGCGATGTCCTTCGGGCCGAGCGCGCTGGGGATCACGTTCGCTTGGAGAGGCTCCTCGCCGAGAAGACGAGGTTGGCCCGCTCCCTGCATTCCCGAAGTTCTCGGATGAGTGCGGGCGACCCTTCGCGCTGACGCCTTGATTCCCGCAACCGCTTACTAGAGGCCCGATGATCCGCTCCCCGAAGACGCCGCGAGGAGGCACATTTTGACGATTTCCGCCTTGGCCCCGGTCGAAGAGAAATACTCCTCGGTCAAACAGCTCATCGAGCTCGGCAAGGAGAAGACCTATCTTCTCTACGACGAGATCTACGAGCTGCTGCCCGAAGAGGTGGTCGCCCTGCCGGACGAGCTGGATGAGGTATATCTCCGGTTCGCCGAGTTGGGCATCGACGTGATCGACCGTCCGGAGCGTTACCAGAACCGTGACGAGTCCGAGTCTGCCACCCACGAGTTCGACAAAAAAGAGGACGAGACGACCGAGTTCGGCCTGACCGTCCATGAGAAGACCAACGACCCCGTCCGCATGTACCTGCGCGAGATGGGCACCGTCCCCCTGCTCGATCGCGAGGGGGAGGTCGAGATCGCCCAGCGCATCGAGCAGGGCGAATGGCTGATCTACGAGGCGCTGTGCGAGAACCCGGTGGTTCTGCGCGAGCTGCTGCGCCTGAACGAGATGGCGCAGCGCGACAAGCGCCTGATGATGGAGCTGATGTCGTCCGACCCGGACGAGCCGCTCGACACCAAGGCGGCCGACCGGATCAAGAACAACCTGCGGGTGTTCGAGCAGATCGCCGTCAACGACCAGGAGATCGGCGAGCTGCGCAAGCGCCAGAAGCGCTGCAAGCCGGAGGGCGAGAAGTACCTGGAGATCGAGCGCGAGATCGACCGCCTGGTCGCCAAGATCGCCAAGGATATCCGCACCGTCGACTTCAGCGTCCAGACCCGCAATCGGCTGGTCGATTTCCTGAAGGACATCGACAAGCAGTTCTCCCGCTTCGAGCAGGACATCAAGCGGGCGCAGACGGCGCTCAAGCGCGAGACCAACGAGGAGCTCAAGGCGCTCCACCGCCGGCGGATCGAGAAGTACCGCGGCAACCTGCGCGAGCTCGAGGAGCGCTACGGCACCACCCACGCCGAGATCGCCTCCACGATCAACAAGATCCGGCTGGGGGAGGCGACCTGCGAGCGGGCCAAGGAGGAGCTGATCGTAGCCAACCTCCGGCTGGTGGTCTCGATCGCCAAGAAGTACACCAACCGCGGCCTGCAGTTCCTCGACCTGATCCAGGAAGGCAACATCGGCCTGATGAAGGCGGTCGACAAGTTCGAATACCGCCGCGGCTACAAGTTCTCGACCTACGCCACCTGGTGGATTCGCCAGGCGATCACCCGCGCAATTGCGGACCAGGCGCGGACGATCCGCATCCCGGTCCACATGATCGAGACGATCAACAAGCTAACCCGGACCAGCCGTTCGCTGGTTCAGGAGCTGGGTCGCGAGCCGACCGCCGAGGAGATCGGCGAGCGGATGGACCTGCCGGCTTCGAAGGTCCGAAAGATCATGAAGATCGCCCAGGAGCCGATCTCTCTCGAAACGCCGATCGGCGAAGAGGAAGATTCGCACCTCGGGGACTTCATCGAGGACAAGAACGCTGTGTCGCCGATCGACTCGGTGATCTTCACCAACCTGCGCGAGCAGACCCGCCGGGTCCTAAAGACGCTCACCCCACGCGAGGAGCTGGTGCTCAAGATGCGCTTCGGCGTCGGCGACGGCTCGGAGCACACGCTCGAAGAGGTCGGCCGCTCGTTCAACGTCACGCGCGAACGGATTCGCCAGATCGAGAGCAAGGCGTTGCGCAAGCTCCGCCACCCGAGCCGCTCGACGAAGCTCAAGCCGTTCCTCGACACCGCCTCGTAAGATGTTCCGCCTGAAGAACCAAGGCCGCCGGGGTGCGTACTCACTCCGGCGGTCTTTTTCTTTCCACCGTTGACACCACCGGGAGCGGGTGCTACGTTCCCGCGCCTGAAAACGCGGCTTCTTCGCCGCGGCGGAGATCCGTCTCAATGGCCGAAACCAAGCTCGGAAGCAAGCACGAGTGCTATAGCTGCGGCACCAAGTTCTACGACCTGGGCAAGCCGGAGCCGATCTGCCCGAAGTGCGGCGCGAACCAGTCCCACGCCGCTCCTTCGACCCAACTCGCCGCGACCCAGGCGGCGCGCAAGAAGCGCAAAGCGGAAGTGGCGCGCACGTTCGACGACGAGCCGGAAGAGGCCCCGGGCGAGGTCGTCGCGGACGACGAATTGATCGATGACGAGCTGGTCGGAGCCGACCTCGGGACCGACGACGAAGAAGAGGACATCGACGACGAGGAGTGAGCCTCGGGTCGCGCTAGCCCTCGGTGGCAACCTCGGGCCCGTCGAAGATCACTTCGACCGGGCCCTTGGCGTTTTGGGCGCACATCTTTCGGAGATCCGGATGGCGCCGATCTACCGCACAACCGCGGTCTCAGCCGTTGCCCAGCCGGACTACCTGAACAGCGCGCTCGTCGCCCGTTCTCCCCTGGACGCCGAATCGCTCCTAGCGCTCTGCCAGGCAATCGAGCGCTCGGTCGGCCGACGACGGAGCGAGCGCTGGGGGCCGCGGCCGCTCGATCTCGACCTACTCTGGTTCGGCGAGCGAATCTCCGCTCGCCCCGAGATCTTGCTGCCCCATCCGCTGCTCGCCGAGCGGCGTTTCGTCCTTCAACCGCTCGCCGACCTAATCCCCGACGAACCCGTGCCGCCGGCAGGGCGGACGGTGCGCGAGCTGCTCGCCCGTCTGCCCGCCGACGCGATCGAAAGGATCTGAGGGGCTCTAGGGCAGTTTCGCGGCCAAGACGTCGACTTTTTCGATCGACGGGGGCTGGGACAAAAGGTCGGGCGCCTTGGCCATCAGGGCGGCAGCCACTTGGCCGCTCAGATGCGCCTGCCGGCCGGACTCGTCCGGAAACGCATCGAAAATGCCGAAGGTCGAGGGTCCAAGGCGAAGAGCGAACCAAGCGGTGGTTGCCGGTTCCCCCTCGACGATTGCGAGACCACCTTTGAGGAAGCTCTCGACCTCGTCTTCCTTACCGGGCTTTGCTTCCAAACGGACGAACAGGGCGACTGTAACCATGGGCGGAATCTCCTATCGGGGGCGCGAGACGCACCTTCGCGCCGCGCTGAGGTCGAGGGTAGCAGTTTCGACTGAAAAGCCAGAGGCACACTCTTGCCCTACCTTTGAGCTATGCCGCTCGGCCAAAATAGGTTTCCGCCGATCAGCTTCGGGCTCAAAAGTTGATAGGGTCCCGGCCATGTTCAACGGCGCCCACGTTCTCTTCTACAGCCGCGACCCAGAAGCCGATCGGGCCTTCTTCACCGATGTCCTGGAGCTTCGCTCGGTCGACGCCGGGCATGGCTGGCTGATCTTCGCTCTGCCCCCGGCGGAGGCGGCCCTCCATCCCATCGAAGGCGACGATTCTCCCGAGCAGGTGCACGCGGGGCATCAGCTCCTCGGCGCGGTCGTCTATCTGATGTGCGAGGACCTCCATGCGACGGTTAAATCGCTCGCGGCCAAGGGCATTGCTTGCACGGAGGTCGACCAAGCCCCCTGGGGCCTGAAGACGACGATTCCGCTGCCGAGTGGCGGCGAGCTCGGGCTCTACCAGCCGCGGCATCCGACGGCGCTGGGACTCTGAGATCCGCAGGAGAGCGCCAACATGAGGACCCCAGCCGAAAAAGGAACCGACTTTCGCGCGCTTCATGAGCGGGACGGCGCGTTCATCATCCCCAATCCGTGGGACGTGGGAACCGCTCGGCTTCTCGCGCATCTAGGATTCGAGGCGCTCGCGACCACCAGCGCCGGGTATTCGTTCTCGGTCGGGCGGCGGGACAACGTGACGAGCCGCGACGAGATGATGAACCACGTGGGGAGCATCGTTTCGGCGACCGACCTGCCGGTGAGCGCCGATCTGGAGCATGGCTTCGGGGACGAGCCGGGAATCGTCGCGGAGACGATCCGCATCGCCGCGGCGACCGGGCTGGTCGGCGGGTCGATCGAGGACTACACCCAGAGGAAGGACGATCCAATCTACCCTCTCGATCTCGCGGTCGAGCGGGTCCGCGCCGCGGCGGAGGCGGCGGGCTCGTTCCCCTTCCCGTTCACGCTTACCGCCCGGGCCGAAAACTTCCTGGTCGGCCGGCCGGATCTCAAAGACACGATCGCCCGGCTTCAGGCCTATCAAGAGGCGGGCGCCGACGTGCTCTACGCTCCAGGCCTCACGAGCCGCGAGGACATCGCCACGGTGGTCCGCTCCGTCGATCGCCCTATGAATGTGGTGATGGGTCTCCAAGGCGTCCAGCTCACCCTCGCCGAGCTGTCCGAAATCGGCGTCAAGCGGGTGAGCGTGGGAAGCGCCCTTTCCCGCGCGGCCCTTGGGGCGTTCCTCCGCGCCGGCCGGGAGATGCGCGAGCACGGCACGTTCACCTTCGCGGAGGACGCCGTGCCCTACCGCGAGATCAGCGCAATGTTCGAGGCGTGATCGAATCGATCTAGCATCACCCACCCCCTCCGAAAAGGAAGAACCGTGCGCAAACTCTTGACCGCTGCCCTGCTGCTCCTTTGTACGGCGTCCGCCCACGCGCAATCACCCGGCGCGGCTTCCAAGCCTGCGGTCGGCTCGCACCAGCAGGCGGTGACCGAGCTGTTCGGACTGATGGACCTGGAGAAAACGATGCTGGGCGGCGCCACCGCGATGATCGATGCGCAGATCAAAGCCAACCCGGGCATCGCGCCCTTTCGCGGCCTCCTGCTCGAATGGTCGACCAAGTATTTGACCTGGGACGCAATGGCGCCGCAGCTGATCAAGGTTTACATGGAGACGTTCACCGAAGCGGAAACGCGCGAGATGATCGCGTTTTATCGCACGCCGACCGGCAAGAAGGCCCTGACCAAGATGCCAGAGCTATTTCAGAAAGGCGCCCAGATCGGCGCCGAGATCGGCAAAGCGCATCAGGCCGAGCTGCAGCAGATGGTGCGCGATAAGCAGAAGGAGCTCGACGCCGCAAAGAAGCCCGGAGGGCAATAGCCCCCTGAGCTACTCGTTGCGCAGCACCTCGGCCGGATCGAGCGCGAGGGCGCGGCGGGTCGGGATGAACGCCGCAAGCAGCATCGCGGCGCCCAAGAGCGCCACCCCGCCGACGATCAGCTTGGGGTCGACCTCGGTAACCCCGCGCAGGAGCCCGCTGATCGCCCGTCCGGCGAAGGCGGAAAGGATCGCTCCGCCGACGAGGCCGAGTGCGGTCAGGCGGAGCGCCTGGCCGAGGGTGAGGCCGAGCACGTCGCGCTTCGTCGCTCCGAGCGCCACGCGGACCCCGATCTCCTGGCGGCGCAGGCTGACCCGATAGGCCATCACGGCGTAGACGCCCGAGATCGCGAGAATCACGCCGAAGAACGCGAAAGCCGCCATCACCGCCGCAACGTATTGCAGGCCGATCGTCGACTCGGAGATCGAGCGGCGCATGCTCCCCACGTCGTAGACCGGCTGATAGGGATCGAGCGCGCGCAACGCCTTTCTTGCCTCGCGGGCGAACGACTCGGGCTCGCCGAGCGTCCGCACCGCGAGGGTGAGACGCGGCCGCGGATGCTGCTCCAGCGGCTCGAAGAACGTCGGGTAATTGCGCCGGTTGAACCAATGATGGATGTGGTCGCCCGCCACCCCCACCACGGTCAGCCAGGGCTGGCCCTCTTCGCCTGCCCGGAACCTCTTGCCCAATGGGTCACGACCTGGCCAGTAGCGCTCGGCCATCGAGCGGCTGATCACGGCGACGGGGAGCGTGTCCGGACCGTCGGAGGCGGCGATCCCGCGGCCGGACAGGATCGGCAGGCCGAGCGTCTCGAAATAGCGCGGCGAGACCATCCGGCCATCCACCTGCGGCGGATCGCTTTTGTCCGGCGGGGCCTCCCCTTCGATCGCCAGCGGAAAGACGTTGTTGTTGCCGGTCGCGGGCATCACGTTTGCCTCCGCGACGGATGCGACGCCAGGCTGCGCGGCCAAGCGGGCGACCGCTCCTCGGGCGAAGGCGCGCCGCGAGGCGTCGTCCGGATAACGGGCCTCGTCGAGCGTCACCCGTAGCGTCAGCAGATGGTCGGGGTCGTACCCTTGCGGTCCGTCGAGAAGCCGGGTGGCACCCCGCACGCAGAGCGCGGCCGACACCAGGAGGACGAGACCGGCGGCGACCTCGACGATGACCAGCGCGCTCCTGCCACGCTGGGCGCCGATTCCCAATCCTCCGCGCCGATCCTGGCGGAGCGCGCCGCCAATCCCTGAACCGGAAGAGCGCAGCGCCGGCCAGACGCTGAACGCCAGGACCGAGAACACGGCCAGGCCGAGGGTGAAAGCGAACGTCCGGCCGTCGAGGCCGAGCTGGTCCCACCCGTAGATGAATTTGCGGATCGTCGCCGGCATCGCGTCGCGCATCAGGCGAATCGCCAAGGCGGCGATCGGCAGCGAAAGGAGCGCCCCTGCGATGGCCACGACCGCGCCCTCGGAGAGCAGAGTGAGCACCCGGCGACCTCGGCTCGCGCCGAGCGCTTCGAGCACCGCGAGGTCGCGCCGCCGTTCGGAACCGCGGGCGAGCATCAGGTTGGCGAGATTGACCCAGGCGATCAGCAGAACGAACGCCGCCGCAGCCTGCCAGAGGCCGAGGATCGAGGGCGTCCCTTCGTCCTGCAATCCTTCGGTCAAAGTACGGACCCGGATGCCCCGGCCGGCGTTGGTTTCAGGGTTGCGGGCTCGCAGGCCCGCCGCAAGGACCTCGAAACGGGCGGCGGCGGCCGACAGCGAAACTCCGGGCGCGAGACGGCCGAGCACGCTCAGGTAATGATCCGTCCGGCTCGCGGCTTCGTCCGGGCTGAGGACGAGCGTCGACCAGACCTCGCTCCCTTCCGGAAAATTGAACCCGGGCCGAGCGACGCCCACCACTTGATAGCTGCGGCCATTGATCGAAAGCGGTTTGCCGACGATTCCCGGATCGGTTCCAAGCCGGCGCCAGAGCGAATCGGCAATCACCACCGCGTCGGGATCGGGAGTCCCCGGAAGGAAGAATCGACCCGCCGCGGGCTCGACGCGCAAGGACCGAAAGAACTCCGTCGAGACGCGGGTACCCAGGACCCTCTCCGGGCCGTCCGCGCCGATCAGGTTGGCGTTCCACCCCGAGAACGCCGCCACGCTTTCGAAGATCCCTTTGGCCTCGCGCCGGACCTCGAACCAATTCGCGGGGGCGACGTTCGACGAATCCAGCTCTTCGCTCTTCGAAGTCTCGGAAAGGAGGACCATGCGGTCCACGTCGGGAAAGACGAACGGCCGCAGAACCAGCCGGTCGAGCACGCCGAAGATCGCAGCGTTCACGCCCAGGCCGACAGCGAGGGTGAGGATCATCACCAATGCCGCCCCCGGCCGCTTGACTAGGGAACGAAACGCGAGGCGGGTGTCGAGCAGGAGATTCATCCGAAAGTCCCTCCGCGGCCAAACGGTCGAAAGCGAACGCTGAAGCTACTACGGGCCGGGAGAGGGCGAGGTTTCCGGGGGGCGGTCAAGCAAGAATTGCCGATGGCGGTGTAGGTCGCACCGCCATCTGCAACGGAACTCTACAGTAACTGCGGTTGAACGGACGGCTTAGCCGCCGTGACCATGCTGCTTCGGCTTGGCGTTGCCGCCCCCACCACCACCGCCGTGCGGCCGGTTAGGTTTGGCCGCCGGACGCTCTCCCCGGGGCTGCGTGGGGCGGGCGTTGGGCCGATCGTTTTGCCGCGGCGGCTGCTGCGGCCGGGCGTTAGGACGCTCGTTCTGGCGCGGCTGAGGGCGATTCGCCTCGGGGCGCGGATTTCCTTGCGGCCGGGGCTTGTTCACCTGCGGAGGCTCGGGCCGATGCGGCTGATTTTGGACTACCGGCGGCCGGGCGTTGGGACGCTCTGCGGGCTTCGTGACCGGCCGGTTGTTCGGGCGGCTGTTCGGCCGGGGCTCGATCTGGTTCCGGCGCTCCTGGCCGGGGGGTGCCGGCTTCGTTCCAATTCCGACCTGGTCGCGGCGTTCCTGACCGCGGGGTACCGGCTTCACGTCCGGGCGACGACCTCGGTCGTCGGCTCGTTGATCGTTCCGTTGATCGCGGCCGATTCCCGGCCGCACTCCGGCGTCGTTGCGAACTGCGACGTCGATCGAGCGAAGCTGCGCGGAGGGCGGACGGAAGACCCTGAGCTGATCCCTGGAGACCCCCGCTGAGCCGCGGCTATTCACTTCCGCAACCCGGAAGCGCGGAACTCTGCGTCCGGTCGCCCGCTCGATGCTGTTGATCGCGATACCGCGATTGATCACCCGGTTATTGACCACGGTGTAACTCGTCACGTTGCGTGCCCTACGCCAGAGATCCTGGTTCCGCGTCCGGGGCACGGCATAGCGGCCGACCCGCGGCTCCAGGAATCCACGCTCGGAGACGAAGAGGTAGTCGCGCGGTTGGATCACGGTGCTCAGGGAGAGCCCTCCGAGACGGATGCCGACGTTCAAGTCGAACCCGACTGTCGGCGGCAACGGAGCCCAGCCGACATAGCCGCCCCCGTACTGCCACGAGACCCAAGCCGGAGCCCAGACCGTGCCGGGAACCCAGATCCAGCCGTAGCGGGAATCGAAGGCCCAGCGGCCGTAGTGATAGGTCGCCCAGCCGAACGGCTCATCCGAAGCCCAGGTCCAGCCGTAATCGCTGTCGACCCAACGACCGTCGGAATACGGTCGCCAATCCGACCCCACATGCCGCGGGCACCAGGCCGCGCCGTACTGCGAGTCATCCACCCAGTCCCCATAGGGGGACAGCTCGTCGTAGTAGATCCCGACCTCGCCCCGTAACGACCCATGATCGGCCCGCGCGGGAGAGGCGGTCATGCCAGCCGACAGGACGATGACCCCCAGGATCACCGCCATCGAAGTCCATCTTTGGATTTTCATCGTGTCCTCCTTCGGTGGCGGCGAAATGGAGTGTTCGCAGGAGGAATGCCGCCAACGAGGAAGGGTTAGAGCAGGGTCCGTGCCACGAAATCGATCACCGCCGCCGTCGTCTCGTCCGGCCGGTCCTTCTGTGGCGCGTGGCCGCACTCCGGAAGGATCCGCCGCGAGAACGGCCCGCGCACGCCGCGTTCGATCGCTTCGACCTGGGCGAGAGTGCCGTACGGATCGGTTTGGCTCTGGATGACGAGCACGGGAACCTCGATGCCGGGCAAGAACTCTTCGAGATTCCAATCGCGAAAACCGGGATCGAGCCAGACGCGGTTCCAGCCCCAGAACGCGCCGTCGACGTTTTCGCCGTGATGCCTTGCGAGTCGCTCCCGGAGATCGCCATGAAGATACGCCTCGCGGGCGCGGGAAATCGCCGCGACCGAGATCTCCTCGCAGAAGACGTGCGGCGCAAGCAGCGCCAAGCCGCGAATCCGCGGCGCACCGGCCAGCTTCGAGAGGGAGCTGCCGGCATAGATCAGGGCGATCGAGGCACCGTCGCTGTGGCCGAGCAAAATCGCGTCGCGTACGCCCGCGGCGGCCAGCACTTCGGGCAGCGAATCGAGCGCCTCGTCGTGCATATAGCCAAGCGGCCGGGGCGGCGCCACCGGATCGGACCCGCCATACCCCCACCGGCTGTAGACGAGTACCCCCAGCCCCGTCTCCCGCGAGAGCCGAGCCGGCCAATCGCGCCAGCCGGCGACGCAGCCGAGCCCCTCGTGGAGCATCACGATCGTCGGCGCGGAATCCGGCGAAGGGCCATGCCAAACGGCCTCCAGGCGGTGGTGGGCGGCAACGATATTGAATTGTTCAGGCATGCTAGGGAAGGCCATCGTATACAACCGGACCTGCTTGCACAGCTCCAGGGCGACGAAATTCTCCAGGATGGGGCCAAGGAGGCGCGGCTCTTCGTGGAGCCTTCCGTCGGTTACGCCGAGCAGATGGGTGAGGAGCCCCGTGTCGTTCAAATATAACTTCGGGCTCTTCACCAGCCGCTTGGACAGATTGTTGCTCCAAAGCGGGCATCAACTGCACGAGGAACAACGCTTCACGCAGCGTGAAGTAGCGCTTGAGCGAACAGGAAGTCGAGGAACCCGTCCCGCTGACCCTGAATCTCGCCTTGCGACAGCGGGAGGTCAATTTTCAACCACCTGCATCCCGCTCTGGCCCCCTACGGCCCGATCCGCTCCAAGTGCACGAGCGGACCTTCGAGGACACTCGGGTCGGTGAGATCGATGGTGCCGCGCGCCGCCCAGAGGTTGTCGCCTTGGGGGTCGAGGAGGGTCTGGGCGACTTCCCAGGTGCGGTTGCCGGTCTTTTTGATCGTCGTCCATTGGTGGCGGCGGGCCTCGGGGCCGAAGGTGAGATCTCCGTACTCGGCGAGGAACGGGGCGAGGGCGGCTTCGAAGCGCTCCGGGGTCCAGGGGCCTTCCGGATCGTCGGGGGCGGGGAGGATCGAGGCCGCCGCCTCTTCCCAGTCGCGATTGGCGAGCGCGCGGAGCAGGAGGTGTAGCTCCGCGCGGACCCGGGCTCCGAAGGCCATCGGGTTGCCGAGCAGCTCTTTGACCCGCAACTCGCGGCGGTCCCTTTCGCTTTCCTCCGGCTTTTCGAGCAGCAGCTCGGGGTGAAGGCGGCTTTCCCATTCTTCGATCAGGCTCGTATCCGTATGCTGGAGGAGCGCGCGGAAGAAGCCGATGCCGTCGTAGACCTCGGGGCTCTTGGCCAGCTCGGGCACGCTTTGCTCCAGCGTCTTGTAGAGCTGCGAGATGTAGCGCAGGAGGACCCCCTCGCTCCGCTGAAGGCCGTACTGGCGGACGTAGTCGGAGAAGCCGAAGAACCCTTCAAGCATCTCCCGGCCGATCGATTTCGGTGCGATGTCGCGATTGCCGACCCAGGGGTGGTCGCGGCGGAAGCGGAGGAAGTGGTGCTGAAGGAAATCCGCCATGGGTTGCGGATGGGTGACCTCTTCCAGCCGCTCCATCCGTTCGTCGTAGTCGACCCCTTGCGCCTTGAGCTGGGTGATCAACACCGTCTTGAGCTTATCGACCTGGCGGCGCAGGACCGCCTCCGGATTTTCCAGGATCGATTCGACCAAGGTGATCAGATCGGGCGCGTAGGTTTCGGACTCGGGATCGAGCTGGCCGAGCGTTTCGATCAGGAACAGCGATAAGACGTGATGGAGCGAAAAATCCCACTGCAGATCTTCCGCGATCACCACCCAGTAATAGTTGCGCTTGGTGTCTTTGGTGACGCGCAGCACGTCCGCCCTAAAGAGGGAGCGGACGATTACGCCCGAGAACTGCAACCATTTCGCTTTGCTCGCCTCGTCCTCGTGCGAGCGTTCGATCAGCTCGCGGAGCGAGGAGAAGTTCGGGCGGTTCGGATCGTTGATCTCAGCGTCGCGCTGGAGCAGGTTGAGCACCATGCCGTGGGTGATGCGGAACCGGGAGCGAAGCGTCTCGGGCGGCTTTTGGATCAACCGCTGGAACGTCTCTTCGCTCCAAGAGACCTCGCCCTTGGCGGGGCCTCGCAGCGGCGCCTTCGATTTCTTGCCGCCGCCGCTCGATTTTCGCTCCCGCATCCGCTGCTCGATAATGTGCTCCGGCGCTTGGGCGACGACGCTCCCCCGGGTGTCGAAACCTTTTCGTCCGGCGCGGCCGGCGATCTGCTTAAAGTCGCGCACCGAAAGGGTCGCCACCTTCTTGCCGTCGAACTTCGCGAGCTTGGTAAACAGCACGGTGCGGATCGGGATGTTCACGCCGACGCCCAGCGTGTCGGTTCCCGAGATCACGCGCAGCAGCCCCTGTTGCGCGAGCTGCTCCACCAAGAGGCGATATTTCGGCAGGAGCCCCGCGTGGTGGACGCCGATGCCGAACGAGAGAAAACGGCGGAACTCCTTGCCGTACGGCGTGTCGAGCCGGGCACCGGCGATTGAGTCGCGGATCTTCTCGCGCTCCTCGCGGGTGGAGGTCTTCATGCTGGTGAGCGACTGCGCCAGCTCCGCGCATTCGCGCTGGGTGAAGTTGACGATGTAGATCGGCGAGCGGCCCTGTTCGAGCAGTACTTCGATCGTCTCGTGAAGCGGCGTCTCGCGATACTCGAAATCGAGCGGCACCGGCCGGTGCTCCGAGATCACGTGGGCGACCTCGCCGCCGGTGCGCTTCTTGATCTGCTCGGCGATCGCCGAGACGTCGCCCAGAGTGGCCGACATGAGCAGGAATCGGGTATACGGGAGCACCAGCAGAGGGACCTGCCAGGCGATGCCGCGCTCGGCGTCCGAGTAGTAATGGAATTCGTCCATCACCACGTACGGCGCGTCGAGCGTTTCGCCCTGGCGAAGCGCCATGTTCGAGAGCACCTCCGCCGTGCAGCAGAGCACCCGGGCGGTCGGATTGATGCTCGCGTCGCCGGTCAGCATGCCGACGTTTTCCGGCCCGAAGTCGTTGCACAGCGAGAAGAACTTCTCGGAGGCGAGCGCCTTGATCGGGCTGGTGTAGTACGAGACCTGCCCCTCGCACATCGCCTTGAAATGTAGGCCGAGGGCGACCAGCGATTTGCCCGAGCCGGTGGGCGTATTGAGGATGACGTGCTTGCCCGCCATCAGCTCCAGCAGCGCCTCTTCCTGGGCCGGGTAGAGCTCGTAGCCCATGTCGGTCGCCCAATCGATGAAGCGGCTGAGGATTTCGTCCGGGTCGCTGGTGCCCGCTTGCGGCACGCGCGCGGCGAGGTTGGGACGAGCTGCGGATATCGGTGTCGGTTCGGTCACGGCGAAGCAATTGTGGCACGAGAGGACGCCGATCTTTCCCGGCAGCCCGCAAGCGTTTGGCACCGTTCCGGCCGAGATTGGTCCCCGGGGGCTAAACACTGTACGGGTCCGCATCCGATAAACGGGCATGCGCGTTCTAAATCGAGGTCTTTCCGGAGGGCTGTTGGTGTGCCTCGCCCTGCTGGCGCTTCTGCCCCGCGTGGCGAACCTCGGCAGCTTTTCGCTCTGGCTCGACGAGATCATCGAGACGAACCAGGCGAGCGGCGGTTTCGGAGAGATGCTCGGAGCCTTGCGGGCCGACGCGGTCCATCCGCCGCTTGAAGGGGTGTTCTCCTGGCTCGGCCTTTGCCTGGGGCTCGGCGAGTCGGCGCGGCGGATGATTCCGATCGCGTTCGGCATCGGCACGGTCCTGATCGTCGCGCGCTGGGTCGCCCGCCGGTTCGGCCGGCTCGAAGGTCTGCTGGTGGGGTCGGCGATGGCGCTCGCACCATTTCACGTCCATTACTCCCAAGAGCTGCGCCCCTACTCGCTCGCCCTGTTCTGCGCGGCTCTCTCGCTCTCAACGGCGGACCGGCTGCTCGATTCTCCGGATGGCCGCCGCGGGGTCGGCTTCTTCTTCGCCGTGCTCGCGACTCTCTACACCCATTACCTCTCGGTCGCGATTCTCGCGCCGATCGCCTGGCTCGCGATCGAACGGGCTTTTGACGAGGAAGAAGAAACGCGCCGAAGAACCCGCCGTCTGCTGATGGCGGTCCCCCTCTTCCTGCTCGGCTGGGGACTCGCCTATGCCCCCTGGCTCTCCGTCATGCTCGCCGCGCGACACCAAAGAATGCAGCGCCCCCCAACCCGCTGGCATCTCGGCCCTCTGATCGAACGCTGGCATGAGCTGACGTTCGGGACGGACTCTCACGCTCTCGGCTGGACCGGGCTGCTGGCGCTGGCTCTCGTGGGTCTCGGCGTTTGGCGCGCCGCTCGGAGTGGAGAGGGCCGGGCGGTGATCGCGGGGGCGATTGCGGGAACCATGGGGGTCGAGGTCGTGCTCCAGCTCTCCGGACACTGGAGCGAGGCGCGCTACATGCTGATCGGCTGGCTGTTTCTCGCCGTCCTGCTCGGCCTCGGTCTCGCCGAAAGCTGCCGGCGGCTTCAGGCGCTGGCGATCCGGCCGGCACTTCGCGTGGAGCTGCAGCTCGCCCTGGTCGGGGCGTTCGGGATCGCCGCGGCGATCGGCATCGTCTGGGACTACGCACACCGCTCCGATTGGCTCTGGGCCGCGCGGGTGATCGCCGCTTCGGCTCGACCGGGCGAGCCGGTTCTCGCGTTGAACGCCTCGACCGAGATCTGCCTCGCTCACTACCTTCCTCAGGCAACGGCCTCCCGGCCGGCACCCTCGTTGATCCCGCTCGACGGCTCGGTCGCCCGGCTCGGCGCGAGCTGGCCCGCGAACCGCTGCGCGATCCTGGTCCGCCGCGGCCGGGGGCGCGGCTCGGAGGTGATCCAAGCTGTCCGCTCCACGGTACTCCTGGCCGATGACCCGCCGACCCAGGTCAAGATCTGGCTGCTCGGCCCGGGCGAGCGGCGGCGCGCCTTCCCTCTAGAAGTGAGCGCGGTTCCACTCTCCGACCGCTCCCAGCCCGCAACGCCCCGGAAAATCCCGGCTCGGCTTCGTCCCCGGCCCGAACGCTGGGAGCGGCTCGCGCGGTTTCTGGTCGGGAGTCCGTAAGGACGCAACGATCCGGTGCGTTCGCTGCACACGATCGGGGCGCGTGTTAGCCTTTTCCCCCGGAGGTCCGGTATGCGCACTACCAGCCTCGAAATCCGGCACTATCGCTTGGAGCGCGCATGAATCCAAATCTCCCCAGGCGATCGGATCAACGACAAGCACCCAGAGCGACGATGTGTCGCCGGGCCCAGGAGGTCTCACCATGCTCGATACTCCAACTTCCTCCACTTCCCACTCCGCACGGCTGATTCCGGCGCTGGCACTCGGCGCCTTGGCGCTCGCCGCCTTTCTGATGCTCCACTCGCCATCTCAATCCTCGACTCCGGCGCTTGCTGCGGCTCCTCCTCCGGCGGGGAGCATCGCGGTGGTAGAGCTGTTCACCTCGCAGGGGTGTTCGAGCTGCCCGCCGGCCGACCGGCTGCTGTCGGAAATCGCCGCCGAACCGGCCTTCGCGGGCAAGGTGGTGCCGCTCGCGTACCACGTCGACTATTGGGATTACATCGGCTGGACCGATCCCTTCTCCTCGGCCGACTGGTCGGCGCGCCAGAAGCAATACGCCCAGGCGTACAACACGAACCGGATCTATACGCCGCAGCTGGTGGTGAACGGCACTGAGGAGATGACCGGCTCGGAAGAGCGAAAAGTGCGCGCGGCGATCGCCAAGGCGCTGGCGGAAAAACCGGCGGTCGATCTGGACCTTACGGTTGAGAAAACCCCCGCCGGCCTGCGCGCGAAGGTCACCGCCTCCCACGCCGGAGCGCTGCCGCGCGACGCGGACGTGCTCGTAGCATTGGTCGAAAACGGCCTGGTGACGAAAGTCGGCCGAGGTGAAAACGGCGGCCGGACGCTCAAAAACGACGCCGTCGTCCGTAGGCTACTGCGGGCCTTCGCCCTCGGCGCCGCCCCGGGTGGTCATGGCACCGGTTCGGTCGATCTACAGGTCGGAGAGGCGACGGCCGGAAGGAAACTCGGCGTCGCGGCTTTCGTTCAGGACCCGAAGACCAAGGCGATTCAGGGCGGTGCGATCCGCTGGCTGTAGGTAGACGAAGCGATATATCCGGCGCACCATAAATGATATCCTCGGAGCCGAATCTTTGATATATTTGCGACGAGGCAGAAGATATGGCCGTCCGAAAGACGAGCGTTGAGATTGACGAGGAGTTGCTCGCAGCCACGCGAGATGCTTTATCGACAAAGACCGTCCGCGAAACCATCGAAGTGGCGTTCCGCGAGGTCCTGCGTGCGGTAGCTCGGCGTGAGGAGGTTCGCGCCCTCTCGGTCATGGAGGGGATGGATTTGGCGGACCCGCAAATCATGGCGCAAGCTTGGCGCTGATGCGGGCTCGGTTCCTCGCTGATAAGAGTGCCCTTGCTCGGATGCCTTTGGCGACGGTTCGCGCGCGCCTCGCGCCGCTGATCGAGTCAGGCGAGATCGCCACCTGCGCGGTCGTCGACCTCGAAGTTCTATTCAGTGCCCGCAACCATGAGGAACACGAGAGGATTCGGCTGCGCCGTAAGCTGGCCTTCGAGAGCGTACTCCTCACGGAGCAGATCTTCGACAGGGCGATCGAGGTACAGGGCGAGCTAGCGCGAACGGGAAGACACCGCCTGCCAATTCCAGACTTGATCGTCGCGGCTGCAGCGGAATCGGCAGGGCTCACCGTACTTCACTACGACGCCGACTTTGATCAGATCGCTAGGGTCACGGGTCAGCCCGTTGAGTGGGTCGTTCCGCGTGGCAGTGTCTGAAACCAGTTGGTTACCCCGCGAGCGCCCGCCCCTTCCAGACCGCCGGCTTCCCCACGTAGTGGCGGGCGAGGGCGTGCCATTGGATCGCGAGGAAGAGGGCGATCCCAAGCGGGTGGAGAAGCGCGCCGAGGAGCGGCTGGCGAAACCGGATCGCTGCGGCGAAGCGCGCCGCCCAGCCGGCCGTTAGGGCGACAGTGGAGAGGGCGAGCGACCAGGGGCCTGCCGGCGCGGAAGCTGCGAGCCAGCTTGAGCGCGTCATGGACGAAGCGGGCGATCGCGGCCCTCCGGCGGTTTCGTAGGCGGTGCGCCGGGCGAGCAGCAGCTGGCCGCAAGCGGCACCATAGGCCGGATGGCGACTTTGGCGCATGCGGTCGATCGGCAGGAAGCCGAGCACAATCCAATTCATCAGCGGGATCAAGGGATTCTATGCCCCCGCTTGCTCACTCCTCTTTCCGCCCGTGGCGCGGATCGAACTTCTCGCCTCTGAGGCGCACGGGGAGCCGCCGCCAGGCGTCGTAAGCACCGCCCACCCCGGATTTGCCGCGCGCCACGATCTCGAATCGCGCCGGGTCGCACTGCAATCGGGACTCGGGCACCTAGCTGCGAAGATTCCGGCCGCGATCTTCCTGCCGCTCGCAGCAGTGACCCTAGATGTCTTGTCCAACTATTGCCAGATTTTGACCTAGTTGCCCAGCATCCGCTGCGCCACGCCCCGCCAGCCGAGGAACTCGACCGGTTTCTCCAGCCGGCTGAGCATCCAGCAGGGCTCCTGCTCGTCGATCCACGGGCGATGGACGGTGCCCGGCTCGTACGACGTGTACATGCCGGCCGTAAAGTCGCCGTATTGGTCTTCGAAGCCGCCGCGGAGGATCAGAATCTCTTCGAGCCCGGCGTGGCGGTGCTCGGGAAAGAACTTCGCCGGCTTTATCCGGCCGAGAAGTAGCATCGCCCCGGTCCCGGCGTCGCGGGAGAGGATGGTGAACGCGGCCCCTATAGTGCCCGCGAACCGCCATTGCGGCTCGACTCCGCTGCGGTCGCCGAGCTCGCGCAACGCCCCGGCCGGCACTGGATATTGGGCTAAAGGGGACGTTTCGAACGACGGCGGCGGTCCGATCTCCGCCACGCGGGCGCGCAGGCGATCCCAAAGTCCGGAGGAGCCGGCCGAATCGGCTGCTTTGCCGGGCATCCCGGCCAACAACCGGGCCCCCGGCACCGAGAGCGACCGGATAGACGCGCGGCAATCGGGGCAACCGTCGAGATGCCCTTCGATCAGCGCCCGCCGGGCGAGATCGGCCTCGCCCGAAACGAACGAAAGGAGGATGTCTTCGGGTGGATGCACGAATTTACCCCGCTTCCAGCACCGAGCGCAAAGAGCGCAGACCGGCGCGAATTCTCGATTTCAAGGTGCCCACGGGAAGGTCGAGACGAACCGCCGTCTCCTCGTAGGTGAGGCCGCCGAAATAGGCCATTTCGATCGCCTCGCGCTGATCCGGGGCAACCTGGAACAGCGCCTGGCGGACGGACAGGTAGAGATCTTCTTCGGGCGGCGCAATCGCCGGCATTTCCCAGGAGTGCATGGCGTCGAGCTCGACCGCCTTTTCGCGGACGCGACGCCACTGGTCGACCAGCTTGTTGCGGGTCATCGTATAGAGCCAGCCCGCCGCGTCGCCCCGCTCCGGGCTGTAGCTCCCGGCCTTCCTCCACACTGCGACGAACACGTCTTGGACCATGTCCTCGACCGATTCCCGGTCGCGGCTCAGCTGCCGCACGTAGGAGGTGACGCGCGCGGCATAGCGATCGTAGAAAACCTGAAAGGCGTTGATCTCGCCTCGCGCGATGGCGGCGAGCAGTGCCGAATCGTCGGCATCGGCGGTACGGAGGCTCAAGCGGACGGTCTCCCGAGTGGCGAACGTTTGCCCGGAATATACGCCAGAGCGAAGCGCTCCGCCGTTCCCGGCGGCCGTCGGCCCCTGTCCGAACCATTGACCGGCCTGCAGCGCTTGCGGCACCTGAACCTCCTGGTCTTCCACCCGGTTCCTGCGGCGGCCCCCGAAAGGCTCCGAAGGTGGCCTCGGTCCGCCTGTTCAAACCCTCTACGCGGCGCCCGACGCTTTGGATGACGACTTCGTCACAATTCACCACGAAACCGTGGCGACGGTGTCCAAGGGGTTGGCGGAGGCCTGCTAGCATGAGCCTTACGCGCGCACGTTCCTGATCCGATTTTCGGAGGATCGATGTCTCGAATCGCCCTATTCGTCCCCGTCTTCAGCCTCCTGGTGCTCCTGCCGCCCGCAGCGCGGGCTGAATTTCCGCCGATTTCGGCCGAAGAAAAAGTCCTCACCCAGGTGGCCGGCTCGCCGAACGCCCGCGCCGTGGTGCTTTTCCGGAAAGCCGAATTCCGCATGATGGACCCGGCGAGCAGCGACATTTCGTCCCGCGTGATCGTGCGCGAGCGGGTGAAGATCCTCACCGAGCAGGGCAAAGACCGGGGCGAGATCCAGCTCTTCCATTCCTCGTTCGTCCGGCTCTACAGCCTCACGGCACGCACCGTGCTCCCCGACGGTCGAGTGGTCGAGCTAGCCAAGGACGCCAAGTTTAAGCGCAAGCTCTCCAAAAGCCGAAAGTACTTCGTCACCTCGCTCGCCTTCCCCAACGTCGAGGTGGGCGCGATCCTCGACGCCGAGTACGAGCTGCGCTTCGACAACATCTTTTACCTGGAGCCGTTTTACTTCTCGTCCGACATTCCGGTCCGCTCGGCCGAGATCCGCTATCTGATCCCCGGCTCGCTCGGAGTTCAGACCTGGATGCGCGACCCGTTCCGGGCTGGGGTGAAGACCGAACAGGGGCGCGACGTCGGAAAACGCACGCTGCGCGCATGGGCCGAGAATCTGCCGCCGATCCTGGACGAGCCATACGGCCTGCCGTTCGCCGATCTCGCGACCCAGATCATGCTGGTACCGACCGTGTTCGACGAGGGGACCGTCCACCTGCGGCTGATGGAGAATTGGGCGGCGACCTCTGATTTCTTGAAGGAGACCTGGGAAAAGGCCCGTCGCCGCGGTGGCGAATCGGGTAAGAAGGCGCAGGCCCTGGCCCAGAAGGCGGGAACCGGCCCGCGCGACCGGGCCGCGGCGATCTATACCTTCGTCCGCGACGAGATCGCGCTCGATGACGACAATACCGGCATCTTCCTCACCGGGACGGAGCCTTCGGCCGACGCGATCCTGCGCGCCGGACACGGCACGGCGGCGGAAAAAGCGCTGCTGCTCGAAACCATGCTCGACGCCCTGAAGCTCGACGCCAAGCGGGTCTGGGCGGGCTCGCGAAGCAGCGGCCTGATCGATGCCCAGGTCGCCAACCCCGCTTGGTTCGATCGCGTGCTGGTGGCGGTCGAGCTGGGACCGAAGGATGGCGGGCGCGTCTACCTCGATCCGACCGATCGCCGCCTCGGCTTCGGCCGCCTCGACGCCGACTACGAAGGGACGGCCGCCCTGCTGCCCGACCCGAAGAAACCGGAAGGGGTGGTGCTCGCCCAAAGCCCCGCCGAGCAGAACGTCGAAAAAGCGACCGTCACGCTTCAAGTCGGCGCAGGCGGCCGCCTTTCCGGAACCGGCAAGCTGGAGCTCTCCGGGCTCTCGGCGACGTCCAAGCTCCGTTGGCGCGAAACGCCGGAGAAAACCACCGAGGCCTGGAACGACTGGCTCGCCGAGCACTTCGAGGGGTATGACTTCACCGAGGTGGCCACCAAGGAATCGGTCGAAGATCGCAGTCTCTCGATGACCTGGACGATGATCCAAAAGGAAGACGACGCCCTCGGCGATGAGGCGACGCTCGCCACGAGCCGGCCGCTCGGACCGCAGAGGGAACCGTTCTCGGCCTCCACGGCGCAGCGCCGCTCCCCGATCCTGTTCGATTTCCCCTATACCGAGCAAGTCGATTTCGAGATCGCCTGGCCAGAGGGGTGGCATGTCGAATCCGCGCCCCGCACCGCCAAAAGCGACAGCGCGGCAGGGGCGTTCGCGCTCGCGATTCAGATCGACGATCCGGGCCGGAAGGCGACGATCCACCGCACGTTCGCAGTGCGCGAAAAGCAGCTTTCCAGCCGAGAGGAATGCGACTTTGCGCGCGACCTGTTCGCGACGGCGGCCAAAAGCGATGCACAGGCTCTCGTCCTCGTCCGTCGCTAGGTCGGTTGCCGGGCGGCGGCGGAATTTTCCGCCCACCCTGCTCGTCCGGCTCGCAACGATAGGAACGGCCGGCGCGCTCGTGGCGCTCGGATCATTCGGCGGGAACCCGGCCCGTGCCGCGACCGTACTCGAACGAACGGTGGTCGCCGAGGTGCGCCCGGACGGCTCGATGCGCACCAGCGAGAAGATTCGCGTCCGGCTCGAAGCGGCGGAGGACTTCGCCGCTTGGTCCCCCTACCCCGTCGGGTACGACGAGAACGCCCACATCGAGCAACTCGCCGCCCGGACGATCCAGCCCGGCGGCAAGGTGATCGAAGCGGGCAAGAAGGCTCTCGACACCGCTGAGGTCAGCTCGGCCGGGGTGCTCCACAGCGCGGTCAAAGTCCGCACCGTGAACTTCCCTGCCGGACCGGTCGGCTCGACCCTGGAAGTCGAATCGGCGGTCGTCGAACAGCCGTACTTTCCCGGCGGCCTGATCGACCTCTCCCCCGGCCGCGACAAGACCGCCGCCCTATCGGTCGAAGTCAACGGCGCGGGGCCGGGCTTTCGGTTCCATGTCTCCGGTCCGACCGGCAACCTGGAGATCGAGCCGATCGCTGGAGGAGTTCGCATTACCGGGCACGACCTGCCCGCCGACCGCGATCTCGATTCGGCCCCCACCGATCCGGGGCCGACCCTGCGTTTCGCCTGGGGGCCGGCGCCCGATTGGAAAGGCGTCGCCGCCTGGTGGGCGAACCTGCTCCGAACCGTGCCGCGCGGCGCGCCGGAAGTGAGGGCCGAAGCGGACCGAGTGGTCCGGGCATTGGGCGCCACGGCCACGAGGCAGCAAAAACTCGCGGCGCTCGCCCGCTACGCCCAGCGCGATGTCCGCTACGTCGCGATCGAGGTCGGAGTCGGCGGCTACATTCCGCACGCGCCGGCCGAGGCGATCGGCAAGAAGTACGGCGACTGCAAGGACAAGGCGGTTCTGCTGGTCGATCTGCTCGCCGCGGCCGGCATCGAGGCCTATCCGGTGCTGATCCGCCTAGATCGATTCGGCCGGATCGACCGCGATTTTCCCTCGCCGTTCGATTTCAACCACGCGATCGCGGCGCTCCCGGTCGCCGGTCTCGACCTACCGCCTGGGGCTCCGGTCGCTGGAGGTTACCTGTTCGTCGACGCGACCCAAGAGATCGGCTCCTCGCTGGTCTGGCTCGCGCCGCACGACCAGGACCAGGACGCCCTGGTCGTCCGCGGCGACCAAGGGGAACAGAGCGAGCTTGTCCGGACGCCGACGCTGCCGGTCGGCGAGGCCCGTACCCTGACGATCGACCTGAGCGTCGCCACGGCCGAACCGCCGACGGGAGACGCCAAAGGCCAAGCCAAGCTCGACCTCTCCGGCTGGCAAGCGGCCTCGATGATCGAAACCCTAGCGGACAAGCAGCCCAACGAGATCGACGCCACCCTGCGCGCCCTCTTCGCCGGACTGTTCCCGGGAGCCACCCTCGGTCGCCTGAGCTGGCAACCCGAACGAGAAGGTCTCCCCCACGCCACGGCGTCGATCCAGCTCACCATCCCCGGCCTGCTCGGCAACGCCTCCCGCTCCTTCCAAGCGACCTCGCTCTCGGCCACCCCCTCGACCGGAGTGCTCGACAATCGGGCCACGAACCCCATCCCGGTCGTCCTCTCCCCCGGCATCGCCAAAACCATCTGGCGCTTCCGCCTGCCGGAGGCTGCCTGCAAACTGGAACCCCAAGACACCGCGACCGAAAACGCGCTGGGCAGCTTCCACCAGACCGTGCGCTTCGAAGACGGATTGGCGATCTTGGAACGGACGGCGGAAACGAAAAGGCGCTTTGTGGAAATCGCAGACTTTCCAGCGTTCAAGGAGCTGTCGCTGGCGGAACACCGGGCGGAGAAGAAGCGGGTTCGGTTGGGGTGTGGGGGGTAAGGCTTGGCGAAATCGTTTCGGCACCGAGCTCAACGAGTGTGTCCACCCGGTTGGGAAGCCCATTGGTTCCTCGCTCGCCTAGGCAGGTTTGATAAAATCCAAGGACGCCAATTATCGACAGCATCAAACCGATCCAATATTTCCCGGATTCGTCCAGCCTGATTGAAAGAGTGCGTTTCATGACCAAAAGCTCACGATCAGTTGCAATAGCGATGTAGTCGCCGTTGACAGCGATTCGTCGAACCCCAGCCGGACCAGCCGCAATCGACTGAACCAACTGAAACCGAGAGACTAAAAAAACTCCAGAGAAATCACCTCCGACGGCAAAGTCACTTCCTCCAAGCGGCGCAATTGCTCGCACTCCTCCGCCGGTCGGCAGAAGCAAGCTTGCCTTGGCTCGGCCTTCTTTGCTGTATGTAACTCTTGTTATCAATCCGTCTCTGCCTCCGATTAGGAGTCGTTTGCTGGCAGCCAACACCACTTGACTTCCTTCGGCCATTTCTTCCCCTGGAAAGATAATCGCCGGAGACCTAGATTCTTTGCCTAACATCGAAGGCGGATCAAGGACCACCAGTCCTGCTTTACCTCCTGCAAAATCTGCAGCCGCAATTCGAGGACCTCGCGAGCTGAGCTTCCATCTTCCGGTCGGGAGCTTTATGTACGGAAGCAGTCTCTCCTGCGTACCACTGCTATAGGTCGTAAGCGTTCCGCTGGGTCCAAGGACACTGACCATACCTTCTGCGGTCAGTACTACCGAAAAGACGGTCTCGTCGGCTGTCACCATGCCCTGAGCGCCCATGCGACCGGTGAAGTCTTGAGTCGCCCTCACCTTTACCGTAGAGCCATCAGCCCACGCAATGGTCTTGGCGTCTGCCGAAATTGAATAAATAAGCTTGGTCCCGCGTCCACCATTCGACCGCCCAACAACGTCTGATCCTAACGCCGGAAGAGGCAAATTCGTGGTAAGTCCAGTGACGGAGCCCAGTTCTTTTCCAAGAACCCTGAAGTCCAGCAGCTTTACCTTCGGCGGCATTGCCGTCCTTGGGTCATATTTGACAATCGTAAGCGCAAGCCCCTTCGAATAGGCAGCGACCAGTGATCCGTCGGGAGAAAACCACAGGTCCTGGGGAGCGCCCATTCCGGCGTTGACAATTGTTGGCTCGGCAAGGACCAGCCTCGTTGAATGGCAACTTAGAATTACGACCACCCAAAGTAGACAGAGTGTACCTGCGAGGAAAAAAGGACGTCCTCGGACAGACAAAGTTCATCTCCTGCCCAGACTTGGGGGAAAGGGTCTAGCTGCCTACAAGATGAATTTTCCGGCGAAATCCACCCATTTAGATTTGACCATACCCGCCACCGCCACCACCGCATGCGCCGCAACCGAGATTTACGCTATCGCCACAAACTCGAATCGGACCGCATCCGACGCAGCAAATCGATGCGCTTGGGTCTCCGTATATGAGTCTAAGGAATTCTGCTTGGGCATGATTATCGGAGTCAATCGGATCGGTATAGGGTGGAGAATTGGGAAAGGAACCCTCTTCCTCTCCAAGCAATTCAAGCCTGATCTTGGGGGCCGCCGGTTTCTTGGAGAATGGAAACGAGGCTTCGCCGCCGACCTGGACCAATTGTGGTTTGTCAGCATCTTGAACAACAGCTTGCCCAGCGATCCGATCCTGGGTGAGGCTAAATCGAGAAACCGACACCCCGCCTTTGGCTTCTCGGACAACTATGAAGCCGTACCAATAGCCATTGGTCGTGTCTTGGATATGGAATAACGTTCCTTCGCGGGTTGCAACTTGGGGGCAATTCTTGATTTTCGCTGGCGCCTGATCATTACTTCCCAATAGCTTGTCGATGAAACTTTTCGAGTCGCGTACGCTGATGCACTCGGAGCCAGGAACCTTGACCTCAAAGGTGAATAGGGTGTCGGAGAGAGGTATGCCGAAAAACTCGCCTTGTACATCAGGGGGAACCGCGAACAGAATGCCGACAGCAAGGCCGAAACAGGCCAAGAGCTTCTTTTGAACCATTGGGACCACCGTAATTAGGCAACAATAGTTGCCGCGGGTTAAGGACATGGGCCGGCCTCGCCCACCGTGGGGCGAACCCCCTGTCCGGGTAATGGTCCAGACTGTTCGCCTGAACCGCTATTTGCGAGAGCTGGGGGCAACCTGGCTAGGCCCGGAAGCGGCGGGCGGCGGCGCACAGCTCTTTACTCAATGGTGCCTCA
Organism: Acidobacteriota bacterium; assembly: GCA_040005235.1. Classification (GTDB taxonomy): domain Bacteria; phylum Acidobacteriota; class Thermoanaerobaculia; order Multivoradales; family UBA5704; genus DASYKS01. The sequence goes on along the minus strand of JBDTZG010000006.1, from coordinate 41,259 downwards.
AAAGCATCCAGCGGGACAAGTACCCTGTTTAGGCCATAAGACTTTCTGGGTGGCGCGTAGTATCGAAAAGATCACGAGCCCTGTCAAGAGCGAGCTTCAACGCCGAGTTGCTGGGTCTTCATCCCATTGATTCCAAACGCGAAGAAGGCGCCAAGAAAGGGTCATCTTGGGTTCATGCCGCCCTTCCTTACCGCCATCGGAGGGCCGAGGCTCTCGACTTTGTCGGCGTCACGCAGCCTTTTGAGGACCCGACTCGGCAACTCTCGGCGGCTTCGTGGGCGCTCTGATAGGGAGCGGGTAAAGTACCCTCTTTCGGCGGCAGCGCGGATGGCGGCCGGGGACCAACCGAGGCGGGATTTCGGCAGTCGGTTATCATTCGACGGATGGACGAGAACCGCAGGGCCTACAGCTTCAAGGCGCCCGGACCGGATGGGTCGGGCTCGGCGATGCGTTTGCCCGGCCGCGGCTCGTTTCCGAACGTCGACGATCATCTGGTCGAGCCGGAGGTCACCCGGGACGAGATCATCGGCGGACGGCGGATGGAGGCGTTTCCGGCGGAGGCGCCCCACGCCGATCAGCAGACCGAGCTCGACTACGTGCTCCGGGCACATGTCGCCTCCGGATACCGCGCTTCGACCGACCTGATCACCCGGTATGGCGTGGACTCAGACTTTGCGTCCGACACCTGCGTCCGCCGGGAGGGAACGGACCCGGCGACCGGGCGACGCCACCTGGAGGAGATCGCGTTCGAGATCGTTTCGAAGCAGAGCGAGAAACTCGCGACCGAGAAGGCCGAGCGCATGCACCGTCGCGGGGTGCGGAGGATCTTCGCCGTATGGGTCAAGAACGGCGAAGTCGGCGAGTGGTCTCCCGAGGAGCGTACCTGGCGCCGGCTGGAGGTGGGGGCAAATATTGAGGATCACTGCTTGGCGACTCCGCTCAAGGTCGCTGCGCTGCTCGATGCCGCCATCGCCGACAACGCGGTGGCCGAGGCGCTGGTCGCCAAAGGGAACCCCGTGATTCTGAAGCGAGAAGCTTCTGCGAAAGCTGCGGGCAAGGTGGAAGGCCGAGAGGAAGGCCGGGCCGATGGAGTCGCCCGATCGATTCTCGAAGTTTTGGCGGCACGCGAGGTCGAGGCGAGCGAAGCGCAACAGGAGAAGATTCTGGGGTGTCAGGACCGTGAGCAGCTGGGCCGCTGGTTGCGACGGGCCGCAGTGGCTTCTTCCGCCACCGAGGTTCTGGCCGAGCCGTAATCTCCTCGTTTCAGCTCCCGCGGAGCGCCCCGGCGGACGCGAGTACCGACGATTCGAGCTTGCGTCCCGATGATCGAACGCGCGGGCCCAATGCATTCACCAAGCGCACCTCGGATTCAGGTGCGCAGCGTTTGTGCAGCGCTGCGTTGCGTCGCAAGCCGGGGTCGGGGAATTCGGCCAGTCGGTCCGGAAGCTCACAAATCGGGTGGGCGCGTGCGCCGGGTACTCCGCCGCGCCCGATCAGGCCCCGGCTTCGCTCGCCAACCGCTCCGCCGTCGGGCCGTGCAGGACGGTTCCGGCGTGGGTGAGGAGCGTAGCTTTGACGATCTCCTCCTCTGGATCCAGAGCCATCTCGCCCTTCTTCGTCACGTGGAGCAAGAGGGCGAGGACGTTTCTCGCGTAGAGGGTGCTCGCGTCGTGGGGCAGGGTGGCGGGGAGGTTCGACGGGCCCAGGATGCGGACGCCCTGGTGGACGACCTCCTGGTCGGCTTGCGACAGCTCGCAGTTGCCGCCTTGTTCGACTGCGAGGTCGATAATCACGGAACCGGGGCGCATGGCTTCGACCATTTCGCGGGTCAGGAGGGTGGGGGCTTTCCGGCCGGGGACCAGGGCGGTGGTGATCGCAGCGTCCGCCGTCTTCAGACGTTCGCGGACGATTTCGCGCTGGCGGATGAGGAAGTCTTCGCCCATCTGGCGGGCGTAGCCGCCGGTTCCCGCTCCACTTTCCTGTTCGAGCATCGGCAGCTCGATGAAGCGGGCGCCGAGCGATTCGACCTGTTCTTTGACCTCGGGCCGGACGTCCGAGACTTCGACCACCGCGCCTAGGCGGCGCGCCGTGCCGATCGCCTGGAGGCCCGCCACTCCGGCGCCCATGATGACGATTTTGGCCGGTTTGATCGTGCCGGCGGCGGTCATCAGGAGGGGCAGGTATTTCGGCAGATGGACTGCGGCGAGCAGAACCGCTTTGTAGCCGGCGATCGACGCTTGAGAGGAGAGGGCGTCCATTCCTTGAGCGCGGGTGATGCGCGGCACCAGCTCCATCGAGAGGGTGGTGACGTTTCCCTCGACCAAGCGGCGGACGCGGTCGAGGGGACCGTGCGGGGCGAACAGGCCGATCGCGAGCGCGCCGGATTTCGGCGTTTCGTTTTCGGCCAACGGCGCGACTTTCAAGACCACGTCGGCGGCGGACCAGTCGGGGGCGTCGGAGAGGGTGGCGCCCGCCGCTTCGTAATCCGCGTCGGAAAAATACGCGGCCTCGCCGGCTCCCCGCTCGACCGCCACGGCGAGCCCTTCCTTGACCATTTTCTTGACCGTCTCGGGCGTCGCGGCGACACGCGTTTCGCCGGATCGGCGCTCTTTGGGCACCAGCACCTGGACCATGCTCTTAACTCCCCTCGCTGGAAAAACGGCCGGAGTTTACCTGGAATCTCCGCGGATCACGGCAGGGAAAGAAATCACTGCCGGCTCAACGTTCCGGATCGACCACCGCAGCGCCGCTCGGGCCGCGCGGGTCGCCCGCGGCTTCGATCCGGCCGTCGGGCAGACGGTGGATCGCGAACACCCTTGCGCTCTGGATCGCCGGCTGAATGACATGCCCGCGCCGTTCCAGCTCGGCGCGGGTTTCGGGCGAGAACGTGTCCGGCTCGACCTCGATCTGATCGGGCAGCCATTGATGGTGCAGGCGGGGCCGGCCGAGCGCCTCGGCGAGCGAATCGCCGTCGACCATCACATTCAGCAGCACCTGTGCGACATGGGTGGGAATCCGCGAACCGCCGCGGCCACCGATGGCGATGGCCTCTTCGCCCGCGGGCGTCGCGCGCCAGGCGATCGTCGGCGCCATCGAGGAGAGCATCTTCTTGCCCGGCGCCACGGCGTTGGCCTCGCCCTGGATCAGGCCGAACAGGTTCGGCCGTCCCGGCGCGGTCGCGAAGTCGTCCATCTCGTTGTTCAAAAAACCGATCTCGGGAACGTAGAGGCCGCAGCCGAACAGGTCGTTCAGCGTCGTGGTGAGCGCGATCAGGTTGCCGTCCGCGTCGATGACCGAAATATTCGTGGTCTCCGGCTTTTCGGCCGGCGGCGCGTCGCCCGGCCAGGGGAAGATCCCTTTCGAGGGCGACGCCTTTACGCGGTCGATCGAGGCGGCGCGGCGGTCGAGCCAGGCGGGATCGAGCAGCTGGGCCGCGCCGGCACGGGTGGTCTTGGGATCGCCCAGCAGGTAGCGGTCGGCGAACGAACGGCGGAGCGCCTCAGCAAGCAGATGGGCGCGATCGGCGCCGAAGCGCGGCAGCTTGGGCCACGAGAGGCGCTCCAGCTGGCCGAACGTCTCGCCGAGGATCATGCCGCCGGAGGAGGGCAAGGGCATCGTCGCGAGTTGCCAGCCGAACGCGGCAAAGCGGAGCGGCTCGCGCCAGGTGGGCCGATAGGCGGCAAGATCCGCCGCTGTGAGCACTCCGCCGTGCCGCTTTGACGCCGCTTCGACCGCCGCGGCTACGGCGCCGCCGGTGATGGCCTCCGGCCCGTGATCCCGATAGGCGGCGAGGGTCTTGGCGAGCGCCGGCTGTTGGATCAACGTGCCGACCGGCAGCGGCTCGGTCCCCGCGCGCCAGAAGCTTTGCGTCTCGGGAAACTGCGCGAGTCGCTGCTGGTCGGGATGGATCAGCCGTTCGTGAAGGTGACGATCGACCGTGAACCCTTCGCGCGCCAGGCGCTCGGCCGGATCGACCAGGCGCGCCCAGGGGAGCTTGCCGTACTTTTCGTGCAGCTCCCAGAGCCCGGCGGGCGAGCCGGGGGTTCCTGTGGCGAGCGGTCCGAGGGTCGAGGCGCCTTTCCTCGGTTCGCCTTTCTCGTCGAGGTACATGCCGAGGCTCGCCGCAGCCGGCGCCACCTCGCGAAAATCGAGCGCGGCAAAAGTGCCCTTCTGGCGCAGGACTGCGAAACCACCGCCCGCCAGGTTGCCCGCTTCGGGGAAGACCACGGCGAGGGCCAACGCCGTCGCGATCGAGGCGTCGACCGCGTTACCGCCGCTCTTTAAGACTTCCAGCCCCACCGCCGAGGCACGGCGATCGTTTGCGGAGACCGCTCCCCCGCGGCCGATCGGGGCGGGCTCGAAGGCCGCCGGCAATGGCCCGCTCGCGACGAGCAGGGCGACGAGAAGGAGAAAGGCGGCAAACCGTTTCATCGAGCGGACCTCCGGAAGCGATCGGCGAAGTGCGGGTTCTCTAGTCGGCGGACGACTCGGAGGTTGCGGCCACGACTTCTTCCGGCGCTTTGGGCGGACGGAGCAGCGAGATGGCGACCGAGCCGGCGAGCAGGACGAGCACCAAGCCGAGCGATAGCTCGATCGGGATTTCGATCCACGGATGAAGGACCATCTTGGCGCCGATGAAGATCAACACCAAGCCCAGGCCGTAGCTCAGATAGCCGAATTTGTGCATCAGACCGGCGAGCAGGAAGTACAGCGCGCGCAGCCCCAGAATGGCGAAGATGTTCGAGGTGAAGGCGATGAACGAATCGCGCGTGACGCCGAAGACGGCGGGAATCGAATCGACCGCGAACAGGATGTCGCTTGCCTCGATCACCACCAGGACGAGCAGGAGCGGGGTCGCGTAGAGCAAGCCGTTTTCGCGCGACCAGAAGTTCTTGCCCCGATAGCTCTCGGTGATCCGGAACAGACGGCGGAATAGCTTGACCACCGGGTTCCGCTCCGGCTCGATTTTCGTTTCTTTCTCGCGCAGGACCTTCCAGCCGGTGTAGATCAGGAAGGCGCCGAACAGGTAGATCAACCAGGAGAATTTCGCGAGCAGCGCGGTCCCCAGACCGATGAACAGGCCGCGGGCGACGAGAGCGCCGAGGATGCCCCAGAACAGCACCCGGTGATGAAGCTCGTCCGGCACCGCGAAGTAGTTGAAGACCACGATGAAGACGAAGATGTTGTCGAAACTCAAGGAGCGTTCGATCACGTAGGCGGTCAGGAACTCTACCCCCGGAGTGTGACCGAAACGCAGGTAGACCCAAACGTTGAATGCCAACGCCACGAGCGTCCAGACGACGCTCCAAACGATCGCCTCGGTCAGGCCGACCCGATGCTCGCGGCGGTTGAACACGCCGAGATCGAGCGCGAGCAGGGCGAAGATGAGGAGAAAAAATCCGCCCCAAAGGAGCGGCGTGCCGATCGGGACGTGGGTAACCACAGTGCGGAGATCTCAGAATTGCGCGAGGCGGCGGACCGCCTGGTCGAAGCGGCGGCGCCCGCTGCCCACGGGCGCGCCGCTCCGCGCGGCGCCTGCTACTTCGACGGGTCCTTGAGGTGGGCGTTGATCAGCTTGGTCATCTCGAACATCGTGACCGTGCCCTTGCCCGCGAAAACCGCCTTCAGCTTGTCGTCGGCAACGATGTTGCGCTTGTTGGCCGGGTCCTGCAGATTGTGCTTCTTGATGTACTCCCAGACCTTCTTGGTCACCTCGGTGCGCGGCAGCGGGGCGCTACCGACGACCGCAGCGAGCGCCTCAGAGGGCTGCAGCGGCTTCATGAACTGCTCGTTAGGCTTTCTCTCGGCCATCGCGATCTCCTGTGTTTTTCGGGTTTTAGCTCGGTCGGTCAGGGCAAAACCCAGGGCTCCGAACGGCCTCGACTTAGTCGAGCACATCTCGGGCCAGGACTCTGCCGAAGGGCGACAGTCTAGAACACTCCCCCCGGAACCGCGAGATCGGCGACTTCAGGGGGCGATCCCCGACTCTCGCAGGAACTTTGCAGAGCGGTCGGGTGGCGCTGCGAACGACGTTTTCATCTTGGGTAGACGGAAGGGCTGTGGTATTCTAGAGCCCGCTTTCGAGCCCCTTTTCTCAGCGGAGATTTCACCTTGGCCGACCAGAACTTGAACGGGCGTCTGTTTCTCATCGTCGATGAGCTGGTTCGTCGCGGCGTAACTCTGGAGCAGGCGCGGCGGGAGTTCGAACGTCAGTTCATCCTTGCCTCGCTACAGTCCAACTCTGGCAACTTCTGCCGGTCCGCTCGCTCGCTGGGCGTCCATCGCAACACGTTGCGCAACAAAGTCTCCACTCTCGGAATCCACTCCGAGGATTACGATCGGCGCCGCGCTCAGCGGCGAAAGGATCCGGTCACCTGAACACCGCCCCTCGCCTAGGTGCCGCCGCCGGCACCTCGATCGACCCCCGGTTGAACCGCACGGCGGTTCGAACCCTGGGCGTTCTGGCACAGAACTAGCAGAAGCTTTCCTTACCATTTCGCGGCGCCGACCCGGGCTCCCGGGCTCGGCGTGTACTTTCCGCGCAGCGCACCTCTGCTTCGTAAACATCCACGAAGCGGCGGGTCTACGCCCCAACGGAAGACAAAGGGAGCCGTTCCCCATGCAGAGTACCGAAACACGAACAACCTGGCACCGGCCTGCCCTGGTGGTGTCCATTGCGGTTTTCTTGGTTTTGACCTTCACCTCCAGCCCCTCGATCTCATCCATCCCGACGCTTTCGGATCTCGAAACGACTCCGCCCCCCTCGTCCCTGGCCGAACCCGCCTCAACTCCCGTCTCGTCCTCCGGACGCGATGCGCAGCGCCGGTATCTGGAAACGCTCCCCTATGGCGCGGCGATCGTCGACGTCTCGGCCCGCACGGGGGTCGACGGCCTGTTGATCGCCTCGGTGGTCGAAATGGAATCGGGGTTTGCCGCCAACGTCGTTTCGCCGCGCGGCGCGGTCGGCCTCATGCAGGTCCGGCCCGACGGCAGCGGCACGCCGAAAAGCCCGGACCTGACCAATCCGAAGGCCAACCTGGAAGCCGGCAGCCGCTACCTCGCGAGTCTGTTGGATCGCTACGACGGCGACCTCGAAAGGGCGCTCGCAGCCTACAACGCGGGTCCCGGCATGGTCGATCGATGGAAAGGCGTGCCGCCGTTTCGCGAGACGCGTTCCTACGTCCGGCGCGTCCAGGATCGCTACCTCGGTCTTCATCGCCGGCTGTGGCATGGCGATGCGGACACCCTGCCGCATGCCGAAATCACCGAGACGCTAGCCGCGATGACCCGGTAAGGGCCGCCTGAAGTCGAAAGAAAAGAGGCTCCGGCGGATCGAACCGCCCGGAGCCTCTTTTCGTGACGCCTGCGCCAAATCGGCTCGAACCGGGGCCGATTTGACCGAAATCCTGTGCTAGCGGGGATCGGTGGTCTTGCCGGGGAGCTGGGGATCGTCTTCGCCCTTCATCCCCTTCTTGAAGTTGCGGATGCCCTCGCCGAGACCCTTGCCGATATTCGGCAGACGGGTCGCACCGAAGAGCACGATGATGATGACGAAGATGATCAGCAGTTCGGGAACGCCAAGGTTGGGCATGTAGTGGTCTCCAGGTGGAGCGTGACGCAAAGAGCAGCGAAACGTACGCCGACTCGTGGCGGCAGCATAGCAGATCAGTGCGGCGACGGCAGGAGAGCGGGACGCCAGAGCTCCTTGAGCTTGGAAACGATCGCGTCGCCTTCCGGGATTCGTTCCAGGTGGCGCAAGGCTCGCGCGAGCGTCGGAGCGATCAGCGGCAGGTGGCGAGGCGCGCCGCGGTCGGCGAATTTGGCGAAAGTGCCCACCGCCTTGAGCGTCCGCTGGGCCGCCGCCCGGTGGTAGCTCTCGATCTTTCCGGGATCGCCGAGAGTCGACTCCAGCAGCTCCGCTTCGAGCGCGGGGCTCGGGAAACGCGTGTCGTTCAAGAGCGAAGCGAGATCGTAGCGGGGCGGTCCGAAGCGCAGATCCTGATGATCAATCACCGCGACTTCGCCGACTGCGCCGGAAATCGCCGATCGGGGAATCAGGTTGCGCGCCATGAAATCGCGATGGCAGGCGACGGGGGGCTCCGCGCCCATGCAGGCGCAGATCTCGTCGAACAGCGTCCCGATCGCGCGATGCTGCTCCGGAGAACCGAGCAGGGCGCGCGGGATCAGGAACACGTCCCACGTCTGCTGCAGCTCGCGGCGGAGCAGCGGCCCGTCGAGCGGCGGATTCCACGGCTCCCCGGTCGCCTCGTCGAGCAACGCCGCGGGCGGCAGCTTCGCGATCCGTCGGCCGAGCTCCGCGGCATGGCGAAAATACGGGGCAATCTTCTCGTCGTCCAGATCGTGCCTCTCGGCGAGCGTCTTTTCCCCAAGATCCTCGATCAACATCAGGCCTTCCGAAAGATCGGCCGCGAGCACCCCCGGCACGGGAACCTCGATGCTTTGGAGCAGGGCGGTGGCGCGCAGGAACCGCTCGGCGGCCGGGCGGATCTCCTCCGGGTAGAACGCGACGATCGCGGAGCCGCCGGAGGCGAGACGGACCCTGCCGTAGCGGCGCGGCGAGACGTCGCCCGGCAAAGGCTCGATCCGTTCGGAGGCGAACCCTCGGGCGGCGAGCCAAGGCGCGAGATCGGAAAAATTCATCGGGAAGGGAGCCCCAGAGAGGTGAAAAACGCGGGCGGCGCGAAAGGTTACCACGGTCCGGCGAGCCGGTGAAGCGAGGCACCGGATGGCTGAAAAGTCAACGGGGACCGGGATATTTTCCGGGACGGCTCGGTTTGACACCCCGGGGGGTGACGGCGATAATCCGCCGGTCGGTTCGGAACCGCAGCGGTCGCCCACTCACCCCGGCAGGGATCGCCGGGCGCCTTGGCGACCGGTTTTCGGCGGATCGAAGGCCAAGGAGGAACGCGCTCTGGACGAACGGTTGAAGCCCCTGATTCGCGACTTGCGCCGCGCCCTCGCCGAGGCGATCTCGGAGTCGTCCGACGTGTCGCGCTCGCTGCGCCGTATTCGCGAGGAAGGCTACGCGATGGTCCTCCATCTCGACTGCAAGCGGGAAGCAGGCGACGAGGAACCGCCTCTCGTTCCGGCGGCCCGCGCCGCCGTGCTCGCGGATCGTTTGAACGACAAACTCGAAAAGCTCGCGAAGCCCAGCAAGAGCGCGCGGCCCGAGAGCACCGCGCTGGTCCCCTCTCCCGAACCCGCGTTTCAAATCGACGGCCGCGACCTCGGGTTCCTGCGCTCGATCGGCATCGATCCGACCCGCCGCCTGCGCCGGAAGAAATGAACCCGGCACCGCAGCCCGATCTGCTGGGCCTCGATCGGAACCAACTCGCGGAGACCCTCGCCCCTTACGTCGATCGGCCGTTCCGCATCCGCCAGCTGTACGACGCGATCCATTCCCGGGGGCTCGCGGATTTCGCCGCGATGACCGATCTCGCGAAGGATTTGCGCGCGACGCTCGCCGCGCATTTCCGCATCGAGCGGCCGGAGATCGCGGCGCGGGAAATCTCCGAGGACGGCACCGCGAAATATCTGTTCCGCCTGGTCGACGGCGCCTCGATCGAGGCGGTCGACATTCCCGACGGCGACCGGCGCACGCTCTGCATTTCGAGTCAGGCCGGCTGTGCTCTCGCCTGCTCGTTCTGCGTCACGGGCTATTGGGGCGCGGGGAGAAATCTTTCGGCGGGGGAGATCATCGCCCAGGTCCTCTCGATCAAGCAGGACCGCGATCATCCGGCCGACGGCCTGAACCTCGTGTTCATGGGGATGGGCGAGCCGCTGCTCAATCTGGACAACGTCGGCTCGGCGATCGAGATCCTCGCCGAGCACATTTCGATCCGCCGGATCACCGTCTCGACCGCGGGGGTCATCCCGGGCATTGAGGAGATGGCCCGCTGGAAGCGCCGGCCGAACCTCGCGATCTCGCTCCACGCGCCGGACGACGAGCTTCGCAGCCGGATTATGCCGATTAATCGCAGCTATCCGCTCGCCGATCTGCTCGAAGCGCTGCGCCGCTTTCCGCTCGAACCGCGGCGGCGGATCACCTTCGAATACATCCTGATCAAAGACGTGAACGACTCGCTCGCCCAGGCCGACCGGCTCGCCGGATTGCTCCAGGGCCTGTCCTGCAAGATCAACCTGATTCCGACCAATCCGGACGCGGTGCTCGGTCCGACGATGATTCCCTCCACGCCGGAGCAGACCGCCGCGTTCCAGGAGCGCCTCTACCGCCACGGATATACCGCCACGGTGCGGAAAACCCGGGGCGACGACGTCAGCGCCGCCTGCGGCCAACTGCGGGCTTTCGGGCGGGACCCGCGGGGGTTTCGCGGGAATGCGACGCCGAAACCGTAGGTGAATCTGTACGGGTTAAGATCCTCGGATGATCCCGAAAGCCTACCTCTCGTTCCTCCTCCTCGCCCTACCCTCGCTCGCCGGGGCCGCCGCTCCCAAAGTCACCGATCTCGGCGCCCGGATCGACCGCGAGGTCGCCCGCGTGACTCCCGAGATCACCGAGGTCCGCCACCGGATTCACGCGAATCCGGAGCTGGGCAACCGCGAAGTGGAGACCGCCGCTCTGGTCGCGGAGCGTCTGCGAGCGCTGGGCCTAGAGGTCAAGACCGGGATCGCGAAGACCGGCGTGGTCGGCATTCTCCGGGGCGGCAAGCCGGGTCCCGTGGTGGCGGTGCGGGCCGACATCGACGCGCTGCCGGTGACCGAAGTGAGCGACCTGCCGTTCAAATCGACGAAGCGAGGCACCTACGACGGGCAGGAGGTGGGAATCGCCCACGCCTGCGGCCATGACATCCACACCTCGGTGCAGCTCGGCGTGGCCGAGGTGCTCGCCGCGGTGAAGGCGGACTTGCCCGGAACGGTGATGTTCATCTTCCAGCCAGCCGAGGAAGGCCCGCCGCCGGGTGAGCGCGGCGGCGCGGACGTGATGCTCGAAGAGGGGATTTTCAAGGATCTGAAGCCGGTCGCGATCTTCGCTCTCCACTCCTACCCCGAGCTTCCCGTCGGCAAGATCGCCGCGAACCCCGGCCCGACCTGGGCGGCGGTCGACCATTTCGTCGCCAAGATCATCGGCAAGCAGTCGCACGGCGCCTATCCGCACCAGGGGGTCGATCCGGTGGTGATCGCCTCGCAGGCGGTGATGGCGCTCCAGACCATCCGCTCGCGCAACGTGCCGCCGCTCGAAACCACGGTGGTGACCGTCGGCATCATCCGCGGCGGCGACCGATTCAACATCATCCCCGGCGAGGTCCGGCTCGAAGGGACGGTGCGGACCTACTCGGGCACGGTGCAGGATTTGGTGGAACGGCGGATGCGCGAAATCCTGGACGGCACCACGAAAGCCGGAGGCGGCTCGTTCGAGCTCGACTACCAGCGCACCGCGCCGCCGACCGTGAACGACCCGGCGCTCACCGCGGAGTCGCGCGCGATCCTCGAAAAAGCGCTCGGCGCCGACGCCTATTCGGTCTCCGAGCCGACCATGGGGGGCGAGGACTTCGCGTTCTTCGCCAACGCCGTCCCGAGCTACTACTTCCGCCTCGGCACGCTCGGCGCGAGAACCACCTCGGGGGGCCTGCACACCCCGACGTTCCGGGGCGACGACGGGGCGGTCCCGGTGGGGATCCGCGCGATGTCGCGGCTGGTTTCGGGCTATCTCGCAGCTCACCATTGACAGCCCCGGGGGCGGCCGGTTACGTTGGCCGCCTATTCACCTCCAGAGGAGCCCGGAATGCCCAAGTCGACGTTGCGCGCCTACATCATCTTCACCGGCACCGGGCCGATCCTCGTCCTGTCGACCTACCCCAAGCTGACCGACGAACGTCTCGTCTCGAAGCTCCGCTACAAGGGGATCGACAAGTTCATCGCCTACGAGGTCGATCGAGACGCCGTCGAGGCGCGCTACGAGCATTCCTTCGCCAACATCTTGAAAGATCTGGAGCACGAAGAAGACATCCGGGTCCTCGATTTCAACGGCCACCAGATCATGGCGAACTTCTCGTTGGACGAGCTGGGCGACCCGATCAAGTTCGGGGGGTAGTTGTGAGCCAGTGATGAGCCGGCTCCTGTCCTTGTGAGAAGGACGACTTATCGGATATTGTCCTTCTAGAAATGACAATCTCTCACGATCTCCTTCGCCTCAAGCTCGACGAATCGCTCGCGGTGGGGCCTGGCCGCCTGACGCGGCGTGACGTCCGACTGCCTGGAATCCCCGGCAAGGCGTTCGCGGTGATCGGTGTGCGCCGCGGCGGAAAGACCTCGTTTCTTGCGCAGTGCCGGAACGACCGATTGACCGACGGGAGCCCCCCCGAGGCGCAGCTTCTGCTTTCGCTCGAGGATGAGCGCTTGGTGGGACTCTCGGTCGCCGACCTGGGCTGGATGCTCGACGAGCACGCGCGCCGATTCCCTGGCGTGCGGGAGTCGGGCGGCATGACCCTCTATTTGGACGAGGTGCAGACCGTGCCGGGGTGGGAAGGGTTGGTGCGCCGCCTGATCGATGCGGGCGGCGTCGAGATGTTCGTGTCCGGATCGTCGGCGCGGCTGCTTTCGCGCGAGGTGGCGACCAGCCTACGCGGCCGGTCGATGGAGGTTCTGGTCTATCCCTTCAGCTTCCGCGAGGCGCTACGCCACGCCGGAGCCGAACCGACGCGGCCGATTGATCGATTGCGGCCGGCGGAGCGTGCCGTGCTTGACGAGAATTTGCGGCGATATCTCGTCGTGGGGGGGTTCGCCGAAGCCCAGGGCACCGAACCGCGCGACCGGGCGGCGCTCTTGAACGGCTATGTCGATGTCGTCGTGCTGCGCGACGTCATCGATCGCCATGCGGTCAGCCATCCGTTGGTGCTGCGCTGGATCGAGCGTCAGTTGCTGGCGAATCCGGGCGGACCGTTTTCCGTCAAGAAGCACTACGACACCTTGCGCTCCCAAGGGATCTCGGTCGGCAAGGACACGCTGCATGCTTACCTCGCCCACCTCGAAGATGCGTTCCTCGTTCGAACGGTCGATCTGCACAGCGCCTCGGAGCGCCAACGAATGGTAAACCCGCGAAAGGCCTACCCGATCGACCCGGGCTTGATCGCGCTATTCGAGCGCAGCGGCCGAACGCATCACGGGAGGGCACTTGAGACCGCAGTTTTCCTCGAGTTGGAACGTCGTGGCTACTCGGTCTCGTACGTGCGCACGTCGGAGGGGTACGAAGTGGACTTCCTCGCGCACCGAGCAGGCGATTCGCCCCTCCTGGTGCAGGTCTGCCTGGAGAGCGAGGGCGACGAGACCTGGGAACGTGAGCTCCGTGCGCTCGAAGCGGCGGCCTCTATGGATCCCGACGCTCGGCCCTTCCTCGTCACGCTCGATGCGGTGCCTCCGCGACGGCCGCTACCAGAAGGTTTGACCTGGGCTCCGGCCGCGCAATGGCTGCTGGAAGAATTGTGAGGGAGGCGGGCTGGGCTGTCCCCTAAAACCGCCGGAACACCATCACGTATTCGCCCTTCGCTCCCGGTCTCAGGCTCGTGACGTAGACCTTGTTTTCGGGGCCGAAGGCCAAGTCGCGGGCGCGGAAGATTTGCGCTTCGTGGTACGCGGCGGGGAAGTTGGGGAGCGGCGCGCGGGCGCCTCGGCCGAAGAGGCGGATCAGGTGGCCTTCGCGGTCGAAGACCGAAATGCGCTCGGGGGCGCCGTGGGTCGGGTCCGCGGCTTCGACCACCCAGACGGTGCCGTCCGGTGCCGCGCGCGGTGCCTCGGGCGAAGTCAGCTCTCCGGCCCGGAGGCCCGGCCCCACGAGGCGAGATCCGGCCGTTCCGTCCGCCGGGAGGCGAAAGAGCGCGCCCAAGGCGACGATCCAGAGCGTGCCGTCCCTCGCGATGTCGAACGAAAGAACGCCGTAGAGGTCCGTCCCTCCGATCGACCGGATGCGCTGTTCGAGCTTGCCGTTGGGGCTGAAGCGAAGGATCGCGCCGCCAGCCTCCACCCAGAGATCTCCTGGGCCGTCGAACCGTAGAAAATCGGGAACGGTGTCGAGCCCCTGCACCTCGCCGATCGTGCCGAGCACCTGGCTTTCGGCGCCGATCAGGCGGATCTCGCGATAGGTCCCGTAAGTCGCGGCGAGCCGGCCGCTCCCGGCATCTCGGGCGAATCCCCGGGTTTGTGCCGGCAGCTCCACTCCGGCGATCTCCCCAGTGGGATTCATGCGGGCGATCCGCTGGCCACAGGTGTCCGCCAGGTAGACGTTCGCGCGGCCGTCCACCTCGATCTGCCCGCTGCCGCAGGCGCTCGGGTTGACCAAGGTTTTCTCGTACCGCAGGCCGGAGACGACGCCGCGGACGACGATCTGGATCGTCTCCGCGCCGAAGGCCAGGTCGGTGACGACCAGAGGCAGCGCGTCGCTCGTTTCGTTCGCGTCCAGATCGCCGAAATGAAGCGGCTCGGCCGCGAGCTTCTGAGACCGGGTGGCCATCACCGTCTTGCCTGCGGCGTCCTTCTTGGCGAATGTCTCGGTCGCCTCGACCCAATCCAGGCGCAGCCCTTCCAAGGCGGCGCCTGAACCGTTGGCAATCGTCGCTTTCGCGCTCAACCGGCCGGCTGAAAAGGCGGCTCCTTCGATCGTCAACCGAAAAGGCCTCGCGGCGCCGGGCACGGCGAGGGCGAACGGTCCGCCCTCGATCTTCTGGCCGTTGTCCGAGATCTTGATTTCGAAAGACAGGCCCGAGGCATGGGCCGCCGCCGTGGCGCCCTTCGGGAGCAGGGAAGAAAAGGGCCCGGAAAAGAGAAACGGTGCGGCTTGGGGGTGCGTGGCCGGTGCGAGAAGAAAGAAGGCCGAGATGGCGAGAAGGTGAGATCGATATCGCATGAAGGTCCTCCACCTGACGGAAAAACGCTACCCCAAACGGGGCCAGGAGGGTAGGGACGGGAAGAACCTCTACCCCTTCGCCCGCCGCTTCCAGATCGCGTAGGCCGGCAGCCCCAACGCCACAAGCCCCAGCCCCCAGAGCGACTCGACCGGCTTTTCGGCCAGGGTGGTGGCCACCAGGGCGAGCGACGCGAGCAGGAACAGGGCGGGGACGACCGGATAGCCCCAGGTGCGGTAGGGCCGAGGAAGGTCCGGCCGTTTGGCCCGCAGGACGAACACCGCGGCGCCGACTCCGATCTGGAACAGGATGCTCGCGAAGATCACGTAGGTGTAGAGCTGCTCGAACGTCCCCGACAGGGCGAGCACGATCGACCAGCCGGTCTGCGCCCAAAGGCTCGCGGCGGGAACCTGGGTCTTCGGATCGATGGCCGCGAGGCGCCGGAAGAACAAGCCGTCGGCAGCGATCGGCTGGTAGATCCGCGAGCTGTAGAGAATCGTCGAAGCCAGGGCGCCGAAGCAGGAAATGAAGACCGCGACTCCGAGCAGTTTGCCGCCGACGGCGCCGAATAGCGCCGTCGCCGACGCTTCGCCGACTTTCTCGACCCCCGCCATCTGGGCGATCGGCAGGGCGCGCAGATAGAGCACGTTGACCAGAAGATAGAGCCCGGTGACCACGCAGGTGCCGACCAGGAGGCCCCAAGGAAGATCGCGGCCGGGATTCTTCATCTCGCCGGCCGAGAAGGTCAGGCCGTACCAGCCGTCGAAGGTCCAGAGCGCCGAGATCATCGCGACACCGAAGGCGCTGATCAGGGCCGTGCCGGCGAGGTGGCCGGGGATGGCGGCGAAGTAATGCGGCATCGCGGGAGCCGAGCGCGACAAACCGAAGATTGCGAGCCCCAGGATCGATCCGATCTTGATCCAGGTGAGCACGTTTTGAATCCCCGACCCGGCTTTCAATCCCCGATGGTTGACCGCGGTGAGCAGCAGGATTGCGAGCACGGAGGCGATCTGCGCGCCCGAGAGCGTCCAGGTCCAGGGGCCGATCGGCACCGCGGCGATCCGGTGCGAGGAGGCAAAATACGGGATGAATCCACCCAGGACGTTGCCCACCGCGGCGGCGACCGCCGCAATGCCGCCGGTCATGATGACCAGGAACGCGGTCCAGCCGTAAAGAAAACCCCAGAGCGGACCGTAGGCCTCCTTGAGGAAAACGTACAGCCCCCCGGCCTGCGGAAACATGGCCCCCAGCTCGCCATAGGTGAGCGCGCCCGCGATGGTCAGCAGGCCTCCCGCCACCCAGGCCAGCATGATCAACCCGGGGTGCGGCAGGGCGGCGGCCATGTAACCGGTGGTGAGGAAGATTCCGGTGCCGACGATCGAGCCGATCGTAAGCAAGGCGCCGTCACGCGCGGTGAGATCGCGCGCCAGGGAAGGGGACTTGGATTCGGGCATCGTGGCGCGATCCTACTCCGGCGCCGGTCGGTTGCCGATCCCTGGCGCTCGCGGCTATCCTCTGTCCACTTTTCGATTTCTTTCAAAGGAGGAGCAACCCTCATGTCGAACTCGCTCTCAAAGGCGCTAATCGCCGAATTCATCGGCACGTTCGCTCTGATCTTCATCGGCGCCGGGGCCGGCGCGTTGGGGATCGGCGGTCTGGTCGGCGTCGCGTTCGCTCACGGCCTGGTGATCGTCGCGTTTGCCTACGCTTACGGTCACATCTCGGGCACGCACATCAATCCGGCGGTCACGCTCGGCGTTCTCGCGGCGGGTAAGATCGAGGCCGGGAAGGCGGCGGCGTACATCGTGGTGCAGATCCTCGGCGGGCTGGTCGCGGCGTTCACCCTTCGCTGGGTGCTCGGCGGCGTGGTCGGCGGGCTGGGAGCCACGACCCTTTCCCAGAATCTTCAGATCGGCGGCAGCACCGTCACGATCACGCCGCTGATCGGCCTGGTGCTCGAAGCAATCCTCACCTTCTTCCTGGTCAATACGGTTCTGAATGCCGCGGTGAGCGGCAAGGCCGGTGCACAATCCGGGCTCGCGATCGGCATGACGCTCACGTTGGCGATCCTGATGGGCGGTCCGCTCACGGGAGCCAGCCTGAACCCGGCCCGCTCGATCGGACCGGCGCTCGCCTCCGGCAACACCACTGATCTGTGGGTCTATCTGGTCGGCCCGGTGCTGGGGGCGGTGGTGGCGGGGTTGCTGTATCGCGGGGTGCTCGAAGACTAATTGAGCGAGTGGGGCACGATCAGCGAGAACGGCGCGATCTCGGCGTCGAACTGCGCGCCGCTTTCGGTCGCCATCCGGTAGGCGCCCTGCATGGCGCCGACCGGCGTGGTGAGCGGGCAAAAACTGGTGTATTCGAACATCTCGCCCGGAGCGAGAATTGGCTGCTCGCCCACCACTCCAAGGCCGACGACCTTCTGCTCCAATCCGTCCGCGTCGGTGATCAGCCATTCGCGGGAGAGGAGCTGTGCGGTTTCCTCGCCGAGGTTCGAGATCCGTACGCGGTAGGCGAAGAAGAAATACTTCTCCTGCGGCGCGCTCCGTTCGGAGTCGTAATAGCTCTGAACCTCGACGCGGATCCCTTGGGTGGTGCAGATGCTCATTGCGCCTAAATTATAAGCGGAGAGGGGCGCAGCATGCTGCGCCCCTAGATCAGCGAACCGTGACCGGCACCCGGTGCCAGGCGTTGTTGGCGTAGCCCTTGAAGTTCCAGACTTCCGAGGCGTCGCGCGGCTGAGTCTGGGCCGAGCGGTCGAATGCGCGGACCACCAATTCGTGCTCGCCGGGTTCGAGATCGACCCGCGCCGAGTACAACCGCCAGCTCCAGCCTCCCTCTTCGATCCCGAGATCCGCGGCGCGCCAGGTCCGGCCGCCGTCAATCGACAGATCCACCCGATCGATCCCCCGTCCGCCGCCGACGTAGGCGTAGCCCGCCACCTCGACCTCTCCGGCCGGCAGGATCGCCCCCGGCGCGGGAGTGGAGAGCACCGAGGTCACCGGCATCTCGCCGAGCATTAACCCGCTTTCCCAAACCACGTTGCTCGGATTGACCCAAGACGGAAAGAGCCGGTAGGCGTGGGCTTGGAAGTAGTTCTCGGAAGGGTCTTCGCGCAGCCGGATTTCCGCCAGCCACTTGACGCTACGCGCTCCGAGATAGCCGGGAACCACGGCGCGCAGCGGAAAGCCGTGCGCAGGGGGGAGCTCTTCGCCGTTCATCGTGTCGGCGAGCAGCACTTCGCGCGCCAGCGCCTTTTCGATCGGTACCGAGCCGCCAAACGTAAAGCGCCGGCCGAGCCGCTCGGTCTCGTCGACGCCGACGAATTCTACGTGCCGCGCCTCGGGCAACGGCCCGGCCGCGGCGAGCACCTCGGCGAGCGACCAGCCGCTCCAGGCGGCGTTGCCGATCGCCTCGGCGTGCCATTCGAGCTCTCCCGGGGTGGGGGCTACCGCGATCAGCTCGTTTCGCCGGTTGCCCGCGCATTCGAGCGCGGCGACCACCGAGTGGCGCCTGAAATTGCTCGAAAGATCCTGGAGCGACAGCTCTTGGGCCGACCGCACGAGCCCGGTGATCCGCAGCCGCCAGCGTTCGGCGGAGGCTTCTGGAATCGCGCCATGGCTGCGGACGAAAAACCGCTCGACCGGCGTGCGCTGCGTGGCGGCGAGGTCGGCGAGCGGCGAACCGCCGTTTAGAGGATCTTCCTGCCGAACGATGAAATCCGGATGCTTTCCTTCGGGACTCAAAAGTCGCTCCTAGTCGTCGTACGAGAGCTGCCGCTCGCGGCGCACGAACGAGCCGTCCGCCAGCGGCTCGAACACCGAGCAGGTGGTCATCTCGCCGCCGTAGATGTGGAGCGTGATCGCGGTCTGCCCCGGGCTGTCGTTGGCCAGAATGTGGTACTCGTGCGGCGGGATCAGCGAACCCGAGGAGCCGGCGCTCGCGTGAATCCGCTCGCACTCCTCGAAATGGATCGCCTCGCTCTCGCCGAGTCGCTCGAAGCGGGTGATTTCCAGCTCCCCCTCGACCACGCCTTCGACGCACCAGAGGCCCGAATGGTCGTGCAGCCCCGTGCGCTGACCGGGTCCCCACACCATCACCACGGCGGTGTAGCCCAGCTCGTCCGACCGGTGCAGCAGGTGCCGGGCGTACTTTTCCGGGCTGGAGCGCAGGCAGTGCTCGGGCAGCAGCAGGCTCCGCTCGGCGATCATCCGGCCAAGCTCAGACTTCACCCGTTCGGTAATCGCATCGACCGACTCCAGGCGAACCGCCTCGTCGAGACAGCCCACCAGCGAGTGGACGCTATTTTCCAGGACCGGACCGGCCATCGTGGCTTCCATCGATCGCACCTCCTCAGGACAAGCTGTCAATCCTTTTCCAGATAGGTGTAACCCGCGAGCCCCTCTTCATAGCGGCGCAGCAGGTTGCGGCTCTCTTCGAGCGTCATCCGCTTCGCGCGCACCGCCGTTTCGGTCGCCTGGCGCACCCGGGCGATCAGGTGGGTCTTGTCGTATCGCACATAGCGTAGGACGTCGCTCACCGTATCGCCGCTGATCACCCCTTCGATCTCGTAATCGTCGTCCGGATGGAGCGCCACGTGGACGGTGTTGGTGTCGCCGAAAAGGTTGTGCAGATCGCCCAGAATCTCCTGGTAGGCACCCACCAGGAACGCCCCGAGATAGTACGACTCGTGGTTCAGGCGATGTAGCTCCAGGGTGTTTTTCACGTCGCGCCGATCGATGAAGCGATCGATCTTGCCATCCGAATCGCAGGTGATGTCGGCGAGCACCGCGCGCTCGGTCGGCTCTTCGAGCAGCCGATGGATCGGCAGAATCGGAAACAGCTGGTCGATCGCCCACGAGTCGGGCAGCGACTGGAACACCGAGAAATTGCAGAAGTAGGTGTCCGCCAGCTGGCGCTCCAACCCCTCCAGCTCCTCCGGCACTTCCTTGAGCGTGCCGGCGATTCGCAGAACCTTCTGGCTGATCGCCCAGAACAGGTCCTCCGCGAGACCGCGGTATTCGAGCGTCAAGTGCCCCAGGTTGAACAGCGAGAGGCAGTCGTCGCGGTACGAGATCGAGTCGTGGTAGGTCTCGATCAGGTTCTTTCGCGACACCTCCCGGTAGGTGTCGTACAGGTTGCGCAGCGGCAGCGGCGCGTCGCCCGGCGGCTTTTTCGGCTTGCCGTATTCGAACTCCGAGACGCCGAGCACGTCGACCACCAGCACCGCGTGGTGCGCGACGGTCGCGCGACCCGATTCGGACACCAGGATCGGATGCGCCACCCCCGCCGGATCGCACACCTCCATCACGCCGTAGACGATGTCGTTGGCGTACTCCTGGAGGGTGTAGTTGAGGGACGACGCAAAATTGGTCTGCGAGCCGTCGTAATCGATCCCCAAGCCGCCGCCGACGTCCAGATAGCGGAGCGGAGCCCCCAGGCGGACGAGGTTGACGTACACCCGCACGGCTTCGCGCAGGGCGTCTTTGACCGAGCGGATCGAGGAGATCTGGCTGCCCAGGTGGAAATGGACCAGCTGCAGGCAGTCGAGCATCTCGTGCTCGCGCAGGTATTCGACCGCGGTCAGCAGGTCGCGCCCGCCGAGGCCGAACTTCGAGCGGTCGCCGCCGGACGCCTCCCAGTGCCCCGCACCCTTGGCCGACAGGCGCGAGCGGAAACCGATCCGCGGCGCGATTCCCGTGCGGTTCGCCATCTCGCGGATCAGCGGCAGCTCGGAGGGTTTCTCGACCACCAGGATCACCGTCCGGCCGAGCTTCGAGGCGAGCAGCGCCGTCTCGACGTACTCCTCGTCCTTGTAGCCGTTGCAGATGATCAGGGCGTCTTCGTCTTCGAGCATCGCCATTACGGCCATCAGCTCCGGCTTGGAGCCCGCTTCGAGCCCATAGTGGTACGGGCGCCCGTATTGGACCAGGCGCTCGACCAGGTAGCGATCCTGGTTCACTTTGATCGGATAGACGCCGCGATAGGACCCTTGGTAGCCGTATTCGTCGATCGCATGCCCGAACGCCTCGTTCAGCTCGACCACCCGGGCCTTGATGATCTCGGAAAAGCGAATCAGCAGCGGCAGGCCGATGCCGCGCTCGTGAACTTCGTCGACCAGCTCTTTGAGGTCGATCTCCGGCGTGCCCGGGCCGCCCGGATGGACGGCGACGTTGCCCAGGGCGTTGACGGAGAAATAGCCGTTTCCCCAGCCGCGGATGTTGTACAGGTCTTGCGATTCGGCGCTGCTCCAGCGGCGGTTCATCGTGGGCGCGGTCATTTCGGGTTCGGGACTCCTCTCGCGAGCCGCGCCGGGGAATCGGCCTGTCTGGCGTCGAGCGAAGCGGGACTCTAACAAAGATTTGGCACGTTCAAAGAGGAACCCGGTTTCGGGGATCGACAACCGCAAACCTGGCGTACGATCCGAAAACCAACCGCCAGGGAATCGAGCCATGCGCAACGGGTACCCTCTCGTCGAGCTGCACCGCCATCTGGACGGCAACGTCCGCCTTTCGACCGTCCTCGCGCTTGCCCGCGAGCACCGGATTCCACTGCCCGCGTTCACCGAGGAGTCCCTGCGCCCGCACGTCCAGGTGATGAGCCCCGAGCCCGATCTCCTCGGCTTCCTCGCCAAGTTCGCCCTGCTGCGCCGGGTGATGGTCGATCTGAACGCCTGCCGCCGAATCGCCCGGGAAAACATCGAGGACGCTGCCCGCGAAGGGATCGACCACATCGAGTTGCGCTTCAGCCCCTTTTTCATGGCCGAGGAGCACGAACTCGATCCGCTCGCCGTCGCCGAGGCGGTCTGCGACGGCGTGGCCGAAGGGTTGGCCCATAACCCCCAGGTGAGCGCCAAGCTGATCGGGATCATCTCGCGCAACTACGGCCTCGAGATCGGCTGGATCGAACTCGAAGCCGCGATCCGCTGCCGCGACCGCGGAGTGGTCGCCCTCGACCTCGCGGGCGACGAAGCGAACTTCCCCGGCACCCTGTTCGTCGACCACTTCCGCAAAGCGCGCGAAGCCGGCCTCCACACCATCGCCCACGCGGGAGAGGCGGCCGGGGCCGAAAGCGTCCGCCAAGCGATCGAAGAGCTGGAAGTCGAACGCATCGGCCACGGCATCCGATCGGTCGAAGACGAATCCCTCCTCGACCTGATCGCCGAACGCGGAATCGCCCTCGAAGTCTGCCCCACCAGCAATGTCCAAACCAGTACGGTCCGGTCGCTCGCCGACCACCCCCTCCCCTTCTTCCTCGCCCGCGGCTTACGAGCCACCTTGAGCACCGACGACCCCTCGATCAGCGGCATCGACCTGGCGCACGAGTATCGCGTGGCGGCGGAGGGCCTGGGACTTTCGGAACGGGAGCTGCGGGTGTTGCAGGAGAACGCGTTGGAGGCGGCGTTTTTGACGGAGGAGGAGCGGGCGGGGTTGGTGGGGCGGACTATTCCGGATTAACCATTGTAGGGGCGCAGCATGCTACGCCCGGGGAAGCGCGCCTTACCTACCTTAGGACCGCTCCCGGCTCTCGTGGATCAAAGAGACGATTTCGTCCGCTGAGAGTCCGACATCGACCCCTTGGACATCCAGGGGAGACTTCTTCCGCCGCACCAGGGCGATCTCGAATTCGGTACCGTCCCGGCGCTTGATACGGACGGCGCCATCGGCCTGTGCTTCATCCAGCACCGTTGCCAAATTCTGACGGGCTTCGGAAAAGGTATAGACGTTCATGGGTTGACCTCCAAGACTTTGATGCCCACTCGACGGGCCGCGGTTCGTAGACCTCCGTCAACGGTTAGCAGCGGAGCCCGAGTCTGCATACCGCATGCGATGAGAAACGCGTCGTAGGCATAGATCCCCAGGTTATGGCTGAGTTCTAGCGATTGACCCAGATCGATGGGAATCAGGCGAATCGCGATGCGCTGATAGGCCTCGACAGCCGCCTTTGCAGCGGGGAGCGAAATGCGGCTGCGCTTAAACATGGCAGAGAAGGCATTCCCCATCTCCATCGGAAGAGATGCCGGAGACAGAAGTTCCGCGCCTTCAGTCATCTCAATCAACGTGTCCCGGTGGGTCTCATTGGTAACCACCGCGATGACTGCAGAAGCGTCAATGACTATAGAGTTACCCATGGCGGTACAATTGTACAACACTCAGAATGGCTCAATGTGAGGTGAGCGCCAGGCTGATACGCGGGAGAGGCGGCCGGGGCCGAAAGCGTCCGCCAAGCGATCGAAGGGCTGGAAGTCGAACGCATCGGCCACTGCATCCGATCGGTCGAAGACGAATCCCTCCTCGACCTGATCGCCGAGAAAAACATCGCCCTCGAAGTCTGCCCGACCAGCAACGTCCAAACCAGCACCGTCCGGTCGCTTGCCGACCACCCCCTCCCCTTCTTCCTCGCCCGCGGCTTGCGAGCCACGTTAAGCACCGACGCCCCCTCGATCAGCGGCATCGATTTGGCGCTCGAGTACCGCGTGGCGGCGGAGGGGCTGGGGCTGTCGGAACGGGAGCTGCGGGTGTTGCAGGAGAACGCGTTGGAGGCGGCCTTCTTGACCGAGGAGGAGCGGGCTATGGTGGTGGGTCGGGTGTGAGGGAAAACTGCTGCGCCGGCTGGCAGCAAAGAGTAGGATCGACCGCGAGGAATTTGCTATGACGCGAATCGACGCCAGCTTGCCCGACGATCTGGTCGCCGGGATCGACCGGGCCTCAAGAGACCTCAACCGGTCCAGAGAGGAGATCCTGAGCCTCGCGGTCGAGGCCTATCTCGAGGATCTCGAAGACACGACCCTGTCAGCTCAGCGCTTGGCGGACCCAGAGGATCCCTTGATCGGCTGGGGAGAAGCGCGGCGTGCCCTACTCGATCAAGATTAAGGCGAGCGCCCAAAAATCGCTGTCCGGAATCGCCAAGCCCGAGCGCATCCGGATCGTTTCGGCGATCGATCGCCTCGCCCAAGAACCCGAGATCGGCAAGCCGCTTCAAGGCCGGCCTTTTCGGCCAAGTCGGCTTGAAGCCGTGGTTAGGGCTTAACCGAGCCGACCCAGCAAATCTTTTGTGATTGCTTGCCATTGCGGATAGTCCTCTGACTCTGCCCAAAGTTCCTGAAGCTCAGAAGAATCGAGGACCGCCGCCACTGCGCTCTTCGCCTTTGCGACAACATTGGAAGGCGGACTTGGTTTACCTTTGACCCAAGACACTGCTTCCTCAGGTAGTGCAGGGTTAGGTTTGCCAAGCAACGCGGCCACGACCTCGGCCGCAGCAAGAGCCGATGAACACTGCGGTGCCTCCAGGTATTCTTCAGCCTCGTCCGTGACTGCGTTCAAAGCGTTTTCAATTGCTGATAAGTCTTTTGCTTGCCCCAGGCCTGAAAGCCAGTCTCCCGCATCATCATTTCCGAACGGCTCGTGACTCCATGCTCCCACTTCATTCTCTCCTTAAGCCCTAACGGTCGAGCTAAGCGGGCGAGGGTTAGGCCCCACTCGCTGCCACCTTGCGCGTGAGCCTTGTAAAGCAACCGACGTACTCCGCTTCGATGAAGGCAAACTCAACCAAGTAGGCGCCTTGCTTCAGGCTTACTGGCACATAGTCATCTGGTTGCAGGTCATTCTTTCCATCTGCCGCTGAGGTGAGCAAAAGATACTCTTCAAAGTCTGCATTCCAAACAAATGGATCTGTCCAGTTGGCAAGTTTGATCTGCTCTGCCGTTGGGAACCAACTGCCTGAAGCCACGACGTATTGATCGGCCATCCAGGCATGTTCGTCGTACTCCGAGTAGAGGACTAGAGCAGACGCCTGCCCCAAGCGGATTTCACCTCCTCCGGGCCATGCTGCAGCACACGCTCTGTCGTAGTCTGTCTTCGGTACTTTACTGTTGAGGTCAGAGTATGACTCGGTGGACGGGTCTATAGCGCCACGCCAGAGAGCGATCAACGCTGCTGGAATGAGCATCGCTGGAGCGCCGGAGAAATCAAGCCAAGGTAGCATGGGACGGTGTTTGTGTGGGGCCTAACCAGTTATTATCAGGACGTTTCGCCCTGATAATGCCCCTGCAGCCTGGTTATCAGGCGATTTCTTCCGGTGCGGATTGCCCAGGCACAGAGGGGGCGAATCCCGATGAATGACGCCGGAACAGGCCAGCAGCCGCGGTTGGTCGACGAGGTGAGGTCGGTGCTGCGGGTGCGGCACAACTCGATCCACACGGAGCGGGCCTAGGTGGACTGAATCGTTCGATTCGTGCGATTTCACAGGATGCGGTCGCGAGAGGACCTGTTCCCGGCGGAGATGAAAATTGAGGGGTTCCGGAAGTACCCGAACGCAGCCAAGGAGTGGGGGTGGCAGTATGTCTTCCCAGCTCGTGCTGTCGCGGTTGACCCGCGGACGGGCGTGACCCGCCGCCATCACCTGGACCCTAGCGTCATCATCAAAGCGACCAAGGTGGCCGCGCCGATGGCGCTGCCAAAAGCCCGCAGGAGACGCTGCGCCGGATCTGATGTGTCACCTCCTAAGAGACCTCCAACGGCCTGGCCGGAGTGTAAGCCGAGTGGGTTCTATTGCGCAAACGCGCCGCGCCAGTGCAGCGGCCCTGCCCCACGCGCTCGACTGCTCCCGCTCTCCGCTCTCGCGGAGCATCGACACGATCTTCTCGGTCGATTGCGGCGAGTTCGCGGCGCCTATTCGGGGACATCGTCGAGCGGTACGCCTCGGCCCGCACTGAGGCTCTGGCGTGCCACGTCGATTTCGCGCCAGGAAGCGTTAGAGGCCCCGTAGCCGCTTGATGCGGCTCTTGCTGAGCCATCTTGACACATGCATACAGGATATATACGGTACGCGAGTGCGATTCCAGTTCGATCCTGCCAAAGCGCGCTCGAACTTGGCGAAGCACAACATCTCCTTTGCTGACGCCGAGGGTGTCTTCGAAGACATTCTCACCGTGCACCAGTCTGATCCGGACGCGGAAGGCGAAGAGCGGCTCATCGCGGTGGGGCTCGGCAGCGGCGGCGTGATCTTGGTCGTGGTCTATACCTTGCGCGGCGAAGACATTCGACTCATCTCCGCGCGGCGCGCAACTCACCATGAGGTCAAAGACTATGCGGGCTGAGTACGATTTCTCCGGCGGCGAACGCAAGGCGTTGATCCCACAGAAGGGCAAAACGCGGATCTCCATCTTCATCGACAACACCGTTCTAGATGCCTTCCGCGCCCGAGCCGAAAGCGCCGGGACAGGCTACCAGACGATGATGAACGAGGCGCTCCGCCAGTACCTTGCAGAGACCGATCGTCCAGTGACCGAGTTGAGGCTGCGTCAGATCCTCCGTGAGGAGCTGCCAACCGGAAAGAAGCAGCCTGCCCTGCAACCGGGACGACGCACGGCCAAGGCTGTCGCACGCTAGACCCGCGAAGATCAACGCGCGGCCGCGACCGGCCCTATCGACCCGAGTTCGCCAATCTTGAACCGCCGGGGATCGCGTGGCTTCTCGAAGAGGGTTGCACCTATCATACGGCGCTTGTGGCCGCTGCAACGAGGGGTTAGGCGGCGAGTCTTCAACGTTCGGAGGCCTCAGCCCAGAGGGGATTGTCGTCGACGCTGAACGAGTTGAAGAGAGACTCTAGCCGCCAACCGTCGTCGAGATTGACGATGGCCTCACCGGAGCAGACTGCGTGGTGCATCGGTACCAGGGGGGCTGGGAGCAATTGGATGCCCAGTTCCTGGCAAAGGAACTTGCGCTGAGCGTTCGCGTGGGGATGGCGATTGTGAAGCTCGGCTTCGAGAAGTGGAACGGCTCTGTCCATCTCGGCGAGCTGACCACTGCGTGAGAACTTGAGGCAGTCGAACCAGTATGGAAGCGTGACCAGCAACGAGAGTGTCTCGGTGATGCCTTTCGCGATGAAACCACCCTGACCCTCAGAGCTGACGAAGAAGGCGCCGGATTCGTGAGGGTCGGGCGCATCCAGCAAGCAGAAGACGCCACCGGCCCCTTCGCCGGCGATGGGTGTGAAGGCGCGGCCGGAGTCGAGCCTGAAGTAGATGTAGTCGTGGACCGGGCGGCTCAAGTCAAAGTCGCAAAGATCGACTAACGCTTGCAACAGATCGTGGCGCGCGCGGATTTTCTGGATGAGCATGCTCGAAGTCATCGACTGGTCCGATCAACACGTAGTTCCTTCATAAGAAATGGTCAGGCCCCTAGACGTCGTTGTTGGTGCTATCCCTGAAGAGGCCATCCTCATCGCTCCACAATTGGTCAACGACTGTCCAGAAGCGCTGATATCCCAGGTCGTCGTGCCGGAAGCCACGACCAACCTCCAACGGCCTAGCAGGACTGTAAGCCGATTGGGGTCTATTGCGCAAACGCGCCGCGCCAGTACCGCGTCGTATCCGAGCGAGCGATTTCAATCGCTCGCGCCGCCCGCGGCTCGCACCGAGGCAACGATCCCCCATGGCACTCCGTCGCGATACCATTACGCCAACATGACCTCTCCCCTTTTCAACTTAGACGCCTACCTCGCGCGCATCGCCTACACCGGTCCTCGCGAGGAAACGCTCTCAACGCTAACGGCCCTCCACATGGCGCACGTAACAGCGATCCCATTCGAGAACCTCGACATTCTGCTCGGCCGCGGGATCGACCTCGATCTCGTGGCTCTGGAGCGGAAGCTCGTGACCGATCGGCGGGGTGGGTATTGCTTCGAGCAGAACACGTTGTTCCGCGCGGCGCTCGAAGGGTTCGGCTTCGCGGTTTCCTCGCTGGCGGCGCGGGTACAGATCGGGGCCACGGCGGTTCGGCCTCGGACGCATATGCTGCTCTTGGTCGAGGTGGAAGGCGCGGCGTTCCTCGCGGATGTCGGCTTTGGGGGCGGCGGGTTGGTGGTTCCGGTGCCGCTCGTCGAGGGACGGGAGACTTGGATCGGTGGCCTTGGGCATCGGTTGCGGCGGGAGGGGGAGGTCTGGGTGCTGGAAGGGAACTCCGAGGGAACTTGGGGCGACTTCTATGCGTTCACGCTCGAACCGCAGCACCCGGCGGATTTCGTGATGGCGAACCACTTTACGAGCACGTTTCAGGCTTCGCCATTCGTCAATAATCTGACCGTTCAGCGCTCCTGGCCGGAGGGTTGGTTGGTTCTGCGCAATCGGGATCTCACTCTGCGTGAAGGGGGCGTCACGACTAGCGAGACGATTCGCGATCCGGAGCACCTGTTGGTGGTTCTGCGCGAGCGGTTCGGCCTCGCGTTTCCGGCCGGGACTCGGTTTGCCAAGCCGGAGTTTCCCGACGGGGTGCAGCGGTGAGGCGGGGTTTTGCCTCCGTGAAATCAGGTTTTGGCGAGGGCACCCGGCGCTTTGTAGCGGTGCACTGGAACTTTGCGCTTGTGCGCCGGTATTTTGCACAAGTGCACCGGGAAATTGCAGAGGTGCACAGCGTCCGCGCGATTGTGCACTGGAAGATTGCACCTGTGCGCTGAGGTTTTGCACGGGTGCGCTGGAGTTTTGCACTTGTGCAATCTTCCGGCGCACATGTGCGCGGGCGCTGTGCACATGTGCAACGCAAGATTGCTGTTGTGCTCCCGAGTTTTGCACCTGTGCAATCCGCCGATGCACCGGTAGGCGGGCGCTGTGCAGCTCTGCAAAGTTCTAGCGCTCAAGAGACTCGGACCCTTTGCACTTCGACCGGAACGCGGTGGAGCGGAACCCGGATTTGCCGTATTTCTACTTGGCACCAGCGACCCGGAACCAGCAGCCCTGAACCGGTCGTGCTACCGCCGGCCCTTGAGCACCCGGCGCGGCAGTTTGACACGATCGGCGCCGCACAGTTCGGCATGGCGGTCGAGGGCGGCTTTGAGCGCATCGCGATCGAGGTCGCGGTCGGGCTCACCCCAGATCCGGTGGATGACGAGGGTCTTTCCTTCGATCCGGCCTTCGAGGCGGCCGACGAATTCGCCGTGGTGAAGGAGGGGGTGGACGTACCAGCCCCAGCGGCGTTGATCGGCCGGTTTGTAAACCTCCCAGAGGTATTCGAAACCCCACAGGTGTTGCACCAGCTTCCGGTCCCAGAGCACCGGATCGAGCGGCGCGAGGATGCGCAGGCGGCCGTCGTCTTCCGGGAAGCGCCGGCTGAGAAAATCGGTCGGCGCGAGAAACCGGCGCGGGATCCCTTCGACCGCCACCTCGACTACGGCGCCGTCGGCGATCATCTCGTCGGGGAGAGTCGAGGTGCGGACTTCCGTGAGCATCGACCACCAGGGACCCATGTTGCGCGACAGCAGGCCCGCGGCCTCGGCCCGCTCGCCGATCGCCCAGCGGGCGAAATCGCCGCTCGGCCCGGTGGCGGCGGCTCCTAGCGAGCGCTCCGGCAGGTCCCAGAGCTTGCCGCGCGAGGTTCGGCCGGCGACCACGATGCGGCAGCGCGACCAGAGAACCTCGATCGCCATCGAAGCGGCTTTCTGGGTTCCTTTCCAGCCCGACCAATCGATCGGCTCGACCGGGCCGTGGTCGCCCAGGTCGGCGGCGGTGAGCGGTCCTCGCGCTTCGATCTCCGCGAACACCGCTTCGACCACCCCTTCGGGCAGGCGGTCGATCCGCGTGGCGAAGTGCCACCAGGACGATTCGGCCAGCCGGTCCCGGTAGTAGGGAAACGCCGACGCGGGGAGCAGGCAGCGCTCCTTGGCGAAATGCTCGAAGGCGTGACCGGGCATGAGCAGGTTGAGCAGCTCGCCGCGGCGGACGCCGTCCACCCGTGCCATCACCACCAGGTCGGCGTTGGTGCCGATCGGATCGAGCGGATCGAGCTGGATCGCCCGCAGGCGGCGGAGCAGCGCGCGGGCGCCCTCCGCCCCGGGTGGATCGACGATCGATCGCAGGCCCAGGTGGCCGAGAAGGTAGTCGCGCGCTTCGGCGCGGGAGATCGGAATCGGGGTGAGGGACGGCATGGACGGCGGATTTTGCCACGGCGAGGGCCGCGCGTTCCGCCTTTACCGCTGCGGCAGCTCCATCGTCACCCGCGCTCCCCCTTCGGGCCGGTTACCGAGGCTCAGCAGGTGATCGGCGCCGTAGAGCCGTTCCAACCTCGCGCGGGTGTTGGCGAGGCCGACGCCGTTGCGGCGATCCGCTTCGTCGGGCAGGCCCGGTCCGTCGTCTTCGACTTCGAGGCGAAGCCGGTTGCCCACTCGCGCGGCGCGAACCGTCAACGACAGTGCCGCCGCGCGGCGTTCGAGGCCGTGGCGGATGGCGTTTTCGACCAGCGGCTGGAGCAGCAGGGTGGGCACCAGCGCGGTGCGCGTTGCGTCGGGGATCTCCTGCTTCACCCGCAGGCGATCGCCGAAGCGGGTTTGCTGGATGTCGAGATAGACCCCGAGGAAACGAAGCTCCTCTTCGAGCGGCACCTCGTCGCGGTCTGCGCTCGCGAGCGACATGCGCAGCAGCTCGGAGAGGCGGATCACCATGCGCTCCGCGCCGTCCGGATTGCCGTGGACCAGAGCGGAGATCGCGTTCAGCGTGTTGAACAGGAAGTGCGGCTCCAGCTGCATTTTGAGCACGGTGAGCTGGGCGCGCGACAGGTCGGCCTCCAGGCGCGAGGCGGCAAGCTCGCGCTCTTTGAGGCGCCGGAAACCATCATAGGCATGGACCGCGGTGACGATTCCGCCGTAGATCACCAGCGCGGCCTGGAAGTTCGTCACCAGGTATTCGGGCAGGCGGGAGAAGAAACCGGGGGCGAAGCTGCCGGTTTGGCTGGCGAGCACCGCCTGGTTCTTGATCAGGGTAAGCGCCGTGATCGCCGTCACCGTGAGCGCACCGAGCGCGACGTGCGCGGGCAGCGCCCAGCGCCAGGTCTCGCGATCGACGGGAAAGCGCCGGGCGAGCCAGACGACCCCGGGCAGGAGCAGCGCCCAGAGCCCCCAGGAGAGCGACTCGGAAAGGAGCCGGCTCCAGGGTACGCCCACTCCCATAGAGTGGTAGTAGATCCACGACGGCACGATCGACACCCCGAATAGCAGGGCGAAACCGAGAGCGATCAAAGACCCGCCGCTCGGTCCCCGACCGTCGGCCGGACGCGGCGCGCCCGCTCCCGGAGCGAGAGCGCTCGGGAGTCCGGGGGCCGAAGTCGGCGCGGAGAGGGTGGTCGATCCGTTCAAGTGCTCTTACGTCTCCTGAGGCTCACCGCCAGCGAAGGCGAACCCCCAAACGAAAAACCCGCGGACCGAGCGCTTCGCGCAGCGCGCCTCCTTGAGGAGAATTGACGAAACGCTCGCGGATGAGCGAGGTGTTGCGATTCAGCACGTTGAAGCCGTCGATCGAAATCACGGCGCTGGTCTCGCCGATGATCCATTCCTTCTCGCAGCGCAGGTCGAGCACCACCGGGTTGTCGTAGCGCGCGGCATCGGTGAGGTGGGTGACCTGGACGTTTCTCGCGATGCCGTCCGGCGGCGTGACCCGCAGGGCGTAGGCGATCGGGTAGCCCTGCCGGGCGGAAAAGTTGCCCGCCAGGTGGAAGCCCCAGGGGCGGCTCGGTGCGACCTGCACCAGGCCGTTCAGATTGAACACCCAGCGGCTGTTCAAGAAGGCCCCTTCGGAGCCGCCCGAGCCGGGCGCCTGCTCGGCCACCGATTCGTGATCGCCGTCGCCGTCGAAACTGTCGAAGCCATTGCCGGGCGCCAGGTTCGTCGGATCGTCGTAGCGACGGAATTCGGGGCCGGTGCGCCAGCGCCAGTCGCTCCAGGTCGCGTTGCCGCGCAGCATCCAGCCGCGGGAGAGACGCTTGGTGAGGCCGAGCGAGAGGCCGTGATAGTCCTGGCGCCGATCGCCGTTGACCAGACGCCGGCCGCCGGTGGGCGTGAGCGAATCGTCCAGCGTGTAGATCGGCACGCGGTAGATCCGGCCGTTGGGCAGCGTCGTCGCCTGCACCTCCCACAGCGAATAATCCGCCGCGGTCGCCAACCGAACGTTGCCCGCGGCATCGCGCACCAGGCGGCGCGATTCGAGCACGTTGGACACGCGGCGCGCGGTGAATTGGCCGGTCATCACCAAGTCGGGCCGCACCAGACGCTCGAAGCCGAACGTCAGCTCGTCGGTCAGCTCGGGGGCAAGGCCCGGATCGGTCTGGTTCGGGCTCGCGAGGGCAGTCGGGTTATTCGGGTCGATCCCCTGGGTCGAGAGTAGGAGGATCGGCTCTCCCGCGTCGTAGATGCCGTCGCCGTCGGTGTCGGTGAAACTGAACGTCGCGGACGACGCATCGAGCGGATGGAGCCGGTCGACCAGGGTCGTATGGAGCTGCGACGCGAAGCGCGAATAGCCCGCGCGCAACACGATGTGGTGATCCGCGCCCACCGCATAGGAGGCGCCGAGACGAGGCGACAGGCTGCGCCAGCGGAAATCGGGGCCGCTGCCGGAGAAGCGGACCGCGGGCAGGAGGTCGGGAAACGCCGGGTTCGCGCCGATCTCGGTCGCCTCGCTGGTGCCGGTCTGTTCGTCGAAACGTAGGCCGGCGGTCAACGTCAGGCGGTCGCCGCGCATCTCGTCCTGGGTCCAGAACGACTTGTAGCGCTGCTTCGAGCCGATCTGCCCAGGCCGGAACGCGCGCACCACGTCGTACAGGGTGCCGGTGTTTTCGCCCGCGACCTGGATCAGGTCGCGCGGCCCCCAGCGCTCCTCGCTCTCGGAAGCGAACTCGCGCAGCGAAAGCCCGAGCCGTGGCTCGTGGCTGCCCGGGCGCGCGGCGAGAAAAGTCCGCAGGTCGAGCTGCAGCTGGCGCGCGCTGCGTTCATCGGAAAACGACGAGAAGGCGCCGCGCCAGATGCCGTGCGGATCGAGCACCGGCTCGGTGAATCCGCCGCTGAACGGCTCGGCGTCGACCTTGCCGTCGAGGTTCGAGGCGAGCACGGTCAAAAAAAGGTTCTGACGCAGGATCGAGTCCTCGATCTTCCAAATGTCGGTCTTGCCCAGCAGCCGCTGAAGCGTCTCGGGAGCCCGCTCGGGACCGGCGCCCAGGTCGCGTCGGGTCTTGTCGGCGCGATGAACCGTCAGCGAAAGAGAGTTGCCTGTTCCCAGTGTCGCGTTCACCTTGCCGGCCAGGTTGAGGATCTCGGCCCGGTCGAGCGAACCGCCGACGGCGATCTGTCGGGCGTTGGTCGCGCCATAGGAAAACCAACCGAACAGGCGCTCCGAGATCAGCGGCCCGCCCCCTTCGAGGCCGTAATCGTCGATCCCTTTGATGCGTCCGACTTCGAGCGATTCCCCCTGAGGCGATGTGGCTGCGGCCGCGGCCCCCAGAAAGCGCGGCGAAGCGTCGGCGCGCGGGGCGGGCGGTTCGGGCCGCCCTGCCGGCTTGCCCCCCGGGGAGGAGACCGAGAACGAATCGAACCGCTGGCCGCCCGGGCTGCCGCGGTGCGGCGGCACGTCGCGCGGATCGAGCGGCCCCGGCTCGGTCGGCCGCAGGATCGAAGTCTGGCGCGGCGCCGATTGCCATTTCTCGTTGGTGGTGAAATCGCGCGCCGAGCCGCGCCAGACGCTGGTGCCGCGCTTGGTCACCAGATCGACCAGCACGCCGGAGCTCGGCGCCGCGGCGTCCGGGCCGCCGAGCGTCACCCGCGCCTCTTCGATCTGGTCGAAGTCGTAAGCGAGCGGCGAGGTGCCCGCCGCCGCCATGTCGGTCACCTGAACCCCGTCGAGCACGAAATTGTTCTGCGCCCGGCTGGCTCCGCCGCCGACGAAAGTCGGCTGCAGGTTGGTCTTGTTGCCGCCGGCGTTCACCGTGTCGAGGATCACGCCGGGCGCCTGTGCGACCACCGCCCACGGGTCGCGGGTGGTCGGGATCGAGTCGAGCTCGAAGGAGCCGAGGCGAATGCCTTGGGCCTCCGGCCGGGACGCGAGCAGCGGCGGCTCCGAGGTAACCACGAGCGTTTCGCCCGGGACCGCGCTCATCTTGATCTGGAGCGAGGTGGTGCGGCCGACCAGGATCTCGACCGTCGGGTAGTTCGCCGGTTGGTAGCCGTCATGAACCGCTCGTAGCGAGTAATTGCCCGGTTCCATCCCGAGGATGCCGATGGCGCCCCGCCCGTCGCTCACTTGCCGATAGTTCGCGGACCTGCCGGAGAGGGTCACGATCACTCCGGACAAAGGATCCCCTTCGGCGGTCAGAACGAAACCGTCGAGACTTCCGGCCTGCTGGGCTCCGGCGGCCGTCGCGGTGCATCCGACGACCAAGAGCGTGGCCCACGCCGTGCGACAAAGGGGAAAATTGAGCATTGAAACGCCGCCCTTCGGATGATACCCGCGCCCTCGAAACGAACCGCGGCCCTAGGTCCCCAGGCGCCGTCGTTTCGTCCCCTCGCACGGGTTTTCGTCCCAGCAGTCTATAGAGAGCGCTCCCCCGAGGGGGAGAGCGCACTTTTAGGAGTATTTTCGGGCTTCCCTCAGGCTCTACGAGTAGAGGCGGAGCTTGCCTCCGCCCAGGGGCAGGCAAGCTGCCCCCCTACGCCACCAACTATTTCTGTTCAGTTCCTTACAACGTCGCGCCGAGCGCCACTTCCAACCGCTCGCGGCAGCTGCGGGAGAGCGGCAGGCGGGCGCCCGTCTGGAGGACCACCTCGTAATCGCCGTGGACGCCGGGGACCAGCTCTTTGACTCGATCGAGGTTGACGATCGCGGAGCGGTGAATGCGCACGAAGCGGCCCGGATCGAGGCGATCTTCGATGCCGGCCATGGTTTCGCGCAGCAGATGGCTTTTGCCGTGAGCATTCAATCGCACGTAGTTGCCGGCGGCGTCGATCCAGTCGAGATCGTCCACTTTCAGGAACTGAACCCGGCCGGCGGTCTTCACCACCAGGCGCTCCGGCCGCTTGCGGTCGGTCTGGGTGGTTACCAGAAGGGCCGCGAGCTGGCGGCGCAGCTCATCCACCGTGCGGTGCTCCACCTGCGCCCTCACCCGGGCGAGCGCGGCGCGAAAACGTTCGCGGTCGTAGGGCTTCAACAGGTAGTCGATCGCATGGACCTCGAAGGCGCGCAGGGCGTGCTCGTCGTAGGCGGTGACGAAGACGACCGCCGGCATGCGGTCCGGGCTGATCTCTTCGATCACGCCGAAGCCGTCGAGCTCGGGCATCCGCACGTCCAGGAACACTACGTCGGGCTCCAGCTCGCGCAAGGCCACCACGGCCTCGGCGCCGTCGCAACATTGGCCGATCAGCACGACGTCTTCCTCGGCGTTAAGGAGATCCGCGAGGCGCTGTCGGGCCAGGGGCTCGTCGTCGGCGATCAAAGCGGTCAAGGGCATGATTCGTTCCTCCTGGGACTCTTAGGCTCGGTCATCATAGGCGCGAGGTGGGAGGGAGAAAGAGGACCACCGCCCACCGTGGGGCGGGCGGCGGCCGAAAAGGGACGAGATGCCCGCGGTACGGGACCGCGGGCACACTGCGGACGCTGCAGAGATGACGCCGGACGCGGGGGGCAAGCCCGTTCCGTGCGCTATCTCATGGCGATCCATGACCGCTCTCTCCGCAAAGCGGGTGCCAAGGACGGCCAGCTAGCGGAAACCCTTTCGATCCAGTGATTTCTACTGCGGGAAAGGGGTTTTTCGCCTGCCGCGGCGGCGTTTGCAATTCAGGGAAATGAATCGAAACACGGCCGTTCGTCGCGGAACGGAGCGGATCGACACCCCGAGCTCGGGCGCTTCGTCCCTGCCAGAGGACGGCCCGTCCCCGCCGGATCGGAATCCGGCGCGGTGGATTGGAACGAGCGCGCTACAATCCGCCCACCGTGATCGTTTCCACCGAGACCTTCGAGCTGGTCGCCCGGCCCGCCGATCTTCGTCGTGCCATCCACCGATGGCGGGGCGCCCCGGTGCTCGCGATCGACACCGAGTTCGTGCGGGAGCGCACGTTTTTCCCCCGCCTCGGCCTGATCCAGGTGGGCGACGGCGAGCTGGCCACCCTGATCGACCCGCTGGCGGTGGGCGACCTGGCTCCGCTCGCCGAGATGCTCGACGCGCCCGGGACGCTCAAAGTGATCCACTCCGCAAGCCAGGACCTCGAGATCTTCTTCCGTGCGTTCGGGCGCTTCCCGCAGCCGATCCTCGACACCCAGGAGGCGGCGGCCGTGGCGGGCGTCGGCGCCGGCATGGGGTTCGGCCGGCTGGTCGCCGAGCGGCTGGGCGTCGAGCTGGCCAAGGGCGAGACCCGCACCGACTGGATGGCACGCCCCCTCACCGAAGCGCAGCTCACCTACGCCGCGGCCGACGTGGTCTACCTGCTGCCGCTCTACCAGAATCTGCGCGCCGAGCTTGAAGCGCAAGGGCGGTGGGAATGGGCGCTCGAAGACTCAGCGGCGCTGCTCGAAGCGACGTTCGACGAGGATCCGGAAGAGGCGTACAAGCGGATCAAGGGAGCCGGCCGCTTCGAGCGGCGCGGTCTCGCCGCGGTCCATGCCCTCGCCGCCTGGCGCGAGCGCGAGGCGCGGCGCCGCGACCTGCCGCGCAACATGGTGCTCAAGGAAGAGTTGCTGCTGGAGCTGGCCAAGCGCCTGCCGAAAGCGCCCTCCGACCTGGGAAAAATCCCCGGCGCCACCCCGGGGCTGATCGTCCGCGACGGCGAACGCTGGCTCGCGATCCTCCGCGAAGTAGCCGCCCTTCCCGAATCGGCCCTTCCGCCGCTGGTCGATCGCAGAAAACCCGCCCCTGCGGTTGACGCGCTCGAAGAAAAGCTCCGCCAACACGTCCGGCAGCGCGCGGCCGAAATCGGCATCCCCCCCGAAGTCCTCGCCTCGCGCCGGCCCCTCACCGCGCTCTCCCGCTCGATCGAAACCACCGAGCCGCCGCACCTGCCGAAAGAACTGCTCGGCTGGCGCCAAGGGGTGATCGGCGAAGAGCTGCTGGGAATTGCGCGGGCGGCGCGGGGGTAAGGCACCCTCCAAGGCGCTCCATGGGTGAGAATCGGATCGGCGCGAGTCACAGCGCCGCGGTCTCCTCCGCTTTGGCCTTCGTGGCGATCACGGGCATGCAGAGAATCAACAGCTCGCTCACGAATTTGGCGGCGCAGTAGCAGATCGCCCAACCGGAGAGGCCGGCGGAGATCAGGCTCCCCATCACACTGAACATTCCCAGGAAGAGGAGCGGAATCACGAGAAGTGCCCACCGGACGTCGGTCGGGACCGTGCCTTTCATCATCCGCCGGTTCAGACGCTCGATGATTTTCGAGATCACCCACCCCACGGCGGCGAGCGGAATGAGGAACGGAATGCCGCCCAGGAAAAGGGTCAACCAGCGCGCCACGGCGTTGAGGCCAGGGGTGCTCAGGAATTTCCCCCTATGGTCGCGGAAGTAGCTCGCATCCTGGATCGAGTCACGGAACGCGGCGATCAGGGTGATCGTGAGCGGCCAGAGCAATCCCCCTTGGCGAATCGTTTCGAGGGGCTGCCGCACCAGCCCCCAGAGCGCCCCTTCGGCGCGGAGGAACCCGGCGAACACCAGGCTGTAGACCATGGCGAGCCAGAACAGGCCGAAGGCCAGCGCGCCGACCCGTTGCCTGGCCGTCTGGCCGGAGAGGGTTTGCGCCTCCGGCGGCACGGTCCGCGATTGGACGAAGGCCACCACGGAAAGCAGCACGGCCTCGATTGCCACCAGCAGAACCAGATGCAATGGCTGCATCCTGTGGGTCACGAGCTGGTAGACGATGAACGCGTTGCTCGCGAGCATCAACACAACCTGCTGGACCAGCGAGGCGCGATTGCCCGGCGGATAGCGGCCGATGATCGCGTCCCACTCGGCGATCGAGGCGAGCTTCTCTTTCTTCGACTTCTTCTTCGTCGGATTTTTAGTCGGAGGACCAGAACTCATAGATCACCTCGGAGTGCTTCTCTTCCCCGCCGGAAGATCGCGGCACGTTGGCGATTTTGTCGGGAGGTTGCGCACCTCCCCCGATTCCGCGGACACTTCGTCATCACGCCGCCTTTGATTCTGCGCGGAGAGACGCCGGTGATCCGGCGTCTTCGGCGGCTCGCTCCTATCTTCGCAAAGTTCTCCGCAATAAGTAGGCGGCGTAGATCCCAAAAGAAACCGACCCTAAAATTCCCGTCAGCCATGCCCGCTGGTTGTAAAGTGCGTTTTCCAGGGAATAGTTCGGAGCGCCGCTAAAAGGGACGCAACCATGCCTAGAGCTAAGGCACAGTAGAGCGTCGACGCCGCCGAAGTTGAACCTGGATTTACCCTCAACCGCACAGAAGAATTGAAATTAAAGTACAGACTAGACTCAACACCACTGCGATAGCCCTCAGCATCCAGATTTCACTCGGAGTTGCTGGAGTTGTGCTGTCCAAAGGCGCTAGACCTCCAGCTCGCGATCGCCAGTTCATGGCTAGATAGACGCTGGCAAGGACGACACCCAGGAGGGCTCCGAGCCACCACACCACTTTCAGGTCAGCCAGAAGGAATATTCCGTCAATCCAATTTTGTCTTGCTGTGCTCAGCGGCCAGAAGACGTGAGGCGAGAAGGTTCACAATGCCCGCCACTAGGACCAAGACCAATTGGTTGCGCCATTCAATGGCCGCAGACCAGCCGGCAGCGGAGATGCCTATCCCTGTTGAACCAACGATCACAGCAATCACCGACATAACCTCGGCCGCTGGCCGGGCCCCGGCAACCTGTGACCAATGCAGTGGCCAAGGAAAGAAGAGGCGCAGGTTTAGAACTACAAGAGCACCACATGCGATCGTGACGAACAAAGCGCCAATGGATCCCGAGCCAGCTATGAAGAAGATCGCAAAGACCAGCAAGAGCGCGTCGACCACCACTGCCAGCGAGATCGCGAGCACCCTCATCGAAATCGCCAGCACTTTCAATGCCCTCACGGCGAACACCACGGTGTTTCATCGAATAGGTTATCCCACTGCTGGTGATCAGGAATCGGTCCGACGTAGACCGGCCCGAGGCGCCCTATCCCCGCGTAGGGATCTTCGCCGTCTTGGGTTTCAGAAAGGCGGCTGCCGATCTTGTTGTAGCTCCAGCCGAGGCCCACCGGCCGGTGGCCGAGGTCAGGGAACACTGGTGGAAGTTAATAGTGGGCATCGAAGGCCGTTGGACAGAACTCGGCTCGTCTGCATATCCGGAAGAAGGCAGTACCGAGAGGGTAGTCTAAGGCGCTGGAATCGACCAATTTGGTTGAACAACAAATAAAAACTAGACTGAGTCCTCTCCAAGTTCTGTCCATGAGAGCATGTTAAGATAGGCACCCAGCGTCCCTCCCCAGGCAGAAGAGGTTTGCAATTTCAACCACTCCTCCGGAGAGAGATTTCTCCAGCGACGCACCTTGTGCGCTGAGATGGTAAGGACCAACCCCAGCACCAGGAACGAGCATAGGGCTATAAATGCGAAGACAACGCCGACTTGTATTCCGGCGATCAGAAA
This sequence comes from Acidobacteriota bacterium, assembly GCA_040005235.1. Taxonomy (GTDB): domain Bacteria; phylum Acidobacteriota; class Thermoanaerobaculia; order Multivoradales; family UBA5704; genus DASYKS01. The sequence goes on along the minus strand of JBDTZG010000006.1, from coordinate 2,002 downwards.
GGCGGCCATCCCCGCGAGCACACTCAAGATGGAAAAAACGAGTGCCCCGGTACAAATTTGCCGCACGAGCAAGAGTCTTCTTCTCAAGGACATTATAACCTCGAGTATCTGCAGCGCATCCAGAACAAGCCGGCTCCAGCGGATAATCCTACATTCGGCGTACTTGTGCTGAAGCTTTTCGTTCCACAGGAGCCGACATTGACTCCTGGACCGACAAATCCGCCAGGCGCCGAGCCACCCCAGTACTCTTGGAGGCCCAAGAGTTCGCTTTCATTGCAGCCGCAGGATGACGGCGCCGCGCCGGGAACGCTAAAGTCCACCCCTCCACCAATCATCGCAAATACTCCCGCAATTGCGCACACGAAACGTACGCCCAACGTGCGGCCGTTCCCCCGGCATCGATAGGCCCCTGCGCCCGTGGAAATCCCCCCAATGAATCCTCCATCAACGCTGAGGCCCAAATAGTCCCAGTGCCCACTCGGACAGTCGGAGAAGCAAGAGCACAACCCGAACGGATCGGACAAGACGATGGGCCGCGCGTCCGCGTATACAAAAGGCTTACCCTGGAAACCAGAGGACAGCAGCGGATCCGGCTTCTCATACCGCCCCACCCCCGCCCCGTACCACCGATGCACGTTGTAGTACAGCCCCCCGCCCCCCAATCCGTCCCAAGTCGCATCCGTCCACTGCCCCGGAAGCCGCAGAAACAGCGTCGGCGGCGTTAGCTGATACGGCGCGCCGAAAGGAGTAAAGCCACCCGACCAGATCGTCGCGCCCGAAGAATCGGTCGCCAGGACCGGCGTCCCCAGATGATCCGCGGTCAGGTAGACTAACCCGTTCCCCGGTCCGCTCGCTCCTGTTGTGAACTGAACCACTGGGCGCCCTGCGAAGTAGAAGACGTAGGCGGCCTGGTCGTTCGAGATCATGCCGATTGAGCCGTCGTCTTGCGGGGTTCCGAACGTGCTCTGGCTGCGCCAGCGGCGACTGAAGAGGAGGCCGGCGGAACTGTAGGTCGGCTCCGTGTGCTCGAAGTTACCCGACGCGCCAAAGGTGAGCAGCGCGTCGCGCAGGAAACCGCGGCCGTCGTAGAGCAGCGCGGTCGAAGCCACACCCGAGGACTCGAACAGGCCGGAGAGCTTGCTCTCCGCGCTATAGGTGAGGGTCGAAGTGCGCCCCGAGCCTTCCTGGCCCGCGGATTGGCTGGTGATCTGATTGCCGGCCGAATCGTACGTTTGAGTGATCGAGCCCGTTCCGTTTCCATGGGGACGGGGCTGGATTTGCGTCAATTTTGGTGTATTGCCCCCCGTGCCGTTTTGAAGGTAGCTGTAGGAGAAGGGCGGCATCTCGCCAGCCTGGGATTCGGACAGGCGGTTGCCGATCTTGTCGTAGGTCCAGGAGAGTCCCGCCCAAGGACCAGTCGCCGAGGTGAGGAAGTACTGATAGCCTTGGTAGCCGAACGCCCGATTCTCGACCGGAAGCGGCGGTGGCTGGGTATTCACGATGCCGGTTGGGTTGCCCACAGCATCGACAGTGTAATCCCAGTCGAGCCGGCTCGGTACCTGAATTCGGTCGGGGTAGTAGCGGGCGTCAAAGAGTCGCGTCTCCGTCAGACCGTTGCCGAGTGCCAAGCTGGTGAGCGGCCCGGAGGGCAAATAGCTCGCGGAACTCACGAGGGTCGAGCCCGTACACGGGTCGGCGCCGCTTGCGGTGTATCGCAGAGCGATCGGCCGATCCAGAGCGTCGTAGTCGTAGCAGAGCCCGATGGTCGGCGAGTAGTTGATCGTCCGCCGGTTGCCGTTCGCGTCGTAGGTCAGCGCGAGCGCGCCGTCTTGCGTGACCCGGCCGAAGTGGTCGTATTGGTAGGCGATAGTCGAGCCGGGGCGCGAGATGGAGGTCAGGCGCCTTTTGGGGAACAAACCCGAAGCCTCGTCGTAGCGGTAGGTCGTGTCGAGGTCCGATCCGAGCCAGTCCATGAAGGTCATCCGGTCGATCGGGTCGTGAT
>JBDTZG010000070.1:0-26677 GCA_040005235.1 Acidobacteriota bacterium | reverse complement strand
CCGGAATGGCGGCGGCCCGAGGATCTCTATCGGGCGCCGAAGACGCCGGTCGAGGAGATCCTCGCCGGCATCTGGTCCGATCTGCTCGGTCTCGGCCGGGTGGGCGGCAACGACCACTTTTTCGAGCTGGGGGGGCATTCGCTGCTCGCCACCCAAGTGATGTCGCGCGTACGGAGCGCTCTCGGGGTCGAGCTGCCACTGCGCGACCTGTTCGAGTCGCCGACCTTGTCGGGCTTCGCCGCGCGGGTCGAGACGGCGCAGTGGGCGGATCACGAATCGGTTGTACCGCCGCTGGTCGCCGTGCCGCGAGACGGAAGGGAATGCGCGCTGCCGCTGTCGTTCGCCCAGCAGCGGCTCTGGTTCCTCGATCAGCTCGAACCGGGCAGCGCGCTCTATAACATCGCGGCGGCGCTGCGGGTCGAAGGTCCCCTGGAGCCCCGGCTGCTGGCGCTTGCGTTGGGCGAGATCGTGTGCCGCCACGAGACGCTGCGGACCGTGTTCTCGGCGGCCGAAGGTCCGCCGGTGCAGAGAATTCGATCGGTGCAGCCGTTTTCGTTGCCGGTGCTCGATCTTGCGGGACTGCCGGAGGTCGAGCGAGAGGCGGAGGCCCTCGCCCTTTGCGGGGTCGAGGCCGGCCGGCCGTTCGACCTCTCGCGCGATCCTCTGTTGCGGTCTCTGCTGTTACGGCTCGCGCCTCTCGACCACTTAGTCGCGCTGACCGTGCACCATATCGCGAGCGATGGCTGGTCGATGGGCATCCTGGTGCGCGAGGTGACGGCGCTCTATGGGGCCTTTGCCGCCGGCTCCGGAAAGCAGCGTTCACTTTTGCCGGAGCTGCCGATCCGGTATGCCGATTACGCCGGGTGGCAGCGCTCCTGGCTGGTGGGCGAGGTGCTGGAGGAGGAGATCTCGTACTGGCGAAAGCAGCTCGCGGGTTTGCCGCCGCTCTTGGAGCTGCCGACCGATCGGCCGCGGCCGCCGGTGCAGAGCTACCGCGGCGCAGCGCGCCCGGTGCGGCTGTCGGCGGATCTCGCCTCGAGCCTGGCTGGGATCGGACGGCGCGAGGGGGCGACGCCATACATGCTGCTACTGGCTGGTTTCCAGGCGCTGTTGGCGCGCTACAGCGGCCAGGAGGACGTGGCAGTCGGGAGCCCGGTGGCGGGGCGCAACCGGTTGGAGACCGAGGGTCTGATCGGCTTCTTCGTCAACACCCTGGTGTTGCGCGGAGACCTTTCGGGCGAGCCGACGTATCACCAACTGGTGAGCCGGGTCCGCGAGACCTCGCTCGCCGCGCATCTGCACCAGGACTTGCCATTCGAGAAGCTGGTGCAGGAGCTGTCGCCGGAGCGGAGCCTTGCGCAGTCGCCGCTGTTCCAGGTGATGTTCGTACTGCAGAACGCGCCGGTTGCAAACCTTTCGATCCGCGATCTTCGGCTGCGGTCGGTCGGGCGTGCGGGAACCACGGCAAAGTTCGATCTCACCCTGAGTCTGGGAGAGGACGGGCAGGGGGGCTATGGCGGCACGATCGAGTACGCGACCGATCTGTTCGACCCCGCGACCCTCGAACGCTGGTTCGGGCATTTCGAGCGGCTGCTCGCGGCGGCGGTTGCGGCGCCGGACTCTCCCGTCTTCTCGCTGCCGGTCTTGAGCGCTGCCGAGCTGGCCCAAGTCCTCGGGGAGTGGAACGACACGCGGGTCGAAGGGTTCGCCGAGGGTCTCCTCCACGAGGGGGTCTTCGCCCAGGCGGCGCGCACTCCTTTCGCCGTGGCGATCGAGCTGGGGGAGGAGCGTTGGAGCTATCGCCGCCTGGCCGGCAGCGCTCGGGAACTGGCGTCGTACCTGCGGCACTTGGGCGTCGGCCCGGAGGTCATCGTGGGTCTCTGCGTCGAGCGCTCGCCTGCGATGGTGGTCGGCATGCTCGCCATTCTGGAGGCGGGCGGCGCCTACCTGCCGCTCGATCCGACCTACCCGCGCGAGCGCCTGGACTTCATGCTCGACGATTCGGGCGCCCGGATTCTGCTGGTCCAGGACTCCCTGCTCGGGCGGGTGCCGACGCAGGGCCGTCTCATCGTGCCTCTGGACGCGCGTTGGGATTCGGACCGCGAGACCTTCGACCGCCTGCCGGGGGCGATGACGCCGGACCAACTGGCCTACGTCATCTACACCTCTGGTTCGACCGGCCGGCCGAAGGGGGTGATGGTGGCGCATCGCGGAGTCTGCAATCGCTTGCGCTGGGCGCAGGCGGTCTATCGGCTCGACGAGCGCGACGCGGTGCTCCAGAAAGCGTCGTTCGGCTTCGATTTCTCGGTGTGGGAGTGCTTTGCACCCTTGAGGGTCGGCGCGCGTCTGGTGCTGGCCGAGCCCGGCCGGCAAGGGGATGGGCGGTACCTGGCGCGCGTGCTGCGCGAGCATCGCGTCAGTGTCGTCCACTTCGTGCCGTCGTTGCTGGCGGCGTTCCTGGCGGAGGAGGAGGGGGGCGAATCGGTGGCCGGTTCGCTGCGGCAGGTCTTCGCCGGAGGCGAGGCGCTAACCCCCGAGGTGCGCGATCGGGCGCTGGCCCGATTCTCGGTCCCGCTGGACAATCAGTACGGGCCGACCGAAATCTCGATCGACACCACGCGCTGGGTCTGTGCGCCGGGCCAGGACCCGCATCGGGTCTCGATCGGCCGGCCGATCGCCAACAGCCGGCTCTACGTGGCGGACGCTGAGCTGCGGCCGCTGCCGATCGGCGTCGCCGGTGAGCTGCTGATCGGTGGCAGCGGGGTCACGCGCGGCTATCTGCGCCGCCCGCACCTCACGGCGAGCCGGTTCGTCCCCGATCCGCTCGGCGGAGACTTCGGCGGCAGGCTCTATCGGACGGGGGATCTCGCGCGGTGGCTGCCCGACGGCACGCTCGACTTCCTGGGGCGGATCGATCATCAAGTGAAGATCCGCGGCTTCCGGATCGAGCTGGGGGAGGTGGAGGCGGCGCTCTCGGCACAGCCGGGAGTCCGCGAGGCGGTGGTGGTGGCGCGCGCGGCCCCGGCGGGCGATCCGCGGTTGATCGGTTATGTGGTGGGTGACGCCACGGCCGCCGCCTTGCGCGAGGCTCTGCGGGAGCGTCTGCCGGACCACATGATTCCGGCCGCCTTCGTATCGTTGCCGGCGCTGCCGCTGACCTCCAGCGGCAAGCTGGATCGCCAGGCGCTGACGGCTCCGGAGTGGCGGCGGCCCGAGGATCTCTATCAGGCGCCGCGGACGCCGGTCGAAGAGATCCTCGCCGGCATCTGGTCCGATCTGCTCGGTCTCGACCGGGTGGGTGCGAACGACCACTTTTTCGAGCTGGGGGGGCACTCGCTGCTCGCCACCCAGGTGATGTCGCGCGTACGGAGCGCTTTCGGCTTCGACCTGCCGCTGCGCGACCTGTTCGAATCTCCGACCCTGTCGGGTCTCGCCGCGCGGGTCGAGACGGCGCAGCGGATGGGTTACTGCTCGGTTGTACCGCCGCTGGTTGCCGTTCCGCGAGACGGAAGGGAACGCGCGCTGCCGCTGTCGTTCGCCCAACAGCGGCTCTGGTTCATCGATCAGCTCGAACCGGGCAGTCCTCTCTACAACATTCCGGCGGCGCTGCGCATCGAAGGCCCGCTGGATCGCCGGTTGCTGGCGCTTTCTCTTGACGAGATCGTGCGCCGCCACGAGACGCTGCGGACCGTGTTCTCGGCGACCGAAGGTGCGCCGATCCAGGTGATTCATCCGGCGCAACCGTTCGCGTTGACCGAACAGGATCTGTCGAGCCTGCCGGAGGCCGAGTGCGAGGCGGCGGCCCTCGCTCTTTGCGGGGTCGAGGCCGGCCGCCCGTTCGATCTCTCCCGCGGTCCTCTCTTGCGGGCTCTGCTGCTGCGGCTGGCGCCTCACGACCACGTCGTCGCGTTGACGATTCACCACATCGCGAGCGACGGCTGGTCGATGGGCATCCTGGTGCGCGAAGTCGCGGCTCTGTATGCGGCTTTTGCCGCAGGCCCCGGAGAGCAGCTTTCACTTTTGCCGGAGCTGCCCATTCAGTATGCGGATTACGCCGTGTGGCAGCGCTCCTGGCTGATCGGCGAGGTGCTGAAAGGGGAGATCTCCTACTGGCGCGAGCAGCTTGCGGGTTTGCCGCCGCTCTTGGAGTTGCCGGCCGATCGGCCGCGGCCTTCGGTCCGGAGCTATCGTGGCGCCGTGCGCCCGGTACGATTGTCGGGAGAGGTCGCGTCGAGCTTGGCGGGGCTGGGGCGGCGCGAAGGGGCGACGCTGTTCATGGCGCTGTTGGCCGGCTTCCAGGTGCTCCTGGCGCGCTACAGCGGTCAGGAGGACGTGGCGGTCGGGAGTCCGGTGGCGGGCCGCAACCGATTGGAGACCGAGGGTCTGATCGGCTTCTTCGTCAACACCCTGGTGCTGCGCGGCGATCTCTCGGGCGAGCCGACGTATCGCGAGCTGATGAGCCGGATCCGAGATGTCTCGCTCTCGGGGCATTTGCATCAGGAGGTGCCGTTTGAGAAGCTGGTGCAGGAGCTGTCGCCGGAGCGGAGCCTCGCGCAGTCGCCGCTGTTCCAGGTGATGTTCGCGCTGCAGAACGCGCCGGTTTCGAACCTGGAGGTCCGGGATCTGCGTCTGCGCCCGATGGGTAGCTCCGGTACCACCGCGAAGTTCGATCTGACCTTGAGTCTCACCGAGGGTAGCGGGGGGCTGAGCGGCGGTATCGAGTATGCCCGCGATCTGTTCGATCCCGCGACGATCGACCGGCTGACCGGACATTTCGGCCGCCTAATTGCGTCGGCCGTGGCGACGCCGGACCGAAACGTCCTGGAGCTGCCTTGGCTCGACCGGCCTGAGAGCCATCAGCTTCTTTCCGAGTGGGGCTGGGCAACCGAGAGGCACTCCGAGGCGGAGGCGCTCCATCGCGGTTTCGAGGCGCAGGTGCTGCGCGCGGCGGAAGCTCCGGCTCTCACCTCGGGCGATGCCTCACTGAGCTACGGCGACTTGAATCGCCGCGCCAATCAGCTCGCCCACTGGCTGCGCGGACAAGGGGTAGGCCACGAGAGCCGAGTCGGCCTCTGCCTGGAGCGCTCGCCGATGCAGGTGATCGGCATTCTGGCGGTCCTCAAGGCGGGAGGAGCCTACGTCCCCCTCGATCCGTCCTATCCGAAAGAGCGGCTGGCCTACATGATCGAAGATTCGGGTGTCGAGATCGTCATCGGTGACGCGGCGTCGGTCGGCGCGCTGCCGGCGGCCGGACTTCGGATCGTGCTCGATGCGCAGAGCGAGCTTCTCGACGCTCTGCCCGGCCACGACCTCGAACCGCTGGCCGACGGTGCGAGCCTCGCGTATGTGATCTACACCTCTGGCTCGACCGGCAGGCCCAAAGGCACACTGGTGAGCCACGGCAACGTCCGGCGGCTGTTCGACGCCACCAAGGGTTGGTTCGGCTTCGGCGAGCGGGACGTCTGGACGCTGTTTCATTCCACCTCGTTCGACTTCTCGGTCTGGGAAATCTGGGGGGCGCTGCTCCACGGCGGCCGCTTGGTGATCGTCCCCTTCGAAGTGAGCCGCTCTCCCGAATCGTTCCTGGATCTGCTGATCCGGGAGCGGGTCACCGTGCTCAACCAGACCCCGTCGTCCTTCGCCCAGGTCGCGAGGGCCGACGCAGAGCGGGGCGGGGCGGCGACCGACCTGCGCCTGGTGATCTTCGGCGGCGAAGCTCTCGACCCGGCGAGCCTGGCGCCCTGGTTCGCCCGCCATGGCGACGAACGCCCCCTTTTGGTCAACATGTACGGGATCACCGAGACGACGGTGCACGTCACGTTCCGGCCGTTGCGGGTGGCGGACGCCTGTCGAGAGCGGCGTAGCGTGATCGGCGTGCCGATCCCCGACCTGTCGCTCGCGGTGATGGATCGTCATCTTCGGCAGGTGCCGATCGGCGTGGCCGGAGAGCTGGTGATCGGTGGCGCGGGACTGGCCCGAGGCTATCTGGGCCGTCCCGACCTGACCGCGCAACGTTTCGTTCCGGATGCGGCGAGCGGTGATTTTGGCGCGCGTCTCTACCGGTCGGGAGACCTCGGCCGCTTTCTCGCCGACGGCGACGTCGAATACCTGGGCCGGATCGACTCTCAGGTGAAGGTCCGCGGATTCCGCATCGAGCTGGGAGAGATCGAGGCCACGCTCGCCGGATTGCCCGGAGTCCGCGAGGCGGTCGTCGTGGCGCGCCAGGACGGGCGAAGCGACCGACGGCTGGTCGCTTATGTCGTCGGCGAGGCGAAGGTGGAGACCCTGCGGGCCGCCCTGCTCGCACGGTTGCCGGAATACATGGTGCCCGCCGCCTTCGTGGCGCTGGCGCGGCTACCTCTCACGATCAACGGCAAGCTGGACCGCCAGGCCTTGCCCGCTCCGGAGCGGCAACGCTCCGAGGAGGGGTACCAGGCACCGCGGACGCCGGTCGAGGAGATTCTCGCCGGCATCTGGGCCGAGCTGCTCGGTCTCGAACGGCCGGGTGCGGCCGATCACTTCTTCGAGCTGGGGGGGCATTCGCTGCTCGCGACACAGGTCATGTCGCGCCTGCGCAGCGCTCTCGGCGTCGAGCTGCCGCTGCGCGACCTGTTCGAGTCGCCGACGTTGTCGGGCCTCGCCGCGCGGGTCGAGACGGCGTTGCGGAGCCGCCCTGGAGCGGTTGCGCCGCCGTTGGTACCCCTGCCGCGGGGAGCTTCGATGCCGCTGTCGTTCGCCCAGCAGCGCCTCTGGTTCCTCGACCGGCTCGAACCCGGCACTCCGCTCTACAACATTCCGGCGGCTTTGCGGATCGAAGGTCCTTTGGAGCCCCGGCTGCTCGCGCTCTGCCTGAGCGAGATCGTGCGCCGACACGAAACCCTGCGCACGGTCTTCGTCGCCTCGGAGGGAGCGCCGACGCAGGTGATCGAACCGGCGGCGGCCTTCGCGCTCCCCGCGCTCGACCTTTCGGGCCTGGCCGAAGCCGAGCGCGAAGCGGCGGCCTTGGCCCTGATCGGTCAGGAGGCCTCCCGGCCGTTCGATCTCTCCGTCGGCCCCCTCTTGCGGGCGGCGGTGCTGCGCCTGGCGGCGGGCGATCACGTGGTCGCTCTCAACCTGCACCACATCGCCAGCGACGGCTGGTCGATGGGAATTCTGGTGCGAGAGATCGCGGCGCTCTACGCGGCGTTCGCCGAGGGCAGACCGTCGCCCTTGCCGGAGCTTCCGGTGCAATACGCGGACTTCTCCGCCTGGCAACGCGCCTGGTTGGACGGCGACGCTCTGGCGGGCGAAATCTCTTACTGGCGCCATCAGCTCGCGGGTCTCCCGCCGCTCCTGGAGCTGCCCACGGACCGGCCCCGGCCGGCGGTGCAGAGCTCTCGCGGCGCGTCGCGCCCCGTGCGCCTTTCGGCGGATCTGTTCCGGCGTCTCGAAGCGTTGGGCCAACGCGAGGGGGCGACGCCGTACATGGTTCTGCTGGCCGGTTTCCAGGTTCTCCTGGCGCGCTACAGCGGCCGGCGCGACTTTGCGGTGGGCACCCCCGTGGCGGGGCGCAACCGGTTGGAGACCGAGGGTCTGATCGGGTTCTTCGTCAACACGCTGGTGTTGCGCGGCGATCTTTCGGGCGAGCCGAGCTTCCTCGACCTGATCGGTCGGGTCCGCGAGACGTCGCTCGCCGCGCACCTGCACCAGGACGTGCCGTTCGAGAAGCTGGTTCAAGAGCTGGCGCCGGAGCGGAGTCTCGCGCAGGCGCCGCTGTTTCAGGTGATGTTCGCGCTGCAGAACGCCCCGGCTGCGAGCCTTGAGGTCGAGAGCCTGCGGTTCCGGCCGATGGGCGGAGTCGATCGGACGGCGAAGTTCGATCTCACCCTCAGCCTCGGGGAGAGCGGCGGAAGCCTCGGCGGCACCGTCGAGTACGTCACCAATCTATTCGATCCCGCGACGATCGAACGCCTGATCGAGCACCTGGACCGCCTGCTCTGGGCGGCGGTCGCCGCCGCCGATGCGCCGGTCTTTTCATTGGCGTTCTTGAGCGCGGCCGAGAGAGGCCAAATTCTCTGGGAATGGAACGATACCGGGGCTCCTCAACAGGGCGGCGACCTTTATCGAGATGTTTTGGAGCAGGCGCAGAGAGCTCCCGACGCGATCGCGTTGGAATTCGGCGATCGGTCCTTCACCTATGCCCGGCTGATCGAGCGGGCGAGCACTCAGGCGCGGCACCTGGGTGACGAGAGGGTCGGCCCCGGAGATCTTGTAGCCCTTGCGGCGGAGCGCGAGCCGGAGCTGATCGTCGCCATGGTTTCCGTGCTGCAGTCGGGGGCGGCCTATCTGCCGCTCGATTCGACCTACCCGAAGGAACGGCTCGACCAGATCCTGAGTGACTCAGGTGCGCTCCTGCCCGCCTGGCTCACCGAGGTCGAGCCAGGGGGCGGGAGTGCGCAATCGAGCCTCGGCGACGCCGACGGGGCTGGCTCGCGAATCGAGCCGGAAGGTGCGGCGTATGTCATTTACACCTCCGGTTCGAGCGGCCAGCCCAAAGGCGTCGTCGTGCCCCAGCGAGCGATCACCGCGTTCGTCCGCGCCGCACGGGCCGGCTACCAGCTTTCCCCGCGCGATCGCGTCCTTCAGTTTGCCGCGATCGGTTTCGACACCAGTGTCGAAGAGATCTGGATGACGCTCACCTCGGGTGCCGCTCTGGTGCTGCGGACTGCCGACATGATCGATTCGATCCCGCGCTTCCTCCGCGAGGTCGAGCGGCTCGGCATCACGGTGCTCGACCTGCCGACGGCGTTCTGGCATGAGCTGGTCGCCGGCATGGAGGCCGAGGATCTGCAGGTGCCGCCGGGGCTCCGTTTGGTGATCGTCGGCGGTGAGGAAGCCCTGGCCGATCCGCTCGCCGTCTGGCGTCGACGCGCCGGCGCCTCGGTGCGCCTGGTCAACAGCTATGGACCCACCGAGGCGACGGTGGTCGCTTCCGCCAGTGAGCTGACCCATCTTTCGGTAGCCGGACCAGTGCCGATCGGGCGGCCGGTCACCGGAGCTCGGACCCACGTGCTGGACGACCTCCTGGAGCCTGTGCCCATTGGCGTGCGAGGCGAACTGTGGATCGGCGGCGCGGGGGTTGCGCTCGGCTACCTGAGGCGCCCGGCGCTCACCGCCGAGCGTTTTCTCCCCGATCCGTTCTCGTCGGAGCCCGGCGCCCGGCTCTACCGTACCGGCGACCTGGCGTACCTACGGCCGGAGGGAGAGCTGGTCTTCGCCGGCCGAGCGGATCGGCAGGTGAAGATTCGCGGCTTCCGCGTCGAGCTGGGAGAGGTCGAATCGGTGCTGGTCGGGCTGCCCGGAGTCCGCCAGGCGGTCGTGGTGGTGCGCGTGGACGAACCCGGCGACCGGCGGCTGATCGCCTATGTGGTCGGCGAGGCCTCGGACGACCTGCTGCGCCAGGCTTTGCGCGAGCGCCTGCCGGCCTACATGGTTCCTGCCGCCTGGGTGGTCCTGGAAACTTTGCCGCTGACCGCGAGCGGGAAGGTGGATCGACAGCGCCTGCCGGTTCCCGGCGACGCGCCGAGCCGCAAGGCCTCGGCTCGGCCGCCCCGGGAGCCCCTGGAGCTGGCGCTGGTGCTGATCTGGGAAGAGCTGCTCGGCGTCCGGCCGATCGGGGTGACCGACAGCTTCTTCGACCTGGGGGGGCATTCCCTGCTCGCCGTGGGCCTGATGGCGCGGATTCGCCGTCGGCTCGGTCTCGAGCTGCCTCTCTCGACACTCTTCGAGCACCCGACGATCGAGCATCTCGCCGAACGGTTGCGCCGACGGCCCGAGCGACCGGTCCCCTCCTCCTTGGTAAGCTTTCGGCCTGGGGATGAAACGCCGGCCGAGCCGCCGCTGATCTTCGTCCATCCCGTGGGGGGCCAGGTCTTCTCCTATCTGGAATTGGCGCGGCATCTGGGATCGGACCTGCCCTTTCAGGCGCTTCAGGCGATGCCTCAGACGATGCCTCAGACGACCGCGGACGAGCCGCCCTCGATCGAGAGCCTGGCCGCCACCTACCTGGAACAGATCACGGCGATCTGGCCGAGCGGCCCCTATCGTCTCGGGGGCTGGTCGATGGGAGGAGTGGTCGCCTACGAGATGGCCTGTCGACTCGCGCAGCGAGGACAGACGGTCGACTTCCTGGCGCTGGTGGATGCGGCAATACCGGTTGCCCGGAAGGCCGGGGCGACCGAGGTGGACGGGAGGGGCGAGGGGCCGAGCGACGAACAGCGAGCCCGGTTCGAGTTCTGCCGCGATTTGATGGGGGTTTTCGGCGGCGATCTGGATCTTGCCTCAGCGGAGCTTTTGGCTCTGTCGCCAGATCAGGCGCTGCATCGGATCTTGGCGGAAGCGCGTCGGGCGGGAGCTCTGCCCGCCGGGTTTGAAGTCGAGGACGTCTTGGAGCACCTGGAGATCTTCAAGGCCAACCGGCTCGCTCTGGAGCGGTACCGGCCGGCCTCATACGGCGGGGCGGTCACGCTCTTTCGCTGCGAAGACGGCGCCGGGCCGCGCAAAGCCGATCTCGGGTGGGGGCGTTTGGCGCAACGGCTCGAAGTCGTCGGTATTCCCGGAGACCACTACTCCGCGATCCGAGTCCCCCGGGTGGAGGGCTTCGCCCGCACGCTCAAGGCGAGGGCCGCCAAAGTCCCCGGCTCCTCGTGAGCGGTCGGTGTATGCCGCCTGCTACTGCCGGCGCAATGCGGTTTGTGGATCGAGCCGCATCGCTCTGCGGGCCGGTAGGAAGACCGCGAACAGGGAGATGATCGCGAGCAGTGCCGCGATCCCCAAAAACGTCAACGGGTCGGTCGAGCTCACGCCGTAGAGAAGGCTCGACGCGAATCGGGTCAGGGCGAGCGCCAGGACGATGCCGATGCCGATGCCGATCAACACCAATCGCCCCCCTTGGACGAGCAGCATCTTCAAGATGTCGCCCTGCTGGGCTCCAACGCTCACCCGGATGCCGATCTCGTGCGTGCGTTGGCCCACGGAGTAGGCCATCACCCCGTAGATCCCGATCCCCGCGAGACCGAGGGTCAAGAGACCGAGAATTCCAAGCAGGATCGCCGCCATGCGCGCCGGCAGCACCGAGGCATCCACGTGCTCCCGCAGGGTGGTCACGCCATAGAGAGGCAGGTCCTGGTCCAGGCGGTGAACCGCCTCCCGGATCTGCGGGATCACCCGCTGCGGATCGGCCGTGGTGCGCACCAGGAGGATCATCGCACCGTCGTACTCCTGCCGGAGCGCCCGATAGATGTGCGGCCTTGGGGCCTCTTCTAGAGTGCGGTAGTTGCCGTCGGCGGCGACTCCCACCACTTCGGCCGCGCCCTCGTCGCCGCGGATCGACAGGCGTTGGCCCAATGCCTGGGCGCCGGGCCAGAGTCGCTCCGCCATCGCCTTGCTGACCACCACGGCGCGGGGAGCCTGCCGATCATCTCGGACCGAAAATTCACGACCCTGGAGCATCGCAATGGCCATCGTCTTGAAGTACTCGGCGTCGACCAGGTTGGTGTCGATCTCCGACCAGTCGGTACTGCCAGCGAGTTGGACATCGATCGTGCTGTTACCGGAGGTGAGAGGTATGCGGCCTGCGAGGCTCGCGCCGCGCACGCCCGGCAGAGCGCGGACCTGCTCGTAGAGCCCGTCGAAAAACCGAAGACCGTCGTCCTCCTGGTATTTCTTGACCCCGAGGTCGAGTGACACGGCGAGGCCGTTGTCGACTTGAAAGCCCGGGTCGATATGGTTCACGCCCGTCAGGCTGCGCAGCAGCAAGCCGGAAAAGATGAGCAACAGCATCGAGATCGAGAGCTGTGCGACGACGAAGATCTTGCGCAGCTTGTTGCCGCTCCGGCTCTCGCCGCCGGTATTCTCCTTGAGCACGGTGGCCGGGCTCAGTCGAGTCGCTTGCAGCGCAGGGATGAGACCGAACAGCACCACGGTGAGAACCGAGACGAACGAGCAGAACGCCAGCACCCGCCAGTCCATGGCGAGATCGAACTGAATCGGGACCGGCGTCGGCAAGTGAATCCGGGTCAGGCCTCTCACCGTGAGATAGGCGAGAAAAAGTCCCAAGACCCCGCCCATCACGGCGAGCAGGAGGCTCTCGACCAGCAGTTGGCGGATCAAGGCCCCTCGGCGCGCCCCCAGGGCGAGCCGGGTGGCCAGCTCTCGGGCGCGCGTCGACATCCGAACCAGCAGCATGTTGGCCAGGTTGGTACAGGCGGTCAGGAGCACCAGTCCCACCACCCCCATGAGGAACGACATGAGCGCCACGACGATCCCGTGCATCGAGGGCAGGACCGATCTGAGCGCCACGAGCTGGACGAGACGCTTCTTGAAATGGAATTCGGTGTCGTCGGGGTAGGCCTGTTCCAAATTGCGCGCCAGCCCGCTCATTTCGGATTGGGCGGTCTCGACCGTTACGCCGGCCCTCAGCCTGCCTACCAACTCGAATCCCACGGAGTTGCGAAGGGTGATGTCTGAGGTACCGACCTGGGCGTACATCATGCTGGGGATCCAGAAGGAAGAGGGGAGGACGCCTCCTTCGAGAGTCCCCTGGAAGCCGGCAGGAGCGATCCCAATGACGGTGAACGGATTGCCGTTGATCCGCACGCTGCTGCCGACCGCTCCGGGGGAGCCGGCCAGGCGCCTGCGCCAGAAGCTGTCGCTCAAGACCACCACCGGGCTCTTTCCAGGAGCCCTTCCCTCGTCGGGGAGAAAGGTACGGCCGAAGGCCGTCGTCGCTCCGAGAACGTCGAAGTAGTTCTCCGAGACCACCTCGCCGAAGACGATCTCCGGTTCTCCTTGGCCCGTATTTACCCCCACTCGCGCGGAGGAATGGGCGAGCAGCCCGGAAAACGAATGGTTCTGGTTCCGGTAATCGACATAGTCGGGATAGGCGAAGGCTCCCGTGTTCCCTTCTTTGTCCGTCGCGGACAGACGGACCAGGCGACCGGGATCCCGCACCGGGAGGGGGCGGAGCAAGAGCGTGTTGGCCAGGGTGAAAACCGCCGTATTCGCACCGATGCCGAGCGCAAGCGAGAGGACGGCAATCGTGGTGAAGATCGGGTTCTTCACCAACAGCCGGGCAGAATGTCGGAGATCCCTCGCGAGCTCGGTCAAAGTCAGACGTCTCCCCAGGTCAGGAACCGACAGCCACCGGGGAGTGGAGGCGGTTCAGATAATCGACGGTGCTGGGCAAGGTAACCATCAGCCGGTCGGCTCGCCGCTTGATGTCCCCGAACATTTTCTCCGCGTTCTCGATCGCTCGCGAGTTGTGCTCGACCAGCGGGAGAACTCGCTCCGGCAGAATCCCCATCCCGGTCAGGATGCAGTAGTAGCTCGAGTTGGGCCAGAAGTTCCGAAACTCGTAGTCGAAGTCGTTGTAGTAATGGTCGATTCCGGCGCCGGCCAAGACCGTTCCTACGGGCAGACCCGCCTTGTAGGTTTCAATCGTCTCCAAAATGGAGTCGGATTTCTGCAAATCGTTTTGGTTCGCGCGCCAGAACGCCGTATCGTCGCGCCGGGAGAGGAAGTAGTGGCACTGGACGAAATCCCGCGAGTTGTCGAACATTTGAGCGATCGCCTCGTTGAAGTGGTTGGCGAGGCGCGGATCGAAGCTGCGGTCGGGGAAGTGCTTCACCAGCTGATAGATGGCGGCATAGATGAAATAGATGCCGCTCGATTCGAGCGGTTCGAGGAAGCACGACGACAGTCCGATGCCCACGCAGTTCTTGACCCAGGAACGCTGGTTGCGCCCGGAACGGAACTTGATCTGGTTGAGCGGGTGGGTCTCGGGCAGCCCCCAGAGCGCGCGAAATTCTTCCGTCGCCTGGTCCTCTGTGGCGAAGCGGCTGGAATAGACGTAGCCGCTGCCGAAGCGCCCACGCAACGGGATCTTCCAGGTCCAGCCATGTTTCATCGCGATCGACGAAGTGAAGGGTTCGACCCCGAGGGCGTCGTCGTCATGGGGGATGGCCGACGCCACGGCGCGGTCGCAGAGCAGCTGCGGAGAGGAATCGAGGAACGGCTCCTTCAAGGCCTGATTCATCAGCACGGACCGGAAGCCGCTGCAGTCGATGAACAGGTCGGCGCCCAAGACGGCGCCCGAAGCCATCTTGACCGACCGGATGAAACCGGTCTCCGGATCGAGGTTCACGTCGACGACGTCCCCGACGACATGACGGACCTGTCGGGCGATCGCCCACTTCTTGAGGAACTCCGCGACGAGGTGCGCGTCGAAGTGCCAGGCGTAATACATCTCCCGGGAGCCGTCGAAGCTCCGCGGGCTCTTTTTGGCGTCGGCCAGCCATCCATCGGCGTAACACGCGTAATGCAGCGGGACATCGAACCCCGCTTTCACCTTGCGGAGCCAGTACTGCTGGAGCGGGATCCCCTCACAGGTCGGAATACCGCCAAAGAAATGGTAAAAATGCTCCGGAGCACCTGGAACCGGGTTGTCTGCCCAGTCGATGTATTTGATTCCCAGTTTGAACGAGCCGTTCACGAACGGCATCCACTCTTCCTCAGGAATATCGAGATAGTCGAAGAACACCCGCTGCAGGTTGGGTACCGTGGCTTCTCCGACGCCAATTTTATGGATTCTGTCGGATTCGATCAAAGTGATCGACGCCGTGCCTTTGAGCGCCTTGGCGAGATACGACGCCGTCATCCAGCCGCTGGTTCCTCCGCCCACGATCAAAACGCTCCGGATCGGCTCGCTCGACATTTCACTCCTTGCCCTCAAGAAGGGCAGTTGAACGGTCTAGTTCATTCATGGGGGTCTAAGGAAATAGGCTAACTGGGCGAAGCCGGTCTGGCATGGCGAAATCTCGGAAATTTCTGCTCGGAAAGCGGCAGGAGGGAACCTCGCCCGCCGTGGCGCCGCCATTCACACCTAGACTGGTGTTGGCCGGGTGGCAATACGTGACATGGTGCTCGGGCTCGCGCCAGATGTCTCGCTCCATTGCCGATTCCGCACTTGAGAGGCGAGGAGGGTCGCCTTTGACTCAAGAATCCAGGTCCCAGACTGAAAGTATCGCCTCCGTTCTCGTTCGGCACGCCACGGGCATCGATCACGTCGCGATCGCGGTGCCCGACCTTGAAGCTTCGATCGAGTTCTTCACCAAGACTTTGGGCTTCGAGCTTGCCGAGCGGCGCCGGACCGAAGGGACCGCGACCGCGATGGTCTCGGCGGTGATGAAGGCCGGGCCGCTCACGTTCGTCTTGATCCAGGGTACCTCGCCGCAATCCCAGGTGTCTCGTTTCATCGAGCATTACGGTCCCGGGGTTCAGCACATCGCGATCGCGGTCGAAAACATCGAAGAAATCGCCTCGGGCCTCAAAGAATCCGGGCTCGAATTCGACACGACGATCATCCGCAGCCCGGGTTTGCAGCAGATCTTCACTCATCGCGATGCCGGTTCGGGGCTGATGATCGAATTCATCGATCGCAGTGGCAAAGGAGACTTCTCCGACCAGAGCGTCCAGGAGTTGTTCTCCCAGCTGGAAGCGAAGGACTCCTTCTAGAGACCGCCGGATCTTGGCCATTGCAGCGAGCGTTTCCGGTCTGCGGCTGGGCGGCGTGTTCGAGGATCCTCTCCTCGACGTGATGAACTTCCTCAACGAGGTGGTCCAGCGTTATCCGCAGGCCGTCTCGTTCGCGCCCGGCCGTCCGGCCGAGGAGTTGTTCGACGTCGAGGGGAGCCTCGGCGCGATCCCGCGTTTCGTCGAGTGGCGGGCAAACCAGCGCGGGGTCGATGCCCGCGCGGTCTATCGCGAGCTCGGCCAGTACGGCGCCACCAACGGCATTCTCAAAGAGTTGATTGCCGCGCAGCTCGCGGCCGACGAGGGAATCCGGGCCGAACCCGAATCGATCGTCGTCACCTGCGGCTGCCAGGAGGCGATGGCTCTGCTCCTGCTCACGCTTTTCGAACCCGGGCGCGACGTGCTGTTGGCGAGCGATCCGACCTACATTGGGATCACCGGCCTGGCTCGGATCCTGGGGATCGAGGTCGCGCCGGTGGCGATAGGACCCGAGGGCCTCGAACTGGCGGCGGTCCTGGCGGCGATCGCCAAGGTCCGCGCGGCTGGGGGCCGGCCGCGGGCACTCTACGACATCCCCGATTTTAACAACCCGATGGGAACCTCGATGCCGACGGCGGTACGTCGCGAGCTTCTCGATCTGTTGCGCGAAGAGGACGTGCTGCTGTTCGAAGACAATCCCTACGGAATGTTCGCCTACGACGCCGCTCCGGCGCCGACGATCAAATCGCTTGATTCCGCTGCCGGCGTGGTCTACCTCGGCAGTTTTTCGAAGACGCTCTTTCCAGGGTTGCGCATCGGTTATCTCGTCGCCGATCAACAGGTGGTCGGTCCGGACGGAAGCCTTCGGCCGCTCGCGGGCGAGCTGGCCAAGGTCAAGAGCCTCACCACGGTCAACACGCCGCCGTTGATGCAGGCGGTCGCCGGCGGTCTGCTGCTCGAAGCAGGAGGCAGCCTGCGCGACCTGGTCGGCCGGAAGCTGCCTCACTACCGGGCGAACCGCGATGCGATGCTGGCCGCGCTCGATCGCGAGCTCGCCGGGACGGGGGTCACCTGGAACCGCCCGGCCGGGGGTTATTTCCTCACCCTGGACCTGTCGTTCGACTTCGGCGAGGCGGAGCTGGACTTCTGCGCCCGCACCCACGGCGTGATCTGTTGCCCGATGCGCTTCTTCGCGCTCGCTCCCGGCCGCGAGCGGCAGGTCCGCCTCTCGTTCAGCTACGTGACGCCGGAGCAGGTCGACCGCGGCGTCCGGGCCTTCGCCCGCTTCGTCCGGGAACGCCAGGACCCGTGAAACGCATAGCGGCCGATCGATTGCTGCGCCTGGTGGAGCGGGCGATTCTCCGCCGCGGGTTGTCGAACGAGCATGCCGCCTGGGTGGCGGACGGCCTGGTCGAAACCTCGCTTCGTGGCTCCGACACCCACGGTGTCCGCCTGGCGCCGACGCTGCTCGCGGAGCTGGACGGCGGGCGCTCGAAGGCCCGTCCCGAGATGGTCTGGCACGGCTCCGCGAGCACCGTACGCACTCTAGATGCCGGCGCGGCGCTCGGCATCGTGGCCGGCCGGACGGCTACCGCCGAGGTCGTCCGGCTTGCCCGCGAGCACGGCTTGGGCGCAGTCGCGGTCAACAACTCGAACTACTTCGGCTCGGCAGCGATCTATTCGGTGGAAATGGCTCGCCGAAACCTGGCCGGTTTGGCATTCACCAACAGCGACGCCCTGGTGGCGCCGCACGGGGGGATCGTGCCATTTTTCGGCACCAATCCTTTTTCTTTCGCGATGCGCGGCGAAGCCGAGGACGACCTCCTCTGCATCGACATGGCGACCAGCCAGATCGCCTTCTCGAAGATCCGCGAGCGCCGCCTGGCCGGCTTGCCTCTGGAGCCGGGATGGGCGGTCACCGCCGATGGACGCGACGCCGCGGAGGCCGGGAGCGCGCAGGTGGTCGCGCTCAAGCCGCTCGGCGGGCACAAAGGGATGTGCCTGGCCCTGCTGGTCGAGGTCGTCACCTCGGTCTTGGCGGGCGACCTGCTCGATCACGAGCTCACCCACCTGTTCGATCCTCCGTGGGACAAGCCGCGCCGGACCTCCCATCTGTTCGTCGGGTTCGAGCTTGGAGCCTTCGGGCCTGTCGAACAGGTACGGGGTCGGCTGTCGCGTCTCCTCGCGCTGCTGCGTTCCCAGACTGCTGCCGCCTCGACCGAGCGAATCGTGGCACCGGGAGATCTGGAGGCCGAAGCGGCGGAAGAGCGTCAGAAGCGGGGAATACCAGTGACCGACGCAGACCTTGAGGCCCTCCATAGAATCGACGCCGAGGCGCCGCCGGAACAGCGCGAGCTGAACGAACAGGTTGATCGGTGATCGAGTAGAGAAAGTTTGTTGTTTTTCCGAATCTGCCGAGGCACAGTCGCGTCACGAGCCCGCCTGCCTGCCTACAGCTTCCTGCCATCCTGTTAGATTTCAGGCCCAGGCGCGTACGCCATGTCTTCCCCCTCAGCCGCGAGATCAAGCGGTCGAACACGCTCTGCGATCGGCCCTTCGTGCACCTCTTCGCCGAAACGGACGGACTGCCCACCGATCGAATCAATGGTTTACGGTCGGAGAAGGCTTGCGACAGATAGCCCTGTGAATTCCTGATGGTATGGTTGGGGATTAGCTACGTCTGGGCAAACAGGGATTTCGACGGCAGGGAGGTCCTCATGCGTTCGGTTGTTCCTTTCGGTGTGCTCCTAGCGGGGGTTCTTCTGGGTGGCGTCGCGGCGCCGGCTTTGGCGCAGGGGCATTTTGGCCTCGCCGCCGGGACGTACGTGCCGGAGGACAAGGAGCAGCAGAGCACGGCGACGTTCGAGATTCGGGGCGGTTATCGGGTTCGCCCGGAGTTCGGTTTCGAGTGGGCCTTCAGCAAGATCCACCTGACCGACACGGTCCCGTTCAAAGAAGATCCGACGGTTCCCGGGATCGACTTCGACAGCCTGCTGCTCAAGCTCGACCTCTACAACCTCGACTTCTCGGGGCAGTGGTTTCCCAAGGGCGGCCATTTCATGGTGTTCGGTGGGCCGGGGCTGGCGCAGGTCAATGCCAATTTGATCGTGACCTTCTTCGGCAGTACCTTCACCGACCCGGATCGCACCTTCGTCCTCACCGCGCATGCCGGGGCGGCGTACGTATGGGACCTCAACCGGCACTTTTTCGTTCGGCCGGAGGTGCGGGTGCGCCACTACTTCGGCAAAGAGGTCATCGAACCCGACAGGATCGAGGGCTTCTACTACTCCTACAAGGCTACCGATTACCAGGCCGCGGTGGTCGTCGGTTGGAAATTCGGTAGCTGACGCGGCACCCGGGCAGGGATCCTGTCCGAAGCTGTCCTTCTCGTGCCACTTGACGGCACTGTATGCCTGAGACCCCGCGAGGCCTGAACTAAGCGATGAAGAATCGACCCGGCGCGGTCCACCGCGCGGGGCCGATTTTATGGTTTTCGCACCACCGCAGGAGGCAAATCGATGCGAATGAGGTTCAAGGTCTGGGTCGGCGTGCTGTCGGGAGCCTTGGTGCTGGGCCTCCCTTGGGTCCTCTTCGAACCGGGTGTGAAGGAACCCGCGGGGCGGTCGGCGGCGGCAGCAGGGGCCAACGTTTCGGCGCTCACCGCCTCGTACCGCAGCTGGTCGGCGGCGCATGCACTGGGCGGCGGGGACAAGAACGTTTCCTTCGCTCTCGGCTGGGCGAAAGGATTTTCGCGCGAAGCGACCGAAGCGGGCGGCACCGTGCGTCTCAACCTGGTCGAAGGCACCGCCCGGGTACGGCTGGAAGGGCTGCCGCCCGGTACCGCGTGGGACGTCTGGCTGGTCGAGAACCACCCCGGCGGCGGCGCGATGCCGGACGCCGACGACCGGATGCAGCCGATCGGCAGGGTCACCTCGGTGAGCGGTTCGGCGCAGCTTTCCGCGCGGCTCGGCGGCGAGTTCTTCCGGCGTTTCCGGGCCGATTCCGCGGTGGTCGTGCGCGCGGGCGGCAAGCCGGAAGAAGGGGGAGTCCTGTTCGGCGCGCCCGACCTGTTCCAGCGGCTGTACACCGAGCGCAACACGGAATGGAGCCCGCTGCCGCTGCGGGGGCTTTCCGAAGCGGCTTCGCTGTTCGGCCCCGGCGTCGCCCGGGCCACGCCGTTCGATTCGCTCGATCCGCTGGTCGCGGAGGGAGCCACCCTGTTTCAGGAGGCCACCTTCAGCGGCAACGGGCGGACCTGCGCCAGCTGCCATCCGGCGCGGAACAACTTCACGATCGATCCGAAGTTCATCGCCGCCCTGCCGGCAAACGATCCGCTGTTCGTCTTCGAGAACAACCCGGACTTAGGCCAGAACTTCGAGAAGGGAAACTCGCTGCGCCAGCTCGGGCTGGTGCTCGAAAACCCCGACGGGTTCGAAGACCTGGGCCGCAAGTTCGTGCTGCGCGGCGTGCCCCACACCCTGGCGCTCCGGCATTCTCGGCTGCCGCAGCCGAACTCGCCGTTCGAGACCATTCCGCCGGTCGAGCGGCTGGGCTGGGGGGGCGACGGCGCTCCCGGCAGCGGCTCGCTGCGCGAATTCGCGCTCGGCGCCATCACCCAGCATTTCACCCGCAACCTCGCGCGCCGCCCGGATGTGGATTTCCGCGTTCCAACCGATCATGAGCTCGACGCCATGGCGGCGTTTCAGCTCGCCCTGGGCCGGCAGGAGGATCTCGACCTGCCGGCGCTGCGCTTCACCTCGCCTCTGGTCTCCCGCGGGCAGGAGATCTACTTGACCGGCGATACCGTGCGCGCGACCAAGGCGGCCGGCAAGTGCAACCGCTGCCACTTCAACGGCGGCTCTAACATCTCGATCGGCGACGAAAATCGCAATTTCGACGTCGGCATCGAGGACCTACCCGATCTCCCCGCGACCCTGATCCAGCCCGGCGGCACGCCCGTCGACCGCGGCTTCGGACGGACGAGCAACTCGCGCGGCGGTTTCGGCAACGGTCGCTTCAACTCCGCGGTGGTGGTCGAGGCCGCCGACACCGGCCCGTTCTTCCACAACAACTCGGTCGCGACGATCGAGGAGGCGGTCGACTTCTACAACAGCGCGGCGTTCAACAATTCGCCCGCAGGATTGGGCTTGAAGGGCGGCGACACGGGCAACATCGGCATCCATCTGGAGACCACCCAGGTCGAGGCCGTGGCGGCGCTACTGCGCGTTCTCAATTCGCTCGAAAACATTCGATCGTCGACCGAGCTCGACCAGGCCGCCGTCGGCCGGCCGTTCGACGCGGCGAAGAACCTGCTCGACATCGCCTCGTTCGACACCGAGGACGCCTATCAGGTCCTGGAAGAGCGCTCGCTGCACCTCGACGCGGCGAACCTGCTGCGGACGGCGTACCAGAAAGAGCGCCGGGCCGTGGGGGAGAGCCGGCAGGTGCGCCGTGATGGCCTGGCCCGCGATGCGGTCGGGCTCAAAGGGCGGGCGAAAGCTCTGATGCTGGTGTCGAATTGAGCGCCGGAGATCCGCGCAACCGATCGATGCGCCAGCTCTCAGCCGTGATAGACCGAGACCCCGGGAGCCTGGGCCGCGCACCAGCTGCCGTAGGTCGTGGCGGGACGTCCGAGCAAGCCGTCGGCGACCGCGTCCCGCGTCTCCGGCGGCTCGCCGGAGCGTTGGTACAGGCGCAGGATCTTCATCGAGTATTGGCGGTTCTGGTGCCCGATGAGGCGTTGGTACAGGTCGGACAGCCAGATCGGAACGAAACGAACGCGGGTGCCGGGGCGGGCGCGGGCGCAGAACTGGAGCGTCGCGTCTCCTTGGGTGAGCGCGTCGGGGCCGTACAGGTCGAAGCGCCGGTTGGGCGCCTCGGGAAGGCGGAAAAAGCGGGCCACCTGCTGCACGTAGTCGTTGGCGGCGAGATAATGGAACGTGCGCTCCGGCAGAGCGGGGACGAAAATGCGCGGGCCGCCCTTCAGGTGGTGCATGTTCTCCATGAAGAAGCTGGGGGCGAAAACGGCGAACGGGATGCCGCCCGCGCGGATCGCCGCCTCGGCGTCGACCTTGGCCTTGAGGTGCGGCAGGTCGGAGTAGCCGGGCCGCGCGAACAGGCAGGAGAGGTAACCGAGCCGCTCGACGCCGGCCGCCTTCGCCGCCCGCACGACATTGGCGGTCCCCAGATGCTCGATCCGATCGTGGCTCTGGTGCTTGAACCAGCCGCGCAGGCTGACGTGCACGCCCCAACAACCTTCGAGCGCGGCCGAGAGCGTGGCCGGTTTTTCGACGTCGCCCTCAAAGATCGGGAAACGATCCCCGAAAATTCGCGTCGCCTTCTCCCGCTTTCGGGTGAAGACGCGAACGTTGAACCCGTCCTGGCTCAATTGCCGGCAGACCGGTTGGGCGTAGTTGCCGGTCGCGCCGACGACGAGGATGGTTTGGTTCATCGCTCCTCCGGGAATCCTGCGACGACTTGGGGTAGATCGATGCGGCATCCTACAACGCGGTGGCGCCCCATGGGGCGTGCGGCCCTGGCGATTCTGGCGCTGACGGCGGCGATCGTCGGAGCGCGGCCGGCCGCGGCGCAGCATTCGATCCCGCCGAGAAACCTCGCGGCGCTGCCGATCGCCGAGCCGATTCTGGTGGACGGCCGACTCGACGAGGAGGTGTGGTCCAAGGCGGAAGCGGGCGGCGCGTTTACCCAGCGCGAGAAGCCGACCGAGCCGGCCTCGGAACGCACGGAGGTGTTGGTTGCGTACACGCCCACCACGCTCTACATCGCCTTGCGCTGCTTCGATCCTCACCCCGAGAAAATCGTCGCCAAGGAGATGGAGTACGACGGCCGGCTGTTCCGCGACGATTCGGTGATCGTGATGCTCGACACCTTCCACGACCACCGGAACGGCTATTTTCTCGAAGTCAATCCGAACGGCGCACAGCTCGACGCCCTCTCCTCCGACGAGGGCCGAACCCTCAACAGCGACTGGGACGGCGTCTGGAGCGCCGCTTCGCGGATCACGCCCGAGGGGTGGACCTCGGAGATGGCGATCCCCTTCGCCACCCTGCGTTTCGATCCCAAGCTGGATACCTGGGGGTTCAACGTCCGCCGCTTGGTGGCGCGCTCCGGCGAGCAGTCGTATTGGACCCAGGTGGGGCGCGACGCGAGCCTTCTGCGCATGTCGCGCGCCGGGCATCTGACCGGCCTCGCCGGTTTGGAGCAGGGCTTGAACCTGCGCATCAAGCCGCACGTGGTCGGCTCGCAGACCGACTTCTCGACCACCGGCGTGAACGACACCAACGCGGAGGCCGGCGTCGACCTGAAATGGGGGATCACCCGCGGTCTGGCGCTCGACCTCACCTACAACACGGACTTCGCGGAGGCCGAGGCGGACGACCAGCAGACCAACCTCACCCGCTTCTCGCTCTTCCTCAAAGAGAAACGCGAGTTCTTCCTCGAAAACACCGGCATCTTCGAGTTTGTACCGCCGAGCCAGCTCGGCGGCACACCGCCGCTCAAGCTGTTCTTTTCGCGCCGGCTCGGCATCACTCCCAACGGCACGCCGGTGCCGATCGAATGGGGGACCCGGCTGACCGGCCGCGTCGGCGAATGGAGCCTCGGCCTGCTCGACGTTTCGACCGAATCGCGCACGCAGGCGCAAAGCGGCGTCGTGGGCGGTCTCGGCGCCGACAACTGGGGAGTGGTGCGGGTCAAACGCAACGTCGGCGAGCGCTCCTCGGTGGGGATGATCTTCACCAGCCGCGACCACGACGGCAAGGACGACAATCAAGTCGTCGGCTTCGACGCCGACTTGAACCCGAGCCCGAAGCTCAACCTGAACGCGTTCTACGCCCAGAGTCACGACCCCGGCGTCTCCGATCGCTCCGGCGGCGCCTCCGCGGTGTGGAGCGGGCAGTTTTGGATCTGGTCGCTCGAAGCGATGGAGATCGGCGAGCAGTTCAATCCGGAGGCCGGCTTCGTGCTGAGGAACGGCATCCGCCGCTATGCGCCCGCCCTGACTTATAAGCCGAAGCCCAAGATCCCCGGCTTCAGGAACCTGGCGTTCAACGCCCAGGCCGAGGTGATCACCGACCTCGACAACTCTCTGGAGACGCTCGCCGGGACTTTCGATCTCGCCGGCTTCGTGACCGACAAGGAAGACCAAGCGACCTTCTTCGTCGACATCAACCGCGATCGGCTGGTCCTGCCGTTCGAGATCCGCTCGGGGATCGTGATTCCGCGCGGCGAGCATGACTTCGCCGACTGCGGCATCACCTACGCCACCTCGCCGACGCGGCGCAACGTCTATGCGAGCGGCACCGTCATGCAGGGCCAGTTCTACGACGGCAAGCGCCTGTCGAGCGCGCTCACGTTCGGCCTGCGCCCCAGCCGCTTCCTGCGCTCCGAGACGCGGTGGACGCGCGACGACGTCGATCTGCGCGGCGGGGCGTTCATCGCCAACATCTTCCGCGAGCGGCTGAGCGTGTCGCTGAACCCCACGATCTCGGCCAATGCCTTCCTCCAATACAACGATTCGGCCGACCTCATGTCACTCAATCTGCGTTTCAACTGGATCTACCGCCCGGGCGCCGACATCTACTTGGTCTACAACCAGAACTGGATCGCCCCGAGCCTCGGCAACCTCCAATCGCGCGAGCGCCAGTTGATCCTCAAGTTCACCTACCTTCTGGAGATCTGATCCGGTGCGCGGTCCAAGGAGGAGGTTCACCATCGGGCGCGTGCGATGAGCCGAACCCTGGTCGAGATGCCTGCGGTGGAGCCGGTCCCGGCCCTCCGCGAGGAAACCGACCTTTCCGCCGACTCCCGCCCTTCGGCGGGGCAACGGGCGCTCTGGTTTCTGGAGCGGCTGTCGCCGGGTAACGGCGCGAACCACATCGCGGCGGCGGTGCGCATTCGCACAGCGGTCGATCCGGCGGCGCTCGGCCGCGCGCTCGCCGCTCTGGTCGCGCGCCATCCGGCCCTGCGCACCGCGTTTCCCGAGGCGGCCGGAGAGCCGGTGCTGCGCGTCCACGAGCGGATGGACCTCAACCTCGCGGTCCGCGAGGTCGCCGAATTCGACGGCGCTTTCGAGGCGGAGCTGCTGGACCTGGCCCACCGCCCGTTCGACCTCGCGCTCGGACCGCTCTGCCGGGTGGGGTTCTGGAATCGCCGCACGCAGGACGGCGAACCGACGGACGCGGTGCTGGCGCTTAGCGTTCATCACGCCGTCGCCGATTTCGCGTCGCTCGCGATCCTCGCCCGCGACCTGGGGAGCCTCTATGCCGCGGCGGCGGCGGGGGCGCCGGTTGCGCCGGACCTGGGTCGGCCGCCAAAAGACTTCCGCGCTTACGCGGCGCGGCAGGAAGAGCGGCTCGCGGGGCCGGAGGGCGAGCGGCTCTGGCGCTATTGGCTGGAGCGCCTGGCGGGGGAGCTGCCGCCGCTCGACTTGCCAACCGACCGGCCGCGGCCGGCGGTCCAGACCTTTGTCGGCGGCTCGCTGACGCATCGCCTCGATGCCGCGGCGGCGGCGGGGATTCGACGGCTCGCGCGCGCCCAGGGCCTCACCCTGTTCGGCGTCCTGCTCGCCGGGTTTCAAACGCTGCTCCACCGCTACGCGGGGCAGCGGGAAATCCTGGTCGGTTCGCCTACCGCCGGGCGCGCGGAGCCGGGTCTCGACCGCACCGTCGGCTACTTCGTGAACCCGGTCGTGCTCGCCGCCGATTTCGCGTCGGTGAAAACCTTCGCCGAGCTGTCGGCGCAGGTCCGCGCCACGGTGAAAGGCGCGCTCGCGCATGCCGGGCTGCCGTTTCCGCTCCTCGTCGAGCGCCTGCGGCCGGTCCGCGACCCGAGCCGCGCGCCGATCTTCCAGGCGCTGTTGGCTTTTCAGCGAACGCCGCGCCGGGAGCCCTCGGAAAACGCCGCGCTGGGTGCGCTCGCGCTCGGGGTTTCGGGGCCGCCGATGGATCTCGGCGGGCTGGTGGCTACGCCCCGGCCGTTCGCCCTCCGGCGCTCGCAGTTCGATCTTTCGCTGATCGCGGCGGAGGTGGGGGAGGAGCTGGGATTCCGCCTGGTCTACAACTCCGACCTGTTCGATGCGACCACCGCGGCACGTCTGCTGGGTGCTTGGAGCGAGCTGATCGCCCGGCTCGGCGACGGCACCGGCGAAATCGCCACGCTGCCGCTCGCCTCGGCGGCGGAAACGGCGCAACTGCTCCGCGAGTGGAACGACACCGGAGAAGCGACGGGGCACGGTTTTCTGCTGCACGAGTTGGTGGGAGCGCAAGCCGCGCGGACGCCCACGGCGACGGCGCTGATCTGCGGCGCGCAGCGCTTCACCTACCGGCAGTTGCAAGAGCGAGTAGACGCTTGGGCGTGCCACCTCGCCGATCTCGGGGTGGGTCCCGAGGTGCGCGTCGGCCTGTGCGCCGAGCGCTCGCCCGAGATGGTGTTCGGCCTGCTCGGCATCCTGGCCGCCGGAGGCGCTTACGTGCCGATCGATCCGGCCTATCCGGCCGATCGGGTGGCGTTCCAGCTCGAAGACGCGCAACGCGGCCAGACGCCGGCCGTGCTGCTCAGCGACGAGAAGACTCTTCCACGCCTGCCGGAGCTGTCCGAGGCGACTCGCGTGGTGCTGCTGGACGGTGGTCCGGGCGGGCCGGAAGTGGTTTCGTTTGCCTCCTCGCTCCTTCGGGCGCCTTCGGCAGCAGCCAGTCGCTGCGGGACAAACGAAACCACGACCCGCCACCGGTTCTTGCGGGTCTTGGCGATTGGCAGCCGTCCGCCGGTCGAATCCTCGGCGGAGATCGACTCGACGTGGCGCGAGTACTCGCGGATCAGGTAGGAGCCGGGCGTCCACACCGCCATCGAAAGTTCCAAGCCCGCGGCCGGGTCCTCCGGTGCGGGAAAGCTCGATTCGACCTCCAGATAATGGCTCTCCGGCGCGGCGAACCGGAGCGTGTGGCGGATCGGTGCGGACATGACCGGCGGGACCTTAACCCGAACCGAGTGGCCGCGCCAGAGCCGTATACTTCGGCCATGCTCGACGCCTCGATTGCCGCACTTCTCAGTGGGCTCCCCGCGGCCGATCTCGCGGCGCTGTCGGTCGCTTCGCCGATCGGCGGCCTCG
>JBDTZG010000069.1:0-26854 GCA_040005235.1 Acidobacteriota bacterium | reverse complement strand
TCGAAACCGAGCTGATCATCTACCCCGGCCAGAACCACGGCATCCGCAAGCCGAGCTACCAGAAGGACCGCTTCGAGCGGTATCTCGCCTGGTATGACAAGCATTTGAAATCCGGAAAGTAGTATGGGTTTCGAAAGAGTCGCACGGTTCGGTCGTGCGCCCGCGCTCGGCCGGGCCGAAGGGCTCTTTGCGGAGGACCGAATGAGTAGAGACGGGGGGCGGCCTCGGGTGGGCCGCCCCGACACCGTCCTGGTGACCGCCGGCTGAGGACCTCGAGAAGCCGGGCAAGTTACCCCGATCCTTTCAATCGGCCGAGGCCCAGGGTTTCAATCAGCCGAGGGGTAAGGTTGCAATCAGCCGAGGCCCAGGGTTTCAATCAGCCGAGCCCTAGGGTTACAATTGGCCGAGATGGCCGACGAGCAGAAATACCCACGATTTGCGCTTCCCCGGCTACTGGAGGGCCTAGCCGATACGCCCGTGGTTCTAATCCACGGTCCGCGGCAGTGTGGCAAGACGACGTTAGCTCAGGAAGTGGGGGATGCGGAGGGTTTCGGCTATCTCAGTTTCGACGACGCGGTGACCCTCTCGGCGGCGCAAACCGATCCCGCGGGGTTTGTGGCCGCTTTGCCGCCCCGAACGATCCTGGACGAAGTTCAAAGGGTGCCAGGCTTGTTTACGGCGATCAAGATGGCGGTGGACCGGGATCGCACTCCCGGCCGTTTCATTCTCACCGGCTCAGCCAACGTATTGCTGGTTCCCAAGCTCGCGGATTCCCTGGCCGGGCGAATGGAGATCCACCGACTCTATCCGCTCGCCCAGTGCGAGATCGGCCGCAAGGAGCCGGGCTTCCTCGCGACCCTCTTTGGCGCGTCCTTTAAGGTCCAAAGCAGCGAGCGCCTCGGGACGGAGCTGATTGAACGGATCGTCGCTGGAGGGTACCCGGCGGCGTTGGCACGCCCCTCGGCGCACAGGCGGGCGATTTGGTACCGCGACTATTTGGATAGCCTGATTCAGCGAGATGTGCAGGATCTGGCGCGGATCACTTCACTCGACGTGCTGCCTCGGTTGCTCAAGCTGGTCGCCGGCCAGACCGCCAAGCTCCTTAACGTGACCGACTTGGCGGCCCCGTTCCAATTGAGCCGGCCGACCATCGCAGACTACGTCACGCTGCTCGAGCGGGTCTTCCTGCTGGAGCGACTTCCGCCTTGGCACAGCAACCGCCTGAGCCGTCTGGTCAAGACGCCCAAGGTGCATGTCGGCGATACCGGTCTCGCCGCGTCTTTGCTTGGCCTGAATGCAGCAGATCTGGCCAAGGATCGTATGTCTCTGGGAGCGCTGCTCGAAACTTTCGTTCTCCAGGAGCTGCGGCGCCAGGCCAGTTGGGACGTAGAACCCACCGCGCTCTATCACTTCCGCGACAAGGACGGGGCAGAGGTGGACATCGTGCTCGAACGCGGCACGCGAGTGGCGGGTATTGAGGTCAAGGCGTCCGGAACGGTGACCGCCTCGGATTTCCGCGGCTTACGCAAACTCAAGGAGGCAACCGACGACCGATTTGCGGCGGGCGTCGTGCTCTACGATGGCGAAGTGAGCGCTGGGTTCGGCGATGATCTTTACGCTGTGCCGATCCGCTCTTTGTGGGAAATGGAATCGCCGGCCCGACCTTCCCGTTAGCCCCAGGTCCAGCCCCGTTCGTCGCCGGTGTTTTCCCCGCCGTCACCACCGTTTTTCCGTTCCGGCTCCCCTTTTCGGACCCGAACACCTCCCCGCTGGATCCGGAGACCGGATCCGTGAACCGAAGCGCGGAGCTGTCAAGCCCGCCGCAGCCACCTCGCCATGATCGGCGCGCGAAGGCGATAGCGGTTCCCCTCGGGCACGACGAGGAGACGTCGACGTAGGGAGCGGTCGACGGCGTCGTCTTCGGGAATGGGCAGCGTTTCCTCGCGCGCGAAGCGGCGCAGGTAGCCAAGCTCGCCGGGGAGCGCCGATTCCCGTTCAATCAGCTCGTAGAACACGCTATAGCCGTTCTCCACCGCGCGGTCGAGCGCTCGATCCAATAGGCGCTCGTCGGCGCCGTTTACTCCGCCATCGTTCACCAGATCGACCACCCGCTCGGCGACGAGCTGCACGAGGTGCGGCCAGCCTCCCGTCTCCTCGTGGATGCGCTCGATCCCGCCCGTCCCCCAAAATCCCGGCTCGAAGCGTGGTGCCTCGGACCCCGCGGCACGCCAGAGGCTCGAATGCTTGAGCGGCTCGGTGAGCAGCAGGCGGGTTTCGGCCGGTTCGAAAGGTGGCACCTCGACGGTTCGCGCGCTCACCAGGTACGAGGCCCACGGCGCGTGGGTCAGCTCGTCGATCCGGTGGCTGCCTGCGAGCGTCCAGATCAGGTGGCGATGGTTCTGCATCGACTCGCGCAGGACGGCGAGAAGGTCTTCGGAGAACACCCCTTCGCCGATCTTCCGGTCTAGGTTCTCGAATTCGTCGATTGCGAGGAGGAGCCGCAGGCCTTCCGCTTCGAGCCGCGCCTCGGTCACGTGGAGCAGCCGCGCGAGGTCGCGAAGGTCAGGAGTTTGGGAAGCGGACTTCTCGATCCCCGGTAGCCGGCCTGAGATCTGCTCGGCGATCAGGTCGATCAAGGAGCCCAGGCTTGTGAATGCCTCAGCCTTCTGCATCGAGAGGCTCGCGATCGACACCCTGGGCGGAAGGAATCCCTCAAGGTTCTTGAGCAGGCTCGACTTGCCCACCCGGCGACGACCGTAGACCAGAAGCACCGGGCACCCGGAGGCGAGCATCACCTGCCGCTCCAGTTCGCCCAGGATACTTGCGCGCTCGACGAACGCCTCCTTCTCTCGATCGACCGGAGCGCCGGCCCGAAACACCTGCCGCGTCGGTTCTCGCGCGATCGCTGCCCGCGCCACCTCGTGCTGCTTCCGCGCGATCTCCAGCCACTTCCGCGCCGCCTTGCGAAATTCCGTCGAAAGCGGCGGCCGAAAGCCGGCGATCCGCCCCTCGAAGCTTTCAATCTCCTTGACCAGGAGCGCCGCGAACGGCTCGCGCAAGAACGGCCGATCGAGCGTATCGATCCGCGCTTGAAGGGTACAGATCTCGTGAGCTCGGCGGCGTAGCTCGGGGGTATCCTGAAGGAATCCTCTCTTCCCCTCGGGGAGGCCGGCCAGGGTGTCGTCGAGCCGCGCCAGGTCCGCGGTGCCGGAAGCCTCTCGGGCGAGGAGAATCGCCCGCGCACGAAGCGCCGCACTCCGCTGGCTTGGGTAGGTGTCGATCAGCCGGTCGATTTCGCGAATGCCCTCTGTAGGAAAGCGCTCTGCATAACCTACTAGGAGACGGTCTAGGCCGGGAAAAGGAAGGAGGCAGGCATCATCCCAGGCGACTGGATGGAATCGATAGAGTTCCGGACGGCTTGATCGGCAAAGCCATACGAAGGCATGGACTGGCATGTAAAATAGACGAAAGTATGCACTGAGGAAGGCTTCTGCTCGACAAAAGCCAAAGAGTGGTGACTCAGCGGGAAGAGCGAAGGCTGTTGCCAAAACAAGACCTAAGCCAACGTTGAAGCCATCCGCTAGACCTGCCGCCGAAAGCGTTAAAGAGAGACCAACGGCTATACCCAATCCAATACCTCCCGCAAGGCTCCCCACGACGCCTTGGTCAAGGCCTCCAGCCAGACAGATCGCGAGACTTAAACTCAAATCAAGCGTAAAGCAATGAGCGAGGTTGAGCGTTAATCCCCCTACAAGGCCTGCGATGAAGCCTATTGCTAGACCTGCAGCAAGTTCGGCGAAGAATCGCCGGTCCAGCCATGAACTCCCGGGATGAACTAGATGTGCGGCAACACTTAAGAAAACTAAATAAGGCATGAGATGGAAGTGAAGCCGAGAGTAGATTGCTAGTCTGCGCGATCGGCCCCAGCTCGCTTTCCTCTCAGCTTCTTCGACCGTTTTCGGACGCCGATAGAAAAGTCCAATCCACCGCAGCGCCGCCCGATGGCCCGCCCAATTCAGCCGAATCTGATCGAGCGGTAGCAGATCCGCGCTCACCGTTTTCCTCGCAACTCGACGGTGAGAATCCCGATCTCCGACAGCGGATGCCCGTCAGGCAACAGAGTCACAAACGGTCGGCGCGACTGGACGATCGGCGCCCACTCCCTTGAGGACGAGATCCCAAGCGGACACGTTCCCGTCATCCGCAAGATCGGCATAAAGAGGGTTCGGTCCGGAGATCGAAACCGGAAGCGGCGTCGCGACGCGGAGGACGGGTACCACCACTCCGCGCTCAAACTTCGGATCGAGAGCGATTGCCCGGTCCATCTCGTGCCGGCACATCGGGCTCGCGAGGTAGTCGGGGGAAAGCACGAGCAGGTGTACATCGGCCTGGTCCTGCGTCGCGTCCATCTGCCCAATCAGGCTTCGCCCGGCTCCGAAGACCTCGCGATCGATCAACACCTCGGCCCCACCCGCGCGGAGCACCGGGACCAAGCGATCGACCACCCAGTCCTCCTGGAGGTGGCTGTAGCTCACGAAAACCTTGCACGGCGGCATGAGGCTCCTCATCGGCTTCAAGGGGTGTCGCCCGAGATCTTACGCGATCGCTGGGGATTGCCGGTTTCTAGCGATCTTTCAGGCCGCCTTTCCGTGGGGCGGGGGAACCCAGGGCATCGGCCTTCGGCCTCAGCCCTGGGCTCGGTTCTCCCGGCCTTTCAGGCCGCGGAAGGGCTGGGTCCCTCTACCCGGCCTCCACCAACTCCCCCGACTGCACGTGCCACAAGTCGGCGTACGTACCGCCTTTGGCGATCAGAGCCTCGTGGGTGCCTTCCTCGGCGAGCCGGCCGTCGCGCAGGACCAGGATTCGGTCGGCGTTGCGGATGGTCGAGAGGCGGTGGGCGATGATCAGGGCGGTTCGGCCCGCGGTCCAACGACGGAGGTTTTCTTGGATCGCTCGCTCGGTTTCGGTATCGACCGAGCTGGTCGCTTCGTCGAGGATCAGGATCGGCGCGTCTTTTAAGATCGCACGGGCGATCGACAGGCGCTGGCGTTGGCCGCCGGAGAGCTTGATGCCTCGCTCGCCGACCAGGGTGTCGTAGCCTTCGGGGAGGCCGACGATGAAATCGTGCAGCTCGGCGTATTTCGCCGCCTCGACGATTTTTTCGAACGGCACGCCCACGGCGCGGTAGGCTATGTTTTCGCGCAACGTGCCGTGGAAAAGATAGACGTCCTGGGAGACCAGGGCGATCGAGCGACGCAGGTCTTCGAGCGAGAGATCGCGCAGATCGTGGCCGTCGAGCTTCACCACGCCTCCGGTGGGGTCATATAGGCGGAGCAGCAGCTTGATCAAGGTCGATTTTCCCGCTCCGGTGGGACCCGCGATGCCGATCGTCTCGCCGGGGGCGATGTGGAAACTCAACCGGTCGAGAATCCGGTCGCCGCGCTTGTAGGTGAACTCGACGTCGGCAAGCTCCAGCTCGCCGCGGGCGCGCTCGATGTGAACGGGCACGGTCGGCTCGACGATCTTCGAGGGGGTGTCGAGCAGCCCGAAGGTTCGCCGCGCCGAGGCCCGCGCTCGCTCGTATTCGTCGAGCACCTGGCCTAGGCGCACCAGCGGCCAAAGCAGTCGTTCGGTCATCATCGCGAACAGCACCAATTGACCGACCGTGATCCAGCTGCGGTGTTCGAGAATCCAATGGCTGCCGACCAGGAGTACTCCGGCGAAGCCGAGCACGATCGCCATGCGGATCACTGGAACGAAGATCGCGGAGTGCCGGATCGCGCGGAAATTCGCCTCCCGATATTCGGCCGACGCGGCGCGCACCCGATCGAGCTCGAATGCCTCGGCGCCGAAACTCTGGATGACCAGGATGCCGCCGATGTTGTTTTCAAGCCGGCTCGACAGGCTACCCACCGCCTCGCGCACTCTCCGATAGCGCGGCGCGATCCGGCGCTGGTAGGCCAGGCTTCCCCAGAGGATCAACGGGATCGGCGCCATCGCGATGAACGCCAGGCGCCACGAGGTGTCGAACAGCACGATGCCCGAGAAGATGAAAAGAACTACGGTTTGGATCAGCTCGTTCGCGCCGTTGTTCAGGAAGCGTTCGAGCTGGTTCACGTCGTCGTTGAGCATCGCGAGCGTTTCGCCCAGGCGGTGCTCTTCGAAGAACGCGATCTCGCGCCGCTGGATGCGTTCGTAAGCGTCGAGCCGCAAGTCGTGCTGGACCTCTTGGGCGAGCGTCATGAAGTAGTGCTGGTACCCCCATTGGAACAGACTCTCGAAAAAGAAGATCGCGACCGAGAGCGCGGCGAGCACCACCGCGAGTCTCCACGCATCCGACGTGCCGGCGAGGCGAGCGATCCAGCCCGGAGGCTGGCCGCGAAGCGAATCGATCACCCAGCCGACCAACAGGGGCGGCATTAGATCGAGGATTTTGTTGAGCACCGAAGACGAGACGCCGAGTGAGAGGCGGGTGCGATAGGGCGCCAGATAGGCGAACAGGCGCGCCATCGGGCGTTCCGCTTCGAGCAGCAGGGGCGGATGGGCGGAAGGGACGGATTCGGGCACCAAGGCTCCTCGGCAGGGTGGGAATCGTAGCACCGAGGGGCCGCGTGGCCGGTTCCTGATTCGGTGTTATCATCTTCCGCGATGCGTCGTTCTGCCCTCGCCTGGCTCCATCGAACCGCCGCTCTCGCCGCGGTGTTGGTCTTGGTGGTCGCGCCGAATCTCGACGTCCATCGGGCGCAACAGGCCCAGGCTTCGTTCGGCGGTGAACGGACGCTGATCTCCGAGGGGGCGACCCATCCCACGGCGCCGCTTCACGTCGAGGCTTCGCCGCAGACGGAAGAAGAGCCCTGCGCCTTCTGCCTGTTCAGCGGCCAGATCGGCAACGGACTGCTCGGGGCTCCGATCCCGCAGCCGCATCTCGAAGTCCGGACCGCGACACTTGGCTTGGCGATCCGCCCGGCGCTCGCGGCTTCCCGCAACACTCTGCCGTCCCGCGCTCCTCCCGCGGCCTAAGCGCTCTCTTTCTCAGAGCCCCAAGCCCGGGTTGAAAGTCCGCGTCGTCTGCGCGGCCCGTCCTCCCGACATCTGAAGTCGATTCGTATCCCGAATTCGGGAGGACCTCTATGATTTCCGAGACCGTGCCCCGCGGGCGTGCATCCCGTTGGACGCATTTGACATTGCTGTTCGCAGCGAGCGCTGCGCTGTTCGCGCCGCTCGCCAACCCCTTGGCCGCGCAGTCCGCCGCGACCGATCCACCGGCTTCCCCATCGGCCGACTCGCCGGCCGCCGCCCCCCCCACGGTCGACGACCTGCGCCGCGAGTTGGCGGCGATTAAGGCCGAATCCGAGCGGCGGATCGCCGATCTAGAACGTCGCCTGGCAGAGGTCGAAAACGCGCCGCCCTCGACCGAAGCAGCGGCCTCCACGGAAGACCTCGCCGCGGCTGCGGCGGAAATCGCCGCCAGTGTCGCACCGGGCGCCGTCCCGGTCGACACCTCGCCGCAGAGCCCGGCTCCGATCACCCTGGTTTCGGGAGGGGGCGGCAAGAACTTCTTGAATCTCTCTCTCGACGGCCTGATCGCCGCCGGCACCTCGACGGCGCGGGATGTCGGCTTGCTCCAGACCGGCGGCCACGACCCGATCCAGCGCGGTTTCACGGTCCAAAACGTCGAGACCGTTTTCGACGGAGCGGTGGACCCTTACTTCCGGGGCCAGGCCAACATCGTCTTCCAGATCGACGACAAAGGCGCCACGACGGCCGAGCTGGAAGAGGTCTACTTGACCTCGACCTCCCTTTCCCATGGCTTGCAGGTCAAGGCCGGCCAGTTCTTCACCGAGTTCGGCCGTCTCAACCCGACCCATCCGCACTCGTGGGATTTCGTCGACCAGCCGCTCGTGAACGGCCGGTTCTTCGGACCCGACGGGTTGCGTTCGGTGGGAGCCCGGCTGTCCTGGCTGCTCCCCACGAGTTTCTACTCCGAGGCGTTTCTCGCGGTGCAGAACAGCCAGGGCGAGACGCTCGCCAGTTTTCGCAGCGTGCCCGGGGAGACGCTGTTCGGAAGGCCGATCGTGCCGCGCGACGTCGCGACTTCTTCCGACCTGTTGATCACGCCGCGCTACGCCGCCTCGTTCGACTTGAGCGACACCCAGACCGTTCTGCTCGGCGCGTCGGCGGCGCTCGGTCCCAACGGCACGGGACCCAACGGGAAGACGCGGATCTACGGCATCGACGGCTACTGGAAATGGAAGCCCACCAATGCCTTCAACGGCTTTCCCTTCGTCAAGGTGCAGGGCGAATGGATGCGGCGGAGCGCGACGGTGGACGCCTTGGCTTCGACGCCGGATCAAGCGTTGCCCCGGACGACGTTCGACGATTGGGGAAGCTACCTACAGGTCAACTGGGGCTACAAATCCGGCCACGTCCTCGGGCTGCGGTTGGATCGCGTAACCGGCGATCAAGGCGAACTTGCGGATCCCGCTCTCGCCCCCCGCTGGCGGCTGTCGCCCGCGCTCACCTGGTTTCCCACCGAGTTCTCCAAGCTCCGCCTGCAATACAACTTCGACCGTTCGGCCGCCTTCCGCCACGACGAGCACTCGCTCTGGCTCCAGTTTGAATTCCTCCTCGGCGCGCACGCCGCCCACAAGTTCTAGGGGATCTTCGACATGAAGAGATTCGCACTCGCCTTCGCCCTGCCCTTAAGTGCCGCCGCGCTGCTCGGCTCGGCCCTGCCGGCCGCCGCCGTGCTCAAGGTTGTCGCCACCACCTCGGAATACGGCGCTCTGGCCACCCAGATCGGTGGCGCCCGGGTCGCCGTCACGACCATCGCCAAACCGACGGAAGATCCCCATTTCGTCGATGCCCGGCCGAGCCAGATCGTCGCCTTGAACCGCGCCGACGCGCTGATCGAAGGGGGCGCCGAGTTGGAGGTCGGCTGGCTGCCGCCGCTGCTCGAAGGCGCCAGGAACGGCAAGATCCTGGCCGGCGCGCCCGGCCGGGTCGTGGCCTCGGAGGGTATTCAGCTGGTCGACATTCCCTCGGCCGCCGATCGCTCGCAGGGCGACACCCACCTCGCGGGCAACCCCCACTTCATGCTGGACCCTCTCAACGCCAAGGTCGTCGCCGAGCACATCGCCCGCGTATTGAGCTCCCTGGACCCCGCGGGCGCTCCGACGTTCAAGACCAACCTGGCGCAGTTCGAAACCAGTCTGGCGGCCAAGATGACCGAATGGACGGCGGCGCTCAAGCCCTTCGCCGGCCGGCCGATCGTCACCTATCACCCGACCTGGCGCTATTTCGGCCGGCGCTTCGGACTCGTCACGGACATCTTCCTCGAACCCAAGCCGGGCATCCCGCCGTCGCCGCCGCACCTCGCCGAGGTGATGCAGAAGATGCTCGCCCAGAAGATCCGCGTGCTGCTGGTCGAGCCCTACCAGCCGAGGAAGACGGCCGAGGGGGTCGCGGCGCG
Organism: Acidobacteriota bacterium; assembly: GCA_040005235.1. GTDB lineage: Bacteria > Acidobacteriota > Thermoanaerobaculia > Multivoradales > UBA5704 > DASYKS01. The sequence goes on along the minus strand of JBDTZG010000069.1, from coordinate 17,382 downwards.
CACCAACGCAGTCGTGGTCGACGTCTGCCAATTCCCGGGCGGGCTGCCGGGCACCGACACTTACATTGCCCTGATCGATACGAACGTCAAGTGGATCGCCCAGGCGCTCGCGAGCCACTAGGAGCCTGCCCATGGATCTCTTCACCCTTTGGCTCTGGCCCCTCGTCGCCCTCTGCGTCCTGCCGGCGGCGCTCGTCTATTTCGGTCTGCACGTGGTCGGACGAGGAATCATCTTCGTCGATTTGGCGCTCGCCCAGATCGCCGCCCTCGGCATTTCGACCGCCGTCCTGATGGGAGCGGACGCCGATCACGGCACGTTGCCTTACGTGCTGGCGATCGCCTTTACGATCGGCGGCGCGGCGCTGTTTTCGCTCACTCGTTTCCGCCACCCCAGGGTGCCGCACGAGGCGATCATAGGCATCATCTACATCGTGGCCGCTGCGGCTGCGACCATGGTGCTCAGCCACACGGCTTCGGGCGACGAGGAGATCAAGAACCTCCTGGTCGGCAACATCCTCCTGGTCTCGAAGAGCGAAGTGATCCGGACCGCGCTGCTCTACTTAGGGGTCGGCGCATTCCACTACGCGCTTCGCAAGAAGTTCTACCTGATCTCCTTCGACCCGGAAGAGGCCGAGCGCCAGGGACTGAGCGTGCGGCTCTGGGATTTCCTCTTCTACGCCACGTTCGGCCTGGTGGTAACGAGCTTCGTCCGCATCGCCGGGGTCTACCTCGTCTTCTCCTACTTGATCGTACCCGCGGTGTGCGGCGCGCTCCTATCGTCCCGCACCGCGATCCGTCTCGCGATCGGCTGGGTGATCGCGCTCACAGCGGGTCTCACCGGGCTGGTGCTCTCCACCCAATGGGAGAGCATGGATCTGCCGACCGGACCGACCATCGTCTGCACCTTCGGGTTGCTGCTGGTCGTGAGCGGCTCGCTCGCCTTTGCCCAATCGCGGCGCCGCGACCCTGGTAGCATCACCGGGTAAGGAGAACCGCCGATGGCCGACTTGGAGCAGCACCTGATCGAAGAGATTGAAAGCCGGTACCGCAGTCACAAGACGCTTGCCGAGGCGGCGTTGGCTCAGGTGCCGGATGAGGACATCTTCCGGACGATCGACCGCGAGACGAACAGTCTCGCGGTCCTGATCCAGCACATGGGGGGCAACCTGCGCTCCCGGTTCATGGATTTTCTGACCACCGACGGCGAGAAGCCCGACCGGCATCGCGACGCCGAGTTCGAGGTGGCACCCGGAACGACGCGAGACCAGTTGATGGCGCGTTGGGAGGAAGGATGGGGGTGTTTGCTCTCGACCCTTGGGAGCCTCTCGCCGGACGACCTATCCAAGACGATCACCATCCGCCATGAGCCGCATACGGTGGTCGAGGCGCTGATGCGCTCACTCTGCCATCAGGCCTACCACGTGGGTCAGATCGTGATGCTCGCCAAGCACTACGTCTCGGAGACCTGGCGGCCGCTCACGGTGCCGCGCGGTCAGACCGAGGAATTCAATCGGCAGATGGCGGAAAAGGCGAGCCGCCTGGGGCCGAAGTAGTCCCACATGCGGGTGTGGTTGGCTTTAGGGAGAGGCGTCGGTCTTCCGCAGCATGTTGATTTAAGAAAAATCGCCCCGGAGCTGAGATTTTCGCCTGCTGCAAACTCAAGGCTCGACAGGGAGGTAAGTCAATCGTTCTGTGGGAAGCATGGGCACCATGCAGGGGAAGTTGGGGGCCTCACTGGCACCTGGCTCGGCTGTCAGGTAGTCTATCTCACAGTTGCTCCATCGGCAGCTCGCGTCCTATTCCACTAAAACTATGAGAAGAGATCGCTAAAAACATGTCACTGCAGCGGAAGCCCGCACTTCCTCCCATGGAGAAATTGCACGAACGGCATCCCGGCTTCAACCGCCCGATCTGTGAAGCGTACTCGCAGGCTGCGGCTGTTTGCTTCAGCGACGCTCACTCGTCACCCACAGACCTGGAGATCTACAACGAGATGGAAGGGTGCGAGCGCTCGCTTGCCTGGCAAGCGCCGGACATCGGCGCACGCGCCAGCTGGGCCAACAAGGATGACGCGACGCGTGATGGTGCGTATGCAGTTAGTTTAGCTGTCGTCGAAGGTGAGTTAGGGTTTGTCGCTCTGTCGCGAAGCGATGTTCGTACAGGTGCCGATTACTATATCGGCACTCCCGGTACCGACCTTGAGCACTGCCATCGCCTGGAAGTGTCTGGTGTGCGAGAGGGCCGTCCGCAAGACGTGAGGACGCGCCTCAGGGACAAAGTTAAGCAGGCCAGAAAGGGCGCGTCTGAACTTCCGGCCTTCGCTTGTGCTGTGGGGTTTGGCTGTCGAACGATCCTACTTGCGCGAGTGAGCGATGACACTGAGTAAGCATGACCAGGCGCAGGAGCTGTCCGCGCGCGCCGAGTTGGTGCGCCGCGAAGGCGATCGCCTCGCCGCTCGCGATTTATTCAGCCAAGCTGCCGCTTTTGAAGGTATTGCCCTCCGCGAGATCCCCAGTGAAAAGCGGAGAACCCGCGGAATCCTGGCAGTGAGCTATGCGGCCCTTCTCTTCAAGGCAGCTGAATACGAGCAAGCGGAGGCGGAAATCTGCGCGCTACTCGCAAGCGGCCTGGAAGTTCACCATCGCGAACAGTTAAGGGAGCTACTTCAAGTCACGTGGGAGGAGCAGCAGCTTGCGCGCGAGAGCATGCAGTACAGCGGCGACGAGATTCTCGTGGCATTGCGGGGAGGGGAGATCGGAGTAGGAACGGCGCCTGCAGACGTCGCGGTGCATTTCATGAACGCATTTAATCTGCTGGCCTTCCGAGCGGCCGAACTTGATGCCGGGTTGGAGCTCAGGCGAAAAGGGCCCCCTTCGCATGAGATTCAAAGTTTGCTCCAGGCACGCGCAACCCAGCCCGCCGCTGGAAGCTATCGTTTTTCGATTCGCTTTGTAGAACCGGCTCAGGGCGCTCTCTTCCCAGAGGCACTCTCCTTCAGAGCACCTAGTCCCAAGCGGATTTCGGCCATCGTGGTACAGGTCCTACGTGCTCTAGAGAGCGACAGTCCGGCTGAATTGGAGCAAGCTGTACCGCGTGCCGACTATCGCTTGGCGCTCATTCGCCTTGCGCGAAACGTGATGCCCTCCGGAAGCGCTCTCACAGAAGTCGAAGTACGGACGGCATTCGACTCCCCAGGCGATGCAGTTTTTCTTCGTCTCGATCAACGGCGTAAGGCTTCAGAAGCGATCAAGGCGTTAAGACCGCCCTCTGAGGAACCAGAATCAGAGCAGGGGATTGTCGTCGGAATTTTGCGCGGCCTGAGCCTCGATAACACATGGTTGCAAATTCGTCCGGAAGATGGCCCCCTCCAGCAGATCCGAACTAATCCGAGTGAGCTCGATGACGTAATCGGACCGATGGTCAACCGAAAAGTGGAGGCGCGGGTGCATTATTCACGGAAGCACCAGAAGATGGGGCGTGGCACAGCCCAACTCATCGACATTGAACTTCTCGAAGATTGATGGAATCGGACATCTTTCAGCCAAAATACGCCCTGGCTGCGGTCGGGAGGTAAGCCGCCGAAGGCTGAAAAAGTAAAAGCACCGTGCTAGATTTTCACTCTCTGGTGCGGAATGAGGCTCAGAAAGGCCCTATCTCCGTCCATTGCTTCCAAATTAACCACGGATTGGTGCAGATATTATCCCGTTAGTTCAGATCTGGGAAAGATCGATCCCAATCGGGGCTGGATCTGTGCGAAGTCAGCATCTCCCTGTACAAAACCCGAGTTGCGATGCATACCGCGGGGCGCGGTCCGCACAATATCTCTCGGGAATTGTGCGAACGAAGCGATGACAGGGTGTTTTACCGCACTCACTTGGTCTTTCGGTCAAGGTTTCGCACAAAAAGAAATTGTAGCTGCACCAAACTAAAGCTGGTTTTGCGATTTTGAGGCAAAATCGCGCAGACAATAACTTTTCCGCACAAAACCGGATTTCTGGCTACCCCCCCTCGCCCTCTTTGCCGCCTCGCAACCGATCGAACCACTTCTTGCGCTTGAGGAGCCTAGGCGCGCCCTCGGTGCCCAACTGACCGGAGTGGCCGGAAACGTCGGTGGCGGTCGCGTACCACTGGACGTTCTTGTTCTGGTGGAAGCTGGGCGGAATCTCCGCGGTATAGAACGAGCCCGATTGGCGCAGCTCCAGCGTCTGCCAGGAACCTCCTTCGGGCCGGGCGAACAGGGTTGCCTTGGCCACTTGAAAATCGTCCGTGATCCTTAGCGAGACCCGGGTCGTCGCCCCCTTCTCGAATTCGCTCGCCGAGCCTTCCCGCAGGTCGAGCGCGGGCGGATTCTGGTCCATTTGGGCAAAATCGGCTTTCAACCGTTCCGACAGTTCGCGGAAGCGCTCGGCATAAGGTCCGGAGGGGTTCGCGGTGCGCAGGATCGCGAGGCCTTCGTCCGGCCGTTTCCTCTGCGCCGCAGCTTGGGCGTTCGCGAGAATCCGGTCGAGGCGGGGATCGACCTCGGCGACCGTGCGGATGTGGCCGATCCGATCGGCTAGGCGCGGCCGGTCGGGCCAGGCGGCGCGCAAGGCTTCCAGCCGATCGAGCGCGGCTTGAGCCTGGCCGCCCTGGTTCAGGCGATCGGCTTCTGCCTCGATCGTCGCCGCCGCGCGGTCGCGCAGGCGGAGGGCCGCTTTGTCGCGCGGGGCCAGATCGGCAAACGAACCGGCGAGTCGGATCACGGCGAGCGGGTCGCCCCCTTTGGCGGCTTTCTGGAGCTGGTTGGAAAGATCGACGAGCTGCTGTGCCCGGCCGAAATCCGCTTCCGCGTTCGGATTGGCCTTGAAGAAGGCGATTCGATTCGCCGCGATGCCGCGCAGAGTGGAGCGCAGGGTCGCGGCGTTGCCGTTGCGCAGGCCGCGTTTCAAATCGGCGGCGAGGCGTTCGACCTGCGATTGGCCGAGCGAATCGCGCAGCGCCTTGGCCTCTTCGCGCTCGTCGGCCGAAAGGGTCGCGGCGTCGATCGCGTCGAGTGCCGCGCGGGCCGCCTTTTCGTCCCCCGCGTCGAGCGCGGCGCGGGCGGCGACCAAGCCGGGATTGCCCGCCGGGGTGGGTTCGACGAGATTCGATTGAAGGTTGGGGGCCGGCGGCGGGCTCGGTGCGACCGCCGCCGGGGCCGCGGGAACCTTCAGCTCGTCTTGGATCTCGGTCGGATCGACGTCCCGATCTCGCAGATAGATCAGAAACGCCGCCAGAGCCCCCAGGCCCGCGGCGGTCGCGAGAGCGATCCAGAGGATCTTCTTGCCGCTCTTTCCGGTTCGCCGAGGTGGTTTCGCGACGATCGGGATCTCCGCCGTGTCGGGCGGCTTCATCGGCACCGCGAACGCCGGAGCGACCTCTTTTTGCGGGGTCGACGGAACGACCGGCGCGGCGAGAAAGTCTTCGACCGACGAGAGCAGGTCGGTCGGAAGCGAAGTCGTCCGAGGCAATTCGACGTTCGGCGGGGCGGGTGCCGGCGCGACGGATGGTGGCGGCGCGGAAATCGGTTCGGCCTTCAGGGCGGGGAGAGGAGGCAGAGCTGGGGCCGGCGGGGCCTCGAATTCCTCTTCGAACCGCAGTGCGAGCGGCTCGCCGTCCGTGGCGGTGGGGGGAATGTAGACCGGGTTGGTCTTCTCGCCGACCGAGGGCTGGGCGACCGGTCCGCGAAGAGCCGTGCGCAGACCCTCGCGGATCTCGGCCCAGCTCGGCCGCTCGGACGGCGATCGGCGCAACGACCGGACGAGCGCCTGGCGGAGCGCTTCGGCGTCTTCCAGCTCGAAGCTCACGCCCAAGGGGAGCGAGAGCTCGGGCTCGCCCCGCGAGTCGATCTGAATTCCGATGTCGAGCAGGCGGCAGGCAATTCGGGCGAAGGAGTAGACGTCGGAACGACCGTCGACCGCGCCTCCGGCGAGCGCCTCCGGCGCCGTGCCTTCGACGCCGGGCATTCCGGCGATCGACGGATGGAGGATGCGGGTGCCGAAGCCGAGCAGCTTGGCCTGCTCTCCGGTGGTCGTGCCCGCGAGTCGGATGTTTTCGGCCGAGAGGTTGCCATGGGCGATGCCGCTTTGGCTCAGCAGCTCGAGCCCGTCCAGGACCTGGAGCAGGTGGGACAGCACCTCGGCGGGCGCAGCGCCGGTCAGCTCTTCGAGGCCCCGGCCGGCGACCGGTTCGAGCAGTAGGAACGCGCCGCCGTCGGGCAGCATGCCGAAATCGAGCAGCGAAGGAATGGTCGGATGGCGCAGTTTGGCCAGAGCCGTCGCAGTTTGGAGAAAGCGAGGCATCGCCTCGGCGTTCTTCCCCGGAGCGATCCTCTTGATCACCACCATCGCGCCGTTCGCGGCGTCGGTTGCGGCGTGAACGTTGGTAAACGCGCTCTCGCCGAGTTTTCGGGTGATTCGGTATCGCTCTGATATGTCGCGGCGTTCCGCCATGATTGTCGAGAACCTCGAAGCGCAAGCTTATCGCCGAGAGTCTATATTAAGCCGAGAGAGCCACGAGGCCCGCTGGGAAATGAGGATGGTAACCTACCTCTTTTGGAGGTGTTTCCGCAGTGCGTATCCTCACTCAAGGCGCGATGAGCCTGTTGTTCGATGTGATCGACGAGATTCCGCTCGATCGCGAGGCGGTGCAGGTGCCGCTCGCGATGGAGGGGGCAGGCTCGGTGACGCGGCTCCCCAACGGCAAGGTAGAGATCGTCCTGCCTGACGCCGACGATCTGGGCGATTTTCTGGCGCAGCTTCCCCGCCGACTTGCGGCCTTGGATTCCCGCGAATAGGCCGGACTGGAGGGTCCCGATGCTCGAGATCGTCGATCATGGAACCGTGCGGGAAATTCGGATGGCCCGGCCGCCCGCGAACGCTCTGTCGCCGGAGTTGATCGCGGCGCTCGATGCCGCGCTCGCCGAGGCACCCGATCGAGGGGCGCGGGCGATCGTCCTTTCCGGCGCGCCGGGTCTGTTTTCGGCCGGGCTCGACGTGCCTCATCTGCTCACGCTCGCCCGGCCGGAGATCGAGATCGCCTGGGGCCGGTTCCTCTCGCTGGTCCATCGGCTGACGACCTCGCCGGTGCCGATCGCGGCGGCGATCACCGGCCACGCCACGGCCGGCGGCTGCGTCCTGCCGCTCTATTGCGACGCCCGCTTCATGGCGCGCGGCAGGCCCGGAAAAGACGGCACGTTTCGGGAGTTCTCGATCGGGGTCAATGAGGTCGCGGTCGGCTTGCCGATGCCCTCGGTGATCGTGCCGGCGCTGGCGCGGATCGTCGGCGGGCGCCTGGCCGAACGGATGTGCGTGACGGCCGAGCTGCTGCCGGCCTCCGAGGCGCACCGCATCGGCCTGGTCGACGAGCTGCTGCCGCTCGAGGAGACGATCGGCCGGGCGGTCGCCTGGTGTGAAGGCCTGGCCAAGCTGCCCGTGGGAGCGCTCCGCCGGACGCGAGCCCAGCTGCGGGCGGGCATGGTCGCCGAGGTCGAAGCCGCAATAGCCAAGGACGCTCACGTCTTCGTCGAAGATTGGTTCGGCGAGGAGGCCCAGGGCGCACTTTCCGCCTTGATCGAGAGGCTCGCGAAGAAAGGTTAGTCCGTGATCTGCCGCGACCAGCCCTCGCGCTCTCGGAGCCGGGTTACGTGGGCGACGTGGTGCCGGCCGTGCCAGGCATAGAGGCCGAGCAACGAATCGAGCGTCACTTCTCCCAGCTCCGGGTGGTCGAGTGTCCGCTCGAAATCCGCCGGCTTCATCGCATGGAGCAGCTCGACCCAACGGAAGTGGAGCGCTTCGAGCAGGGTCAACGAGACCTCGACGGGGGTATTCGGGGTGTCCGCCAGCAGCGCCCATTTCTCCTCGTCGTAGGTCTTGATCCTCGGCCGATCTTCGGTCAAGGCCAGCTTCAACCGAACGTAGGCGTTCATGTGGCTGTCCGGCACGTGGTGGGCGACCTGGCGAACGGTCCAGCCTCCGGGCCGATAGGGGGTATCGAGCTGCTCCTCGGAAAGTCCTTCGACGGCGGCGCGCAGCTCGGCGGGAGCCGCCGCGATCGCGACGATCGCCGCCGCCCGCTCCTCTGGGGTCAGGCGGCTTTTCCGTTCGAGCTTGCCGATCGGAAATCGCAGATCGTTCTCTGGGTTCATCGGAGGCTCCTTCGGCCGGCGGCCACCTCGGCGCGCTCGCCCGTGTTCGGACCGGTCGGGTCGGTGGAATCGATCGAATCGTTGGCTCTTTCGGCGACCTTGAGGCGCGCCTCGGCCGCCGCCGCCGCGTAGCGTATCGCGGCGGGGCGCGCGAGCAGGCCGCGCGCCCGGGCTTCCGCCCGTTCGAGATAGGGGAGTGCACGATCCCACATCTCGGCGGCGAGATAGTGAGCGGCCAGCTCCTCGGAATGGATCTCCAGGTGGTCCGCCGCGAGGGATTCGAGCGTCGCAGCCACCCGGGCATGGAGCGCCCTTTGCCGCGCCGGGACGACCGACGACGCGAGCGCCTCGCGTACCTGCTGGTGTGCAAACTCGAAGCTTCCGCGCCGCGCGCCGCGCTTCCATAAGACCACGTCGGATGCGCGACCGAAGGTCGACCAGTAGCGGATGCTCTGTCGGATGAGCCACCGCTTGAGCAGCAGCTCCAGGCCGATTTCGACCACCGCGGGGTGCTCGTCGGCGGCTTTTTGCAGTAGGTCCGCCTCGAATCTCCAGCCGGCGAAGGCCGCCTGGATCGCCAGACGTCGAATCGACGAAGGCAGGCGCCGCACCCGCTCTCCGAGCAGGGCATCGAGATCGCCGTTCGGGGGGACGACTGCGGTCGAGAGAGACGAGGAGAGCTGCCAGATACCATTGTCTCCCGGTTTGAGCAGTCCCTCGTCCCAGAGCAGGTTGATCAGCTCCGCGATCGCGAACGGCAGGCCGCGGCTCCGCTCCGCGAGCCAGTGCGAAAGCTCGCCCGCGCATTCGTCGCCGACTAAGGAGACCGCGATCTCTTCGATCGCTCCGTCGTCGAACCGGCGCACCGCGATGCGCTCGGCGCCTTGGACGATCTCGGAGAAGTGCGGCCGCAGATCGGCCAGCTCGACGGACTCGGTGGCGAGCAGGAACCAGCAGGGCCGCCCGCGAAACCGGTGAATCGCGAATTGCAGCAGCTCGAGCGAATCGTCGTCGACCAGATGCAGATCGTCAATAAAAATCACCAGCGGTACGGTGGCCATGCCGAGTCCCGCGGTGCAGAACGCGGCCAGATAGTCCACCACCGTTTCGAACAGCCGGCGCCGTTCGGAGGCCCGTTTCAAAGGGGGCGGCGGCGGCAGCTCCGGCCGGCGCAGGCCAACCTCTGGGAGCAGGCGGACCAGGTCGCCGAACTTTTCCGGCGACAGGATCGCGGGGTCCGGCCCGCCCCCTTCCGCCGCTTCGTCGAACGCGCCGCGCAGGAGGTCGAGCCAGGCCAGGAAGGGAGAAGGCAGGGCCGTCGGCCGGCCCGCACCGCGGAGCACTACGATCCGGCGCGAGCCGCTCACCGCATCGAGAAACGTTCGAATCAACCGCGTCTTGCCGATGCCGGTCTCGCCTTCGACGACGGTCACGGGAGTTTCCCCGGAAAGCGTTCTCCTCCAACTGTCGCGCAGGCGGTCCCAGGCGCCGCGGCGTCCGGCCAAAGGGATGATCGGACCGATAGGCTCTCCGTCCGCGATCGGAATCCCCTGGGTCGGAGCGTCGTCCCGAATCGATTCGTAGAGCTCGCGGGTCTCCGCAAGAGGATCGACGCCCAGCTCGCGGTCGAGCAGGGCGACCAGATCCTCGTATTCGGCGAGCGCCTGGCTGCGCCGGCCGGTCATGGCATAGAACCGCATCAAGTTGCGCCGCGGCTCCTCGGCGAGCGGCTCGAGCGCGACGAGCCGCCGGGCGTAGTGCAGGCCGAAGCGGTATTCGCCGCGGCGCCGGTAGCTCTCGATCAAGGCGCGAAGCGCCTCGACCGTCGCCTCGCGCAGGCGCTCCTGCTCGGCGATCAGCCACTCTTCGAACGAGCTGCTGTCGCGAACGAAAAAGCCGGCGAGAAAGTCTCCGCGATATAGCTGCACGGCGGTGGCCAGGTGATGCGGGTCGGCTGCGTCCCGCGAGGCTCCTCGCTTGATCGCTTCCTCGAAAGCGTGAACGTCGACCCACAGGCCGGCCGCAGGGTTGATTCGAATGTCGCCGTGACTGACCAGCAGCGGCGGGTTCGGTGTGTCCTTGCCGGGGAGCGCCGAGCGGAGGTTGTAGAGCGCTTGGCGCAGGGCATGGCGCGCACCGTCCTCCTCCTGCTCGGGCCAGAGCAATCCGGCGAGATGGTCGCGGCTGAACGCGCGCCCGGCCTGGCAGGCCAGGTAGACGAAGAGGGCGCGGACCTTTTGCGATTCGAAGCCGCGGACCTGGCGATCCCCATGCCAGACCTCGAAGCCTCCGAAGAGCCGGACCCGAATCACGCCGCGCGGGCTCCGAGTTGCCGGATTTGGGCTCGAAGCGTTTTCGCTAAGAAAGTGCTCGGCGAAGTAAACCGCGCCGGTTCTGCCGGGAAGCGTGCTTTATCAGATGTCATTCGAGGACCGCAATGGCAGGTGGAAGCGATCCTAACTCAGAAGCCGTTTCGCCGTTGGGGGTGAACCATCGCCAGCCGGACCCCTTCCTGACGATTTCCTGACGATCGCTGAAAAATGATCGCGTCCTTAGCCGGACCAGATCGTCCATCTCTTGGTTTTTCTTAGGTTTGTGAGTCTTGATGGTCGGTTCTTGTGCGAGTGAGCGAAGTTTTCTGGACCTCGAAGAAAGGGTAGTCGAATGAGAGATCAAAGACAGAAGTCGCGGGCCATACTCCTCTGTGTCGCACTGACGCTGTTGACCTTCGGCGCCGCGCGCGCCCAACTGGGGCCGGGGCCTTTTGCGGCGTTTCCATCGCAGAATGCCACGGACGGACGGTTCATGGGTTTTGGCTGCGCGGGCCTGGCCACGTTTGAGCAGAACGTCCAGATCGCACTCGCCGCGCCTGCGGCGACCGCCACTTTCGACCTCAACGTTTTCGACGGCGAGACCGGCGGCCTCGATGGGGCCGGTAAGAGGCACTGGGACCTCGGCACGCGCCAGCTGAAGTTTTCGCTGTATGCCGACCCCGCGCGGACCGGCAGCACCGCGCCCGCCAATCTGATCGGCCAGTGGTTCGGCAATGCGGTCAATCCGACCAGCGGTCCGTTCTGGACCTCGAGTGCGGCCAGCATGCCGGACAACGCCTGGTGGGCCGTGACAGTGACCAACACCGCGATCTCCCAGGCACCGAGCGGAAACTATTTTTATAACTTCGTGATCGATACCGACGGTCCTTGCGGGTTAGGCGAGCAGCTTGAAAGCAGCCTCAAGATCGCGGCATCCAACCCGATGAACTTCCGCACCCCGCGATTCGGGTTGGTCGCTGGTCTCCGCCAACTCGCAAACGACGTCCCAATCATTTATCCGGGATCAACTTCAACCGTTCCGGCCACCGGCAGCTTCCTGACCGCACCTACGACCTACGATGGAACCTTTGAGTTCTACTTCACCCTTCCCGGCGGCGAGACCGAACTGCGTCTGTTTGACGGCGACTTCGACTTTGGGACCAGCTTGGTGGTGGGCAATCCCTCGGGAGTCCTGCTCGACCCCTGCGTGGACCAGGATGATCCGGATACCGACGCCGCCTATTCAGGATTCCCGTTTGTCACCACCGGCGCGAGTCCCGAAGGGATCCAGGGTCCCGGCTCGCCGCCAGACGACAACTTTCGCGACGTATTTCGGCGCGGCGAGCTTGGCGATCCTGGTCACGTCGGCTGCGTTCGCTATGAGGTGACGGACCCCGAGGGCAACGTTTACTTCAACAACAACCCCTCGGGTAGCTTCGAGTGGGAGCAGTTTCTGATCGCCACCCCAACGTCGTCTTCCGCCGGCGATGCGGATTGGCTGTATTCCGGTACGACGCTCCCCGGCGGGATCTGGAAAGTCACGATTGTCGGGCTGGATCTCGCGAACCTCAACTTCTGGTTCGCCGACACCTGCGCTACGCGGCCGGCTCGCGCTCCCCACCCGGGCGAGGATCCGGACGAAGTACCGCGGGTTCCCGCCTGTTCGGACGAGTCGTCCTATATTTTGGGCGACTTCGTCTGGGCCGACACCGCGAATCCTGGGGTTTTGGACTCGGGCGAAGCGGGCATTCCCGGGGTGTTGATGGAGCTGGTGCGTCCGAGCGACAGCGTGGTGATCGCCACGGCGAAAACGGGCGATACGACGAGCCCGAACTGGTCGGCGTGCGTGGCGAACAACACGGGCACCGATACCAACGGGCTTTACTGCTTCGGCATGGACTCGCCCGGCAGCTACGAAGTTCGGGTCGCAGCGAGCAACTTCGATCCCGGACAGCCGCTGGCGGGGAAGTCTTCCACGACGGGCGGCGACTCGCTCACCCGGACGCTCGCCGGAACCAACGTCCTTACCTATGACTTCGGCTATGACACCGCGGCGAACGCGAGCCTCGGAGACCGGGTTTGGCTGGACCCCGACGGCGACGGCGTCCAAGATGCCGGAGAATCCGGTATCAACGGCGTGACCGTCGAATTGCTCAACGGCGCCAACAGCGTAATCGGCTCCCAGGTGACTTCGGGCGACGGCAATTACACGTTCTCCGGCCTTACCGCCGGAACGTACTCGGTGCGGATCGTCACGGCGACGCTCCCGCCGGGTCTCGTCCAAACCTACGATTTCGACGGGGTCGGCACGGCAAATATCGCGACCGCCTCTCTGGGCGCGGGGCAGAATCGGACGGATATCGATTTCGGCTATCGCCAGCCTCCGTCGCCCGGCAGCCTCGGAGATCGGGTCTGGAACGATCTCAACGGCAACGGCGCCCAGGATGTCGGCGAGCCGGGAATCAACGGCGTCACGGTTCGCCTTCTCGACGGGACCAACGCGGTCATCGCTTCGCAGGTGACGGCGGGGGACGGCAATTACACCTTCGGCAACCTTGCGGCGGGCAGCTACACGGTCGTCGTCGATTCGACGACGCTGCCGGCGGGCTTCGGTCCGACCTACGACCTCGACGGCGTCGCTACACCGCACCGGGCCGCGGCCACCCTGAACATGGGTCAAAACCGGACCGACGTGGATTTCGGCTACCACGTGGACGACACCGCAACCTGCGCCCAGGGCTCGTTCAACAATCCGGCATATGGCAGCAACCCCGACGGGCACGCGTTCTACCTGCCAGGCATCGGCCTCGACTTCCAGTTCGCTCCGGCGACCGGTAGCTTCGTCCAGCGCGCGGACGGAACCGCGCGCCTGACCGGCATCGTGCGCCGGACGGCAGATCCCAGCCAGGCCTTCGTGGTCGACGTAGTGCTCAGCGGCTTCACCGCCACGGCGCCCCCGGGCAGCCCGAAGAAAGAGCTCTCCGCGAGCGCCTATTCGGAGAACGGCGGGCCGGTCAACACGGCGACCTTCAAGTACTACACGAGCTTTACGGGCGAGCTCACCGGCATCGAGTCTTTTGCCGGAGCGGTCGTCAACATCGCCAACACCGGTCCGGCTTTCCAGCTCGGAGCGGGAGCCAACAACAAGAACCTCCTTTACGGCGGTTCGGGTTGGTTCCTCTGGAACGTCGCCTCGCAGCCGGCAGGCGGTTCGACTCTCACCCCGTCCGGCCAGGGCGACATCAACATCGACCTGGGCGACTGCTCGGCCTGCGTCAACCACGCGGACAGCGACCCGGCAGTTCTGGGCGGCGGGTACAACCACGCTTTGTGGCTGCCCGGCATCGGCACCGACTTCCAGTTCAGTCCGCTCAACGGCACGTTCGTTCGCAACAATGCCGACGGCACCGCTCACCTGACCGGGACGGTGTACAGCCTCTCGAGCCCGACGCACGGGTTCCAAGTCGATATCCAGTTCTCCGGCTTCACCGCGACGACTCCTCCGGGCAGCCCGAAGAAGGAACTGGCGGCCGGCGCCTACGTCGAAAACGGCGGGGTGGCGGATTCAGCGACCTGGACCTACTACACGGCGTACTCCGGGACTCTGACCGGGGTGAGCGCCTACGCCGGCGGCTCGATCTCGATTTCCAAAACCGGTCCGGCCTTCCAGATGGGAGTCGGCGCCAACAATAAGAATCTCCATTTCGGCGCCTCGGGCTGGTATCTCTGGCAGGTCAACAGTCAACCCACGGGAGGCGAGGTTCTCGTCTCCTCGGGCCAGGGCGATATCAACCTCGACATGTTCGACTGTCCCCCGGTCAGCTACGGGTCGGTCGGCGACCGGATCTGGAACGACACCAACGGCGACGGCATCCAGGATGCGGGCGAGGTCGGGATCAACGGCGTGACGGTTCGTCTGGTCGACACCCTTCACAACGTAACGATCGGTACCCAGGTCACGGCTGGCGACGGCAACTACACGTTCGGCAACGTCCTTGCGGGTAGCTATCGGATCGAGGTGGTTCCTGCGACCCTTCCCGCGGGATTGGCTCCGACGTACGACCTGGATGGAGTTGGCACGGCAAACAGTGCGTCGTTCGCGCTGGCGGCCGGTCAGAACCGGGCGGACGTGGACTTCGGCTATCGCGGAACAGCCTCGGTCGGTGACCGGGTCTGGACCGACACCAACGGCAACGGTGTTCAGGATGCCGGCGAGACCGGAATCAACGGAGTGACGGTCGAGCTGCTCAATTCGGGCGGCACGGTCATCGCCTCGCAGGCTACGGCGGGCGACGGCAATTACAGCTTCACCAACCTCTCGGCCGGCAACTACTCGGTCCGGGTGGTTGCGGCGACTCTGCCGCCCGGGTTGACTCAGACCTACGACCTGGACGGCTTCGCCACGGCGAACATCGCGGCCTTTGCCCTGGCGGGCGGGCAGAACCGGACGGACGTGGACTTCGGCTATCGCGGCACGGCCTCGGTCGGCGACCGGGTCTGGACCGACACCAACGCCAACGGCGTGCAGGATGCCGGTGAGGTTGGGATCAATGGGGTGACGGTCGAGCTGCTGAATTCGGGCGGCACGGTCATCGCTTCGAAGGTGACGGCGGGAGACGGCAACTACATCTTCACCAACCTCCTGGCCGGCAATTACTCGGTCCGGGTGGTGACCTCGACGCTTCCGGCCGGGTTGGCGCAGACGTTCGACCTGGACGGCGTCGGCACCGCGAACATCGCGGCGTTCACTCTCGCGGGCGGGCAGAACCGGACAGACGTGGACTTCGGCTATCGCGGAACGGCCTCGGTCGGCGACCGGGTCTGGACCGACACCAACGCCAACGGCCTGCAGGATGCCGGTGAGGTTGGGATCAACGGGGCGACGGTCGAGCTGCTGAATTCGGGCGGAACGGTCATCGCTTCGAAGGTCACGTCGGGCGACGGCAACTACAGCTTCACCAGCCTCCTGGCCGGCAACTACTCAGTCCGGGTGGTCACGGCGACTCTGCCGGCCGGCATGGCTCAGACGTTCGACCTGGACGGTATCGCGACCGCGAACATTGCGACGTTCAATCTGGCGGCGGGTCAGAACCGCACGGACGTTGACTTCGGCTACCGCGGTACAGCATCGGCCGGCGACCGGGTCTGGACCGACACCAATGGCAACGGAGTGCAGGACAGCGGCGAGACCGGGATCAACGGGGTGACGGTCGAGCTGCTGAGCTCCGGCGGCACGGTGCTCGCGTCGAAGGTGACCTCGGGGGATGGCAACTACAGCTTCACCAACCTCTTGCCTGCCAACTACTCGGTCCGGGTGGTGACGTCAACGCTCCCGGCGGGCGTGGCTCAAACGTACGACCTGGACGGCACAGGGACGGCGAACATCGCGTCGTTCGCCCTAGCGGCCGGCCAGAATCGGACGGACGTGGACTTTGGGTATCGAGTACCCCCGACCGGCAGCATCGGCGACCGGGTGTGGAACGACGTCAATGGCAACGGCGTGCAGGACGCGGGTGAGGTGGGGCTGAACGGCGTCACCGTCCGGCTGTTGAATGCAGCCAATACGGTGATCGCCACTCAAGTCACCGCAACCAATGGCAACTACACCTTCACCGGTTTGATGGCCGGCACCTACACGGTGGTGGTCGATTCGACGACCTTGCCGCCGGGCTTCGGTCCGACCTACGACCTGGATGGCGTGGCGACACCCCATCGGGCCGTTGCGATCCTCACCGCCGGCCAGGCCCGAACGGACGTCGATTTCGGGTACCGGACGTCCGACAGCGAGACCTGCGCTAAGGGCGCCTACGCCAACCCGACCTATTCGGGCGCTACCGGCGGTCACGCGTTCTGGTTGCCCAATATCGGCACCGACTTCATGTTCGCTCCGGCGACCGGCAGCTTCGTTCAGCATGCGGACGGAACGGCTCGCCTGACCGGCGTGATCCGTCGGATCGCGAATCCGAGTCAGGCGTTCATCGTCGACGTCGTGTTCAGCGGTTTCACGATGACGCCGCCGCCGATGAGCCCGAAGAAGGAGATGCTGGCCAGTGCTTATTCGGAAAACGGCGGTCCGGTCAATACGGCGACGTTCAAGTACTACGCGACTTTCACCGGCAAGCTCACCGGCATTGAAACCTTCGCCGGTGCTGTGATCAACCTCACCCCTGCGGGCCCGGCGTTCCAGATCGGCATCGGCGCGAACAATAAGAACATCCTTTACGGCGGTTCGGGTTGGTTCCTTTGGACCGTGGCCTCCCAGCCGACCAGCGGCACGGCTCTTTCGACCACCGGCCAGGGCGACATCAACGTCGATCTTGGAAACTGCGCGTCGTGCGCGAACGAAGCGAACAACAACCCGGCGGTCCAGAGCGTCTCGGCCAACCACGTGCTGTGGCTGCCGGGGATCGGTACTGACTTCCAGTTCAGCCCGATCGACGGCACGTTCGTGCGCAACGCCGACGGCACTGCGCACCTGACCGGGACGATGTACAGCGTCTCGGCCCCGACCCACGGGTTCACGGTGGACCTCACGTTCGCCGGGTACACCGCCACGGCGGGCGCCGGGAGTCCGAAGAAGGAGCTGGCGGCGAGCGCTTACAGCCAAAACGGCGGACCGGTGAACACGGCGAGCTGGAACTACTACAAGACGTTCACCGGAACGCTTAAGGGAGTGAGCGCCTACGCGGGAGCGTCGATCACGATCACCAACACCGGCCCGGCGTTCCAGATGGGGGTCGGCGCCAACAACAAGAACCTTAACTTCGGCGGTTCGGGTTGGTACCTGTGGAACGTGACGTCCCAGCCCACGAGCGGCTCGGCGCTGACCGCCACCGGCCAGGGCGACATCAACCTCGACGTGCTCGACTGCCCGACGATCAGCTACGGATCGATCGGCAACCGGGT
>JBDTZG010000068.1:0-27144 GCA_040005235.1 Acidobacteriota bacterium | reverse complement strand
CGATCGAAGAGGCGATGGTGCGCGAAGTCCGCACGGTCACCCCCACCACCGACCTCCGCGAAGCGGCGCAGATCATGTACGAGAACAAATACGGCTGCCTGCCGGTACTCGACGACCGCCTGCTGGTCGGAATCCTCACCGAGGCCGACTTCGTCCAGCTGATGGCGCGCGGGAATTGAAGGGGCGGGGAAAGTCCGGCTCAGTTCAACCGCTACTCTTCTTCAAGGCTTCCCCGGCTTGAACGACGGCTTCTTGAGCTTCTCCGCTTCGACGGCGATCGCGGCGAGAAGCTTGTCGGTCCGGCGTTTCCAGTCCGCGGCGTTCATCCGCTCGACCGGGGCGCTGATCTCGACCGTTCCGGGTTGGTCCGGCGCGCCGGAGACCTTGATACGCAGATCGCCCCAGAGGATCGTCCAGCCGCGCCCGCTTTCGAACGTCGGTTCGAGCTTCTCGCCCGCGGCGCGCATCGCTTGCACCACTGCCTGGACCAGCCGGCCATCTTCCGAATAGGGGAGCGGATAGGTGCGGCGCACGGCATAGGCGCCCGGAGGGAGCTGGTACGAATCGGTCGCGAGCAGATCGAGGAATGCCTTGTTCTCGTCCAAGCCTGAGAAGTTGGGGTCGTTTCGCGCCCGCTGGCGGGTCCGCTCGTCGATCTCGACGGCGCGGCGCAGGGTCTCGACCGCCAAGGCAGCGTAGCCCGCGAGCGCGTAATTGCTCGCCACCAGGTAGTGCGCCTCGGCCGAATTCGGCTGGGCGGCGAGGTAGCGGCGAAAACGCGAACTCGCCCCCTGAAGGTCGCTTTTGAGAAGCAGTACCGCGCCCAGGTTGATGTCGTTGTCGGGGGCGGCCGGATCGAGCTTTTCCCCCTCTTGGAACGCTTCGAGCGCGCGGTCGTAGCGTTTTTCCGCCAAATCCAGCGCGCCGCGGTTGAGCCACGCCTGGCGTTGCTTGGGATCGAGCGCGAGCGAGCGCTCCAGGTCCTTCCTTCCCCCTTCGAGGTCGCCGGTTTGGAAGCGCGCGGTGCTTCGCAGCAGGAGCGCCTGGGCGTCGGAAGGGGTCGCGCCGAGGGTCTGGTCGAGCAGCGGCAGCGCCTGGGCCGCCTTCCCCGCGTCGATCAGCTCCCGAGCCCGCGCGACGTTGGGCTTGACCGGCGCCGGCTTGATCGGTTGGACCGCTTGGGGAGGAGATTTCTGCGCCGCGGCCGGGGCGATCCCGACGAGCAACGTCGAAGCGAGAGCAGTTTTTAAAACGAGCGCGCGGAGCAACGGCGGGTGCGTCAACGACCACCTCCTGAAGCGGAAGCTCGATGGGATTTCGGATCGGCCGATCCGGAGGCTCCGGTCGGCGTCTTGGAGGGAGGGGCCATGCCGCGAGCGAGAGCGGCCTCGACCTCCGGCAGGTCGATCAGCAGCGAACCTTCGCTCGCCGCCCGCTCGGGCTCGAACTCGTAGTCACGGATTACCCGCCGGAAGACCTCTTTGAGCGCGCGGGCGCCAAGCCGGTTCGCCCGCTCGGCCTCGACCGCGATCCGCCGCGCGGCGGCGGGCGAGAGCGCGAGATGCAGACCGCGGCTCTCGAAATAGGCGCAACTCTGCCGATAGGCCGAGTCGGGTGCGTCGAGGAAGATCCGGATCAACTCGTCCACCCCGAGGTTTTCGAGCAGGACCACGGCGTCGAACCGCGACAGGAACTGCGGCGACAGGCCGTAATCGAACAGGTCCTCGTTGCGCAGGAAGCGGCGCAGCTCGAAGCGCATCTCCTCGCGGACTTTTCCCCCTTCGACCATGATCGTCGGTTGGAGGGCGCCTTTGTCGCGGCCGATCGTCACTCGGTCGTAGACGTTGTCGTACAGCCCCTCGAACGCCCCCGCGCAGACGAACAGCAGGCCGGAGGAATCGATCACCGTAGTGCCGCCGCCCGACCACTCAGGCAGCTCGAACGGCACCGCCTCGTTTTCGATCAGGGTGAGCAGGGCTTCCTGAGCGCGCAGGCCGGGGATGTTCACTCCGCCGCCGATCAGCGAGCGGATTTTGTCCACCTCGTCGACGAACACCAAGCCGCTCTTCGCCCGCGCGATCATCTGCTGCACGGGAGCCTGAGGTCCCAACTGCTCGCGGGCGCGCTGCATCAGCCGCCCCAGCACGGCCTCACCGGGCCGTCCCCGCTCGGCCTCCTCGGCCAGTACGTTTGCGTGAATGCGAACCACCGTGGACCGGCCGGCGAGCGCGGGCTCCTCCGCCAAATACGACTCGACCGCCCGCATCAAGGTGGTCTTCCCGCTCCCGGAAGAGCCGATCATCAGGATGTTGCCGGTCGCCAACCCCCCCAGGTGCTTCGCCAGGGCCACCGCCATCTCCCGCACGGCGACCTCCTGTCCCAGCACGCGGCGGCCTATCGCGGTGGCGATGGTTCGCGGATCGGGAGCGTCGAACGGGGCGACGACTGTCATGCCCGCCATTCTAGCCGCGGTCCCTTCCGGACGACCTACTTCCGGCCCAACCGCTCCAGAATCCGATACAGCCCGAACTTCGGCAGCCGCAAATAGCCAAACCAGGCGGCGGCGGCGAGGGTTCCTTCGGTGAGGTATTCCCGCAGCCAATCTCCGGCGTGGCGGGGGTCGCGCATCTTCAAGCCCGCGCCGTTTTCGACCGCCCAGCGACGGTTGTAGCGCTCGTGGACTCCCACCGGGCGGGTGAGGATCAAGGGGAGTCCGAGGGCTCCGAAGAAGACCATCTCGGACGGCTTGGTAAACAGCAGGTCGGCGCTTCCTAAGAGGGCGTGGAAGCGGTCGAAATAGGTGTCGTGATCGGCTTCGAGCAGGATCGAAATGGGTTTGTCCGGTGTAGGGCCTGCCGCCGATTCAATGTTCGGGGCGAGGCAGGATTCGAGGCCCGCCGCGCGCACTTCGAGGGCAAAGCGCGCGGCCACTTCGCGGCGGATGCCCGCCACCAAGGTGAGACGCAGGCGACCCTGTTCGATGAGAGGCCGGAGCGTGGGAAGCAACGCTGCGGCGAGGTCGGCTTGCGCCCCCGCACCACCCACAGCGAAGACGGCGAGCGGTGGAAGGCCCTCCTGTTCGGACGGTAGATCGCCGAGAAAGTGATCGATCTCCGGCCCCACCTGTTCGCGAAAGACCCCTTTCGGATCGAGCCGCACCAGACGGGCCGCGAGGTCGCGTCGCAGAATAGGCAGATTCTCTCCGCCGAGCCGTTCGGAAGGCAGGGGAAAACCTGTGACATCGATCCGTTCGCGCGGCACGCCGTAGGCGATCAGCCGCCGCCGGGCTCTGCGGGTGGGGGCCAGGTAGTTGATGCGGGTTTTCGCCGGATCGCGCGACGCCCAGGTGCGGTTCAGATCGACGTCGGTCGCGACGCAATAGATCTCTTCCACGCCAAAGCGTTCCGCGGCGAGCGCGGGGGCGAAGAACGTTGTGACGAGCGGCGCGCCGGTTTCGAGCAGCTGACGGGCGAGACCTCGGCCGAGCCCGCGATCGATCAGGCGCCCGAGCGAGCGCGATTGAAACGTCGAGGCCGACAGATCGCGATGCGGATACAGCGGCGGAATCGAAGTCAGCGCTTCGAGCAGCGCTTCGAGCGGTGCGCCGATTCCCGGAAGTTGCGAGGCGCGCGAGGCGATTTCGTAGAAGCGGCGCGAGGCGCGCCATAGGCGCTGTTCCTCTTTGCCCGCAATCGGCGCCCGGTCGACGAGCGTCACCTTCGTGGCCAGGGCATCCGCGAGCGCCCGCGCCGCTCGGAGATGGCCGTAACCCATCTCGACTGCAGCGATGAGGGGAGGGGTCATGGGCTGGGACGGGGGAACAACTGCCGATCGGGGATCATCGTTTCGACCGGCGTGAGCCGGCTCCCTCGCCCGATGCGGAGGCGATGGCCGCGCCAACTCACAATGTTTCGAAACCAACCGGCGAGCCAGAAGGCGAGGGCGGCGCAGTCCTTGGCCGGCACCGCGGCGAGATCGGCCAACTCGACCACCCGGGGCGGATCGGACGCCCGACGGGCCAGCGTTCGGCTGAGGACAAGGTCGAATGCAATCCGCGCGGCAAGACCTGCCGTCGCCCCGATAGCGATTCCTGGGCGGGAGGCGGCGAGGCCGGCGGTTCCCGCAGCGAACAGCCAGGGGGTGGGCAGGAGCAGCGCCTCGCCCAGATAGGCGAACGGTGAGAGGCTTCTCCGCATGGCGGCCCAGCGTAAGTGGCGCTCGGCGAAGGCGGCGACGCTGCGCCGTTCGTGGCGGACCGCGACAGCGTGAGGCGAGAGGGCGACGCGGAATCCCGCCGCGGCAAAGCGCCGGCCGATCTCGTAGTCCTCGGCGAGCACGTCCTTTACCCCGGCGAGGCCTCCGAGGCGATGGAGATCACTGTTCCGGAAGAGCATCGATTTGCCGACCATGATCGGCTGGCGGGTGAGGCGCGAAAGTATGTCCGCTCCGGAGACGGCGGAGGCGACGAACGAATTCCACTGAAGGTTTTCAAGCCGCGCGCCGAAGCTCGTCGCTCCCACTCCGGCGAGTACCGAGCCGACCAGGCCAACCGCGGGGTCTTCCATCTCCGCGGCGAGCGCGCGCAGGTAGGTGGGATCCGGGCGGACGTTCGAATCCGAGATCAAGTGCAACTCGTGCCGGGCGTGCGAAGAGAGCGAGGCGAGGTTCGTCACCTTCGGGTTCCAACCGAAACGGGTGGCGCTCGAAACGATGCGGATCGAAACTTCAGGAAACGCGAGCCGCAACTCCTCCGCGATGCGAAGCGCCGGATCGGCCGGATCTTCACAGCCGAGAATCAGCTCGAATCGCGGATAATCCTGGCGCGCGAGCGCCGCAAGATTTTCGAACAATCCCTCGTCCAGCCCGCAGAGCGGCTTGAGCACCGAGATCGGCGGCAGCTCCGAGTCGGGCCGGCGTGGGGAGATTTTGCGCCGCAGCACCGCGAACACGCTTGCCGCAGCGGCGAATGTGACGAGCAAAGAAAGCGCGGCGAGCAAGGCAAAGGCCGAAGCGAAGTCGGCGGCGAGAGTGGGGCTCGGCACATCGGGAGGATGGCAACCACCGAAGGCGCGAGGGTGACGAGAAATCGACAAGGACGAATCACGTTTCACCTGAACGAATTCACCCGAACGCCATCCACGCGCCACGCGGCGGCGCTTTCGCCCCAGTAGCTTGTCGCGGGTTCGACGAATCGGTGGACCCAGGTCTCCAGTCGGTTCATAAAGACTAACGATCCCCGGGAGGAACCGAGCGATGACGGCGCGCGTCGATCTCCACGTTCACAGCAAGTTTTCGAACCGTCCCACCGAGTGGCTGTTGCGGCGCGTCGCTGCCGCCGAGAGCTACACCGAGCCGTTGGAGATCTACAGGAAGGCCCGAGCGCGCGGAATGGATTTCGTTACGATCTCCGATCACGACACGATCGACGGCGCGCTTTCGATCTCCCATCTTCCAGGAACCTTTCTCTCCTGTGAGGTGACGACTACCTTTCCCGACGACGGTTGCCAGATCCACCTGCTCACGCTGGGGATTACCGAGGGGCAATTCCGCGAGATCGACCGCTTGCGCGGCGACCTCTACAAGCTGCGCGATTACCTGCGGCAGGAAGGGGTGCTCTGTTCGGTCGCCCATCCGCTGTTCCGGGTGAACGAACGTCTGACGATCGGCCATGTCGAGAAGCTCATGGTCCTGTTCAATCGGTTCGAGGCGCTGAACGGCATCCACGACACGGGGGAGCACGCGCTGGTGCGGCGGATCTTCTCCGGTCTCGACGCCGAGGCGATCCACGACCTCGCAGCGCGCCATCGCCTGGAGCCGTGGGGCGAGCGACCCTGGGAAAAGAGTTTCACCGGCGGTAGCGACGACCATGGAGGGCGCTACATCGCAACCACCTGGACCGAGACGCCGGACGCCGCCGAGTCGTTTGACTTCCTCGCCCATCTGCGCGCCGGCCGCTCGGAGCCGGGGGGAGAGGCAGGATCGAGCCGGCGTTTGACCCAGAGCCTGTATGCGATCGCGGCCGATTGGCATCGGCGGGCGGTGCCGGCTTGGGCTTTCTGGGCGCGGCGAGATCCTCTCGCGAAACTGCTGGGCGAGCTGGCCTCCGGACCAACCAAGGCCCCGCCGCGGAAGGGGTTGCCTTTCTGGCGGGCGAAGCCGCAAGACACGGGATTCGCGGCGGAATCGGTGGGGTTCGCCGGAATCGGCCGCGATCCCGTCGCGCGCGCGGCCGCGGCGGGTCGGGCGGCGTGCGAGGTGATGGCGAAGAAATTCGCCAAGCGGCTGGCGCGTGGGCGGTTCGCCTCGGCGGCCGAAGCGTTGGGGGAGCTTGCACCGCTCGGTCTGGCGCTCGCGCCGCATTTGATCTCGCTCCGGGCGCAGCACAAGGATCGCGACCTGGTCCGAGCCGCCGCGGCGCGTTTCGGTGCCGGGCCGATCGCGGCGGAGCGTCGCCTCTGGCTGGTCGACGACGGAGAGGAGTTGGCGCGGCCGAATGCCGCGGCGAGCGGCCTGCTGGAAGCGAGCCGCGAGCGGGGTGGGTCGATTGCGGCCGCGGTCCTTGCGGGCAAGGGGGAATCCAGCTGCGGGAGGGGCATTGACTCCGCCGTTCCCGGCGTTTCGCAACGCGTCTTTACTCCCTGGTTCGATGTGCCTGTCGGTGCGGAGGGTGGGGCGCCGAGCCTCGGCGTGCCGCCGATCCTCGAAATCCTCGATCTCTGCGAGCGCGAGCGCTATACCGAGATCGTCGTGAGCAGTCCCGGCCCGTTGGGGTTGGCCGGTTGGCTCGCGGCGCGGATTCTTGGGTTGCCTCTCGTGGCCCTGGTCCGAACGGACATTCCCGCCATCGTGCAGCGGATCACCCGCGAAGTGTTCCTTGAAGACCTGACCCGCGACCTGGTCCGGCGGTTTTACGGCGCGGCGGATCGCCTGCTGGTGGCAACCCGGTTCGAGCGCGAGCTGCTGGTGGCCGACGGCTTTGCGCCGAAACGGATCGAGATCGTGGGCGAGGTCGTTGCCGAGGAGCGGGTCGGCGAAACGGCCGGCAGAGCGCGCAGCTAGAGGGCCATCTCGGGCCCCTATCGCAGCCAATCCTCCAACTGCACGCGGCTGTCGGTTCCCTCGTCGCGGTATTTGACGATCACCGGGGTGGCGAGCGAGAGGCCCCACTCCTTGCCGGCGCCTCGGGGAATCGAGCGGGCTCCGGGGACGACGACGGCGCCTTCCGGGATGATCAGGGGCTGGTCGTCCGACGCGCGGTGGATCGTTTCTCGCACCAGGTCGTAGACCGGGGTGGAGCGGGTGAGGATCACGCCGGAGCCGAGCACCGCGCGGCGTTTGACGACGGTGCCTTCGTAGACTCCGCAGTTGCCGCCGATCAATGCCTCGTCCTCGATGATGACCGGGCTGGCCCCCACGGGCTCCAGGACGCCGCCGAGCTGGGCGGCGGCGGAGAGGTGGACCCGGGCGCCCACCTGGGCGCAGGAGCCCACCAGGGCGTGCGAATCGATCAGCGATCCTTCTCCGACATAGGCCCCGACGTTGACGTACATCGGCGGCATGCAGACCACGCCGCGCGCCACGTAGCTCCCCGAGCGGATGCCCGAACCGCCGGGGACGATGCGGACTCCGGAGGCGGCCGGAAAGCGCTGGAGCGGGTAGGTGTCCTTGTCGTAGAACGGCAGGCCCTTGCCGGCGGCGGGGACGCCCACCGACTGATCGACAATGCCTCCCATCCGAAAGCCGAGCAGGATGCCGCGCTTGACCCAAGGGTTCACCCGCCAGCCGGAAGGGCTTGCCGGATCGGGCTCCGCGGCGCGCGCCGCGCCCGATTCGAGGGCGGCCAAGAAAAGCGCGAACAGCTCGCGATGGGCGCGGGAGAATTTCGCGGGCGGCTCGGCGAACAGCCGGTCGATCTCGGGTACGAGATCCGCGACGGGACTCCCGCTCACCGCACCGCCTCGATGGCGGGCGCCTCCTGGGCGATCAGGCCGAGGCCGAGCAGGACTTTCTCTATCTTCCTACGGCTCTCCGGCCGCGGCGGCACCATCGGCAGGCGGAAAACCGGCTCCAGGTGGCCCATGATCGCCAGAGCGGTTTTGACCGGTCCGGGGTTCGACTCGATGAAATTCACCTCCATCAGGTCGTGAAGGCGGCGATGGACCTCGCGCGCCGCGGCGAAATCGCCCGCCAGGCAGAGAGCCGCCATGCGCGCCATGCCCGCCGGAACCTCGTTCGAGGCGACCGAGATCACGCCGACGCCGCCGAGCGACATCACCGGTAGCGTGAGCACGTCGTCGCCCGAGAGGACCGTGAAGCCGTCCGGCGCCTCCTGAAGAATTGCCGCCACCTGAGAGAGATTGCCCGAAGCTTCCTTGACCGCGACGACGGTTTCGATCTCGGCGATCCGCGCGGTGACCTTGGCGTCCATGTTGGTTCCCGTGCGGCTCGGCACGTTGTAGAGCACGATCGGCAGCTTCGAGGCCTTGGCGATCGCTCTGTAATGCTCGACCAGCCCCTCGGGCGTCGGCCGGTTGTAATGGGGGGTGGCCGAGAGCAGCCCTTGAGCGCCGAGCGCTTCGATCTCCTTCGCCAGGTGGGCGACCTCCCGGGTGTCGTTGCCCCCGCAGCCGGCGAGCACGGGAACCTCGCCGTTGGCCTCTTCGAGCACGATCTCGATCACGCGCAGCAGCTCGCGCCGCGAAAGCGTCGGGTTTTCGCCCGTGGTGCCGCAGGGGACCAGGAAATGGATGCCGTCCTCGATCTGCCGGTTAACCAGGCGGCGCAGCGCCTCTTCGTCGATTCCGAGGTCGGCTTTGAACGGGGTGACCAGGGCAGTGCCGCAGCCGCGGAAAATCGCGTCGGGCAGCGGCCGAGAGACGGCGGGAGAGATCGCATCGGACATCGCAGTTCCCTCTAAGGGCTCGGGGCTTGGATGGCGAGCCGCTTTGAATGTTTGGAATTCGGATTGGGCCGTTTACGAGCGCGGCGGCGAGAGAACCTCGCTCCAGATGTCGCGAAAATCGAAGAAGCCGCGCCGCGTCGCAATCCACCGGGCCGCACAGAGCGCGCCGCGGGCAAAGCCGGTGCGCGAGCGGGCTCGATGTTCGAGGAGAATCGTATCAGCCTCCGAGTCAAAGCCGATCGTATGGGTGCCGGGGATCGCCCCGGCTCGGTTCGAGGCGACGTCGATCGGCCGGGTATATCCTGCCCGCTCCATCGTGCGCACCGTTTCGAGCAGGGTGCCGGAGGGGGCGTCCAGCTTCTTGCGGTGGTGGATCTCGTGCCCCCAGGCGTCGTATCCCTCGGCCGCGGCCAGCTGGCGGGCGGCTTCGGCGACGACCTTGTAGAACACCTGGACGCCGATCGAGAAGTTCGCGCCGTGAACGAACCCAATGCCGCTCTTTTCGACGATCTCGCGCACTCGGGGCAGGTCGTCGCCCCAGCCGGTGGTGCCGACCACCAGCGGCAGCCTAAGCGCCGCGATCCGTTCCGTGTTCTCCGTCACGGAGGTAGATACGGAGAAGTCGATCGCCACGTCGATCTCCGAGAAAGCCTTGGCGTTGATCCCCTGTACTCCCGGATTGCTCTCGCCGCTCAGCCGAAGGCCGATCGAACATCCTTCGGACGGGGCGATCTCCTCGATCAAGCGGCCCATCCGGCCGTAGCCGAGCAACGCGATGCGGGTCATGGAATGTCTTCTCCGAGCAGCGTGCGGTGGAGGTGGGCGACGACCTCGTGGATCTCTCGTTCATCCGCGAGCAGACGAATGGCAGGAGCGCCCTCCAATCCGCTCGGCAGAATCAACCGCGGAGAACGCCCGGCCGCGGCGGCGAGCGCCCGATTTGCCAGGTCCGATCCTTCGACCAGATCGTCCGAGATCAGCGACACGACTTCCCGCCCGGGAAGGATCTCCAGCCGGATCTCCCGCGGAAGCGCCGCCAAAACCTCGGCGAGATGATCGGCGGAGTCGAGCGCGAGGTCGATCGCACCGTTTTCCTCGCCGAGCGGCAGGAGCGCGGGCCGGACCCGTTCGATCGCCGCACACACCGCCGGATGGATCTCGTCGAGCGAAGCGTTGGCCAGGGGATGAATGCGCAGCAGGTGGGAATTTCGGCGGCAGGCGATCGACTTGAAGGCTGGGCTCTCCGCGGCGCCGGTCGTTCCCGCGCCGATCCGCGTGCTTCGCTCCTCCGCTCCTTCGGGTTCCAGAGACGAAAGAATGCGGATCGGAACGGCCCGATGGCGGGTCGGTTCCAGCGTCCCCGGATGCGGTTTCTTGGAGCCCGACCAGGCCAGCTCCAGCCCTTCGGCAAACGACAGGACGGGCACCCTTCGGGCGGCAGGATAGAGGCGCGGATCGGCGGAAAGAATGCCGGAGACGTCGGTCCAGAGTTGGATTTCCTCGACGCCGAGGGCCGCGCCGAAGATCGCGGCCGAGAAGTCCGAGCCTTCGAAGCCGAGCGTGGTGGTCACGCCTTCGAGCGTTCGGCCGACGTAGCCGCCGATGACCGGCACTTCGCCCCGTTCGAGGATCGGCAGGACTTCTGCCCGCAAGCATGCCTCGGTTTCCGGGTAGAGCGGCCGGGCGCGGGTGAAGGCGCCGTCGGTCTTTAAAACCTCGCGGCAATCGACGAATCGGGCGGCGATTCCGGCGCGCCGTAGCGCCAGGGTGAAGATCTCGCTCGACAGCAGCTCGCCGAACGAGGCTACGGCATCTTGAAGCCGGGGCGTCATTTCGCCCGCCGCCGCGATCTGCGCCAGCACCGCGTCGAGATCGGCAAACCGGCGGTCGAGCGCCTCGGCGAGATGCGGCCGGTCTGCAGGCGCCGCGACCGCGGAGCCCACCAAGTCGTGAAACGCTCGGATCTCCGCGCGCAACGCCGCTCGGGCCACGAAATCGCCTCGCGCCGCGGCATTGCTTGCGGCGAGCAACGACCGGGTGGCGCGCGCCATCGCCGAGACGACCACCAGGGGACGCCGGTCGAGCCGGGCGCGGACGATGCCTACGACCCGTTCGATCTCCGGCGCGGCGGCGAGCGAGCTACCGCCGAACTTCATCGCAATCACAGTAGGTCTTCGCTCCGGATCAGCTCGGCGTTCAAGAGAGCGGCGCCCGCTGCGCCGCGGATCACGTTGTGCGACAGGGCGCTGAACCGAACGCCGAGGATGGGGCATGGGCGCAGGCGGCCCACGGTGGTCGCCATGCCGCGCTCGGCCCCGGCATCGCGGCGCGGCTGGGGGCGGTCGAGCGCCTCGGTGCGATGGATCGGTCGCGAGGGGGCCGAAGGGAGACCTCGCTCCTGCGGCCGGCCGGAAAACGAGTCGAGCGCCTGGGCGAGGTCCGACAGAAGCGGCATCTCGCCAAATCCGACGCTAGCGGTCACCATGTGGCCGTCGATCACCGGGACCCGATGGCAGTTCGCGGCGACCTGAGCCCGTAGCGGCTCGATCCGCTCGCCGTCAGGGCTCAATCGCCCGAGGATCTTCACCGTTTCACGGGCGAATTTTCCTTCCTCGTCGCCGCCGATATAGGGGATCACATTGCCCAGGATGTCGAGCGAGGGGACCCCCGGATAGCCGGCACCCGAAGCGGACTGGAGCGTGCTCGCGAGCACCCGGTCCACCCCGAACCGGTCCCAGGCGGCGAGCGGCATCACCAACACCATCGCGGCGCAGTTCGGATTGGTGACGATCGCGCCGGACCAGCCGCGGTTGCGCCGCTGAATGGCGAGCAGGCCGAGGTGCTCGGGGTTGATCTCGGGCACCAGGAGCGGCACGTCCTCGGCCATCCGGAAGTGGCTGGAGTTCGAGACTACGAAATGCCCCGCCTGTGCGAAGGCCTGTTCGATTTCGCCAGCCTGCGCGCCGGCCATCGAAGAGAAGGCGAGCTGCGGCGCGGTGCCCGGCGTACATTCTTCGACCGTCATCTCGGCGATCCGCGCCGGGATGGGCGTGTTGAGCTGCCAGGCG
The DNA here is from genome assembly GCA_040005235.1 of Acidobacteriota bacterium. Taxonomy (GTDB): domain Bacteria; phylum Acidobacteriota; class Thermoanaerobaculia; order Multivoradales; family UBA5704; genus DASYKS01. The sequence continues at coordinate 15,174 of JBDTZG010000068.1, read as the reverse complement.
GTCGCCTCGGCATAGCGCTTGCCCGCGCTTCGGTCGGAGGCGCCGAGCCAGGCGACCTCGAACCAGGGGTGCCCTTCGAGAATTTGAATGAAGCGCTGCCCGACCGTGCCGGTGGCGCCGAGGATGCCGACTTCGATCTTCTTGTCCATCGTGAGAATTCCACCGAGGAAAGGGACGGCGCCCGCGCGTCGCCGGTCGCAGATCCTAACTCAGGCGGCCCATTACGCCGCCTGCGGCGACCTCGAACAGATCAGCCGCCGCAAAGGTTCCGGCGAGGCCCGCCGCCTCCGGACAGAGCACGCGGAGGTAGTCGCCCGTGAGCCCTTGGCCGATCGGTCCGTCGAGACCTCGGCGCGGGTTTTCCCACAGGACGTTTGCTCGCCGGCCGATCTGGCGTTCGGCATGGCGGCGCTCGGCCTCGGCGGCGAGGGCGATCAGCCGGAGGTTCCGGGCGTGGATGGTCGCGGTCGGGAGTTGTCCAGGCAGATTCGCAGCCTCGGTGCCCGGCCGGGGGGAATAGGGGAAGGCGTGAATCTTGGCGAACTCCACCCGGGCGACGAACGCGAGGCTCTCTTCGAAATCCTCATCGTTTTCGCCCGGGAAGCCGGCGATCACATCGGTGGTGATCGCGACCCCCGGCACCGCCGCGCGGATCTCCCCGAGCAGGTCGGCATAGCGCTCGGGGGTGTGCGGTCGGTGCATCCGCTTCAGGGTTGCGGCGGCGCCGCTCTGGAGCGACAGGTGCAGGTGGCGGCAGAGACGCGGATCGGCGAACAACGGCAGCAGGCGCCGGTCGAACTCCCACGGAGCGATCGAGGAGAGCCTCAAGCGGGGAGCCCGCTCTCCCTTGGGGAGAGCATCCAACAAGGCGGCCACCAGGTCGGGCAGGCGCAGCCCCTGCCAACGATAGGAAGAGATCTGTACGCCGGTGACCACGATCTCGGGCGCCCCGGGGCGGTCCGGTGGGGCGAGGGCGCGGAGGTCGGCGATCACCTCGGGCAGCGGCCGGCTCCTTTGGCCGCCGCGCACCGATGGGATGATACAGAACGCGCAACGCATGTCGCAGCCGTCCTCCACTTTGAGGAACGTCCGCGTCCGACCGGGTTCAGGAGCAGAGCAAGGGATTTCGATCTCGACCGGAAGGGGCTCTGGAGAAAGATCCGGAAACGCCCGAGTGACGAGACGGAGCAGGTCCGCCTTTTCTTGGTTCGAGACGATCAGATCGACTCCCGCCGCGCGCGCCGCGGCCTCCGGGTGGGACGTCGCGTAACAGCCGGCGAGGACCGTGCGCAGTGGCAACCCCTTGCGCCTCCCCCGGCCGGCGGCGCGGCGGGAGGAGCGCTCGGCCTCCGCGGTGACCGTACAGGAGTGGACCACGTGGAGATCGGCGGATTCGATCTCGGCCGCCACCTGCCATCCGGCGGCGGCGAAATCGCGCGCCCAGCGCTCGGTTTCCGCCTGGTTGAGCTTGCAGCCGAGGTTGGTGAAGTAGACGCGCATCGGGAACCGGTAGGATCTTAACCCGTAAGCGCTGCCCGACCTGGAGGACCCCGACTCTGAAAACGTTACTGCCCCCGATCGCACTTCTCTCGGGCCTAGCGCTGCCTGCCCTGGCGGCCGCCGCTACGAGTCCCTGGCAGACGAACCCGCACGGGGCGGTCCGCCTGATCGCCGCCGAATCCGCTTTGGCGTCCGGGAACGAGGCGCCGATCCGCCTCGGCGTCGAGTTCCGCACCGCGCCCGGTTGGCACGTCTACTGGAAGAACCCGGGCGACGCGGGGTTTCCGCCGCGCGTCGATCTGCTCGCGCCGCCGGAGCTGGTGGGCCGAGAGCCGACGGTCGAGATCGAGTTTCCCGCGCCGCGTCGCTTTGCGCTCTCCGGCGGCCTGTTCGCGATCGGCTACGAGGGGGAGGTCGTCTATCCGCTCAAACCCCGGCAGTACTTAGCCCCGGCGGGAGCCAAGAGTGTGCGGATCGAGGCGGACGTCGACTACTTGACCTGCGAAGTCGACTGCGTCCCCTACCGCTACCGCCTGGCGCTCGACCTGGCCCTCGCTCCGGCGTCGGCCGACGATTCGGAGACCGCGCCGCTGCTCGATCGGGCCGAAGAGTCGCTACCCCGCCGGGATGGCACGCTTCCGGGCGTCGCGGTCCGTGCCGAGCTGGCGCGTTCGGCGTCTTCCCTCGTCCTCGACATCGAGCTCGAAGGTGTCGAGGCTTCGCCCGCTTCCGACCTGTTCGTCGAGCCTCAGGAGCTGTTCGAGATCGGCCGGCCGGTCGTCCTGCGGTTGCCGGGCGGCGTCCGTTTCGAGCTGCCGCTGGTGCCGCGCCGGACCGATCTCCCTCTACCGAAGAGATTTCCCCTCGCCTTCACCGCGGTCGGCCTGGTCGAGAAAGGGGCGCCGGTCGCTCTGGAAGTGCGGCGGCAGCTCGCCACGCCGGGTTCCGTCGCGGCCTCCCAAGCTTCACGCTCCGCGGTGAAATGGATGCCGATCCTGCTGGCCGTGCTCGCCGCGGGGTTCCTGGCAGTGGCCATGGCGCTCTGGGGGAAGGAATCCGCGAGCCTCGGGCGCGGCCTGCTCGGCTTTGCCGCGCTCGGCCTCGTCGTCGCCTGTCTTTATCTGCTCGCGATCCGGGTGACGGCGCCGGGGCTGGCGGGCATCGAGCTTGCTCTGCTCGGGCTGGGGCTCGCCTTCTGGCTTTTCCGCCGGAGGGCCTGCCGGTAAACCGACCTTCCCAATACGACCGTCAACCGAGGAGAAGGGAACACGATGAAGATGAAGAGAATTCGTACCGCACTCGTCACCGCCAGCCTGGCGCTTGGGGCAGTTCTTGCGTTCGGGACCCTGCCCGCGGCGGCGACCGTTGCGGTGGGCGAAAAAGCTCCCGCTTGGAAGCTCACCGACCTGAACGGCAAGGTGCAGTCGCTCGATCAGTATCAGGGCAAGGTCGTGGTGCTCGAATGGATCAACCCGAACTGTCCGTTCTCCGACCGCCAGGCGCGGGAGAAGACCATGGTCGACCTGAACAAGAAGTACGCTCAGGTGGTCTGGCTCGGAATCAACAGCACGAACCCCAAGCATCAGGACTACCTGCCGCCCGCCGAGCACCTGGCTTGGGCGAAGAAAAACGGCATCGGCTACTCGATTCTCTACGATCCGACCGGCAACGTCGGCCATGCCTATGGCGCAAAGACCACGCCCCACATGTTCATCGTCGATCCGACGGGAAAGATCGCCTACAACGGCGCGATCGACGACGACCCGAGCGGCCGCAAGGCGAAGCCGGCTCGGGTGAACTACGTAGATTCCGGCCTTGGCGCCGAGCTGGCGGGCCGGCCCCTGAACCCCGCCGTGACCCAGCCGTACGGCTGCTCGGTCAAGTACTAGGCGCCGACAGTCCTCCCGAATCGGGGCGTGTCCGGCTGGCGCGCCCCAATCCAGTCGTTGCAATTGCTTCATTTCGTCTCTACACTGCAAACAAAAGTTTTCAGTCACATGAGCGCATCCTGCGCCATTCCGGCTCGGGATTTCGCGTTCGTGGAGGAGACGAACATGCCGAGTCAGGACACGATCTACGGAGAAATGGTGTTTGCCATCGGTCAGGGGGCAGGCGGAGCCTCGCTCGAAGAAGCCGCCGCGACTTACTTGGAGAATCACGGTTATGCTTGGATCGTGACCTCTCAACCCGGCCGTGGAACGCCGCAGGATGCCTGGAGCACGATCGGTGGCGATATTCTCGACCGCTGCCGCGATATCGGCGCGCTCGCCGCTTCGCTTTCCAGCGGAGGATCGATCTCCGCGACGACGATGGAGAGCGCCTGCCTGACTGTCGAGAGCGAATCGGGCACACCCTATTGCCCATCGGCGCAAACCTAATGGCGCGTTCCTAAAGGGAGGGTTCGCGCCGCGATGAAACGGAGCGGTTGGGTTCACCTCTTGGTGGCGGTGGCGCTGGTCAAGGTGGCCGCCACCTTCGTGGCATATCTGAGCGTGCCGGGGGCGCTGGTCCCGATCGGCACCGGATGGCTCGCGGACTACCGCGGTGTCCTCTCGGCCGGGGCGTTCGCGCTCGGCGCCCTGGTGTTCCTGATCGGCGGTCGCAACGACCGGCGGGCGTTCGACCTGGGCGTTCTCTATCTCCTGCTCGCTTCGACGTTCGACAACGCCCCGCTGCGGATCTGGGCCGAAGCGGGGGCGCGGCTGCCCGGATGGGGGGTACTACCGAAGCTTCTCGAAGAACTCGAGGTGGATGCCTTCTTACCGCTGTTCCTCTGGCGCTTCGCGCTCCGCTTTCCTCACGGGCACCTCGATTGGTACGAGCGCCGACTCGGATCGGCAGCGGTTCGGCTGACCACCTGGGGAGGCGTGATCCTCTTCGCGGTGAACCTTTTCGGCGCCTTCCAACAGATCGCCGGAATGCCGCTCTCCCGGTGGGGCGCGATGCTCGATCGCGAAGACGGCAGTCTGTTCTGGGGGTTCGTCTTCACCGCCTTGGTGCCAGGATTGGGCATGATCGCCTGGCGTTTACGGGGCGAAACCGGGGAAGACCGCCGCCGCGTCCGTCTCTTGTTGGGGGCTTTGTTGCTCGGCTTCGCGCCGATGGTCGTCGCGAACTTCGGTGAGTTCGTGCTCGGCGCCGTCGTGCCGCCGATCGGAGCCGCTTTCGCCGCTCACCGGGCGCTGCTGATCGCGCTCTGCTTTTCGTTTCTCTGGTCGGTGCCGTTCACTTCCGCTTACGCGGTGCTGGTCCATCAGGTGCTCGACCTGCGATTGATCGCGAGAGGTATCGTCAGTTACGCCATGGCCCGCGCGACAGTGGTCGCGCTGGGGGCGATCCCGTTTGGCTTGATGGTCTGGTACCTCTTCGAGCAACGGGCGCGGCCGATCGGCGAAGTCTTCTCAGAAGGGAAAGTGCTGCGCCTGGGTTTTCCCGCGGCGGTCGGGCTGGCGATGCTCTGGTTCCGGCGGCCGATCCTCGCCGCGCTCGACCGGCATTTCTTCCGGGAACAGGTAGATGCCCGCCAGATCCTGACTGAGTTGGTCCAGCGGATCCGCACCGCGGCAAGTCCCGAAGATCTGGCGAACCTGATCCTCGGCGGCATCGACCGGGCGCTTCACTTGGAGCATTCGGCGCTGCTCCTGGAGGATCACCGAACCGGCCAGCTCGAAGATCCGCGCCGCCGGGCGCGGCGGTTGGATGCCTCTTCGCCGCTCGGGCTCAAAATCGCCGAGGCGAGCGAACCACTGGACGTCGACCTCGAAAATCCGCGCTCGCCGCTCGCTCTGCTGCCGGAGGCCGATCGCCATTGGTTGGCCGACGCCGAGCTGCGGCTCCTGGTGCCGATTCAAGCGGCCAGCGGTTCGCTGCTCGGGGTGATCGCGCTCGGCACAAAGAAGAGCGAGCTGCCGTTTCTGCGCGAGGATCGGCGGCTGCTCGCGGACGTTGCGCGGACCGCGGCGCTTGGGTTGGAGCTGCAGTCCAGCCGCGAGCGCGAAGCCGCCCGTCCGATCGAAGAGAGCGCACCTCATGACGATCCGAGCCGCGCCGAGCCGGAGCGATTCGGGCCGGCCGCGGAGGCCGCGCGCGAGTGCCTCAGTTGCGGCGGGCTGTACCGCGCCTTCCTGGTCTATTGCGGCAAGTGCAGCCACCGCTTGGAGTCGGCGCCGATTCCGTACATCCTGCCCGGTCGTTACCGTTTCGAGCAGCGGCTCGGCATTGGGGGAATGGGCGTCGTCTATCGTGGTACGGATCTCGCGCTCGGCCGCCCGATCGCGGCGAAGACCTTGCGTCGGGTCTCGCCGGAGGACGCGGTGCGTCTGCGCCGCGAGGCGCGGACGGCGGCGCGTTTTTCTCATACCCATCTCGCCGGGGTGTACGGCATCGAAACGTGGCTCGGCACGCCGATCATGATCTTTGAATATCTGGCCGGGGGCACGCTCGCCGACCGCCTGACGGAAGGTCAGCTATCTCCGCTCGAAACCATCGATCTGGGGATCGCGATGGCCGGGGCGCTCGAGCGGCTGCACGAGGCCGATATCCTTCATCGCGACGTCAAGCCGAGCAACATCGGCTACTCGGGCGAGGGCGTGCCGAAGCTGATGGACTTCGGCATCGCCCGCGCTCCGGGAAGCACGGAGCGCGAGAGCCCGAGGAACTCCGAGCTGCCGCAGGAGGACATCGACTCGACCCTGTTGCCGCCTACCTGGATCGGCGGACGGCCCGGCAGTTCCACCGGAACGAGCCGGGAGAGGGCGGCGGCCGCCAACGCCTCGACCGCTTCGACGGCCTCGCACGTCATGGCCGGGACGCTGCCGTACCTCGCGCCCGAAATCTTGAACGGCGGGGCGCCGGACGTGGCCTGCGACCTCTGGAGCCTGTCGGTCGTGTTGTTCGAATGTCTGCTGGGACGCAAGGTGTTTTCCGGCGACAACGACCGGCAGCTGAGCGTGCGAATCCAGCTGGTTCGGGTTCCTGACCTTGCTGCCGAACGGCCGGACACCCCGAAAGCGCTGGTCGAGCTGTTCCGGGGCACGCTGCACAGGGCGCGCACCCGGCGTCCGGACTCCGCCCATGAGCTCGCCCGCCGACTGGCCGAGGTGCGTGCTCAGCTCTAGGCGGTGAGCGAGCGTAAGCCGCATTTTTGAGTCGCCGTTGGCGGATCGCTACTTGAAAATTCTCTTTTCCGGCACCTTTTTCCTTGGGAGGGTCGCGCCACCGGGCCAAAGAGGCGCGGCCGGCAGCATCCTCGATGAGGGAGGTGCTTCATGTTTCGTCGCTCCGCTTCTTCGCTTCTCCTCGCAGGTCTGCTCTTCGCCGACGGCTCCTGGTTCGGTCGTTTGGAACAGCTGTTCCACGGATTTCTCGGCGGAGAGAGTCACCCGCAGGCCGTGTGGGCTGCTTCGGATCGTGGCGGTACGATCGATCCCAACGGCCGGCCAACGCCCGCCGCCCCCGGGGCCGATTCAGGCGGAACCTCTACCGCAGAGAGGGGCGTTACCGTCGATCCCAATGGCTGAATGAGGCCGTCAGGGCTGCGAACGGCAGGTTGCCGCTCGCAGCCCTTTCTTGCTCTTGTCACGAAATCCCAAGTTCTCTCACCTAGTTGGGTAATAGCCCCATCGAAATCGAATTTCTGGTCCGAGGGAGGATCTGATGCACATCACGCGGGATCTATTGCGTGCGGTCGCAAACGGCGACCTACCGCCCCGGCTTCTAGCCCGGGTCGGCTTGGAGCATTTGACGTCTCTCTGCCCCTGCTGTGCGCGCGAGGTCGCCGCTTGGCGAGAAAGCCCTCTCGAATCGGATCGGGCCGTCGATCCCAGGCTGATGGTGCCACTACTGGCGGCTTCAACGACGAAAATTGCCGAGGCGGAAGAGCAGGCTACCCGCGATTTCGCCGAGCTGATTGCATTGCCCGTCGGTGCGCGGCCGGCACGAGTCGCCCGTTCGCGCTCCCGATTTCGCGGGCCTGCACTCGTGCGTCGCCTCCTCGGAGCCTCCCGCGAGGCGCTACGCGAGGACTGCGACGTCTCCTATCACTTGGCCGCGCTGGCACTTTCAATCGCCGACCGTTCAGCGAACTCTTTTGACTTACATGTATTGGCCGCCGCCGCGATGGGAAATGCCTGCCGGGCTCAGGGGGATCTTCGAACAGCAGACCGCCACTTTGAGTACGTCCGCTTCCTGCTCCACTCTCAAGACGTGACAGATTTGGCAGTCCTCGCCGAGGTTGACGACTTGGAAGGATCTCTGCGCAAGGACCAGCGTCGCTTCGACCAGGCAGAGGATCTGCTGGGACGTGCGCTCGCGCTCTACCAGATCGCGGGACGCGAGGAGCGGCTGGCGAAGGTGAAGCTGATCTTGGCCGATGTCCATTTTTATCGCGGTGATCCGATCCGCGCCATCTCGACGCTTGAGCACGCGTTCCGCGAGATCCGTCCAGATCTGGACATCCAGGATTATCTTTGCGCTCGACACAATCTAACCTCTTATCTCGTCGCTTCCGGCCGGCACGAGGAAGCGTCCGAGTCGTTCGATGAAGACGCGGAGCTTTTCGCAGCCCATGGCGGCCCCGTTTTCTTGATTCGGCGGGAGTGGCTGTGGGGCCTGGTGGCGGACGGCATAGGGCGGTTGGAGGCCGCAGAGGCTTCGCTCGTCGCAGCGCGCGACGCGTTCCTCGATCGGAAGATGGGCTTTGATGCCGCGATCGTTTCCATGGACCTCGCCGCGTTCTACCTTCGCGCGGGCCGGGGCGAAGAGGTTCGCTTTCTCGCCGAGGCGATGATTCCGATCTTTCAGGCACAGGACATTCACCGTGAAGCGCTCGCGTCGCTCGTGCTGTTCCAAGAGGCCGCAAGGCGGGAGAAGGTCACGCTCTCCTTCGTGAACCGGTTGTCCGCCTACCTTCGCGAGGCGTCTGTCGATCGAGATCTCAAGTTCCGCGGCGGCGATGGAGGGCGCATCGGCTAAGATTCGCCTCTGCCCGCAACGGGCGGCGGAGGTGGTAGATGCAGCGGAATTGGCGTCTCGGAGCTCTCGGGCTTCTTGGAACTTGGCTCGCGGTATTGCCGGTCGGTGCGGCCGACCCTAAGCCGCCGATCGCGCCTCATCCGGCGATCGATCCGATCGAAGCCGCCCTCCATGCCGGAACGGGCTTTCGCGACGTCGCGATCGCGCCGGACGGCCGCCGGGTCGCCTGGGTGGAAGCGCTGCTCGACGCCGACGGCCGCCCTTCGGGCAAGCTCGCACTCCGCACCGCGGTGCTTTCCGCCGACTCTCCAGAGACCTCGCCTCCGACTCCGACCACGATCGATCTGCCCGGCGACGCTGCCGCCGTTCCGGCGTTTTCGCCCGACAGCCGGCGATTGGCGTTCCTTGCCGACGACGGCCGCAGTCCGCAGCTCCAGATCTGGCTCGCCGACCTCGCGCCCTCCCCGGCTGCCGGAAAGAAAGGCGGCACGTCCCGTCCGGCGGTTCGGCGCCTGACCGGGTTTGCCGGCCAGCTCGCCGATCTGCGCTGGCTGCCGGACGGCCTGGGCCTCACGGCTTTGGCGATCGAAGGGCGGATGGATGCGGCAGGGCCGCTCGCGGCGCATCCGCGCGACGCGGGCCTGGTCGGCGATCATCCGGACGTTCAACGAATCGCCCGGTTCGAAGCTGCAAACGGCGCGCTCCGGTGGGTCTCGCCCGCGGATCTATTCGTCTACGAGTACGACGCCTCGCCCGACGGCTCGGCGTTCGTCGCGACGGCGGCCCACGGGGAGGGGGACGCGAAATGGTGGGTGGCCAAACTAATGCGTTTCGACGCCACAGCCCCGGCGGGAAGGGTCCTCTACGAGCCCAAGGTTCAGATCGCCATGCCGCGCTGGTCGCCCGACGGACGTAACGTCGCCTGGATCGAAGGCTTGATGAGCGATGCCGGCTCGACCGGCGGCGATGTCTGGACGCTCCCCTTGGATACGTCCTCCGGAAATGAGGGCACCCAACGGCCCGCAGCGCGAAACCTGACGCCGGGTTTCGCCGCGTCGCCCGCCTGGTTCGCCTGGTCCAGCCCCGACCGTCTGCTCTGGGTGGAAAACATCGCCGGCTCGACCGGCATCTCGACCGTCGAGCTTGCGACCGGAAGGATCGAGAGCCGATGGCGCGGGGCCGAATCCTTCGTTCTCGCCGGAGGGGCGATCGGTCTTTCGCTCGCCGCGGACGGGAAGACCTCGGCCATGATCCGCCATTCGTTCGAGCATCCCCCCGAGATCTGGGCCGGAGAAATCGGCGGCTGGCGCCAGATCACGCGTCGAAACGCCGGAGTCCATCCGCTTTGGGGCGCGGCAAAAGACCTGCGGTGGACGAGCGACGGCTTGGACATCCAAGGCTGGCTCCTTCCGCCGCTCCATCCCGAACCGGGCAAACGTCAGGCGATGATCGTGCTGGTCCACGGCGGTCCGTCCTCGGCGCATCACTCCGGCTGGCCGACCATAGCGGGAGTCCTCGCGGAGGCGGGGTTCTACGTCCTGATGCCCAACCCGCGCGGCAGCTTCGGAAGTGGCGCTGCGTTCCAGGCCGCGAACTTCAAGGATTTCGGCTATGGCGATTTCCGCGACATCGAGCGAGGCGTGGATGCTGCCGTCGCCAACGCACCGAAGGCGGCGCCGATCGATCCGGGCCAGGTGGGGATCTTCGGCTGGAGCTACGGCGGTTACATGGTCATGTGGGCGGTGGCCAAGAGCGATCGCTTTGCGGCGGCTGTCGCCGGAGCGGGCATCTCGAATTGGCAGAGCTACGCGGGCCAGAACCGGATCGATGACTGGCTCGTGCCGTTCTTCGGTGCGACCGTCGAAGAAGACCCGTGGATCTACGCGCGCAGCTCGCCGATCACCTTCGTCTCCCACGCCAAGACTCCGACGCTGATGCTCCATGGCGAACGCGATTCGGAGGTGCCGGCGCCGCAGGGGTATGAATTCTGGAAGGCGCTGCGCCGTCTGGGAGTTCCCTCCGAGCTATACATTTTCCCCGACCAAGGGCACCGGCTGAACAACGAGGGCGAGCGCGAGCGCTACGCCCAGACGGTCGGCTGGTTCCGCCGTTGGCTCGTCGAGCCGGCTGAGACCCTCGCGATCGTGAGGAAATCCGACGCGAGCGTCGATCTGGTCGATCCCGCGACGGGCAAGAGCCGCGCAACGATTCCGACCGGCAACGGCCCGCACGAGGCGGCGATCTCGCCGGACGGAACGACACTGGTGGTGAGCGACTACGGCACGAAGGCGGAGCCGGGATCGAGCCTCACGGTGATCGACCTGGCGACGCGTAGCGTCGTCAAGAAAGTTGATCTCGGCGCCCCCAAGAAACCGCATGGCCTCGCCTGGCTAGGTCCTCAATACCTCGCGGTGACCGCCGAGGGAAGCGGCGAGCTGCTGATCGTCAAACCGCGCGAGGGCCAGATCGTGCGAGCGGTGGCAACCGGGCAGGAGATTTCCCACATGGTCGCGGTGACCCCGGAAGGGAACCGCGCGTTCGTTGCCAATATCGGCTCGGGCAGCGTCACCGTGATCGACCTAGGGACCGGCCAGAAGTTGAAGGACATCCCCACCGGAGCCGGCGCCGAAGGGATCGCCTTCCGCCCCGGCACGAGGGAGGTCTGGGTGACCAACCGCGAAGCCGACACGCTGTCCGTCATCGACGCCGATCGCCTCACGGTGATCGCCACCGTCCCTTGCTCCGGCTATCCCATTCGCATCGCCTTTTCCCCGCGCGGCCTGCGCGCCCTGGTCACCGCCACCAAATCGGGAGAAGTGGTCGCCATCGACCCGGTGCGGAAACGCGAAACGCTGAGGAAAAAGCTCGACTTGAGCGTCGTCGCCGAAGCGAAAGATCGCCTTTTCGGCGATCGCTTCGCCAACAGCCCCGCTCCCGTGGGCCTCCTCTTCGCCCCTTCGGGAAGACGCGCCTACGTCGCCGCCACGCAATCCGACCGGGTGATCGAAATCGACACTGAAAGCCTGGATGTCGTGCGGGTGATCGAGACCGGCCGGGAGCCGGATGGGATGGCGGTTCGGTAGGGGGGCGGCCAGAACCTTCTGGCTCCTGCCGCCGTATGCTTCCGGGAGCCCGTGTGCCTCCCGCCGGCACAGTCGCGTAACCACTGATAGGAGCAGCGCCTTGAAACAGAGAGTGATCGCCCTCGCAGTCCTTATGGGACTCCTCTTCGTGACGGGGCTCGTGCCCTTGGCTCTTGCGCAAGAGCCGAACGCGCAGCAGGAAGATCCGACCAAGACCAAGAAGGAAGAGCTGAAAAAGGAAGAGCTCGCCAAAGAACAGCAGAGGAAAGACGAACGCGAGGCCGCGGCGAAGCGCGAACAGGAGGCCGCCGCGGGGACGAAGAAGGACGAAAAGGCAAAGCTCAAGAGGGCCGAGGCGAAGGACGCCAAGAAGGACGCCAAGAAGAAGGACCCTTGGAACGGCGATACCTTCTCGGGGCTGGAGCTGCGCGGGATCGGGCCGGCGCTCACGTCCGGACGAATCACCGATTTCGTTGCGGATCCGAGAGATTCGAGCGTTCTCTATCTGGCGGCCGCGGCAGCGGGAATTTGGAAGAGCACTAATCGGGGCGTCACCTGGCAGCCGATCTTCGACGGCGAGTCGGTCAACTCGATCGGTTGCCTGGCGATCGATTCCAAGGATTCGCTGACGATCTGGGCCGGCAGCGGCGAGAACAACAGCCAGCGGAGCGTCTCCTGGGGCGATGGCGTCTATAAGTCGACTGACGGCGGGGCGAGCTGGAAGAACATGGGATTGGGCAAATCCGAGCACATCGGAAAGATCCTGATCGACCCGCGCGACTCACAAGTGGTGTGGGTGGCGGCGCAAGGGCCGCTTTGGGCTTCCGGCGGCGACCGCGGCCTCTACAAGACGACCGACGGCGGCAAGAGCTGGAAGAAGGTGCTCGACATCTCGGAAAACACCGGCGTCTCGGATCTGGCGTTCGATCCGCGCAACCCGGACGTCGTCTATGCCGTGGCCTATCAGCGGCGGCGTCACGTCTGGACCCTGATCGACGGCGGCCCGGAGTCCGGCATTCACAAGACGCGCGACGGCGGCGCGACCTGGACCAAGCTCTCGGGTGGCTTACCGAAGGAGGACATGGGGCGCATTGGCATCGCGGTCGCCCCCACCGCGCCCGACACGGTGTACGCGACGATCGAATCGACGCGTAAGGCGGGCGGCTTTTTTCGCTCGAAAGACGGCGGCGCGAGCTGGGAAAGGACGGTCAAAACCGTCTCCTCCTCGCCTCAGTACTACCAGGAGCTGTTCGTCGATCCGAAGGACGCCGACCGCGTCTATTCGATCGACACCTTTCTCCAGGTCTCCGAGGACGGCGGCACGACGTTCAAACCGGTCGGCGAGGAGAACAAGCACGTCGACAATCACGTCGTCTGGATCGACCCGGAAGACACCCGGCACCTCTTCGTCGGTTGCGACGGCGGCCTCTATGAATCGTTTGACCGCGGCAAGGTATGGCGCCACACGCCGAACCTGTCGATCACCCAGTTCTACCGCGTCGCGCTGGACAACAGCGAACCGTTCTATTACGTCTACGGCGGCACGCAGGACAATTTCAGCCTGGGCGGCCCGTCGCGGACCAACAACATCCATGGCGGCGTCTCGGGCGATTGGTTCGTGACGAGCGGCGGCGACGGCTTCTTCAGCCAGGTCGATCCGGTCAATCCGAACATCGTCTACGCCGAATCGCAGGATGGCGGCCTCGTCCGCTACGACCGCAAAAGCGGCGAGCAGGTGGACATCCAGCCCCAGCCGGGCAAAGGGGAGCCGCCGCTCAAGTGGAATTGGGATGCGCCGATCCTGATCAGCCCCCATGCTCCGAGCCGGCTCTACTTCGCGGCAAACCGGCTGTTCCGCAGCGACGACCGGGGCACCACGTGGCGACCGGCTTCGCCCGACCTCACGCGCCAGGTCGATCGCAACCTCCTCCCCGTGATGGGCAAAGTGTGGGGTATCGACGCGGTCGCGAAGAATGCTTCGACCTCGTTTTTCGGCAACATCGTCTCGCTCGCCGAATCTCCCGTCGCCGAAGGAGTGCTCTACGTCGGCACCGATGACGGCCTGGTCCAGGTCAGCGAGGACGGCGGTGCGAACTGGCGCAAGGTCGAAAAGTTCCCTGGCGTGCCGGACAACGCCTACGTCTCGCGCCTGGAGGCGGGCGTCGCCGATGGAAACGTCGTCTACGTCGCGTTCGACAACCACAAGATGGGCGACTTCAACCCCTACGTCTTGAAGAGTGCAGACCGCGGACGGACCTGGGTGTCGATCGTGGGCGACCTGCCGAAGACCAGCCCGGCCTATGCCGTGAAGCAAGACCCCGCCGCTCCTGACCTCATGTTTGTCGGGACCGAGTTCGGGCTGTTCTTCACCAAGGACGGCGGCAAGCGTTGGTTGCAGCTCAAAGGTGGCCTGCCGACGGTCGCCGTACGCGACATCGCGGTCCAGAAGCGAGAGGGCGATCTGGTGATCGCGAGCTTCGGCCGCGGATTCTTCGTGCTCGACGACCTCACGCCGCTGCGCGAAGCGACGCCCGCGACGGTCGCGAAGGATGCGGAGCTGTTCGACCTACGCCCAGCCAAGATGTACATCGAAGCGGCGCCCGGCGGCGAGCCGGGCCCCGGTTTCCGCGGCTCGACCTTCTTCACCGCGCCCAATCCGCCGTTCGGCGCGGTCTTCACCTACTACCTGAAGGAAGGTCTCACCACCCAGGAGAAGCAGCGCTGGAAGCGGGAGAAGGAGGCGGACGAGAAGGCCGAGGCGAAAAAAGACCCGAAAGGCGAAGCTGCCCGCGATGACATCCATCCCTACCCGACTTGGGACACGCTGCGGGCCGAAGAGCGGGAGCCGACACCGGAGATCGTGCTCACCGTGACCGACGATCAGGGCCAGGTCGTGCGCCGTCTGATCGGCGACGCGACCGCCGGTTTCCACCGGGTCGCCTGGAACCTGCGCTATCCGGCCGAGTCGCCGATCAGCCTCGAAGATCCCGAGCCGGGCCGTGGCGTAATCGACGGTCCGCTCGCCGCCGCTGGGATCTACAAGGTACAGCTCGCCAAGCGCGTCGACGGCATCCTCACCCCCCTGGGAGAGGCCCGTACCTTCCGCGCCGAACCGCTGGGCCTCGGATCTCTCCCGCCCGTCGACCAGCGCCAAGTGCTCGCCTTCCACTCCAAAGTCGCCCGGCTCCAGCGGGCGGTGATGGGCGCAGGGAGCTTGATCGACGAAACGAAGACCCGCATCGATCACCTGAAGAAGGCGGTCGAGGTGACGGCGGGGGCGGATCCGGCTCTTTATACCCAGCTCGAAACGATCGAAGGGAAGCTCGAAGATCTGGAAGTGGAACTATCCGGCAACTCGACGATTTCGAGGAGAAACGAGCCGGTGCCGCTCGCGATCTCCGATCGGGTCAACCAGATCCTCTTCGGGGCCTGGGGTTCCACCTCCGCCCCGACCGCCACTCACCAAGAAAACTACCGGATCGCCGCCGAACAGGTCGGTCCACTGCTCGACAAGCTGCGTGCCCTGGTCGAGGTGGAACTGCCGAAGGTCGAATCGCAACTCGACGCCGCCGGAGCCCCCTGGACCCCCGGTCGCGTGCCGGTCTGGAAACCGGAGTAG
>JBDTZG010000120.1:0-8389 GCA_040005235.1 Acidobacteriota bacterium | reverse complement strand
CCGAAGAAGAAGCGCGAGCCCATGGCTGCCGCGCGATCTGGCTCGACACCCACGATTTTCAGGCCCCGGCCTTTTACGTGCGGCAAGGGTACCGGCTGTTCGGAACGCTCGACGACTATCCGGAAGGATACAAGCGGTACTTTTACCAGAAGGATCTGTAGTTGCTTTTTCCCGGGACCGCCGAGCACCAGCTCGGCATCTGGAGCGGCAAATTCCGCCTCGAATGCCGAGCTGGTGCTCGGCTCCCCCAGGGCCTACTTGGGGCGGTTGAGCTTCTCCGCCACCTGCGCAGCCACCCAATCTTCGGCGCAATACCCCTTCAGCACTTCCGCGAATCTCCGGCAGGCCGCGCTCATCGCAGCATCCCCGAGAGCCGCCTTCACCTGCTCCGCGAGCCGCCACAGTTCGCGAATGCGCCGTGCGACTCCGGCGGCCTCCAGCCTGGCGGCGTGGTCAAATTGGTCGAAATCGATCGGCAGCACGAGCGTCGGCAATCCCGCCCGCAGCGTGTGGAACTGCACCCCCGCGCCGCCGTGGTGGACGATCAGCGCGTAGCGGGCGAGGTCGCGTTCGTACGAGACGTATCCAAGGCGGTGGAAGTTGCCCTCGGACTCGCTCCGATCGCTCTCGGCGCGGCCGTCGGTGAAATGGAAATCGATCTCAGGTATTGCCTGGGCCGCGGCGCGGACCGCTTCTGCCAGCTCATCTTTCTTCCACGCGAGGTGTGTGCCGAGGGTGACCAGAACCGCCGGACGCCCTGCGCGGAACGGCGGCTCGGGCGCCGAGGTGGGGGGCGTATAGAGGACCGGGCCGATCAGCTCTGCGGCGGCGGGGAGGGTCCGAGGGAATTCAAGCTCGGGGATCGAACAGGCGAGCACCCGCTCGGGCGAGTAGACCGCTTCGGAGCCGTCCGTTCGGTAGAGACGGGGAAAGCCGAGCGCGCGGATCGGCTCGCGGTAGAGCCGATGGACGCCCAGCTTGAACGCCCGGATCAGCGCCCGGCCGGCCGCGTCGCGCAGCTTTCCCAGCGGACCGCGACCGGGATGCCAGCCGCCGAGATAGGCGGGCGGACCGTCGCAAGACTCGATCACGCAGGGTGAGGCGTGACTGGTCCACCAGGGAATTCCCAGCTCGCGGGCGAGCGATCCCGCGACCGGCACCGTGAAGTCGGCGATCAGCAGGTCGGGACGCGGCTCGGCATTCCAGAGCGCTCGAATCTCTTCGCGAAACGCGAGCAACAACCGCAGGTTGGCGCGCAGTTGGGCGTGGAGGCGGAAAGGGTTGCTCCCCACGGAATGCGGCGGCTCGACGATCGCGCGGATTTCGGCGTCGCGGCCGGGGAGCACCACGCGGCCGATGAGGCCCGCCGCCGCGATCTCGGGCTGCGCCCGTTCGGTGCTGATCACCCGGACCTCGTAATCGCGGGCCAGGCGCCGACCGATCCCGAGCAGCGGGTGAAGGTGCCCGGCGAACGGCGGGCCGATGAGGTCGATTCGTTCGCGGTTCACGCGTGCGCTTTCGAGGCTTGGATCTCGCGAAGGTATTCGACGCAGAGCGCGAGCACCGCAGGGTGGCGGAGATAGGCGAGATGGTCGCAATCGACCCGGGCGATGCGTGTTGACCGGCCGCCGACGCGGAAGAACAGGCGGGAGATTAAATCGCGCCCCTGGACGAAGCGGGCATCGCAGGGCGGAAGCCGGCGGGCGACCGGGCCGTAGGCGAAGACGTGGAGGCGGGCGAGCGCCGGGGGTGGGAGGTGGAGATTGACCAGCAGCTCCAGCCCCGAGCTTCCGGCGAGGAAGAGGGTTTGTTCGGCGCGATCGATCTGCGCGAGAACCGCGGGCCGGTAGGTGGCGGCGAATTCGGGACGGCGGGAGTGGAGATACAGCGACAGGTTGTGGAGGCTTGCGGTGGGGAGCGGAGTCCTTTGGAAGGTCTGTGGAATGTCTGGGTAGGGGAAGTTGGTCCGGACCTTCCACTCGGCCGGAGCGGGAAGCGCTTCGAGAAACGCCTGTTGAAGTGGGCTGAGCGCGGCGTTGCCGGGATTGCTCTGGCCGGTGAGGAATGCGATTTGGAGGGGCCGTCTCATGCGAGCGCTATTCGATCGGGGTGAAGTTCCGGTCGTCTTGCACTTTGTAGCGCCGGGTGCGCCAGACGATGCGCCGAAGGAAGACGGCATGCAGCAGGTGGAATGGCTGAAGCAGCTCGCTGATCAGGGAAGAGAGCGGCGCTTCGAGGACTCGGCCATAAATCGCTCGCTGGAGCGACGCGAGGCCGAGGCCGCGTAGCGCAAGCGTTGCGATCAAGACAGTAACGCTCGCGGTGCTTGGAACCATGGCCGAGGTGCCCACCAGGGCGAGCAGCAGGAGCGGCGGCAGGGCATGGAGCAACCCGATCGTGGCGCGGATCTGGACCGGCTGCTTGCGCAAGAGGAGCAGCGCGAAAAGGAACCAGCGGTGCATCAACTGGCGGTAGTGCCTGCCGTCGCGAACGGTCGTCTGCACCCAATGCGGCCGGGCGCTCTGGAAGATCGTTCCACCCTGGGAGAGCACGGCCTCGGCAACGGCGAGGTCGTCGGTCAGTGCCCCCAGCATCCCGGCGAAACCTCCCATCTCGTTGAGCTTTTCGACACGCAACGCATAGGCCATGCCGTTGATCGTGAGAGGCGGCAGGAAGGGAAGAAGTGGCAGATAAATGAGCGCGGCGTTGTTGTCGACGAACTGCGCGAGCAGGCGCGAGGGGAAGCGGCCGTCGTCCAGATAGCCGGGCAAACTGGTCGCGAGGGGATGAGTCTCCAGGGCCAGAAGCAGCGCGGCGAGGGTTTGGCCCGGCATGCGGGTGTCGTCGTCGAGCACGAGGAAGACCGGCTCGGCGATACCTGCGGCTCTCGCCGCTTCGAGTTTCCAGAGCTTCGGGTTCTTGGCCGGCGGCGGCTGGGAATGGAGCGAGATCTCGATCTTCGTCTGCGGATTTCGGGTTGCGAGATCGTTGCAGACTCGTTGGGCCTCCAGGTCGTCGAGATCGACCAGCCAGAGGAAGCGCGCGGCGGGCAGCTCTCGCAAGTTGTCGCCAAGCACCTCCCCGAGACTCGGATCACCGGAGAGGATCGGCTGCGCGATCGCTACCCCCGCGCCGTCCGAAGGGGAAAGCCGGTGCTCGTTTCGAGCGACGCCCTTTGCGAGGCTCGTCTTCTGCGCCAGGATCAGCAGGTAGAGAAGGGCGAGAACGACGATCCCCACTGGCGGGCTCACCCTTCTCGCTCCTGCGCCAACTGCCAGCGGACGAACGCGTCGATTCCGTCATCGAGGGATACGGACGGTGGTCCGAGATCGGCGACCATTTTGCTCACGTCGAACGTCTTCGACCAGGCGAAGACGCCCACGCCGAAACGGGTGATCGGCGGCTCGCCGCGGAGGCGGAGGAGACCCCAGACGGCCTCCAAGATCGTGGCGACGAACATCGCCTTGCCGACCGAGACCTTGCGCCGGGGCGGCGGGAGGCCCAGGCGCGCGAACAGGTCGAGCAGCAGCGCCTGGATCGGCACGGGCCGGGCGTTCGTCAGGTTGTAAGTGCCGGAGAGGTCGGTGCGCAAGGCGGCAGCCAGCAGGTAGTCGGCGAGCGTATCGACGTAGATCAGATCGCCGATCGCAGGGCCGGCCGCTCCCGCATCGAACAGCGGGAGCTTTCCCGCCTTGGCCGCCGCGAGGATGCGCGGAAAGAGGACGGTGTCGCCCGGGCCGAACACCGCGCGCGGCCGAGCGATCAGCCAAGGGCCGGAATAGGCATGCACGAGCTTTTCGCCCTCGGCCTTCGTCGCGGCATAGCGGTTGACGAACCCGGGTCCTACGGGCGCCGCCTCGGTAAGCCCCAACTGCGGCCCGTCGCGATAAAGCACCGAGCTCGAGGAGACGTAGACCAGCCGCGGCCGGCCATTCCTCAGGCAATAGTCGATCATCTGGCGCGTCGCCTCCACGTTGTCGCGCCGGTATTCCGCAAGAGTGCCCCAAGGGGTTGCCCGCGCCGCGGCGTGGATCACCACGTCGGGCCGAAACTCCGGATCCGAGAGGACGTCGAACGGCTGCGACAGATCGATCGAGCTGTAGGCCGGGCCGTCAAGAACGCGCCGGCCAATGCCGTGGATCGCCAAGTCCGGCCGATCGCGAAAGCGCGCCACGAACCGGCCGCCGACGAAGCCGGACGCGCCCGTCACCAGGATGCGAGTGACGCTCACGCCGCGGTCTCCGGTCGGTTCAGGCACCGAATCCGCCGCCGCTTTTCGCCGAGCGGCAGATCGGTCCAGGGCTCAAACGTCACCGCCGGCCGCTGGATTTGAAAGCGGTCGGCCAAACCTACAAGCTCTCGATCGATGGCCTCGGCGACTCCCGGGCTCGGCGTCGCCAATCGCCAGTGCTTCCCCTCCTGGATCAGCCGATACTCCCCAAGCCCCTCGACCCGCGACATCGCGTTGCGCACCAAATCGGGAAACACCGCAATCGGCGCTCTCCCATCGAGAGGCTCTCCCCAAAGCACGTCGTCCGCCCGCCCCTCGATGGCATCCAAAGAGAGCGTAGGTCGGCCGCACGGGCACGCCCCTTCGGCGAGACGAAGGACGTCGTCCAACCGATAGCGGACCACGAGCTGGGTGGTGCGCGAATAGTCCGTCACGATCGGGTGAAACCGCAGGTGCTCGGGATCCAGCCATTCCATCTCAAAATGGATCTCCTCCTCGTTCAGATGGACGCGGCCCGCTGGGCAGCTCGCGCCCAAGAATCCTTCCGTCGCCTGATACACCTGCTGCACCGGCACCCCCCACGCCTCAACGATCGCCTTTTCGTCGTCCGGCTCCAGCACTTCGGCCACCGTGATCACCTGGCGAGGCGCAATGTGGAGAGTGCCGTCTATTTTTCCTTCGGTGAGCTTTTTGAGGACCGTAGGCGGCGCGGTCAACACGTCCGGCGGGTGCGCGTTCAACCTTGCCAGATGTTCCGGCCACGGCGCCCACAGGTCATGGAATTGGAAATCGATCCGACGGCTGCCGAGGGTCGAGTAAAGGTTGCTGTTGGCCCGTAGAAAAAAAGCTATCAGTAAGGGAGGGAGCCTCGGATGGAGTACCTGGCGCAACCCGTCGCGCGCGAGCAGGCGACCGAGCAAAAGGCCGGCCCAACGGGCTCGCTCTTTGGCACTCACGAGGAAGACGCCTCGCGTGCCCGAGGTGCCGCTCGACAGGCCGACGGTCAGCTCCTCGGTGCCGATTTGAAGGGTAGGCCGGAAGTCGCGGCTCTGCTCCGCCGCGAGCGCCACTCCGAGCGCTTGGTCGAGCGATACCCCATAAGTGTTGAAGCCGGCGAAGTCGGCGAGCATCTTGCTCTTATCGACGACCGGCAGGTTGGCGAGCGGCTGGCCCGCGTAGGCCCGATAGAAGGGCGCGCGGGGCAACGTGCGGTTGAGAAAGCGCTTGAGGCGTTTCTCTTGGGTTCGGAGGAGCGCGGCGCGGGTGGCCGGGTGCGGACCCCAGCGGGCGCCCGCGAAGGCGGCGATCGAGCGAAGGTCGAGGCTCATGATCGCAGCGCTTCGAACGTCTCGGTGCAGTGCGAGGGAACGATCGCGAGGTCGGGATGGTGCGTCGCGACGGCCTTCAAGCCCGCGAGGGTGTTCCGGTAGTCGTTCCAATCGGCGAACAGCGGCCGGGCGAGGATCGAGGGCAGCCGCTGCTCGCGCCAGGCGCGGGCCGACCAGCAGGAGTCTGCCGCGAGCAGGATCTGCTGGTCGTTAGTCGTTCGGAGCAGAACGCCGAGCTGCGCCGGGCTGTGACCGGGGAGAGGAATGCCGATCAGGCTGTTGTCGCCGATCAGGTCGTAGCCGTGAGAGAACGGCGCCCAGGCGGGACCGAGATCGATCGGGGGGCGGTTGTCCGCGAGGTCGAGCCGGGCTTCGAAATCTTGGGGCAGGAGGACCGGCAGCACGCCGCGCTTGAGCGCCGCAAAGCCTTGGAGCGGTTTAGGTCCGAGATGGCCGGCGACGTCCTTTAGGAGAGCGGTGAAGCGTGCTCTGGGGAGATCGCGGAGTCCTGCCACGTGGTCGGCGTGGAGGTGCGAGATCAGGACTCGGGAGATCTCTGCCGGCGCCACACCGAAGGTGCGAAGCTGAGCGGCGAGCTGCTCGGCTTCCGGCAGTTGAATGGGGGTGAGCCAGCGGTAGATCCGTCCCGGGAACGCTCGGGTCGCCTCGGCGAAGTGGTCGGCGTAACCCGTGTCGTAGAGGATCGGGCCTTCGGTCGGATGGACGATCAAGGCGGCGAGCGCGGGGAAATCTACGGCTGAGAAACGGCCGCCGCAGATCGTCACCCATTCGGGATGGCGGCAGCGGCCGACCCGCATCAGGTGGAGCGCCACGCGCGGCTGAGAAAGCGGGCTCAATACCGGAGCACCATGCCGCCGAGCTGGACCCCCGCCCCCGTGCCGACCAGGAGCGCGTTGTCGCCCCGGCGTAGGCGGCCCGAGGCGATCGCTTCGTGAAGAGCGCTCGGCAGCGAGGCCCCGACCTGGTTGCCGCGCTCGGCGAAGATGTCGATCACCTGCTGGGGTTTCAAGCCGAACCGGCGCCGCAGGTATTGCAGGGCGTGGAGGCTCGCCTGGTGCGGCACGACGATCGGGATCTCGGCGAGAGTGAGCCCGGCCGCGGCGAGCAGGGCGTCGAGAAAACCGGGGAGATGTTCGGCCGCGAGACGAAATACCGCCTTGCCGTCCATACGGAACAGGGTGAGCGGCAGGTACGGTCCGTCGATTCGCCCTGGATGATGGCGCGAGCCGCCGCCGGGGATCTCGCAGGTGTGGGCTCCGTCGGAGATCGTGGCGAACGAGCTGGCGAGCAGGGCGGAGCCGCCCTTTTCCGAGTCGGTCGGAGCCGCCTCGGCCGGACCTACGACCGCCGCCGCCGCGCCATCGCCGAAGATGCCGCTCGCTTCGAGCTTGCCCCAATCGAGCCCGCAGGAGGCGATGTCGGACGAGACGATCAAAATCCGGGCGTAGCGCCCCGCTTCGATTAGGCAGGATGCCGTGTCGAGCGCCACCAGGAAGGAGAGGCAGCTGGCGCCGATGTCAAAAGCGGGGATGCCGAGATCGGACAGACCCAGCGCGCGATGGAGCAGCGCGCCGTTGCTCGGCATCGCCTGGTCCGGGGTGCCGCTCGCGGCGATCAGGCAATCGACGTCGGCGAGCCCTAAGCCGGCGGCGGCGAGCGCCTGATGGGCCGCTTCGGCGCCGAGCGCCGCGGCGCTCCGGGTTTCGACGAAGCGTCGGCGGACGCCGGTCTTCTTGAACACGGTGCCCGGGGAGAGGCCCAGGCGGCGGTCGAGCTGTTCGCTGGTCAGCTCCTCGGCCGGCAGGGCGGCCCCCGTGCCGAGCAGACGGATCGCCCGCGGGCGGGAAGAGGGGAGAGGGCGTGCGGCGGAGCGACTCATCGGCATCAAAAAGGAGAGCGCCCAAGTTAACACGGGTCCCGCCCCCTTCCCCAAATCGCCGGTCCGCCCTACCATCGCGCCCGATGGGATCTCCGAGCGACACCGAGCGCCTCGAAGCGCTGGCCGAGCGCGTCCGCGAGCTGCCGGACCGGGCGGGGATCTACGTCTGGAAGGACGCGGCGGGCAAGGTGCTCTACGTCGGCAAGGCGAAGTCGCTCAAGAAACGGGTCGCCTCCTACCTCGCGCGCGACCAGGAGCCGCGGCTCGCCCAGATGGTGGACGAGGCGGTGGACATCGAGCACATCATCACCGACTCGGAAGCCGAGGCGCTGCTGCTCGAAAACAACTGGATCAAAGAGAAGAAGCCCCGCTACAACGTCCTCCTGCGCGACGACAAGACCTATCCATACCTGAAGCTCACGATGCGCGACGAGTTTCCACGTATCGCTTTCACTCGCAGGATTTTCAACGACGGCGCCGAGTACTTCGGCCCGTACCTTCCAGGGGGCCTCGCGAGGAAGGCGATCAAGCTGGTCCAGAAGCTGTTCCAGGTACGCGTCTGCCGGATCGAGATCGACGGCGGGCTCGAACGGCCGTGCCTCTACCACGACATGCACCGCTGTCTGGGGCCGTGCGTCGCGCGCCTGACCACGGATGCGCTCTATGCCGAGGCGGTGGCTCAGGCAAGGCTGTTTCTGGCGGGGAAGAACGACGTGCTGCTCAAGCGGCTGAAGCGCGAGATGCTGGAGGCGTCGGAGGCCTGCGACTTCGAGCGCGCGGCGTCGCTGCGCGACACGATCGCGGAGATCGAGTCGATCGGCCAGCGGCGCAAGATGTCCTCGGTCGACGGCGAGGATCTGGATGTTTACGGCGTGCACGTCTCGGGCGGCAACGCCGCGGTGGCGATCCTGGTGATGCGCGGCGGCCAGG
>JBDTZG010000067.1:0-27511 GCA_040005235.1 Acidobacteriota bacterium | reverse complement strand
CGTAGCAGATCTCGGCCTCGCGGGCGAGCCGCGCCTCTTGCAGGTTGGTCATGCCGATGATGTCCATCCCCCACGAGCGGTAGACCTCGGACTCGGCGCGGGTGGAAAACTGCGGCCCTTCCATGCAGACGTAGGCACCGTTCTTGTGGACCTTCGCCCCCGCCGCCTCGGACGCCTCGGTGAAGGTGTCGATGAGGGTCGGGCAGATCGGCTTCGCGAGCGACACGTGGGCGACCAGACCGTCACCGAAGAAGGTGTCGACCCGGTGGCGGGTGCGGTCGAAGAACTGGTCGGGCACCACGATGTCTTTCGGGGCGTATTCGATCTTGAGCGAGCCGACCGCCGAGACCGAGATCAGGCGCTCGACGCCGAGCACCTTGAAACCGTAGATGTTCGCCCGGTAGTTCAACTCGGTGGGCAGCAGGCGGTGCCCTTTGCCGTGGCGCGGCAGAAACGCCACTTTCTTCCCTTCCAGCCGGCCGATCACGAAGGGGTCGGACGGGGCGCCGAAGGGGGTGTCGATCTTCCGCTCCTCCAGCACTTCCAGCCCCTCCATCTGATAGAGGCCGCTGCCGCCGACCACGCCGATTCGGATATCCGTCATGCGCAAATCTCCTCTGGTGAACGTCAATGACTCCTCAACCGACAAGGCTGGGCGATTTCGAGCGCTGGAGTTTAGCAGCACCCGGGAGGCGGCGGGGTGGGCTGCTCTTGGCGAGCACGTGTCGAGCAGCTAGGGGTTTCAACCCTCGCGACCGGACGGCTCGCCTTCTGGTGCTTTTCCCCGGGACCGCCGAGCACCAGCTCGGCCGCTTTTAGGTTCTCCCCGCTGCGATGCCGAGCTGGTGCTCGGCGGTCCCGGGGTTTCACTTCGTCCCACGGCGGCGCTGGAGGGAGGGATCTACCCTCTACCGCGCAACCGGTAGCCCTGCCGCTTTCCAGGCGGCCATTCCGTCGCGCAGCCAGAGGATGGTGCGGAAGCCGTCGCGCGCTGCGGCGATGGCGGCGGTTCGGCCTCGGAGGCAGGCCCGGTCGTAGCCGAGGATTACCAGGGGTTCTCGGGTTAGGAAGAGCTTCGGCCAGCGGGCGACGACCGCCGCCTCGATCGCCTGGGGTCCTTTGGCGAGCAGGGCGGGCGGCAAGGGCGCCGCTCCGGGCAGGTGGCCCTGGTCGTAGTCGGCGAGATCGCGCAGGTCGAGGATCGGCAGCGACGCCTCTCGATTGCCCGCAAGCGCCGCCGAATCGAGCAGGGCGTAAACCTCTGCGGGCTCGACGATCCGGACGATCGGCAGCCCGGCCGCAGCCCAAGCGGCGAAGCCGCCGCGGACGACCCGCGCTTCGAGTCCCATGGCGCGCAGGCGAAGATAGGCGATCGCCTGGCGCGGCCCCGACAGCCCGTCCCCCAGAAGGGCGAACGGAGCGGTCGGATCGACCGTGGAGCCGGCCGCCGGGCCGAAGCGCTCGAATGCGGCCCGATCGGCCTGCGGATCGGGCAGGCGCCCGCCCGCGGGCAATCCGCCTCGGGGATCCCAAGGGAGGCTCGCCGGGGCGTGCCCGGCGCGGAACGCGGGGGGCGGGGCGTAGCCGACCGCCGACCAGTCGCCTTCGTCGCGCAGATCGAGCGGCTGCAGGCCGTTTCCCCCTTTGCCGGGATCGCCGGCCAGGCCGGCAAGCACCGCCGCGGGTTCAATGATCACCGGGATCGCCTGGCGTCCGGCTCCCGACCCGAACGGGCGCGCCGGTAGTTTCCGCTCTCGCTGCGTGGTCGACAGCCCCGCCGCGAGCCAGGCGTCCCATCCGCCGTCGAGCACGTGGACGCTGCGGCAACCGGCGCTCTCCAAGCGGAGGAACGCCCGGGCCGGAAATTCGAGATCGGCACCGTAGACGACGAGGGGAAGATCCCCACTGAGGCCGAAAGCTCCGAGCGCCGAACGCAGGCAGGAGGCCTCGGCCGGGTCGTTCTCCGGGCAGCGTTGCGCGAGGGCGCCCAAATCGAGGCGCACCGCCCCGGGAAGATGTCCCGCCGCAAACTCTTTGGCGGTCCGGACGTCCAGTCGCAAATACCCTTTCGCCGCGTCGAGCATCGTGGGCGTGATCGCCACAGGTTGAAGCGTAGGGGCCGGGCGGGCCCGCGGCGGGGTAGCGAGGGGAGCCTGCGCGAAGACGCAACGCGAGAACACCCCGGCGAGGGCCGCTACGCGAACGATCGTCGAGACCTGCGGGAAGGGCATCCAACAAGGATGCCACAACCTGCCGAGCGAGGGGCGGCCACGGGGGCCGCCCCTGCGGAAGAATCTATCCCCTGCTCTCGTGTTTTTCGCCGCGCTCTCCTTCGGCCCGGCAGTAGCCCCAGCGTCCCCGCCAGGATTCGCGCGCCCGTTCGCGTTCCTCCGGAGTCATCCGGTCCCACCGCTCGGCGATGCGCTCCCGGAACCTCGACCGGGTGCGGCCGGAGCCTCGTCCGCCCATGCCGCCGAACAAAATGCGGCACAGCACCAGGAGTCCGAGCGCTTGCCAGAAGGTGACTTGAGGCAAGCCGAACAGCGTCGGCGTCAGCCAGTTCCATAGGTACTTGACGATCTCGCCGCCCAGGAAGGTGAACAGAGCCACCCCCAGAAGCGCGAACGGCGCGATGAAAATCCCTCTTTTCCATCTCGGTCTCATGTCGTATCCCCTCATGACTTCGTAAAGTCGTCGTAGATTTCTTGCAGCCGCTCGCGCAGACGGAGCACCGCGTAGCGCTTTCGGGAGAGCAGGGTGTTGACGCTCAGACCGCTCTCGGTGGCCATTTCCTTGAAGCTCTTCCCATCCAACTCGTGGGCGAGGAACACCTCGCGCTGCTCCTTCGGCAGCTCCTCGATCGCCAACTCCAACTCGTCGAGAAGAACGCCGCGGACATAGCGCGCCTCCGGCCCGGCCTCGGCCGAAGGTAGAAGATCCTCCAGCCGCAATCGCTCGCCGTCCTCGTCGTCGTCCCGCCGGACTGCGGCTTCACCGAGCCTTTCAGGTTGCTTTTTCCGGAACAGGTCGGTGATGCGGTTGCGCGCGACGCGAAACAGCCAGCCGGTGACGTGCTCGATCGGCATCAACAACCGGTTCGCTTCGACCAGCTCGAAGAAGACCTCCTGCAGAATGTCCTCCGCATCCAGCGGGTCGGGCACGCGCTTTTGGATGAAGTTCCGCAAACGGGACCGTTCCTGCCGGACCACGCTCGAAATCCGCTGGTCTTGCTCAAATGGCATCGGGTCCAGTCTCGCCGCGGTCTTCATCTACCGCTGTAGACGGGTGAGGAGTGCGAATATTGTAGGGCCATGAACCGAGCTCGGTCGTTTTCTCGCGTGTCTAGAAGAACCGGTACGCGCAAAGTGATCGAAGATCGGGCGCCGAGACGCTCAACTGAAGGAGGTGGGAGATGAAACTCTCTGCGTTCGCAGTTCTAGCGGTGCTATCAGCCGGGGCTTCTATGGCGCAGGAGCCCATAGCGCACCAAGTGCTCGAAATCGGAAATTCAGTGCCGGCCGATTTCACGTTCTACGCCGGCGCCTTCAATTGGTACTACCAGGCCGGGTCGAGCGATCTAAGCATGATCGGTCATACCTCTACCGCCAATGGAGGCGTCGTCTCCCAGGTAACCGCCTGCCTCTATAACGAGTCGGCGTTTACCCGTACGTTCACGGCCAGAGCGTCGGTGGTTCAGGGAACTTCGACGATTCAGTCCGTCACGTTTTCACGCACTTTCCAATCTCAGACCTTCACCTGCCACACCCTGTCCGGGTTCAACGCCACGGTTGCGCCAGGCGCGTATGAGGTGGAGGTTTCATACGACATATTCGAGAGCGACAACGTATTTCTAGGATTGGCTGCCACCGATTCTGGCACGGTGTACGACATTCAGATCGGTTCCGCTCGGCCGCCGCTCGCGAACGGACCTCAAGGCTCTATCCCGATGCACGGCGTCGGGATCAGGTATCAGTTCGCCGAGAACGATGAGCCTCCTCCGCCCCCGCCGCCGCCTCCTCCTCCACCACCGCCACCAGCAGACCCAGTTCCGCCAGCGGTCCCTGGCCTGACCTCGTCGCAGTACCCCAACTTCCGATTCTGGGTGAGAATCGGCGACACGCGAAATGGCACTGCCGTTGCCGGCTGCCTGCCCGAGACGGTGTGCGTCGCCGGCTCCATCCCCACCCGTGGCGAGGTGTTTCTGCGGATCGTCGGCCCGAAGCCCAATGGCTACCTCTGGCCCAACATCGTGAAGTTCAACACGACGAAGACCGAGGTTTGGATCCAGCAAATCAGCACCGGCGTGATCCAGTACTATCTTCTGCCCCAACTTGCGACGGACTCCGACACGCTACCGGGGATTGTGGACAAGACCGGATTCCGCCCCTGAAGCGCTTCTGTGTGCGGGACGGTCGGCGTGACGCCGTCCGTCCCGTAGAAGCTTAAGAGCGGCCGTCAGCGCGGCGAATTCACCGGAACCGGCAGGTGGCGTATATCGCCGGGCTCCGTGGTCAGGCAATACGCGCCGAGGCTCACCACCGTCGTGATCACCGTGGCGAGCGTGAAGATCACCAGAACGATCGAGGCGAGCGCCCGCACTCCGCGCGAGATCTGCCGCGGCGTGCCGCTGAAGGGGTTTTCGAGGATGCCGATCGGATTGACGTGAGGAATTTCCATAGTAATGAGCCTTTGCGGGGGAACCGCTTCAAGCGAAATTCTCGCGTAGCTAGATATCGGGGTAACGCGTTCAGGTGGCCCTTTGTTCCCCGAGAACCCTAGCATCGAACCAGGGAGATCCCATGAAAACGAAGTTCCTGCAAAATCGCCATCTATTTACTATCGGGCCTTGGCTTCTAGCCATTCTCTCGATCATCGTGAATCCAACATCAGGAACCGCCCAGCTGCAAACAGGCGAGCGAGACAAGCCTCTAGAAACCTCCGATGTAGTCGCGATGAAGCATGCCGGTATCGGCGAAAGTGTCATCGTTGCTGCGGTCAAATACGCACCCGTAGAGCGACTTGACAGTAGCCCTGAGGCACTCGCTTCGCTTCGAGCCGCGGGCCTCGGAGATGCACCCATCTCAGCGATCGTCGAACGCGTCCAATCCCACCAAAAGACTACTGCACCGCCCCCAACCGTCCATGCGCGGACCGCTACGGACGTCAAGCTATTTTTCGTAGAGAAGCCTACTCAACCGTTCAAGGAACTTGGCCGAATCAGCGTCAGCAAGTACGGAACACTGGGAAGGTCCAAGAAGCGTGAGGCCATTGATGAAGACCTGAAAAATCAGGCCATCGGCCTCGGCGGTGACGCGGTTATCAATATAACCGAAGATTTTGCCAGCATCTCCGGCGTGGTCGTCCGATTTGAATAGGTGTCCTTAATCAAACTGCGGCCAAGCCCTCCTACTCCCCCCACAACGCAATCGCACCCTTGTGGGCAGATAAGGAGCAGGAGAGCGACCAGGCCAAGCGCGAGCATTAAGGCGAGAAGCATTCCCGGATCTTGGGCCTCGACGCCGTAGAGCAGGCTGTTCAGGAAATGGGTGAGCGCCACGGCTGTGGCGAGACCTTCCGCGGCGAGCCGCCGAAGGGATTTCGAGGGAGACGATCGAATTGACGCCGGGGGCGGAGAGGATTCTCCGGCCAACATTAAGAATCTCCTGGTCCGACTGGAAATTTCCTGGCCGTCGGGGAAATCTCCTGGCCACCGTGGAAATCCCCTGGCGAGCGTCAAAATGTCCCGGCTGAAGGCTGAAATTTCCTGGCCGCGCTTCCACCAGGATATTTCCAGCTCCACCCGCAGATTTGGACGGTGGCCAGCAGATTTCAGCTCTCCAGCGGCGTCTTGGCGGCTCCGTCTGGGGATTTCAGGGCCAAATCACGAGATTTGAAGAGCGGCCAGCCCATTCTGGCGGCTCACCGGCAGATTTTGCGCGCCGCCAGGGGATTTTGAAACTGAGCCAGCAGATTTGGAGTGCGGCCAGGAAATCTGGAGTAGAACCAGCAGATCTGGAGTGCGGCCAGAAGATTTCAGACTTTCGCAGCTCTCGCTCAACAGAACAACCGGCGCGGGCTCCGCCGACACCTCGCCGGAGTGAACGCGCGACCGCGGCCGGCAAAGGTTCAGCTTTGGGGCACCGGACCGCCGTGTCTCGCCCGCCGCAGCTGAGTCGCCAGAATGCCGCCTCCCGCGAGCTGCAAAGCGGCGGCGACTCCGAAGCCGATCGCCGGGGTGGCGGGGAACGCGGACCAGAGAAGGCCGACGAGGGCGCTCGAAACGAAATCCCCCAGGCCGTTGGCCGCGGCGAGGACGCCCATTCCGGTTCCTTTGACCGCGGCCGGCAGGAGTTGCGCCGCGGAGGCTTTCTCGGCCACCTCCTCGCAGGCGATGTAGACGCCCGAGCCGATGAACAGGACCACCAGCATGACGGGCGAGGCGGGAAGCAGCGCGAAACCCAAAGTCGTCGCCCCGGCGAGGAAGTAGCCGCCGACCAGCACCCGCTGACGGCCCACCCGGTCGGTGAGCGCGCCCAACGGGAACGAGGCGAGGGCCGAAATCGCGTTGTGGAGGACATAGAGCCCGATCGCGAGCGCCCCGGCAGAGAGCGAGAAGAGCGTGCCTACCGCATGCTGGATCACGTAGAGGATCAGCAGCGTGCGGGAGAAATCGCCGCAGCCGAAGGCGAACACCGCGATCAGCAGGCGCTGGAAAGGCTTCCCTGTCGAGCGGACGTTGGCGAAGAAAGTGGCCTTCGCCACGTCGCTTTCGGCGCGCGGCTTTTCGACCACGATCAGGGCGATCGAAAAGAACGCGATCAGACCGGGAATCAGCGACCAGAGCAGCACGTGCTGGGGCGCCTCGCCGTGGGCGATCAAGGCCACCGCCAAGAGCGGACCGAGCACGGCGCCGAAGGCGTCGGCCGCGCGCTCCATGCCGAACGCTTTGCCCAGCGATTCGGGCGCCGCCGCTTCGGCCATCAACACGTCGCGGGGGGCGCTTCTCGATCCGCGCCCGATCCACGCCGCCATCCGGCAGACGAGCACCTGCGTCCAGGTGGTGCAGAACGCGATCAGCGTAATGCCGGTCGCGGTCACCAGGTAGCCGATCGAAGCGAGCGGTTTCCGCCGTTTAGCCTTGTCCGCCGCCGCGCCGCCCCAGAGCTTCGCGATTGTGGCGATACCGTCGGCGCTCCCTTCAATCAGGCCGAGCGCCGCCGGACCGGCTCCGAGCGCGAGCAGCACGGCAGGCAGAACAGCCGTCGCCAACTCGTGGGAGATATCCGAGAAGAGACTCCCCAGGGCAACGCCCACGGTCGAGCGATTGAGCCAGCCGGAGCGCACCCGAACCGGAGTCGATTCGGCGGGTTGGGGCAGAGTCGTCATGTTTCGAGGTCCCCTCAAGGGTAGACCGGATTAAGATCAAGTTCCCCTGCCTAGAGGAACTCCATGCCCCGCCCACTCCCCTGCTTCTGGTTTCGAATTTCCCGCGTCCTCTGGATCTTGTCACTCTTCGCGCCCGGCGCCCGGGCGGCGACGATCGAGGTACCTCATTCGATCCTCGCCCGGCTGCTCACCGACGAGACCTATCCCGATCATCGGCGCTATATCGCGGGCAAACCGGGCGATGCCTGCAACTGGGGCTATGTGCTCGACCCGACGATCGCCACGGTGCCCGCCGGGCTCGAATTCCGCGGCCGGGTGCGCGGAGCGTTCAAGCTGCTCGGCTTTTGCACGACGCTCGGCCGCGATCTGCCGATCCGGGCGGTGGCAACCCCCGTCTTCTCGCACGGCGTGTTGTCGTTCCGCGCGACCGACCTCTCGATCGAAGGGCAATCGGGCGGCCGGGTGCTGCGCTTCCTGCTCGAACGGATTCTCGATCGCCTGCGGCTCGACCTGCGCGGCAAGCTCGAAGCTCTCGCGAGCGGCGCCCGCGGTCCTAACGGAATCGGTTTCAAGCTGACCGATTTCGAGGTGAAGAGCGTCGAGTTGCTCGCCGACCGGACGCGCCTGGACGTCGATTTTTCGCTGGAAGTGCAGTGAAGCGGAGCGCGGGGCTGCGCTCGAAACCAAGCTCCCGGACATTCGATCTACCGGCCGATTGACAAATCGGACCGGATCGGTCCAGTATATCGAAGATCTATTGAGACAAAGTCTCAATAACGACGCGGAGGCCCCGGAAACCTCGGTTGGCGCCTGGACCGGGAACCTCCGCCGCAACCCGGCTGCCTGGGACATCGCTGTCCAGGCATGCCTTCTGCCGGAGGAATCTTACATGAATCGGCCGTACCCGTTCCGACCGTGGCTTCTCACACTCGCCGTCGCGTTCCTTGTTTCAACCTTACCCACGAAAGCCGCGGAGCCGGGCGCCGCCACGGCGGCTCCGCCGCCGATCTCGTTAGAAGGCCGAGTGGTCGATCCCGCCGGGATTCCCATCGCGGGCGCCCGGGTGAGCACGATTGCTACGGGTCGCCAAGCCGCCCAAACGACGGTCTCGGACGGCGATGGCCGGTTCTCGCTCCCCCTTCGCCCCGGCACCCAGGACTTGGTGATCGAAGTGGAAGGTGTCGCGGAAAAGGTTCAGATGACTTCCCCGTCCGAAGGCTCCGGCCCGGTCGACCTGGTGTTCCAAGCGGCGTTGCAACAGTCGATCACCGTTCGCTCCTCCTCCGGCTATCAGATCCCCTCCCTCCGCTCCGGCACCAAGACCGAGACGCCGCTCTTGAACGTTCCGCAGTCGATTACGGTCGTCACCCGCCAGCTAATGCAGGATCAGCTGATGACCAGCATAGGCGACGTGGTCCGCTACGTGCCGGGCATCAGCCTGCACCAAGGGGAGAACAACCGCGACCAGGTGATCATCCGCGGCAACAGCTCCTCGGCGGACTTCTTCGTCGACGGCGTGCGGGACGATGTCCAGTACTACCGGGATCTGTACAACCTGGAACGGGTGGAGGCGCTCAAAGGTCCGAACGCGATGATTTTCGGACGCGGCGGCAGCGGCGGGGTGATCAACCGGGTGACCAAGGAGGCCGGGTTCGACGCCACGCGGGAAATCGACGTGCAGGGCGGCTCGTACGGCAACAAGCGCCTCACCGCGGATCTCGATCAACCGATGGGGGACAAGCTCGCGCTGCGGATCAACGGCCTCTACGAGGACTCCGGCAGCTTTCGAGACCACGTCGATCTCAAACGCTCCGGCATCGCCCCCAGCCTGACTTATCGACCGAGCGACGCGACGAAGATCATCTTCGGGTACGAGCATCTCAAGGACACCCGGACGGCCGACCGCGGGATCACCTCGTTTCTCGGTAGGCCGGCCGACGTCGCTATCGACACGTTCTACGGCGACCCGAATCAGAGCCACGTGAGGGCGTCCGTCGATCTGGCCTCCGTCAACTTGGATCATCAGTTCGCCGGGATTCCCGGGCTCAATCTGCGCAACCGCACGCTGTTCGGCGGCTATGACCGGTTCTACCAGAACTTCGTGCCGGGGGCGGTTTCGGCAAACAAATCGCTCGTCGCCCTCACCGCGTACAACAACGCCACGAAGCGCGACAACGTCTTCAATCAGACGGACCTCACCTACGCGGCGGAGATCGGGACGATCCGCCATACCCTCTTGGTCGGCGCCGAGGTCGGACGTCAGGCGACCGACAACTTCCGCAACACGGGCTTCTTCAACAATTCCACCCCGACGATTCTGGTGCCGTACGCCAACCCGACGATCGATACGCCCGTCACCTTCCGCCAGAACGCCACGGACGCGGACAACCATCTGACCGCAAGGGTCGGCGCACTTTACGCGCAGGATCAGATCGAGCTTTCCTCCCGCCTGCAGCTGGTCGCCGGGTTGCGAATCGATCGCTTCGACCTTGAATACGAGAACCACCGGAATGGCGATCGCCTCGATCGGACGGACAATCTGGTTTCGCCGCGCCTCGGCCTGATCGTCAAGCCGATCGCCGCTCTCTCGCTCTACGGCACCTACAGCGTGTCGTACCTGCCCAGCTCCGGCGATCAGTTTTCGTCGCTCACGGCGATCACCGAACAGGTGAAGCCCGAGGAGCTGACCAACTATGAGATCGGCGCCAAGTGGGACCCGACGGATCGGCTCTCGCTCTCCGCGGCACTCTACCGCCTGGACCGAACGAACACCCGCTCGACCGATCCGAACGATCCCACCCGGATCGTGCAGACCGGCAGCCAGCGGACGAGCGGCGGGGAGATCGGAGTCAATGGGCAGTTCACGTCGGCCTGGAGCGTCGCGGGGGGCTACGCCTATCAGGACGCCTCGATTTTGAGCGCCACCGTCGCGGCGCGGAAGGGTGCGATCGTAGGGCAAGTGCCTCGGCACACGCTGTCGCTGTGGAACAACGTTCAGTTGCTTCCCAAGCTGGGCGCTGCGGTGGGGCTGGTCTATCGTTCGGATATGTTCGCCACGATCGACGACACGGTGACCTTGCCGGGGTATACGCGGGTCGACGCCGCCGTTTATTTCAATCTGACCCAGGACCTTCGCCTCCAGCTCAACGTCGAAAACCTCTTCGACCGAAAGATCTGGGCCAACGCCGACAGCAACACGAACCTCTCGCCCGGCTCGCCGCGCGCCGTCCGCCTGGGATTGACCACCCGGCTGTAAGCTCCCTTTGAGATGACCGCGCGCGGAATTCGTCGGGCGACCCTGGGGCTAGCCGCAGCCCTGGGAGTCTCCGGGCTCTTGAGCTCGCCCGGCGGCCCGCGCGCCGCTTCGGCTCAGGTCGCGATACCGCTCGAAATCCGCGCCGATCCGGTGGTCGAAGAGATCGGCGGCGTGCCCGTGAGGCTCGCCCTCTCCGGCCGGATTCGCCTGACCGAGACTCCGGATGGCGCGGTGGGCGATCTTTCGATTGCCGTCGATCTCGCCGATCTCCAAGCGAAGATCTTGAGCGTCGTGCGGCGCCAAGCGAACCGCGCCGAGCTGTGCGGCGACCGCCTCGACCTGCGCGCCGCGACCCTCTCCCCGCCGGCTCCATCCAAGCCGCCCGCGCCCAGGAAGATCGCCGCGGCGCTCTACGTCGCCGGCCGCTACGAGTGGTATTTCTGCCGCCCCGCGGTCGGCGACCTGTGGAACCCGGGTCCCCCGCGCCTGCTGTTCCGCCAGGACGGCGCGGCGCGCTTCGAGCTGGTGCCGCGCATCGGCCCTGAGGGGATCGTCGTCGACACCCACGTCCTCGGGGTCGCCACCGACGGAGCGCTCAAACGGGTGCTCGACATCCGCGCCCTCGGCGAGTTTCTGCGCAGCCGCCTCACCGCGGCGCTTTCCCGCGCGCTCGGCCCGGAGAATTTGCGTCTGGCGCTTCCCCACGATCTGGCCGACTTGCACCCGAAATTCGAACGGGTGCGGTTCGTCGATCTCGGCGCGGGCCGGCTGGGCCTGGTGACGGAAGGGAAGCTGCGGATTCCGTTGGCGGTCTTCGAGCGGCTGGGAGGCGGGTAAGTCTACCGCCCCGAATTGACGCCCGCGTGCCTCGCGAAATGTACCGCTTCGAGGAAGCGGGAAGAGCCGAGCCAGCGGTAATCGGGGTAGTAGGCGAAGACCAGCGAGCCGCCTTGGATCTGATCGATCACCTCGTGGGCGACTTCTTGGCTGAGGGCGGGACAACCCCAGCTCCGCCCGAGGCGACCGTGTTGGCGCGCGAATTCGGCGCTGACGTACGGGGCACCGTGCATCACGATCGCCCGCTCTTCCGCCCGGTCGTTCACCCCCGGCTCCAGACCGCGCAGGCGAAGGGAGTAGCCGTTGCTTCCCAGGTAGGTGTCCTCGGTGAGAAACAGGCCGAGGCTCGACTGATGGCTTCCCTCGTCGTTCGAGAAGGCCGTCGCGTAGTTTTCTCCCGTCCCCTGACCGTGCGCCACCAGCTCTTTACGCAACACCGTGCCGGTCGTCCGGTCGAGCACGAAGAGGCGCGGCTCGGTCGAGGGGCGTGAGTAGTCGATCACGGTGAGCAGTTTGGGGTTGGCCACCCGGATCTCGGCGAGCGCCCGATCGGACGCCGCGAGCGCGAGGGAGAGGATTTTGGGGGACAGGCCTGCGAGGTGCACCGGATTGAGGATCGAGGGGGCGCAAACAGCGGGGCCGGCGGTGAGCGGAAGAGCGAGAGCGAGCAGAATCGGAAGCGATTTCATAGGCGGCCCTCGAGACGGCAGTTTCTGGAGCTTCCGCTTACATAGCGGACACGATTCGATTTGCGGTGTCAGCTGCAGGACGTTGAACGCGGCATACTACTCCTAGATTCCCTCGGGGAAGCTGGTTTCGACGCGAATCGCCGCCGCGACCAGCTCTTTGGCCGCCGAAGCGTAGGGAAGAAGCGAGGCAATGCTGCCGCGCACCAGCTTGAGTTGCCCTTTCATGACGCCGGCGAGCGGTTCGAGCGCGCGTTCCATCAAGCGCTTCCAGATCGCCAGCTCGGCGGCCAGGATGTAGGGGACCTGTTCGAGATCCTGCGCCGTCGCCACCCGCGCCTCCCGACATTCACCGTCACAGAGGTCGAGAAAGACCGCCCGCTCTTCGATCCGGCCGACGCCGCGAGCCACCAGGACGAGCGGCCAGCGCCAGCCGTTCTTGGCGCGCAGCTCTTCGCTCGCTTGAATCGCCTGGCGCCAAGCGCCCACCCAGTCGTGCGAGAACAGGTCATGAGCCATCGGGGATCTCCTTCGAGGGGGGCGATTGTAGCAGTATCAGGCCCTCGCCGCTTCCGGCTCCCAGGCCATCATTTCCCGCGAATCGGCGCCTGCGATCGGCTCTAAGCGAGCGGTGAAATGGCGCAGGCTGTCGGCCTGCTCGACGATCCTTAGGCCCGAGATCTCGAAGCGTTTGGCGGCCACCTCGGCCGCCACTTCGATTACGTAATCGAGGTGACTCTTGGTGTAGACCCGGCGCGGCAGGGCGAGTCGGACCAACTCCAGAGGCGCGAAGCGCTCCTTGCCGGTGGAGGGATCGATGCCGCCGAACATCAGCGAGCCGATTTCGACCGAGCGGACCCCCCCTTCGAGGTAGAGCGCACAGGCGAGCGCCTGGCCGGGCAACTCGTGCGGCGTAATGTGCGGCAGGAGGCTTCCGGCGTCGACATAGATCGCGTGGCCTCCCGGCGGTTCGATGATCGGCAGGCCCGCGGCGGCCAGGCCGCGGCCGAACAGGCGGGTGGTCTCGATGCGGTGGCGCAGATAGTTTTCGTCCACCACCTCGGTCAGGCCGACCGCGATCGCTTCGAGGTCGCGCCCGGCGAGGCCGCCGTAGGTGGGAAAGCCCTCCGTGAGCAGCAGCAGCTCCTTGCACCTCTGAGCGAGGTGCTCGTCGGTGAGCCCGAGAAAGCCGCCGATGTTGGCCAGACCGTCCTTCTTGGCCGAGAACGTCGCGCCGGAGGCCAACGAGAACATCTCGTGGGCGATCTCCTCGACCGTCCGGTCGCCCTGGCCCGGCTCGCGCAGCTTGATGAAGAAGGCGTTCTCGGCGAAGCGGCAGGCGTCGAGAAAGAACGGCACGCCATAGCGGTGGCAGAGCTGCGACGTGGCGCGCAGGTTGGCGAGCGAGGCGGGTTGGCCGCCGCCCGAGTTGTTGGTGATGGTGAGCATCACCGCGGCGACCGGCGGGGTCGCGCGGTCGGCACTCTTTTGGCCGAGCATTTGTTCGAGCCGGCCGAGATCCATGTTCCCTTTGAACGGATGGTCCAGGGCGGGCTCGCGCGCCTCCGGAATCGCGAGGTCGACCGCGATCCCGCCCAGCGCCTCGATGTTGGCGCGCGTGGTGTCGAAATGGGTGTTGTTGATCACCCGTTTACCCGCCACGCCGAGGCAGCTGAACAGGATGCGCTCCGCCGCCCGCCCCTGGTGGGTGGGCAGGATCTGCGGCAGGCCGGTCAGCTCGCGGACCCGCGCCTCGAAGCGAAACCACGACCGGCTGCCGGCGTACGCCTCGTCGCCTCGTTGCAGCGCGGCCCACTGGCTGTCCGACATGGCGCCGGTGCCGGAATCGGTAAACAGGTCGATCAGCACGTCCTCGGAGCGCACCTTGAAAAGATTCCAACTCGCGCTCGCCAAAATCTGCGCCCGTTCGTCGCGGCAGGTGATTCGAATCGGCTCTACACTCTTGATACGAAACGGCTCGAAGAGAATTCTCGAAGGCGCCATAAAACCCTCCCGGAGATGTCCTTATACAGTTTCCGGGTGTGCGCCGAAGGTGTTAGCGGGCCACGATGGGACCGACGGCTCGAAATTGAGTCCAAATGGCGCGTTTCGCGGTAACCTCGCGGTCGCACATTCGCCCGTTTCCTTAAGGAGAGCCCCCCATGTCTTCGATTTTCGAACAGCTCACATCCCAGCTCGGCGGCCATACCGACCAGATCGCCGAAATGCTCGGCGCCGATCCCGGCGCGACCGCCAAGGCGATCCAGGCCGCGATTCCGATGCTGGTCACCGGCATGGCCAAGAACGCGCAGCAGCCGGGCGGCGCCGACGCCCTGCACAGCGCTCTCGCGCAGCACGACGGCAGCATCCTCGATTCGGCGATCAATGTCTTTTCGGAGCTTCAGGCGAGCCAGGGCGGCGGTGGAATCGGCGGCGGGGGAATCGGCGGCAGCATCCTCGGTCACATCCTGGGCAACAACCGGGGCGCGGCCGAGCAGGGGCTCGCGAAGGCGAGCGGTCTCGACCTCTCCCAGATCGTGCGCCTGCTGCCGCTGCTCGCCCCGTTGGTCCTGGGAGTCCTCGGCAAGGCGAAGAGCACGCAGGGGCTCGATACCGGCGGCCTCACCGATCTTCTGGGCCGCGAGCACGAGCACGCCCAAGCCCAGCAGCCGGGCCTGATGGGGATGCTCGGCGGCCTGCTCGACAAGAACCACGACGGTTCGATGATGGACGAAGCGATGCAGATGGGCACCGGCCTGCTCGGCTCGCTGTTCGGCGGCCGAAAGTAGAGCCCTACCCCAACCCGGCCCAAAGATGCAGCGTGGCGTAGCCCCTCCAGGGGCGCCACGCTTCGGACCTCCGCTCTGCGGCGGCTTCGCTCGCGAGCTTTTCTCCGTTTGCCGCGAGCGCCTTCCTCACTCCAAGATCTCCGGCGGGAAACGCGTCGCGATCGCCCAGGCCGCGCAGCCGCAGGTAGGCCGCGGTCCACGGTCCGACTCCGGGGAGGGCGCGCAATGCGGCGGTCGCCGCGTCGGCCGGTGTTTTTCGTAGCGCGACGAGGTCGATCGCGCCGGAGGCGACGAGGTCCGAGCAGCCGAGGATCGAGCGCGCCTTGGCTCCTGTGAGGCCCAGCTCACGGAGCGCCTCCTCCCCCGCCGCGACGAGCGTCTCCGGCTCGGGAAAGAAGCGCAGCGGCTCTTCGCCGGCCGAGAGCGCGGGTGCCGGACGGCCGAAACGCGCGACCATCCGGCCGCCTATCGTGCGCGCCGCCGCGACGCTCACCTGCTGGCCCAGGATTGCGCGGATCAGCGCCTCGAACGGGTCGTCGTAGACCGGCAGCCGCATCCCCGGCCGGGCGGCGACGAGCGGCGCGAGGATCGAATCGGCGGCGGCGAGCGCGTGCAGCTCGGCGAGCGGGGCGTCGAGATCGAACAGCCGGCCGACCAGCGCGGAAACTTCTGAAGGGGCGAGGGCGCCGGCCCACCGTACGTCCAGCGAGCGCTTGCCGAAGCGGATGCCCATCACCGCCCCCCGCCCGCGCAACGCGCGGCGGTACTCCCCCGCGGCGACGCTTTCGAGCCCGGGGATCGCCCGCGTCCCCAGGAACGCGCCGAGCCACGGCGCG
Source organism: Acidobacteriota bacterium (assembly GCA_040005235.1). Lineage (GTDB taxonomy): Bacteria > Acidobacteriota > Thermoanaerobaculia > Multivoradales > UBA5704 > DASYKS01. The sequence goes on along the minus strand of JBDTZG010000067.1, from coordinate 11,721 downwards.
TCGAACGGTCCTCGGATCGGGATCTTCAACCCTCAGAGCTCGCGCTTCATGGGGGGATGATATCCCCTAACCCAACAGCCGCGCCCTGATGTCCTTGCCTTCCAGGGTGGCGTGGTACTCGAACAAATCGGCGAGGCGGAGGACGGCGCCCAAGCCGGTGCCCAGTCCCCCGCGGCGCAGCAGGAGCGAGGGATCGATCGGGCCGCCGCCGTCGCAATGATCGATGACGGCCATCGCGAGGTCGACGATCGGCGGCCCGGCATCACGGGCGGAAACCGAGATCAACGGCCGGGGGCCGTCGTTCGCGGCTTCCAGGTGGAGCGAGCCGCCGCCCGCATGGCGGACCAGGTTCGAGGCGAGCTCGCAAACCACGATCGCCACCTCGCGGGCCCGGCGGTGGCCGAACCCCGCTTCGAGCGCCATCCGGCGCGCGAGCGAGCCGGCCGAGACGACGTCGCTTCGTCCTTGGATCGCGAGGGTGCGAACCGAAGGGGCCGGCGCCGCCTCGAGGATCGCCATCTAGACCGCCGCCCGGACGTTCATGCCGAGCTGTTCGGCCTCCCGGAGGTAGAGCTGCAGTGCGTCGCGCAGGCTGCGCAGGGTCCGGACGCCGGTCAGGTCGACGCCAATGTGGGTGAGCGTCTGGGCGATCGCCGGATTGATCCCGCTGATGATGCAGTCGGCACCGAGCAGGCGCACCGCCTTGGCCATCTTGATGAAGTGGTCGGCGGTCTTGGTGTCCATCACGTCGATCCCCGTGATGTCGACGATCGCCAGGCGCGACTGCTTCGCCACGATGGTTTCGAGCAGCGTTTCGGTCATCTCGGCGCTGCGCTGGCTATCGACGATGCCCACCACCGGCAGGCAGAGCACGCCGGACCAGACCTCGATGATCGGCGTCGAAAGATCGCGGATCGCCGCCTGCTGCAGTTCGATCGTCTGCAGCTTCGCTTCCAGTTCGCGGTTGGTGACCTCGTGCCGTTCGAGCGCCTCTTTGAGCGCCCGCTTGGCCTCCCCCAGCTCCTCGACGAAAACGGTGAAGGCGGTCTCCAGCTCGGAGAACGCGTCCTCATCGTCGAACGAACGAAGCAGTTCGAGGCTCGGCTCGAACTCGTCGACGCTCGCATAGGACAGCGCCTCGATCACGCGCTGAATCCGGCGGTACGGAATATCGATGGTTTCTCCCTCGTTCATCTCTCTCTCCTTGAAGTTCCGGCTCAGGCGACCTGCGCGGCGTCCAAAGCGTTCCGGCGCTCGATGATCCAAGCGGTCGCCTCTTCGCGGTTGGCGAAATACACGAGCGGCGCCTGGTCGGCCTTGTCGCCGAACAGCTTGAAGGCGGTCATCAGGAGCTTGATGATCACCCGCGCTTTAAGCGGCGCGCTGTGGATCGAAAGACCGCGCACCGGCATGCGCTGCATGCTTTCGTTGGCGATCTTCCGGACCTCGGGCTCGATCTTTTCGAGCTTGCTCGCATCGATCAGGAAGAACACCCGCTTGCGCCCCACCGCCCATTCCTCTTGGCGCCGGCACATCTCGCGGCCTTCCTCGGGCAGGACGATGCCGGAAAATTCCATGGCCATGATGTCCGGCTCGATGAAATAGGCTTTTTGACTTCCCACCTGCGTGTCATACGCCATCACTTACCTCCTCCGAATAACGAATGGAGCCGAAGCTCTAAGCTCTCGTCTCACGCCGGGGCACCGAGCAGCTCCCCGGCAGAAAATCCCATGACCAATGCGGTCGCGTCGTCGTGGTCGCGGCCGAACTTCTCGACGATCCGGCGCGCCACCTCCTCGGGCTCTCCCGGCAAGGCGAAGCGCAGATCGCCGCGCGTCGAGACACCGTCGGACACCAGGCAGTAGACATCGCCCGCCTTCATCGCGAACGGCATCGTGCGGCAGCGCCGCAGGTTGTGGCCGACGATTCCGGCCGAGCAGAACAGGCCCGGCGAGGCGCCGGCCAGGGCGATCACGTCGATGTTGCCGACGCCGCAGAAGTTTCCCTTGCCCGTCGCGGGATCGACTTTGAGCACGCCGATCGCCGCGCCGCGCGTCTCGCGCAACGCCTCGTGGCAATGCAGAACGATCTCCTCGACGGTCAAATCATGCGTCTGGCGGATCGCCTCGACGGCGCGAATCGCGGCGAGCGACGCTTCGTGACCATGGCCGAGCCCGTCGATCACCGCGGCGAGATAGCCGTCGGCCACCGCCTCGGCCAGAAATTGGTCTCCGCATGCGGCCAGCCCGCGAAAGGGACGGCTCCAACCGCCCGCTTTCACCGCTCTCCTTGGAAAGCGCAAGTGACGATCGTGCCGCGCCCCGGCGCGGTCTCGATCGCGAATTCGTCGGTCAGTTTCTTGACCGCGGCGAGCCCTTTGCCCATGCCGCGATCGGACCGGTAGGTGCCGGCAAAGATCGTCTGCAGCTTCGCCGCGTCGATCCCCGGACCGGAATCGCGGGCGATGATCTCCAGCCGCGGCTCCCCCTCGTCGAGCCGCGGCCGCAGCTCGATCATCCCTTGGCCGGCGTAGAACACGATGTTCCTCGCCAGCTCGGAGACCGCGGTCGCGACCTTGACCGACTTGAACTTCGAAAGCCCCAGCCGGACCGCTTCGGACCAGGCGTCGAGCCGGGCGGCGGCGATGTCTTTTTCCGCCTCGATCGGCAGCCGCTTCGGACCGATCGGAACGCCGAGCCGGGCGGGCGCCACGGTGGGGCTCCCCGAGAGCGCCCGGGTGCAGGCCGCCATCAGCTCGGTGCTGCCGTTCTTCGCGAACAGGCGGACGGAGCTTTCGAGGTCCGACAGCACGCGGCGCCGGTCGACCTCGCAAAGGTCTTCCACCGCGATCTGGGCGAGCGGCCCGAGCCGGCGATAGATGCTCCGCTGGGTGATCTCGGAGATCGAGCCCGCGAGCACCGCGCCAACCGCGCCCTCCACGGTCTTGGGCGTGGTCGGAGCCAACGAAGCCATCGAGATCGTCCGGGCCATCGCTCTCAAGTGGCCTTTTCCAGTCGGGCGAGCGCGAGATCGAGGTTCAGGGCGGTCTCGACCGCGTCGAGCTCGACGCCCATCTCGACCAGGGTCATCGCGACCGCCGGCCGCACGCCGACCAGGAAGCAGGCGGCGCCCATGAAGCGGACCGAGCGGCCGATGTCGTTCAAGATGCGGGTGATGTAGCTGTCGATGATCTCGACGCCCGAAACGTCGAGCACCACCCCTTTGGCGCCGCTCTCCCGGACGCGCTCCATCAGCGCCGCCTGAAGGTCGAGGGCCAGTCGATCGTGCAGCTCGATCTGGATGCTGACCAGGAGGCAATTGCGGATCTGAATGATCGGTACAGCTTGCTCCCCCTGCGGGGACAAAGCGGGAACATGACTCACGACGATGACCACCCCTCCGAATGCTTCCGAAGTCAAAATCGAAGGCACGGCAGGAATCTCCCTACCCCCGCCGCGGACTTAGATCTTCGGCTTCAGATAGCGTGGTGCGCGAAGGGGCCAAAAGGGAGCCGCTCTGGGCGGAGAATTTTGAATTTCGATCAAAAGGGCGGAAAGCGGGATTTTATATCGCCCCTACCGAAATGGCCCGGCCAAAAACGCCGGCTTTGCGGACTAAATTTTGGGAAGCCGGTCAAACGTAATTGGCCGGGTGGCCGGTTTGAAAGCCGACCACCCGCTCGCCCGGCAGGAACGCGCCATCGCGCGCCAAGTCCTCGATCGCCGCGAGGACCGCCGCGCCCTCCGGACCGATCAGAAGCCCCGCGTGGCGCGCCGCCCTCTCCGTCAGCTCGGCGATCCGGGATTCCTCGACCGCCACCGCGAGACCGCCGCTTGCGCGCACCGCCCGCAGGACGAGGAAATCGCCGATCGCCTTCGGCACGCGGAGACCCCAGACCTCCGTCGCCGGGTTCTCCCAGGTCGCGGCGGATGGCTCGCCGCGGCCGAACGCCCGGACGATCGGCGCGCAGCCCGCCATCTGGACGATCACCAGCCGCGGCCGCTTGGCACCGATCAAGCCGAGCCGCTCCAGCTCGTCGAACGCCTTGTGCATGCCGACGATGCCGGTCCCTCCGCCGAGCGGATAGACGATCCAATCCGGCAGGTTCCAGCCGAACTGCTCGGCAAGCTCCAGGCCCGTCGTCTTCTTGCCCTCCACCCGGTAGGGCTCGCGCAGCGTCGAGATGCCCCAATACCCTTCGGCGCCCTGTTCCAGCAGCTTGCCCGCCTCGACCAGGGTGCCCGGCGAGGAGAGCACCTCGGCGCCGTGCGAACGGCAGCGGTCGAACACCGTCTTCGGCGTGTCCTCCGGCAGGGCGACCCGGGTCGGCAAACCCGCCGCCGCGGCGTAGGCGGTCAAGGCGAGCGCGGCATTTCCGGCGCTCGCGAGCTGCAGGCCGGGCGCCCCCAGCTCGCGCGCCCGGTTGACCGCGAGCGACAGACCGCGCGCCTTGAACGAACCGGTCGGGTTCCCCGATTCGTCCTTGAGCCAGAGCTTCACGCCATCGAGCGGCGCACCGGGAAGCAGCGATTCGGGACGGGTCAGGCGGACCAGCGGCGTTCCTCCTTCGCCCAGATCGACCCGTTCGTCGAAGCCGGCGACCGGCAGCAGCTCGCGGTAGCGCCAGAGCGTCCAAGGGCGGCTCGGCAGGGCGGCGAGCAGGCGCTTGCCCCGCTGGGCATCGAGGGCGTAACCCACCAGCCAAGGCGCTCCCGCGGGCGACAGGAACGACGGCACGTCGAGCGGCGCGGCAACGCCGGTCCGCGAGCAGATCAGCTCGGTGGCCCAGCGCTCCCCCCCGTCCACCGCAAGCCTCACTGCGGCGGGGTCTCGTCGATCAGGTCGGAGCTGAAATCGGAAAACAGCGCTTCGGGGATCGCTTGGTCGGCGGCGAGCCGGCCGGTCGTGAACTTCTCTTCCGCGGAGGTCGCGGCGTCGATCTGGTCCTTGTACTTCTCGACCAGGTCGGCGTTGTGGTGGAGCGCGAGGGTGAGTTCCCCTTCGACCTTGCGGCTGCCGAGATCGGCGATCCGCTGGTCCAGCTCGGCCTTGCGGGCCGGGTCGGTCTCTTGGGCGCGCTGGCTCTTGAGCAGCCGCAAATAATCCCGATCGCCCGCGGCAAGCTGCTCTTCGAGGTCGCGGTTCATCTGCCAGCGCTGCACCTCGCGCACCCGGTCGGCAACCCAAGTCAGCTCTTTCGGGTTGTCCCCCAGCTCGCGCGCCGCGGCCAGATCGACCGCGCCGACCGGCTCCCCTTTGCGCTTCCCTGCGTCGCGCAGGGCGGCGGCTTTTTTTTGGACTTCGACGAACATCTGCACCTGCGGCTCGTTCAGCATGCCGTTTTCCGGCGGCGTGAAGTCGAATTCGGCCAGGTCGGACGCGGAGGCATTGCTGGTTATCGGGGCGGCCTGGCTGCCTACGGGCACCGCGCCGGGAGCCTCCGTCCTGCCGCGGCAGCCGACGAGCAAAACCAGCGCCCAGAGACCTCCGAAGAGAACCCTTCCCGTCCCTGCCGCCCCGCTGCGTTTTTTCACCATAGGAACCGGCACAAATATATCAGCTTCCCGCGACCGCAAGCGCCATCTCGTACCCTTCGCGGTAGCGGGCTGCGACGGCATCCCAAGTCAGCTCGCGCTCCGCCTTGGCCCGGCCGGCTTCGCCCATGGCCTTCCGGCGCCCCTCGTCGCGCAGCAGATCGATCAACGCCGCAGCGACCGAGGCCGCGTTTCCCTCCGCCGTCAGCAGGCCGGTCCGGCCCGGCTCGACCGCGAGCGGCACGCCGGAGATGCCGGAGGCGACGACCGCCAACCCGCTCGCCATCGCTTCCAGGATCACGTTCGGCAGCCCGTCGACGTTGCCCTGCGCGTCGTGGACCGCGGGCAGCACGAACAGATCGGCCGCTCGGTAGAGGTCCGGCAGGGTGTCGCGCAACACGCCGCCCGGCAGGTGGACCCGTCCCCCGAAACGCCCCGCCTCGCGCTCGAAGCGCGGCAGCAGGTCGCCCCCTCCGGCGAGCACCAGGTGCGCCCCGGGCACCGCGGCGAGCACCTCGGGCAGCGCCTCGAACAGGACGTGGAATCCTTTCTTGGTCGCCATCCGCCCGACGCCGAGCGCGAGCGGCGCGTTGCCCGGGATGCCCAGTCGAGCCCGCCAACCGCCGGGATCGAGATCGCCAGGCCGCCGGGGCGAGAAGTGCGCGATGTCCACCCCATAGGGAATGACGCGCGAACGCTCTTTCGGAAAGCCAAGAGCGGCCACCCGATCCACCAGCTCGGACGAGCAGCCGGTGAGCAGCCGAGCCCGGCGGAGCGCCCGGCGCACGAGGGTGCGCACCCCCGGTTTTTCGGCCAGGAAGACGTCGCTGCCGTGAAGGCCGATCGCGAACGGCACCCGGGAGACGGTCGCCGCGATCAAGCCGTTCGGCACCACCCAATGCGCATGGACCAGATCGTAGCCATCCCGCTTCAGCTCTCGGACCACCGCCCGCCGCGCGCCCCAGGCGTAGAGCGGAGCCACCAGCGCCGCGCCCCCTTTGACCTTCTCGTCGGCTTCGAGGCTCCGGCCATAGCCCAGCACCTCGCGCGACTCAGGCGCGTAGCGGAACGTCCGAGCGAGGACTCCGTCCGCCGTCCAGGATTCCGGCAGGCCCGCCGCGTGGGGGGCGAGCACGGTCACCCGATCTCCCCCGCGCACGAGCCCCGCGGCCAGGTCGCGAATGAACGGCCCGGCGCCGTCCTCCGGGGTGCGCGGATAGGTTTGGGTGAGGAAGAGAAGCTTCAAGGAGCGGTCGCGGGGGCGAGGCATGCCTCGCCCTTACTCCAGCCATTCCTTGATCGAGTAGCTGTCCGGTCGGCGGAAGCTTTTAAACGTCAGCATCTCGCCCAGCAGACCGGTCGTCAGCACCTGGATTCCCATCAACATCAGCAGCATTCCGAGCAGCAGCAGCGGGCGGTTCGACAGGGTCTGGCCCAGGAACCAGAGCACCGCCAGATAGACGTTGATGCTGAGACCGAGCCCCAGAAAAATCAGCCCGACCGCCCCGAACAGATGTAGCGGCCGGCGCGTGTACTTGGTGATGAACAACACCGTCAAGAGGTCGAGCAGCCCCTTGTAGAAGCGGTCCCAGCCGTACTTGCTCACCCCGTGGACGCGCGGATGGTGGACCACGTCCACCTCCCCCACCGAAAAACCGCGCCGGCTCGCGAGCACCGGGATGTAGCGATGCAGCTCGCCGTAGACCGAGATCTCCGAGAGCACCTCGCGCCGGTAGACCTTGAATCCGCTGTTGAAGTCGTGCAGGTCCACCTGCGCGAGCTTACGGGTCACCCAGTTGTAGAGCCGCGAGGGCCAGCGCTTCGAAGCCGGATCGCGCCGATGCTTCTTCCACCCCGAGACGAGATCGAGCTGCCGCTCTTCGAGCGCCGCGAGCATCCGCGGAATCTCTTCCGGCGCGTCTTGAAGGTCGCCATCCATCGTCACCACCAGGTCGCCGCTCGAATGATCGAACCCGGCGGTCAGAGCCGCCGCCTTGCCGAAGTTCCGGCGCAGGCGGACCAGCTTCACTCGGCGGTCGATCTCGCGCGCCTCGCGGATCCGCTTCGGCGTGCCATCTTTCGAGCCATCGTCGACGAACACGATCTCGAAGCTCCGCTTCAAGCCACCGAGCACCGCGGCCACGCGGGACGCCAGCTCCAGCACCGAGCCCTCCTCGTCGAGGACCGGGACGACGACCGAGATGTCGACCGGATCCGCGGCTTCGGAAGCCATCGGCGCGGAAGTATCGACCGGGGCATCCGCCACCGGTCGCGGTCCGAAAATAGGCTGGCTGCTCATCGAGGCGGGATTGTAGCAGGGGGGCGGATGTCGCCGGGAAACCACAAGCGTTGAGCCCCTGGACCCGAAAAGATGCGGTATCCGTGGCATCATCGCTCACCAACGTTCGCGCAAGCGACAAGGAGACCGACATGAAGCGCAACCGGAAGATCCGTCTTCACCGCGAAACCCTCGCCCGCCTGGATGCAGTGACCGGAGCCGGAGTGGCTCGGGTCATCGGCAGTGACACCGAGTTCTCCCAGTGCGAGGTGATCACCGAGTGCCCGAGCAACTGCTACGTCACCTGCCAGCCCGGCTGCGGCACCGGCGGCGGCACGGCGACGCAGGCGGCCTGAGGAGACGTTCCGGCGGCGGCGGAGTGCGTGACCGAGCGGATTTACCGCGAAGCCAAAATCTCCTCCGCCGCGCTTTTGCCGCTTCGCATCGAGTGGTCCATGTTGTGGTACTGCCACTCGCCGAAGCGGCCGACGTTCCAGATTCCGTTCTCGCGCAGGTAGGTGCGGATGATGGCTAGATTCTTCGCGTGGTCGAGGTCGTAGATCACGTAGGCGGGCTGGATCTCGACGGTGTGGATCAGCTCGATCTTGTCGTCCGGGGTGAGAATCTTCGCGAGCTTTAGCGCGTCGATCGTCCGCTCGACCGCCTGATCCTTGTCGAGCGGGCGGGCTTTGGAGAACGCCACTTCGGTGGCGATCGAGCTCTTGCCCGGCGGCACGGTGTCGGGGCTGAAGGTGGCGGGAAACGACAGCCGGTGAAACGGGAACGGTTCTTCGTAGAAGTAGACCCAGTGCTTGTCCGAGACGTCGGGGCGGTCGATGCCGAGGTTGATGCAGTAGATCCCCTGGTATTGAAGGCCGCGGCAGGCGCGCTCGACCTCGACAGGCAGGTTGGGGATAAATCGCGGCAGAAAGCAGAGCGGCAGCGAGAAGATCAGGTTGTCGAACGGGACGATCTCGCCATCAGTAAAAACCACCTGCTTTTCCGGCAGCTCGATGCGCTCCATGGTCCGGCCAAGCTGGACGTTTTTCACCCTCGCGCCGAGCGCCTTGGGCAGCGGCTCGATCGCGCCGCTCTTGGTGTACCAGAAGTTCGAAGTCGCCCCGACCTGGGCCACGTCGTCGGTGAGGGCGCCGGCGATGATCCTCTCGTAGTCGGGAGTCGGCACGCGGCGGCCGATCCAGCTGAAATCCATCGTGCTCGGCTCGACGGTCCAGATCTTCTTGGCGTACGGGATCATCAGCCGGTCGGCGATGCCGTCGCCGAAGAAGCCGCGCATCCATTCCTCATAGTTGGTCGGCGAAAACTCCCCCCCAGCCTGGGCGCGCACCGCATCGACCAGTCCGACGAGGCACTCTTTGACCAGCGGAATGGGAAGCCCATAAAGGTGGGCCTGGAACGGAAAGCGGGTATAGAGATCCGAGGCCAGGTGATAGATGAACGCCTGCCGCTCCTGGGCGTGGAAGTTGTCGCCCAGCAGGTCGCGGATCAGCGCCTCCATCTCCGCGTCGATGGTGAACAGAATGTGTGGTCCGAAGTCGAACAGGTAGCCGTCGATCGCGGTCGAACGCGCGAGTCCGCCGACCCGCTCCTCGCGCTCATAGATCTGCCAATGATCCTCCCCCGCGCGTTGCAGCGTGTAGGCGGCGGTCAGACCCGCGAGCCCGGCTCCCAGAATTACGTCTTTGCGTTCTCCCATCCGATGTTTGGCTCCGTAACGGGTTCGTCCTTCTCCCCCGCTTCACCGGGGCGCGCCATTGTGGTCCGAGAGCTTCGCCGGGGTCAAAGCTACGACATCAGCTGATGGAACTCCTTCGTCGTCTCGTCGAGCGGTTCGAGGCCCAGCTCTCCGAGCAGCAGGCTGCACAGCCGGTCGTACTGCCGCCGGACCAGGTCGCGCCTCCCCTGCTCGCCGTAGAGGCGCATGACGGCGACGTGCACCCTTTCTTCCAGGGGATCTTCGATGAGGAGTGCGCGGTAGGCGTCGAGCGCCGGCTCGGGGTGTCCGAGCTGAAGCTCTAGATCGCCGAGCGATTTGAGCAGCTCCAGATACATCCGTTGCGACTGGTCGCGGCGCGGCGCGGCCCAGTCGCCGTCGACCCTCGGGAGGAAAGATCCGCGGTAGAGCGACCAGCCTCGGCGTAGGTGCTCGACCGCGGTCTCGGGCCGCGCAACCGAATCCGCCCGGGCGCGCTCGACCAGCGCCTGAAGCTCGACCCAATCGATCCGCCAGTCGATCTCCGGGTTCAGCCGGTAGCTCCCCTCGTGCAGCAGCAACGGGACCACCCTCGGCTTCAGCCCCGCCGAGAGCGAACGCCGCAGGTGCGACAGGGTGGGATGAAAGTTCCGCAGCACGTCGGCGGGGCTTTCGCCGCTCCAGATCTCCTCGATCAGCTCGTCCCGCGAGGCGGAAAAATCGGTCGAGGAGGAGAGATACGCGAGCGTTTGGAACGACCTTCGGAGCGGAAACCGGATCACCACAGGGCCGGTTTCGGTCAAGCGTTCGACCTGCGGACGGCCGAGTAACGCGACGCGAAACGCCGGGCGATCCGAAGCGGCCGGCGAGATGGCCGGAGCGACCGAGGCGATCAGAGCCATTGGAGCGATCGGAGCGGCGACGCCGGGATCCGGACGGCGCGGCGCGGCGCTCCCCCGCGGGCCGTGCGGAAGCGCCTTGGCCTCCCGATTTCGACGCTCGGCCCAGGCGCCGAGCAGGCGCGGCAGGCGGGGATTCGCCTCATCGCCCAGCGCCAGCCCCGAGGCGACGAGCGCGGCGAGGTCCTCGTCGTCCCAGCGATCGAAATCCAGCGCGGGCAGGGCCGGCGCGACCTCCGAGCGAAAAAATCCAGCGAGCGCGGGATCGGCGTCGAGCAACGCTTCGGGCGAAACCTCCGCGGGCAGCTCAAAACCGGACGAGGCCAGGAGGCGCAGGGGGGCGAGCCAGCCGTCGGTCGCCGCGCGGAGCGCCGACGAGCTCTCGGGAGTCAGCTCGCCACCACGAACCGTACGCCAGAGCGAGAGGACCTCCCGCCCGTCGAGCAGCAGCTCGGGCGGATAGACGTACGCGGTCCGGAGCGGCAGGATCGCACGCTCGACCCCGGCGAACGCCAGCCGCAACCCCGGCGGGAGCCAGCGGACCGCCTGGCCGAGCGCCGCGGCGGAGGGTGGGGCGGCAAGCACCACCCAAGCCGTCCCTTGGTCCCTCGCCCGAACCAGGGCGCTCTGCCAACGGGAGGCGCTTTCGGTATCGCCCAGGGCCAGCCCCAAACTGCCGGCCTGGGCGCCGAGCGCCGCCAGAATGCCGCTCTTGCCCGTCCCCGGCCAGCCCCACAGCTGGACCGCGGGCGCTTCGAGCAGCGCCATCCGGCGGAGGATCCGCGCGGCGTGCGGCAGGGCGGATGGAAGATCATTGTCCACTGCGTCTACTGTAACCGACGCCCGGGAAGGGGACGGACTCGGTCAAACGCCGAAGAAATTCTAGTCGGTCAAATGCCACCCCAACCCGCCCAGCGCCGCGGCCAGCTCCTTGCGCGCACGGTGGATATTGGTCTTCACCGTGCCCAGCGGCTGGCCGGTGACCTCCGCAATCTCCTGGTAGGAAAGCCCCTGGCGAAAGCGCAGCAGCAGCACCTCGGAATAGTCGGCGCGCAGGCCGCGCAGACCGCGATCCAGGGCGCGCGCCAGGTCGTAGCGCCCGGCGCCGGCCTCCGGGCTTTCGCTCTTCTCGTCCGCCAGCACCGAGGCGAGATCCGCCTCGTCGTCGCCGTGCGCTTCGAGCGGCAAGGTGTCCAAGCTCGGCCGGCGCAGGTGATCGAGCGTGGCGTTGTGGGCGATCTTGAACAGCCAGCTCGAAAACTTGCGGGTCGGATCGTAGGTGTCGAGCCGGCGATA
>JBDTZG010000066.1:0-27608 GCA_040005235.1 Acidobacteriota bacterium | reverse complement strand
GCAACCAGAGATCGCTGACCACGAAATCGATCGGCGGATCGGACGCGGCGGCGGCGGCCAGAAGAGCCATCTCCGGGTTGTCGGCGTGGGTGACCTTGTGCCCCAGGCGTTTCAGAAGATGGGAGATGGCAAAGGCGGTGTCCAAATGGTCTTCGACCAACAGAATGTGCAACGTTCGGGCCGCCGGGGGTCCCCCTCGTTCGCGAGCCGGCTCCTCTGGCGGCGGGGCGATCACTCCGGCGGGCAGGCCGGTCGAGAGGTAGACGAAGAACGAGGCGCCGCTGCCCACCCCCTCGCTGTGCGCCGAAAGGACGCCGCCGTGGTCGTCGATGATCGACCGCGCGATCCAGAGTCCGAGACCCAAGCCTCCCCCTTCCGGCATGCCGGCGCGCTCGAAAGCCTCGAACAGCCGCGGCAGGTCCGCCGGGTCGAACCCGCGCCCGGTGTCGTGGACCTCGATCACGATCCCTGCGGGCTCCTGGTGCCGGGAGCTGACGGTGATCGTCCCGCCCTGCGGGGTGTAGCGGACCGCGTTCGTCAACAGGTTGCACAGCGCCTGGGTGAGCCGGATCGGATCGCCCCAGACCCGCGAATCTTCGACGGTCAGATCCAGATTCAAGCGCAGGCGGCCGGTCGAGAGCGTCGCTCCGGCGGCGGTTTCGATCGCCTCCTTGACCAGGGTTTCGAGGTCGACGACCTCGCGGTTCAGAGCGAACGTGCCGCGGTTGATTCGGGTCAGGTCGAGCAGATCGTCGATCAGCCGGGCTTCGAGCTCGGCGTTCCTGCGCACGACGTGGAGCTGCTCGCGGATCTCGGCAGGTAGCGTCTCGTCGATCTCCAGCAGCGAGGAGATGCCGAGGATCGGCGCCATCGGAGTGCGCAGCTCGTGGCTCAGGCGGGCGAGGAATTGGTCCTTGGCGCGGTTGGCCTCTTCGGCCGCGGCGCGCGCCGCACGCTCCACCGCGAGATCGATCATCACCTCGGCCGCGCGCTGCTTCTGGATCGTGTAGCGGATCGAGCGGTCGAGCAGCGCCGAGGTGAGCCCCGCTTTCTCCAGGAAGTCCGAGGCGCCGGCCGCCATTCCCGCGAGGTCGACCTCGCGCGAGGCGTTTCCGGTGAGCAGGATCGCGGGCGGCGCACCGGACAGCTGGCAAAGGGCGTGAACGAATTCCACCCCGGTGCGGAACCCGAGGTTGTGGTCGACCAGGCAAAGATCGAACCGGCCGGAACGCACGCGTTCGAGACCCACCTCGGAGTCACGAACCCAATCGAGCGCGACGTCCAGGTCCGGAATTTCGGCCAGGAGATCGCGGGTCACGACAAAGTCGTCTTCGTCGTCCTCGACCAAAAGGATACGCAGGGTGTCCATGCTTAGCCGGCTTCGTGCCCCACCACTTCGTCGGGGCGTCGAACGATGCCGAACCAGTAGCGACCGAGGCAGCGCATGGCCTGAACGAAGTCGTCGAAAATCGCCGGTTTGGTAATGAACGAGTTGCCGCCCAGATCGTAGCTGTGAGCGATGTCGGCGGCGGCCGCCGAGGTCGATAGAACCACCACCGGAATGCGTCGCAGCGCCGGATCCTGCTTCAGTTCGAGCAGCGTCTGGCGACCGTCCTTCTTCGGCATGTTGAGGTCGAGCAGGATCAGGCCGGGCTGGGGCGCCGGCCCGGCGGCCTCGAAGCGGCCGCGCCCCGCGAGGTAGTCGAGCAGCTCTTCGCCATCCGCGACCTCGAAGAGGGGATTGGCGACCTCGCCCTCGGCGAGCGCCTGGCGGGTGAGCATGCGGTCTTCCGGATCGTCGTCGGCGAGGATGATCGTAGCTTCAAGAGAGACTCGGGGCATAGGAAACGTCCTCAACGGGGTCCGGTTTTCTTTTCCCGGGCAGGTTCACGACGAACAGCGACCCCCCGCCCGGGCGTTCGGCAACGTGGATCTCGCCGCCATGACGTTCGGCGATCTTGCGGCAAATCGCGAGACCGATGCCCGTTCCCTCGTAAGCCTCGCGGCCGTGAAGGCGCTGGAACATCTGGAAGATCTTGTCACGATGCCGTTCCTCGATCCCAATCCCGTGATCCGCGACCTCCAGATGGCAAAGGGGCGGATCGCTCCCCTTCTCGACCCGGCCGGAAACCCAGACCTCCGGAGTTTGCCCCGGCGCGACGAACTTGAGCGCGTTGACGATCAGATTCTGGAGCAGGTGGCGCATTTGCGCCGCGTCCGCCTCGATCTGGGGCAAGGGGTCGACATGGACCTTGGCGCCCGAATCGGCGATCCGGGTTTCCAGGTCCGAAAGGACGCCCGCAAGGATCTCCGAGAGATCGACCGGCAGCAAAGGCCTACCGTGGGTGGTGACCCTGGAGTAAGACAACAGGTCCTCGATCAGCTGGGTCATCCGCTCCGCGGCGTTCGCCGATCGGGCTAGGTAGTCGCGCCCTTCCGGGTCGAGGTTCTCGGAGTGGCGCTGCATCAACCGGTCGGAGAACGTGCGGATCTTGCGCAGCGGCTCCTGAAGATCGTGCGACGCGACGGAGGCGAAGGTCTCCAGCTCCCGGTTGCTCGCTTGAAGCAGGCGACCCGCCGAGGTCAGCTCCGCAATCGCCCGCTCTCGTTCGGCGGCCTCTTTCTCCAGCCGGATGTTCGAGCTCGCAAGCTCGGCGGTGCGCTCCGCAACCCGGCCTTCCAGATCGCTTCTCAACCGCTCCCAGCGGTCCACCGCCCGCAGCCGGGCCTCGCCAAAACAGGCGAGCAGCGCTCCCTGAAGGAAGACCAGGGCAAAACCGGTCCATGACACCGTCGAGGGCGGAACGATCCAAATCCCTACGGCAACCAGATGGGAAAACGTGGCGAGCAAGCCGGGCCCCAAGCCGCCGAGCCAGGCGACGGCGATCACCAGAATACCGCTGTGCAGGAAAGGGGTCTGCTGCGGGTTCGCCTCGTACGCGTGACGAAGAACCACGACGACGAACGGCAACGCCAATCCGAGGAGCAAAGCGATCCGGGGGCGGCGGCGGGTCATAGGGGCCTTTTCCTTACCCTCGGTCTCGACGAGTCGGCACCGGCAAACCAGTCCTCGGCGCCGCGCAAGTGGAGTTTACGATCATGCCCAGCCAGCTCGATGCCGACCTGGCGGCGGCCGATGCCTGCGAGCAGCGCGCCTTCGATCTGCCCTTTCCGTCCCGACAGCCGGGCCTCCGCGGTGAGCCGGGGGCCGGCGAACCCGACGCCCGACGCCGTCCAGGCGGCGCTCGACAGGTCGACCCGGCCGGTGGCGGCGACCCCTTTGCCGCGGAAGAAGTGCGCGACGAGCTTGGCGCCCGGCCGATCGCCGAACAGGGCGAAGATCGGCATGGCGTCGCGCGCCTCGACCTTGGCGCCGAGGGAAAGAAAGTGCTCCGCGCCCGGCGCCACGACGCCGTCGCCCACCGTGCCGATCGCCCACCAATCCCGCGACGAAGGCTCGCTCCCCGGCGGTTCTGAATCGCGAATCTCGACCCCTTCGCAGCGCGCCCTGCTGCCGCCGAGGGTGAAGCGGCGGCTCTTGAGGTCCTGGCTCGCCAGCGCCACCGTGACGCCGCACCGGCCGCGCAGAGCGAGCCCTCGGGCGGTCGCCGCGACGTCGGAGGCGGAAAGAAGAATCCGGCCGGCCATCCGGCCGGAAGAATCGATCGTCACGCGGGTTTTCAAGACCCCCCGGCCCCCCGTGAGCGCGAGGCCCGATCCCGTCGGCAGGTAGGCGTTGTAGTAGCGCAGATCCGGCACCTCGGCGCGCGGCAGATCGGCGACGCCCGAATAATCGTCGAGCCGGCCGTCCATCTGGAGGTCTTTCGAGGTGAAGGAAAGGCGCAGCGCAGGCGCACGGGCATAGGGTGCCGAGGCGCCCTGGCGCCGGATCTCGCAGTGGGAAAGGTCGGCTTGGCCCGACATCCGGTCGCGATCGATCCGCCACGACAAGGCCGCCTCCCCTCGGGCCTGGTAATCGAGAAAGTCGACGATCGCTTTCCTTACCGCGATCTCCGCCGCGCTGCCCCGGCCGAGCTTGCCCTTGGCGAGCAGCAGGCGGGCGCGGAAGCTCCCCTCTCCCCCTTCGATCGCGAGCCAAGGCAGACGCGGCATCAAGCCGAGCAGGAATTCGAGCGAGTGGAGCCGGCCTTCCAGACGCAGCTCGCCGGAGACGTGCCGGACCGCCTGCCAGCCCCGCTCGCGGCGTGGCGAGTAGGGAGAGGTAAAGGCCGTCACCGACCCGTGCAGGTGGGAGCCGGCCGGCCGGCCGACCACCGTGAGGCCGGCGTCCAGCAGATCCAGCCGGGTCATCAAGACCTCCGCGTCGCGCCCCAGATGAAGGCGCATCCCGCCGTGGGCCTTCATCGATCCGGCGAGCCGCCACCGTTCGAGCCAGAGCTCGCGGATGCGATCGAGCGAGACCGAAGAAAGATCGATCGTCCAGCGTGGACGTTTCGGCACGGCTTTGAGCGTCGCCTCGAACTCTTCGGGGCTCTGAGGAAAGGCCGGCACGATCGCCGCCTGACCGTCGATCGGGACGGCGCCCGGCGGCAGGATCCGCGCGACGCGGATCGCGACACCCGAGGCCACCAGGTCGTGAAACGCCAGCCGACGGCGGGTGAGCGACGGCAGACTCAAGGCGCCTTGCACCTCATCGGCGTGAAGGCTCCACCGGCTCCGCCGGGTGCGCCCGGCCAACTCGAGATCGTGGACGATCAACCATCCGGGAAAAGGGCTTCTCGCGTCGCGCCAAGAGATGCGGAAACGGTCGGGATGCCGATTGAGCCGGACGGAGAGATCCGGCGAGCCGAGCCATCGCCCCGCGGCGCGAACGTACAGCTGATTGGCGCCGAACAGGCCAAGGATTGCGCACATCGCGATCAGCACCTTGCGAAAGCGGCGCCCAGGCCGGCTCACAGGAGGAGGTTCGGGGATCGCGAGTGGCTCGGTCACGGGCTTTTCCGATTGAATTTCGATGCTACCCCACGCTCCACGGAGGGCCATTTCCGGCAAAACCTGCTGCCGGCCAATCGGCGTCGTGCGCAGCAATTTCCGATATCTGGGGCATCAGATCGGCGCCTCTCTTTCGCGGGCTTTGGAGAGATATCATCGGCCCAGCCATGCGAATCGACCGCCGTCCACGTCTCTCCCCGGAGCCGAAACCTCGCCGCCTCTTGGCGTCGCTCGCGCTCGCCTCTCTCGCGCTGCTGCACCCGGCGGATTCGATCGCCCAAGACGACGAGCCCGCGCCCCAGGCGGACTGGCGCCGCATCGGCTCGTTTTCCGGCGCACCGGTCGAAGGGGCGGGCGAGTTCTTCGACAACGAGCTGTTCCGCGAAGCGAGGAGCGGCGATCTGTTTCAGGAGTTGGGCGACTTCGACGTCTCGTTCGGCCACACCTGGTCGGCCACCAAGCTCGACGCCTCGATCACCTATTCGCGCCGCGTGCTCGACAAGCATCTCCAGCTGCCGGTCGGCAGCACGGTTGGGGATCTCGATCTTTCGTGGTTTCAGACGGTCAACTCTGCACGCGCCAAAACCTCGCTCGACGTCGACTACCTGCCGGATTCCTCCGCGACGATCGGCGTCGGCCTGCACACCGAATCGGGTTTCGTGCTCACCGCCGCGGAGACTCAAGCCCCGCGCAAGCTGGGACCGGAGTTTTCGCGCACCGCGAGCCGCGAGAACCTGCGCGCCGAGCTGGCCGGCTACTGGGACAAGAAGGACGCCCGGTTCCGCAAGCACATCCTGCCGCGCCTGGGGCGAACCCTGCTCGCCATGCTCGACGCCCTGGCGACCGAAATCAACATCGGATTTGAGGACACCGAAAAAGGCGCGCTCTACTTCGAGGGCTTCGTCGAGCCGATGACGCTCTGGGTCGATCTCGGCTTTCCGCTCAAGGCCGACCTGTTCACCTCGGCCGACACGCGCCTCCAGCCGGGCGACGGCGCCACCTATACGGCGTTCGTCGGCATCTCGCCGCTGCGCCTTTCGGCGCACGAGCTCGGGATGCGCGCAAGCTACGAGTACTTCTACCGGCTGATCCGCGAGACCACGGTGATCGAGCAGGCCGACGACCACGTGCTGGTGCGCGTCCGAACGATCGCGGCCAAAGGCCAGGAGATCACGCCGATCAAGATTCGGCCCGAGATTCGGCTGCTGGTCCTGCGCTATGGCTACACCTTCCTGCAGGATCGTCGCGACAGCAGCCGCTTCCGGGTCGCCGACCTGGTCTATCGCTTCGATCTCGGAGTACCGGAAGGGCGCGCGGCGCTCGACGACCTGCTGGGCACCAAGAACCGGGTGCGCCTCAAGTCCCCGATCGAGGCGGCGGCCAAAGGGCGCGGCGTCGAGATCCTTTCCGCGGAGCTCCGTTCCGGAGATCGGCGCGACCTTAACCTTCTCGCCCGCTTCCCGTCCTGGTTCCGCACCAAGCGGCAGAGCCTCGCGGTGGTACAGGACGTCAAGATCGGCGATACGACGGTGCGCGAAGCGACGCAGGGTCGACGCACCAGCTTGAAAGTCAGGAACCTCGGCAAGCGCCGCGACCAGGGATCGTCCTCGGTGTTGACGCTCCAGGCGACCCATCCGCAAGGGACGCAACCGGCCCAGCCGCGGGCGATCGAGGTGCGGACGACGATGAGCGACCGTCGGGCCGGCATCGAGCCGCGCCGTCAGGTCGCAAGCTTCTGGCGGTCCCTGCCGGGCAACCCCGAACCGCCCCCCGAGCTGTTTGGAACCGACGCCGTCGGCGTCGTCGCCTCGTTCACCACGGGGGCTCGCGGACCGGCTTTGGCCCGCCTGCTGGGGATGCGTTCCGAAGAGGTCTGGCGCACGGTCGGCCAAGCCGTTCTGGGCGCCGGCTCCGCCGACGCCTGGCTCACCGCCGGCCAACGTGCGCTTTGGAAGACCCAACACGACCGCATCGACCGACGCCGCCTGGCCTCGGCCGAACGGTTCGTCGCCTGGTTCGACGACGTGCGCTATCGCACCGCGCGCGGCGACATCGACGGTCGGGGATGGACGAGAAACGCGCTCCGCCGCGAGGATTATCCGATCCTCGAACGGTTGGTCCTCGCCGCGGGCGCCGCGTCGCCCTCGGGGAGGGCGGACGGCGGGAGCGTCGCCGCCGAGATCTGGACCGACGAGATGCCCCGGCCTCTGCGCGTGGTCCGCGGGCGCTCGCCGATCTCGCGCCTGGGCTCGCTCGCCGCCGAACCGGAAGCCGCTCCGGTCGGCACTGTGTCCGGTCCGACCAACGGCACGCCGGAACGGCTCGAAGGCTCCACCGTAGAAACCGCCGCCCAGGCGCGCGACATCGACAGCCTTCGCTCTTCGGCGCCGCGACTCCTCGCCGGCCGGATGTTCGTCGTCGAACCGAGCCCCCAGAATCCGACCATCCTGGTGCCGACGCGGTTTTATCTTTCGCTGTTCAGCGACCTTCACTTCGCCCCCGATCACCGGGTGCGAATCGAGCTCCGGCGGTCGCGCATTCGCGCCGACCTGCCGCTCGCGGTGATCGGAATTCCGGCCGGAGAGGCGCAGAAGGTGCCCGAAGGGCCGTTTGCGATCAGCAAGTTTCGTTACGACCTTAGCCTGCCGCAAAGCCTGGCGGGAAAAATCGACGATCGGCACCCCTACTCGGTCTACGTGAGAGTTTTGAACGCGCAGGGGCTGCCGCTTACCGAAGAGGAGCCTCTTCATTTCCGGGTACCCCGAAAGAAAGCGAGCAAACCGGAGGCTCCCGTGAGGCGGTGACGGCTAGCCGTTGAAGTCGACCGCTTCGAGATTGACCGCGAATTCGGCGATCTGTGACAGCAGCCGATCCGCATCGCCCTCTTCGTCCAGGGTGGCTTGAAGGATGCGTGCGGTCTCCAGCTCGCCCAGGGCTTTGGCAAACGCCCGCAGACAGCCGTAGGCCGCCATCTCGTAGTGCTCGACCCGCTGGGCCGCGGCGATCAGGGCGGCGTCCTTGACGGCACCCGGCAGATCCTCTGCGAGGATCTCCGCACCCTCCGCGAGAAGTCCCTCCATGCCTTTGCACAACTTCCCCTTCTTGGACAGACCCAACGAAGTGAAGATGCCATTCAAGCGCTCGACGTGTACCTTGCTCGCGGCGAGATGATCGGAGAAGGCTTTCTTCAGCTCAGTGTTGTGGGCCGCCTTCACCATCTTCGGCAACGCCTTCAAGATCTGGTTCTCGGCGCTGTAGACGTCGCGCAGCTCGTCGACGAACAGGGCGCGGAATTCCTTGCTCATATCGATCCTTTCTAAGGGGTTCGAGAAAGAAAAAGGCCGGGGCCGCGTCGTCAAACGCGACACCCGGCGGGAGAAGACCTCCATGTCCTGGTGTGCTCGGGTAGATCAGCGACCCGCGTTGGCGGCGTCGACGACCTGGAACCTCTCGGTGTTCACGTTCTCGTCGCCGATCCAGATTTCGGCTTTGTAATCGCCCTTGGCCCAACCCTTGGTGTCGGCCGAGAAGTTCAAGTAAGCGTCGCCGGTAGCAACGGTCTTGGTCTCGTCGTTGATCCGCTTGTCGCCGGGGCCGTACCAGACGACCTTGATCGCCGAACCGGCGGGCGTGTCGCCGACCTTCATCGCGATGTGAACCATCTCGCCCGGAGCGAAATCGTCGCCCAACTGGGCGGTGTCGATCGAGCCGTCGGCGGCTAGAGCGTGACCCGTCGTCACGTCGTCGACGCGAGTCTCCGCGGCGGCCGGGGAGAGATCACTCTGGCTGGCGACTCCCGGAACTTCGCTCTCGGTCACGGCCGGAGTGACTTCCGATGCGTCGGGTTCAGCTTCCTTTTTCTGGCATCCAGCGAAACCGAACGCGGCAACGAGCGCAAGGCTCAGAAGGATTCGATTGGTTTTCATCTGCCCACCTCCACATAGGAACTCTCGGATGTCCGAGAGTGTTTCGTCTGAACGGCCTGAAGAGCAACCGACATGCCAGATCGATTCCCCGGGGGTGATTGCGGGGGAAATGCTCGCGAAACCCCCACGAAACACAGATTGAGCGGCAATTCTCGCTTCGAAGAGAGGCAAAGAATTCCGCTTCGCGTCCCTTTCCTTGCCAGCCTGCCGACCGGTCTCCTAGACTGGCGCCACGTTGGAAGACCTGGCACTCCTGCTCCAATCGCGGGCGACCGCCTGACCACGGAGGGCTTGAGCGCCGAGCTGGCGGCCACTTTGCCGCTTTCGCCGACCCGGGCCGAAGAGCTGGAGGAATTGCGTGCGTTGGCCCGGGAGCGGTTCGTTCCGGCGCGGTGAAAAACTGCGCCGGCGAGACGCCGGCGGTCCCAGGGAGCCCGGGGGGTGGCGCTCTACCTTACTCCCAGAATTCGAGCGGCCTCGGCTCCAGGATCAGGCCGTGGGCGTGGGCTCGGCGGTAGTACTCCTCCAGCCCTGCGATCTCATCTTCGCGGAGGAAGAAGCTTAAAGATTCCGTCAGGTAAGACCGCACGTCCGCGGTATCCAGGTCGAGCTCCGCCGAGGCTTCGCGGACCAGGATGTCGAGCGACGAGAGGCCGTAGCGAAGGCTGCTCTTGAAATAGAACGCCAGATCGGTGAACTCGACCTCGGGGCGCACCGCCCAGACTGCGAAGACGAACGGCAAGCCGGTGAGCGCGCGCCATTCCGCCGCCAGATCGTAGACGAGATAGCGTTCCCGATCCACTTTGAGCGCCGGGTCGCCGATGATCAGGGCGGCGTCGGCGTCGGCCATCATCCGGTCGATGTCCGGCCGCTGCGGCACGGTTTCGGGCCGGATGCCCCAGCGCTCGGCGAGCAGGATGCGCACCAGGCCGGCCGAGGTACGGCTGTTCTGGTCGAGCGCCAGGCGGCGCACCTCTTCGATCGGCCCTTTGGCGACCAGCAGGACGCTTTTGACCTCGTGGGTCGCGGCGACGCACAGGTCGGGCAGGATCTTGAGGCGCGGAATCCGCTGGACCTCGATCGAGGGGATCAGGCCGATGTCGAGCGAGCCTTCGGCGAGCAGCCGGGCCACCTGGGCCGGGGGATGAAAGCTCGGCACGAAGAGATCGGCGTGATGCCCTTTCATGAACCCCCAAGCCAGCGGCTTGCTGTTCAGGTAGTTGACGATGCCGACACGCAGCTTGGGCACGACCCCTCCCTCCCCTTCTTACTTCGACATCGCGTTCAGGAAGTCCTGGTTGCTCCGGGTCTTCGACAGCTTGTCGAGCAGCAGCTCCATGCTTTCGACCGTCGAGAGCGGGTTCAGCACCTTGCGCAGCACCCAGACGCGGTGCAGCTCGGACTCCGGCATCAGCAGCTCCTCTTTCCGGGTACCCGACTTGTTGATGTCGATTGCCGGGAAGACCCGCTTTTCGACCAGCTTGCGGTCGAGGTGGATCTCGCAGTTGCCGGTGCCTTTGAACTCTTCGAAGATCACGTCGTCCATCCGGCTGCCGGTGTCGACCAACGCGGTCGCGATGATCGTGAGCGAGCCGCCCTCTTCGATGTTTCGCGCCGCGCCGAAGAAGCGCTTCGGACGGTGGAGCGCGTTGGCGTCGATACCGCCCGATAGCACCTTGCCCGACGGCGGCTGTACCGTGTTGTAGGCGCGCGCCAGGCGGGTGATCGAATCGAGCAGGATCACCACGTCTTTCTTGTGCTCGATCAGTCGTTTAGCCTTTTCGATCACCATCTCGGCCACCTGCACGTGGCGGGTCGCCGGCTCGTCGAAGGTGGAGGAGACCACCTCGCCGTTGACGCTGCGCTGCATGTCGGTGACTTCTTCGGGGCGCTCGTCGATCAGCAGGACGATCAGCACCACCTCGGGGTGGTTCTTCTCGACCGAGTGGGCGATCGACTGGAGCAGCATGGTCTTACCCGTACGGGGCGGAGCGACGATCAGCGCGCGCTGGCCCTTGCCCATCGGGGTGGTGAGATCCATCACGCGGGAGGCCATGTCGCCCGGGACTTCGAGCTTCAGCCGTTCCTGCGGATAGAGCGGCGTCAGGTTGTCGAAGAAGATCTTGTTGCGGGCGATCTCGGGGTGCTCGAAGTTGACCGCTTCGACTTTGATCAGCGCGAAGTAGCGCTCGCCCTCTTTCGGCTGGCGGACCTGGCCGGAGACGGTGTCGCCGGTGCGCAGGTCGAAACGCCGAATCTGGCTCGGGCTAACGTAGATGTCGTCCGGCCCCGGCAGGTAGTTGTATTCCGGCGCCCGGAGGAAACCGAAGCCGTCCGGCAGGCACTCCAAGACCCCTTCGGCGAAGATCAGACCGCTCTTTTCGGTCTGCGCCTGGAGGATCTTGAAGATCAGCTCCTGTTTGCGCATGCCGGTTGCGCCCTCGACGCCGAGATCCTTGCCGATCTGGGTCAGCTCGGCGATGTTCATGTCCTTCAGGGTGCGGATGTCGAGAGCAGCGTCGGACGAGACGATCTTTTCCGTGGGGGTGGGGGGCTTGGCCATGACGTTCCTCGTAAATTGCGTTGTGCTCGTATTTTCGGCCAACTCCGGTAAGACCGGATGAACGACCGGAGATGGTTGTCGATTAGCCCCGAGAATCCAGCGTGCTCCAGAGAGCCGGAATTCCGTCGCCCGACTCCGCGGAGACGGGAAGGATCTGGGCTTCCTCGGCGGCGCCCAACGTCCGCCGAATTTCCTCCAACTGCGCCTGCCTTTTGCCTCTCTTCACCTGATCGATCTTGGTCGCGACGATCACCGTCGCGACCTCCATCTCGGTCAGATACCGATACGCCTGTTGGTCGAGCGGAGTTGCGCCGACCTTGCCGTCGATCAACAGCAGCACCGTCCGCCGGGGCACCTCGCAGCGCAGATAACCGTCGACCAACGCTGCCCACTCGGCCCGATCCGCGCGCCCCGCCTTGGCATAACCGTAGCCCGGCAGGTCAACGAAGTAGACGCGGTCGTTGATCAAGAAGTAGTTGATCGCACGCGTGCGGCCCGGCGTCTGGCTGATGCGGGCGAGCCCCCGGCGTCCGAGGAGCCGGTTCAACAGGCTCGACTTTCCGACGTTCGAGCGCCCTACGAACGCGAACTCCGGGCGCCCATCGCGTACGAAGTCCTCCGTCCGATGCCCGGCGCGAACGAACTCCGCCTTTTCGATTTTCAAGTTTTAGGTCACCGTACCGGACCGCGAGGGAGTTGGGAGAAACCCCAACTCCACGGGTCGAGGGAAGCAGAGCTTAGTAGGGCGCCCGCTGGACCGCTCTCTCACGACGGCCGGCAGGCGTTATAAACGGGGGCCGTTACGACTTCCAGCCGCAAGACCTCGAAGCAACTAGTGTGCCATGGAATCCGGCGCGACGGCCGAGTCGACCAGTGGTTCGCCGCCTTTGACCAACGGGATCACCGGACCGTCGATCGCCAAGCGCAGAACCTCGTCCATCGACTCCACGAGGTGGAACTCCATCTCGTCACGCACCTCTTGGGGGATCTCGTCCAGGTCCTTCTCGTTTTCCTTGGGCAGAATGATCTCTCGGATTCCACCGCGGTAGGCGGCAAGAACCTTATCCTTGATCCCGCCGACCGGCAAGACCTTGCCGCGCAGCGTGATTTCGCCGGTCATCGCCACGTCCTTGCGCACCGCCGTTTTGGTGAGCGCCGAGACCAGCGCCGTCGCCATCGTGATGCCGGCGGACGGTCCGTCTTTCGGGATCGCCCCCTCGGGCACGTGTAGGTGGACGTCGAGTTTCTCGTTGAAATCCGGCTCGATGCCGAGCAGCTCGGCCCGGGCGCGCAGGTAGGAGACCGCCGCGCGGGCCGACTCCTGCATCACGTCGCCGAGCTTACCGGTCAAGGTGAGCTTGCCTTTGCCGGGCATCAGACCCACTTCGGTTTCGAGCAGCTCGCCGCCGACCTCGGTCCAGGCGAGTCCGGTCGCCACGCCGACCTCGGACAGCTCGTTCTTCCGCCGCGAGCGGAACTTGAGCTTACCCAGGTACTCGACGACCGATTCCGGAGTCACGCGAACCTCGATCTTGGCCCCTTCCTGAACCACGCGGCGGGCGATCTTGCGGCAGATCGAAGCGATCTCGCGCTCCAGGCTGCGGACGCCCGCCTCGCGGGTGAAGCTCTCGATCAGGACGCGGATCGCCTCCGATTCGAAGACCACCTTGTCTTTCGACAGGCCGTGGTTCGACAGCTGCTTCGGCACCAGGAACTGCTCGGCGATCTTGAGCTTCTCGTTCAGGGTGTAGCCGGAGAGCTGGATCACCTCCATCCGGTCGCGCAACGGCGGCGGGATGGTGTGGGCGACGTTGGCGGTCGCGATGAACATCACCTTGGACAGGTCGTAATCGACGTCGAGGTAATGATCCATGAACGCGTCGTTCTGCTCCGGATCGAGGACTTCGAGCAGGGCCGCGGACGGATCGCCCCGGAAATCCATCGACATCTTGTCGACTTCGTCAAGCAGGAAGACCGGGTTGATCGTCCCCGCCTTCTTCATCATCTGGATGATCTGGCCCGGGAAGGCGCCGATGTAGGTCCGGCGGTGACCGCGGACCTCCGCCTCGTCGCGCACGCCGCCGAGCGACAGGCGGACGAACTTGCGGCCGGTCGCCCGGGCGATCGATTTGGCGAGCGAAGACTTGCCGACGCCCGGAGGGCCGACGAAGCAGATGATCGAGCTCTTGGTCTGGCCGACCAGCTGGCGCACGGCCAGGAATTCGAGAATCCGGTCCTTGATCTTGTCCAGGCCGTAGTGGTCCTCGTTCAACACCTTGTCGGCAAGCAGGAGGTCTTTCACCTCCTTGCTCTTCTTCTTCCAAGGCACGCCGACCAGCCAATCGATGTAGTTGCGCGAGACTGTCGCCTCGGCAGAAACCGGCGGCATCGCCTCCAGCCGCTTCAGCTCCTGGTCGGCCTTCTCGCGCACCTCTTTCGGCAGCCCGGCTTTCTCGATCTTGTCTTTCAGCTCCTGGAGCTCGTCGCCGCGCTCGTCCTTGCGCCCCAACTCCTGATGGATCGCCTTGATCTTCTCGTTGAGGTAGTACTCTTTCTGCGCCTTCTCCATCTGCTTCTTGACCTTGACGTTGATCCTTTTGTCGATGTTGATCTTTTCGATCTCGACATCGAGCAGGTCGTGCAGCCGCTGGAGGCGCTCGTACGGATTGAGCAGCTCTAACAGCGACTGCTTGTCGGCGGTCGACACCATCAGGTGGGCGGCCAAGGTGTCAGCAAAATGGTCGGCGTTGTCGACCTTCAAGGTCGACATCAGCCCTTCGAACGCCAGGTGGTGCGACATCTTGGCGTACTGCTCGAAGGCCTGGAGGACTTTGTTCATATAGACCTGAAGCTCTTCCGAGATCGGGAAGTTCACTTCGTAGGTCTCGACGTCGACGTTCAACGCGCCGTCGCGATCGATCACCTCGACCACCTTGCCGCGCTGCACGCCTTCCACCATCACCTTGACGTTGCCGTTGGGCAGCTTCAGGTTCTGGATCACGGTCGCGATCACGCCGAGCTCAAAGACGTCGTCGCGCAGCGGCTCGTCGATCTTCGGGTCCTTCTGCGCGACCAGGAAGATTCGCTTCTGCGCCGTGCCGAGGCTCTGTTCGAGCGCCCGGACGGAGCTTTCGCGCCCGACGATGAACGGCGCCATCATGTGGGGAAAGACCACCATGTCCCGCAAAGGGACGAGCGGAAGGATTTCCCGTTTTTTGTCGATGAAAGATGCGGCCATCGGTCCTCGCTTCCGCGGACGAGCCCGGAGATCGGGCTAGCCCGCCTTCTTATAGAGCATGATCGGCTGAATTCGACTCGCGACGACTTCCTCGTTGATCACGCACTGTTTGATATCTCGCTGCGATGGGACCGTATACATCAGGTCGAGCATCAGGTCTTCGAGAATGATCCGCAAACCTCGGGCGCCCACGTTGCGGGTTAGCGCTTCGCGAGCGATCGCGACGATCGCCTCGTCGGTGAACTTGAGCTCGACGCCCTCGAACTCGAACATGGTCTGATACTGCTTGATCAGGCTGTTCTTCGGCTCCCTGAGGATGCGCACCAGGGCGTCCTCGTCGAGCTGCTCCAGGGTTGCGACGACCGGCAGCCGGCCGACGAACTCGGGGATCAGGCCGTAGCGGATCAGATCCTCGGGCAGCACCTGCTCCAGAATCTCGCCCTTCGAGCGCTCTTTCTTGCCTCGGATGTCGGCGCCGAAGCCGAGCGACTTCTGGTTCAACCGCCGCTCGATCACATCGTCCAACCCGACGAACGCGCCGCCGCAGATGAACAGGATGTTGGTCGTATCGATCTGCAGAAATTCCTGGTGCGGGTGCTTCCGGCCCCCTTGCGGCGGCACGTTGCACTGCGTCCCTTCGAGGATCTTGAGCAGGGCCTGCTGGACGCCCTCGCCCGAGACGTCGCGGGTGATCGAGGGGTTGTCGCTCTTCCGACAGATTTTGTCGACCTCGTCGATGTAGACGATGCCGCGCTGGGTCTTCTCTTTGTCGCTGCCGGAAGCCTGGTAGAGCTTGAGGATGATGTTTTCGACGTCCTCGCCAACGTAACCGGCTTCGGTGAGGGTCGTGGCGTCGGCGATCGTGAACGGCACGGACAGGAGCCGCGCGAGGGTCTGCGCGAGCAGGGTCTTGCCGGTCCCGGTCGGACCGATCAGCATGATGTTCGACTTCGACAGCTCGACTTCGCCGTGCGGCGCCTTCTCCGCAAAGTCGATCCGCTTGTAGTGGTTGTAGACCGCGACCGCGAGCTTCTTCTTCGCGGTCTCCTGGCCGATCACGTACTCGTCGAGGAGCGCCTTGACCTCCTTCGGCTTCGGCAGCGAGGTGTCCTGTTGCTGTTCGAGCATCCGGTCTTCCGCGATGATGTCGATGCAGATGTCGACACATTCGTCGCAGATGAAAACCGTCGGGCCGGCGATGAGTTTTTTGACCTCACGCTGGCTCTTGTTGCAGAACGAGCACCTTAGGACCTCGTCGCCGCTTTCTTTCTTCGGCATTTCTTCTCCAGTGCGGCCGGTGCGAAGATCAGGGACGATCGAGTCATGCTAGGAGCGATCCCCGGCCCTGTCAACTCTTACGAACCTCGGCGGAAGCCGCGATCTTGCCTGGTACAACACGCTGATTCAGCAGCGCTATTTCACCTTAGTTGCGCCGCTTGACCATCACCCGATCGACGATGCCGTAGGCGACGGCTTCGTCGGCCGAGAGGATGCGATCCCGCTCGGTGTCGTGGTGCACGTCTTCTTTGTTCCTGCCGGTGTGAAACGCCAGGATCTCGTCCAGCCGGCCGCGCATCTGCAGTAGGTCCCGGGCGTGGATTTCGATGTCGGACTGCTGGCCCCCGAGCCCCTGGAGCCAGGGCTGGTGAATCAGCACGCGGGAATTGGGCAGCAGCGTCCGCTTCCCCTTGGCGCCCGCAGCGAGCAGGACCGCGGCCATCGACGCCGCCTGGCCGACGCAATAGGTGGCGACGTCCGGCTTGATGTACTGCATCGTGTCGTAGACCGCGAGCCCGGCGGAGACCGAGCCGCCCGGCGAATTGATGTAGATCGAAATGTCTTTCTCGGGGTTTTCCGCTTCCAGGAACAACATCTGCGCGATCAGCAGGCTCGCCAGATCGTCGTCGATCGGGCGGCCGAGAAAGATGATGTTGTCTTTGAGCAGGCGGGAGAAGATGTCGTACGACCGCTCGCCGCGGTTCGTCTGTTCAAGGACCATCGGAATCAGCATCGGGCTCTCCTTACGTCTCTACTACTTCTCAGCCGGCGGCTGCTCTTCGCCGAGCAGGTGCCGGATCGTCTTGTCGCGGCGCAGCTGCTGCCGTAGCGCCTGAAGCCGCCCGTCGGCGTCGAGCGCTTTGCGCAACGCGGGGGTCGAGGCGCCTTGGGCGCGGGCGAGGGTGGCGAGCGCCGTTTCGAACTCCGATTCGGTGACGGCAATTTTTTCGGCGTCGGCCACCGCATCGAGCACCAGGCGGGCGTGGACCCGCTTTTCAGCCAGCGGCTGCATGTCGTGCCCCAAGCGGTGCCAATCGATCTCGGCTTTTTCCACGTCGACTCCGCTTCGCGCCATGTTTTCGGCGTAGTCGCGCAGCAGCGTCTCGGTCTCCCGCCGGACCACTCCCGCCGGCAGCTCGGACGGATGGCGCTCGCGCAGCTGATCAAGCAGTGTACGTTCGCGCGCGTCTTTGCGGTTCTGGATTTTCTCGCTGCGGATCCGCGCCGAGATCGCCTCAGTCAAGGCGGCGACGTTTTCGAACGAGGCGCTCATCTTCTTAGCGAAGTCGTCATCCAAAGCCGGCAGATCGCGCTCGCGAACGGCGTCCACCGCGATCCGGAAGTGGCGCAGCGGCGCCTCGTTCCCTTCGGGCGATCCTTCCGGGGGCGCAGACTCTTTCCGCTCGAAGCGCCCTTCGCGTCCGACGGAAAGACCGGTCGCCGCGAGAGTCAGCTCTTCCCAGACTCTCGGGTCGCCGATCTCCACCTCGAACGGATTTCCTTCGCTCTCGCGATCCTCCGCTGGGAAGCGCTCGTAGATCTTGCCGATCGCCAAGTCGCCGCGCACCGCGGGCCGGTCGACGTCGCGCCACTCCGCAACCCGTTTGCGCAGGTCGTCGAGCGCCTCTTCGACCTCGATCGGCGCCGGCTCGGTCGCCGGATCCGGTAGGTCGAAGCCCGACAGGCTGCCGAGCGCGATCTTCGGCCGGACCTCGACCGTGGCGGTGAACTTCATCGGCTCGCCGGGCTTGGCGTCGTCGACCGAATCGACGTCGGGGGACATCAACGGTTCCAGCTCGGCTTCGGCCTGGGCCTGCCGCCAGTAGCGGGGCACCAGGCGCTCGATCACCTCTTGATCGATCTCCTTGCCGAAATGGCGCCGCACGACGCCGGAGGGCACTTTGCCCTGTCGGAATCCGGGGATTTTCGCCTTGGCGCCATACTCGCGCAGCACCCGGGCCGACTCGGCCTCTACCGCCGGTGCGGGGATTTCGATCGTCAACTGTTTGCGGCAAGGACCGACGTCCTCTACCGATAGGACCACGCTCATCGATCTTGGACTCCAGGAAGGGCTCCGGAAAACGCCGTACGACAGATCCCGCAGCGAGAGTGCGAAAGAGGGGACTCGAACCCCCAACCCGATCTCTCGGGACTAGATCCTAAGTCTAGCGCGTATACCAATTCCGCCACTTTCGCGAGGGGGCTTAAGAGGGAAGCAGGATACCCGGAAAAGATGTCGGCAGATAAGGGGTGGTGAGCCGAGAAGGAATCGAACCTTCAACCCGCAGATTAAGAGTCTGCTGCTCTGCCAGTTGAGCTATCGGCCCGTCGAAGAGATTTTATGCACTGCGGGGGTCGGAAGCAACCCTCACGCCCGAGTCGGAACGAGAGACCGGCCGCGCGGGGAGGGAGAACCGGTGCGCGGGGATGCATATTCCAGGCGCTCGACCGGCGGTACCTGAGGAAGGGCGGACCGGCGCTCTTAGCGAAAGAGAACGCCGGCCCGGTATCTACTTGGCGGCCTGCAGGTCCTCTTTCTTGCCCAAGGACCATTTAAGACCGGCCCGCAGGCCAAAGTCCTTGTCGACATCGCCTCGGAACTCCGCCTTGTTGGCGTAGATCAACGTCGCCACGAATTCGCTCCCCCCCACCGCCTGGGCGAGCTTCGGGCTGAGCTGCTCGACCCAGCTGAGCGTGAACAGCCAGCGATCGTTGAGGGTCGGATCGTCGGTCACGTCGTCATAACTCGCGGCGAGCTCTAGGCGCCGATCCCTGCCGCCCCCGAAGTATCGGCCGGCGTTGGCCTTGCCGGAGAACTTGTGGGCACTGTCCTGGCGAAATTCGTCGGCCACTCCCGGAATGGCTACGTGAAAAGAACTCATCTGCGAATAGTCAGCGGAGAGCGAGAACAGAGGAAGCGCCCCTTCGAGGCGGCCGTTTTCCTTGAAATACTCGCCAACGCTGTCCACAGTGATGTCTTTCGACCCGAACTTGGCTTGAGCGAACTTCTTGGCGCCGCGGTACGAGATCCAACCCCTCTGCCAGGTGGCGTTGAGCTTGACTTCGTCGGGACCCGCGGCATTCGAACGCCATCGGGTCGTGCCATTGAAGACCAGCCTCGGCTCACCGTCGATCAGGTCGGCGAGGGCGAAGAAAAGGGTCTTGTCGAGCCTTTTCTCGAGCTCGGTGTTCACATCGCGAGGTACTCGATTCGGAAGGTCGAGCAGGATTTCCTTCGCCTGCTCGTTGCCGCAGATATCCGTGATCAAGAGCTCGTCCAGGGTCTCCGGAGGGAGTCCCAAGGCAGCGAGAATCTCTCCTTTGGCCACAGCGAGCGGCTTGGCGATCTGCTGCTTTTCGACCGAATCGTAGAGTCGGCTCGACACTTCCTGCAGATCGGTCGCGGGCTCCTGAGACTTGGGGGTCCAGCGCACCTGAACCTCGACGTCGTCCAGGTCGCCGAGGTCTTTCTTCAAGGCGTCCCGTCGGCCCTGGCGCACGGCCTCGTCGAACGTGTCGATCTTCTTGTCGAGCGCACCGTATAGGGTGGGCTGGTGAACGATGATTCGCGGCGAGAACTGGCCGAACGTCTCGAGACGCAGGGCGTCGGGGTTGAAGTTGAACACCAGCTGGCCCTCTTCGTCCTTAACTTGTCCGAGATCCAGGGCGACGAAAGCGCGGCGAAGCAGGTCGAGGCGCCCTCCTGCAAGACCGTCGGCGGTCGCACGCGACGCGAGTTCGTCCGAGATCTCCTTTTCGGCGTCGAGCTTCAAGGTCCCGGGCGCGCTCGTAACCAGCGCTTCGGAGTACTCGTTGTACGTGCCTTTGGGGGAGGCGCACGGTTTTTGGTCTTCCGCAGATCCGGGACTCGCGGGAACCCCCAGCAGAACGACCAGGGCGAGCAGCCGGGCGACGGAGAAAAGCGTCTGGCGAGCGCTCATCAGATCACCACGCGGGTAAAGGTCGGCCCGTCCGGCGGGTTCTTGACCGCGACCTTCTTATTGAGGAATACCTTGCCCTTGCTATCGGTGGCCACTACCGCCAGGGTAGCCGAGCCCGGATGGACGAAGGCGCCTTGCCAAACGACCGTGTAGGTGTTTCCCTTGAGGAGGGTGGCTTTAACTGTGCCTGCCTTGAGCTGCTGGTCCGTGAACCGCTGATCGTCGGAGCCCGAAGAGCCGACCTCGATCGAGGTCGCGACCGGGCCACCGGTCTTGGTCACCGAAAACTCCACGGTCGCAACGACGGCAGGCGGGGCAGCGGGTGCAAGGGCGGCTCGCCGCCCTGAGGGAGGAGTCAGTCCGAATTTCTTGATCAACTTCAGCTTTGCGGCCATCTCTACCTCGCAATCGCAACGCCCACGCGGTGTGCGGAGCGCCTTCGAGGTGGTTAGACGGACGCGAAATCGAAAACCTTCACCCTCCTTGGACGAAGTGGACGATCTCGATCCGGTCTCCGGCTTCGAGCGGCGCGGCGCCGTATTCGCCGCGCGGCACGATCCGGCCGTTCCGTTCGATCGCCACCGTCCGCGGATCGCGTCCGAGCGACGCGAGCAGGTCGAGAAGCGTCCCGCCCGCCGCGACGGCCCGGGCCTCGCCATTCATGACGATCTCGATTTCCATCGGCTACAAGAGGTGTTTGAGCTCGGCCCGGCCGATCGAGGAGACCGCCGAGACGATCAGCGCCGCCGTGCCGCGGCCGAGCGAGGGAATCTCGAACCGCAGAGCCACCATGCCGAGATCGTCGCTCTGCCCCATCGCGAGCGTCCGCGGCTCGGAGACCGTCGAAATCATCTTGACGCTCACCTGGGCGCCGGTGACCGGCTGGCCGCTTTTGCTGGAGCTCGCCCGAAGCATCAGGCTCGCCGCCTGGCCGATGGTCAGATCGCGCTCGCCTTCGAGCGTCACCACCAGCTGCTCCTGGTCCGCTTCGTGGGTCAGGTATTCGAGGATCACCTGGTCGAGGCTGCGCTCTGGAGCCACCGTGGTATCGCCGCGGACGGGGCCGTTGCGGGTTTCCTCCGCGCGGTCGACTCGCTCCTCCTCCGGTCGCGGCGGCCGGATGATCGGCACCTTGACGGAGGTGTTGCCGCCGCGGGCGGCGGCCATGGCCGCCCACTTTTCGTCCAGCTTGCCGTGGCGGATCGCGGCGATCATCGTCCGGTGCTGCTGATCCATCAGCGCCAGGATCGCCTTCTCGCCGTGCCCTTCGGCGAGCAGGGTCGCGTAACTCGCCTTCTTGCTCACCAGAACCTGGCCGCTCACGTAGACGAGGCTCTCGATCTGAGGGTTCGCGGCCCCCTTGTCCTCCGTCTGGACGTGAAACACGGTGTCGTTGTGCCGGACGTCCGTGTTATAGCCGGTGATCATCGGGCATTATCGATTCGCGAGTCTGACGTTTACGTGGCTGAGGAAACCGGGGGTTCGGCGCCATTCTAAGAACAGGGCCGATCCGAATCAAGGACGAGGGTGGCGACGAGGCGCGCGCGCAGCATAATATGAGTTTGGCCCTCCGAGCTCGGCCAACCCTCCCCGGAGACAACGGCGGGAGGCCGAGCCGCCCAAAAGCAGCAGAGGGTGGCCGGGGAAACCCGGTCGCCTCCCGTGTTCGGAAAGGTGGGCCGGTCCGCCGGAGCGCTCCGCTCCCGCCGTCCGGCCATTGCTTTTTCGGCCGGGCCACGAGACAGGCGGACGACCATGGACCAGCTCTACCAGATCGGCACGACGAGCCTTAACACCGATCCGGCCTCCGCCGGCCTGTCGGCGTTTGTCCGGACCGGGGGTCTTGCGCCGACCGCGGCCGCCGCGTCGGCCGAAGCTCCGAGCCGGCTGGTCGACTCTTTCGGCCGTCGGCTCACCTATCTGCGGGTCTCAGTGACCGACCGCTGCAATCTGCGTTGCGTCTACTGCCTGCCCGAGGACGCCGAGTTTCCCTTCGGAGATCGCGATTTCCTCTCTCCTCAAGAGATCGAGACCCTGGTCGGCACCCTCGTCCACTTGGGCATCCGGCGCGTCCGCCTGACCGGCGGCGAGCCGCTGGTGAGGAAAGACCTGCTGGAGATCGTGGCCCGGATCAAGGCGCTCCCGGGGGTCGAAGATCTGTCCCTCTCGACCAACGGCACGGAGCTGGAACGCTTGGCGCCCGCCCTCAAGGCCGCGGGTCTCGATCGGGTGAACGTCAGTCTCGACACGCTCGACCCGGAGGAGTTCGCCCGCATCGCCCGCCGCGGCCAGCTGAAACAGGTCTGGAGAGGGATCGAAGCCGCCCTCGAAGCGGGGCTCGCCCCGGTCAAGCTGAACACCGTCCTGCTCGCCGACGGCAAGCTCGAAGAGATCGAGCGCCTGGCCGAGCTGACGATCGATCGGCCGCTCTCCGTCCGCTTCATCGAGATGATGCCCACCCCGGCGAACCGCGCGTTGGTCGTCGGCCACCTCACCTGCGACACCGTACGCGCCCGGCTCGAACAGCGCTGGGGACCGCTTCAGGAGGTCGCAAACGATCAACCCCGCACGGGACCGGCCCAAGCCTTCCGCTTCGCGGGTGCAAAAGGAGAGGTCGGTTTCATCACCCCGCTCTCCCATACCTTCTGCGCCGACTGCAACCGGCTGAGGCTGACCTCCCGAGGGGAGCTGCGCCTCTGCCTCTTCGACGAGAAGAACCACCCGCTCCGCCACCTGCTCGACGAGCCGAATCCAGAGCATGCGCTCGAAGAGGAGATCCTGCGAGTGCTGGAGGAGAAACCGGCGGAGCACCTGCTGCTGCAAGGCAACAGCGGGAACCTGGCGAGCTTTATGTCGATCGGGGGGTAGGGCTCTACTCCAGGCCCTACTCCTCCCCCTCCTCCAACAACTCCTCCAACCGGCCGGCCAACGACTCGACGCGTTGGCGGATCGCGTCGCGCTCCAGCCGCCATTCTTCGTTCCCTCCGTTGGCGGCGCCGGCCATATCGATCACTGCGGCGTCTTCCCCCCGCTCCGCGAGCTGGGCTTCGAGATCGGCGACTCTTTGCGCCAGGGCTCGGTTTTCGCTGCGCAGGGCGCGCAGGCGTTCCGCGGCCTCGTGAATCTTCGCTTCCAGCGCATCCAGGAAATCGATCTCGGGGGCCTTCACGGTGGGGGTCATCCTTTCCAGCCGAAACGGCTTTCGAGCGCGCGGACGAGCGCCAGTTGCCGTTCGTTGACTTCCGCTTGGGTCAACGACCGATCGCCCGCGTTGTAGAGGAAATAGAGAGTCGTGTTGACGGCACCTTCGGGCACGCCCTGGCCTCGGTATCGATCCTTGAGGCCGTAGGACACCAGATCCGCGGGAGCGAGATCGGCGACCGCCGCCGAGATCTCTTCCCAGGCGACCGATAGCGCATGGGTGACGGTGGCATCCGCCGCCACGCCCGGATAACGCGAAGGGGCTTCGACGCCGAGACCGGCGACCGCGGCCGAAGCGTCCGCGGCGCTTTTTTCATCCGCCGCTCCGCCGCGCGCCAAGAATCCTTCGGGCTCCGGTTGCAGCGCATCGGCTTCGAGCTCGGCGACGAACAGCGGGTAGCCGTCCTCGCCCGCGAGGCGGCCGATCACTCCGATCACTCGATCCCCGAGCAAAATCTCCGCCGCCAAGCCCGGCACCAGACCGCGCGGTGCGGCGGCACGGAACGAGAGCGCCACGCCGAGCTCGGTCGCCACGGATTCGATCGCGCCTTTGAGATCGAAGAAATCGAGATCCACCTGATGTTCCCACGGGGTCCCGACCCGGCCGCCGACCACGATGCCGATTCGCTCGGGCTGGAGCGGCAATGAGCCGTCGCCCACCGCCTGGCCGGGTTGGCGATAGAACACCCGCGCGACCTCGAACAGGCGCACCGCCGCGGCGCCGCGGCGCTTATTGAAGCGGGCGGTCTCGACCAGTCCGGGCAGGAGAGACCGGCGCATGACCGCGAGCCGCTCGGAGAGCGGATTGACCAGCGGGACCGCCACCCCTTCGGGGGCGAGCAGCGGCAGCTTGGCTTCGTCCTGCGGATCGATGAACGAATATTGGACCGTTTCGGCCAGGCCGCAGGCGGCGAGCCCGTCTTGAATCCGGGCACGGCGCGCGAGGATCGGGTTCTTCGGCGCATCGGCTCCGGAAAGGGCGGGCAACGTCGGCGCCACCGGGTCGAAGCCATGGAGGCGAAGGATCTCCTCGTACAGATCCGCCGGATAGATTTCGGCGAACGGGGCGTCGTCCTCAGCCTCTTTCGGCGCGAAATCGAAATAGCGCCAAGAGGGGACCTGAACCTCCCACGCGTCTCCGTCGCCCGACTCGGGACCCGCCGGCCGGGGCGCAAAACCCAAACTTTTGAGCCACCGCTCGACCGACTCAGGCGCGATCCGCGCACCGGCAAACGCTTCGAGCTTGCCGTGATCCAACCGGCCGCGGCGCGGCAGGCGACGGCCGGGCCGCACGTCTACCGCTCCGGCGAGCACCTCGCCCCCGGCAATTTCGGCGATCAGATAGGCCGTGCGATCCACCGCGACGCGGCACGCTTCGAGATCGGCGCCGCGCTCGAAGCGATGGCTCGCGTCGGTTTTCAAATTGAGCACCCGGCTCGCCCGGCGGACCGCCGCGCGGTCGAAATGGGCCGCCTCGATCAACAGGTCGACGGTCGACGCGGTCACCTCGCTGTCGAACCCGCCCATCACCCCGGCCACCCCCACCGGCACCTCGGCGTCGGCGATCA
This sequence comes from Acidobacteriota bacterium, assembly GCA_040005235.1. Lineage (GTDB taxonomy): Bacteria > Acidobacteriota > Thermoanaerobaculia > Multivoradales > UBA5704 > DASYKS01. Next base: position 2,940 of record JBDTZG010000066.1, on the reverse strand, counting down.
CCAGAAGCTCAGGATCGAGCGTCCGCTCGGCCCCGTCGAGCGTTTTGATCCGCTCGCGCGCCTGCGCCTGCCGGACGATGAGCTTGGCGCCCTTAAGCTTGGCGAGATCGTAAGCGTGGAGCGGCTGGCCAAGCTCCCAGAGGACGAAGTTCGTGACGTCGACCACGTTGTTGATCGATCGGTGGCCGATCGATTCCAGAGCGCGGCGCAGCCAATCCGGGCTCGGGCCGATCTTTACGCCGCGCATGACCCGGCCGACGAAACGCGGGCAGAGGTCGGGCGCGGCGATCTCGACGGAGATCAAATCGGCGCTCATTTCACCGGCCACTGCGCCGCTCACCCCTCCGGAATCCGGAGCGACCTCCGGCATGCGCAGCGGCCGATCGAGAATCGTCGCGATCTCGCGCGCTAGACCAAAGTGGCACATCGCATCCGGCCGGTTGGTGGTCACCTCGACGTCGAGAATCGTGTCGGTTCCATCAGCTTCGATCTGCTCGACCGCCAAGCCCGCCGAGGTGAGCTGGAGCGACAGCTCGATCGGATCCGGCAGATCGACGTAACGGGCCAGCCACTCGCAGGAGAAACGCATCAGCGGCTCACCTGGCGAAGCAGACGCTCGTCGTTGTCGAACAGAACCCGGATGTTGGGAATGCCGTAACGGAGCATCGCCACCCGATCGACCCCCATGCCGAAGGCGAACCCGGAATAGATCTCGGGATCGATGCCGCACCCTTCGAGCACTCTCGGATCGACCATGCCGGAGCCGAGGATTTCCATCCAGCCGCTCCCCGAGCAGGTCTCGCACCCCTTGCCGCGGCAGAACACGCAGGTGATGTCGACCTCCGCCGAAGGCTCGGTGAACGGGAAGTGGCTGGGCCGCAGGCGCACTCCCGTGTCGGCAGAGAACAGCCGGCGGACGAACGCCAGCAGCGTCCCCTTCAAATCCGAGAACGTGATCCCTTCGGCCACCGCCAGGCATTCGATCTGATGAAACATCGGCGAGTGCCGCAGGTCGTTGTCGCAGCGATAGACCCGGCCGGGGCAGATCACGCGGATCGGCGGTTTCCTCGACAGCATCGTCCGGATCTGCACCGGCGACGTGTGGGTGCGCAGCAGCAGACCACCGTCGACGAAGAAGGTGTCCTGGGTGTCGCGCGCCGGATGGTCGAGGGGAAAATTGAGCGCCGTGAAGTTGTGGAAGTCGTCCTCGATCTCCGGCCCTTCGGCGACGCTGTAGCCCAGCTCGGCGAAGATCAGCTCCATCTCGCGCATCACCCGGGTGACCGGATGGAGACTGCCGAGCATCGGCCGCCGGCCGGGGAGCGTCACGTCGATCGCGGCGGAGCGCAGGGCGGCCTCGCGCTCCAACTCCAGCAACTCGGTCTCTTTGGCGGCGAGGCCGGTCTCCACCTGAACCTTCAGCCGGTTGACCTGCTCGCCATAGGCTTTTCGGTCGGCCGGCGCGATCTTGCCGATCGCCTCCAGGAGCGAGCGGAGGACGCCTTGCTTCTTACCGGTCCAACGCAAACGCAGCGCCTCCCACGACGGTCGATCTTCGACCGCCGCGAGGGCGCTGAGAAATTCGGAGGCGAGATTTTCCGGGGTGACCGGAGCCGTCGGGACGGTCGGGGCGCCCGAGGATTCCGGGGCTCCGGTCGGGTCGCCCGCGGTGGACACGTTACGCTCCTGAAGCGGCGCCGTGATCGACTGGGGTGAGCGCCTGCTTGGCGGCTTCGGCCAGCTTGCCGAATCCGGCCGGATCGACCACGGCGAGATCGGCGAGCACCTTGCGGTCGAGCGTCGAGCCGGCGGCCTTCAAACCGGCGATCAGACGGCTATAGGAGAGACCGTGAATACGCGCCGCGGCGTTGATCCGCACGATCCACAGCGCGCGCATCTGGCGCTTGCGCTGCCGGCGGTCGCGATAGGCGTAGTTGAGAGATTTGTCGACCGCCAGTTTGGCGATCCGGTGGGCCTTCGACTTGGTGCCGTAATAGCCCTTTGCCAGCTTGAGAATCTTCTTGCGGCGCTGGACCCGCTTGGTACCGCGTTTGACGCGCATCTCTTAGGAACCTCGTTTCTGCTCGCCGAGCGTCTCGGGGAGCGGTCAGGGTCGTCCGCGGGCTTTCCTTAAGAGAAAGCGTTGTCCGTTCGGAGGACCGACGGCGCCGATGGACAGGTTCGTCCCACCGGATGCCGGTCTGGTTTTCGTCTTGTCTCTCGTGTCGCGAAGCTCTACCGGTGGAGCATCGACCTGAGGATCGCCGAGAACGCAGGCGAGCACTCAACTGCTTTGCCCAGCTTCCGCTTCCGTTTCTGAGACTTCTGGGTCAAACCGTGGCGAACTTCCGCCTGGTGGCGCATCACTTTGCCGGTCCCGGTGATTTTGAACCGCTTGGCGGCGCCCTTGTGGGTCTTCTGCTTGGGCAAGGGCTTCTCCTTTTTTCCTAGGTCTGCATCTCTATTGAATCGCTTGTGCCGCTTCTGCGGCAAACGACGCAAGATTCTAGCACAGACGACCGCGAGGTCGCCGTGCAACGAGGTGCTCTACTTCCGTGGGCTTGCTTTTAAGCCCCAACCTTCTTCGGCGCGTTCTTCGGCCCGCCGAAGATCGCGTGCATGCGGTTGCCCGCCATCTCGGGATTGCCTTCCAGGTTGCCATGCTCGCCGATGTCGGCCGCCAGGCGCTGGATCAGCTTGAAACCGAGGTCGGTGCGAGCCATCTCGCGGCCGCGAAACTGGACCGTCGCCTTGACCTTGTCGCCGTCGTCGAGGAAACGAACCGCGTTCTTCAGCTTGAAGTCGTAGTCGTGGTCGTCGATGTTCGGCCGGAACTTGACTTCCTTGACGTGGATGATCTTCTGCTTCTTCCTCGACTCGTGCGTCTTCTTCTTCTGCTGGTAGAGGAACTTGCCGAAATCCATGATCCGGCAGACCGGC
>JBDTZG010000028.1:0-71868 GCA_040005235.1 Acidobacteriota bacterium | reverse complement strand
GCCAGCTCACTACCGAGCTGGGCCAGCTCACTACTGGCCTGGGCCAGCTCACTACTGGCCTGGGCCAGCTCACTACCGGGCTGGGCCAGCTCACTACCGGGCTGGGCCAGCTCACTTCCGGCCTGGGCCAGCTCACCACCGGCCTGGGCCAGCTCACCACCGGCCTGGGCCAGCTCACTACTGAGCTGCGCCGGCTCGGGCGTGGCCGGAGCGAAAACGTCCGTGGGGGGGGCCAATCGACAGGTGACGGCGGCCTGAACAGGAGTGAACGGAGGCGGCCCACCGGCGGAAGGGACGCGCACGGCGCTCACCGCCGTGCGCACCTTTGCTTCAGGGATCAGCCGAGGAGACTGACAGACCGTGCGAGCGCGATCTCGTTCGCGGCGAGCACCGCGCCGTGTGCCGAGATGGTCATCCGCACCGCCGTGCCACGGACCAGGAACGCCGGCAGCCGGCGAGCCGGTGCCTGAGCGTTCTCGGCGACCGCGAGCGCGAGGTTCAAGAACGCGATCGCCTCTTTCTGCGTCGAGAACTGGAACTGCCGCGAAAGCAGCCGCCGGTTGGTGGAGATGTTCCAGCCCATGCTCTGGAGTCGGAGCTGAATCCGCTCCGCCTTCAAGCGGGTCGCAACGGTGGGCGAGGGCGAAACGGACGGGGGCGAGACGTTGATACTCATGACGTGTTCCTCCGGCAAAGCAACCCGGACGGAGAATTCCGGCCGGGCATGTCCGGCGCGGCACGACAAGAGCCACGGGAAGCGCAAAGTGCGCGGGGGCCACCTTGGAATCGGCGGCGAAATCGAGGCTCGGGTCGGCGGCGTTCATGACGCCGCGAACCGTACGAAACGGGCCTCGTCCCTCAGGGCCGGGGTCGATTTGGTATGATTAACGGTTAGCGAGAAACAAGCCTCCGAGAGGGAGACTTAGGTCCGCCGACCTTCCGGGCATTTTCAGTGCCAGTCACCCCGCTGCGCAGGAATGTGCGCCCCGGCGGCGAGGCTCTTGCAACCCAAACTGCATCAATCTATATTGATGGGCCATGGACGCAACCTCGGCCTTTCCCCCGTTCCTCAAGCTCCTTGCCGATGAGCAACGCTGGAAGCTTCTCGAAGCTCTGGCGTACAGCGATCGGCGCGTGCAGGAGCTGGTCGGGGTGCTCCAGCAACCGCAGAACCTCGTCTCCTACCACCTTCGGAAGCTGCGGGAATTCGCTCTGGTCAAGGAGCGGCGCAGCGCCGCGGATCGACGGGATGTCTACTACAGCTTGGATCTGGACCGACTGAAGGGGATGCTCATGAGCACAGGTGAAATTTTGCATCCAGGTCTTGGGAGTGAGCCCGACACCCGGGAGCTGCCGCTGACCGAGGCAGGAAGGCGGGGCCGGGTGCTCTTCCTTTGTACCCACAACAGCGCGCGATCTCAGATGGCCGAGGGGATCTTGCGCCACATGGCCGGCGACCAGGTCGAAGTGCGGAGCGCCGGCACCGAGGTCACCCGTGTGCACCCGCTGGCGATCAAGACCATGGCAGCCCGGGGCATCGACATCGGCGGCCAGAGGTCCAAGCCCCTGGACGAATTTATCGACCAACCGTTCGACTATGTGATTTCGGTCTGCGACAACGCCCGCGAGTCCTGCCCCATCTTCCCCGGTGCGCGTAACCGGATCCATTGGAGCATCCCCGACCCTTCCGGCGTCGAAGGCACCGACAAGGAGCGGGAAACCGCCTTCGAGCGGGCGGCCGACGACCTTCTCACCCGCATCCGCTACCTGTTCTCATTGCTGCAACGTCACCGGGGGTGATCGCCGCCATGAAGGCCTCTCTTTTCGCCGATCCCTGGCGGAGGCGGACACGGCGGGCCGGCAGGGTGTTTCGTACCAATCCACACTTCGGCTGTCTCGCTTCTTTTTCGGTTTGCACTCTCTCTTTTATACAGGACCACAGAAACGTCATTTTTTGCCTACGGAGGGATCATGTATTCGAGAGTGCTCGGTATTTTCTGCGTCGCAATCGTCCTCGCCGCCTGGCCCGGGCGCAGCCAGGACGTTGAAATCTTCGAACCGGAGATGGAAGCGCCGGTCGAGCCGCTGCCCGAGGTGGACTACCCCGACCCGGCCCCCGGCGATTCGGTGGCCGAAGAGATGCCGGAACCCTTCGGCTTGACGCCTGAGGAACTAACGAAGGCGCAGGAAGCGGCGCTCATAGATCCCAACGCCGAGCCGCCCGATGTGGTGCTGGCTCTTGCGTCGCGCTCCGGCACGGCGACACTCGCGGCGAGCTTTCCGGGGCTCGACTACCTGGCCGGCGGCCAGAAGACGCCTCCAGACGTCGGCATCGCCCGCAGCACCGATCGAGTCCTCGAAGCGGTCAACGCCGCCCTGCGGCTGTTCAATACGGACGGAACGATCCGTGTGACACGGACCACCGCGGCATTCTTCGGAATCCCCGAGTCGCCGGGGGTCTTCGACCCCAAGGTCTTCTACGATCGCAACTCCCAGCGTTTCTTTGTCGTCGTCCTGGAGAAGGTGGTCAACGGCGACCCGCAAAAGCTGTTTCTCGCCGTGTCGCGGAGCGCCAACCCGACAGGCCTGGATGCCGCACAGTGGTGCCGGTATTCCACGGAGGCCCGAACGGACATCACCACGGCCGACAAGGCGATTGCCGACTACCCGAGCCTGGGCGTGGGGCGAGACGTGGTGATGGTGACGACGAATCAGTTCGTGGTGGATAACGCCAATGTATCGCGTGGATATCCACTTCTCCGGATACTAGCCAAGGCAGCTTTGGTCAATAACGTCGCAACTTGCCCGGCACTTCCTGCCGCTGTGACCTTCCGCCCTCTCCCGCTTGCCGCGTTTGAAGCCGCGAACGCCCAAACTCTCCAGCCCGTGCAGCACTACACGCTCCCCAGCGCCACCGGCGGCACCTCCGGATATCTGATCAGCGCGAAGGGATCGCCCGCGAAGGGTTATCGGGTCTGGAGGATTCGCGATGGCGCAACGACGGCTCCGCGCCTAGAGATGACCGAAGTTCTGGGCCTGCGGATGTATACGACGCCTCCCGACGCCCCCCAACCGGCCGGAATCTCTCTGGAGACGGGGGATTCCCGAATCCTCCAAGTCGCGGGAATCGGTGATTCCATCTGGGCTGTTCAGACTACCGGATGCCAGATCGCCGCTGGAAACAATGAAGCTTGCTTCCGGGTCCTCCGCTTCAACCTTGCACCTACGACCAGCGGATTTCTGGCGCCCCTCGCCGAGCAAACCACCGTTGGCTTGTCGGCTAATAACTTCCTCTGGATGCCCTCGATCGCTGTGACGAACAGCGGCCGAATAGGGCTGGCGCTGCACATGGGGTCGGCTAGCTTGCATCACGGTTCGGGCTGGCTCACGAGGGTCTCGGGCTCTGCGGCTTTCTCACCCCTGAACGTCCTGCGGCCGGGAACCTGCTCAAGAGGGGGAAGCTCAGGCAAAACGGGCGACTACTCAGGTGCGCAGGCTGATCCATCTGGCGGGAGCCTGTGGCTTGCCGGTGAGAACTTTGGCCCTGCGGGTGCGAGCTGTAACTGGCAAACTGGTATCGTTCAGGTAGTACCTTAGAGCACTTTGTGGCTTGGAGGTGGCGAATGAGAGCGAGAAGTTACCTTTTCTGGATCTGTACCCTGGGGCTGAACCCGCCAACGTTGGCCCTGGCACAAACACCGGCAGCCGAGAGCTACCTCGTCCGGAGGACGGCCCACGTCGATGACGAGGTGACCGGCTTCAAGACAAATATCGACTACGTCATCTTTCGAGACGGCCTATTGATCAGCACCCAACGGTCGCCGGGCCAAACGACCCTGATTCGAGCCCGGGGCACGGCAGATGCCGTCCGAAGGCTGCAGCAGGTGCTTTCCCAGAACCGGTTCGGCACCGCGGGTAATCGCTGCTCGTATCGCGACTTCCCGGGGCAAGGCGAAGTCTTTGTCTCAGCGGTAACTTGGTTCGGAAGAACGGGAACCAGCCAGGTGACGAAAACTTTCGGCGTTGGCGCCGCATTCCCGTCCCAATGCAGCGAGTCATTTGCTCGCTCGGTCCGAGCGATCGCGGATTTCTTCTTTGAGGCCGCGAACAGTCCCGGCGCCCAGATCGACCACGTGCCTACAGATGTCTTTGGTGCCTTCCTCGCTCAGGCATCCATACCCTGAATGCATGCCCGGGCGCCGCCCGCTCCTCGACGGCGCCCGCTTGTCCCTTCGCCGTAAGAATCCTGGGCGACAACCGGATGTCTCGCTCCACTGACAAGCTGTAACCGGCAAACCGGTATTGTTCGTGTAGTTCCGTGGAATACTCGCCCCGGAGGTGTCGTATGAGAGCAACTAGACCCGTTTTCTGGCTCTATGCCCTGGCACTGATCCTGCCCACGCTGGCGCTGGCTCAGACGCCGGCACCCGAAAGCTACCTCGTTCGTCGCACGGCCCACGTCGACGACGAGGTGACCGGCTTCAAGACAAATATCGACTACGTCATCTTTCGCGATGGCCTGTTGATCAGCACCCAGCGGTCGCCCGGCCAAACGACCCTGATTCGAGCCCGGGGTACTTCGGATGCCGTCCGCCGGCTACAGCAGGCCCTGTCCGAGAACCGATTCGGTTCCGAGCGTGGCCACTGCGCTTATCGGGACGTTCCAGGACAAGGCGAAGTCTTCGTCTCCGCGGTCACTTGGTTCGGTAGGAAAGGCACGAGCAAAGTGACAAAAACCTTCGGCTTCGGCGCTGCATTTCCAACAATTTGCAGCGATGCGTTCGCTCGGTCGGTCCAAGCGATAGAGGACTTCTTCTCTGAAGCCGCAAACAGCCCCGGCGCCCAGATCGACCACGTGCCTACTGATGTCTTTGGTGCCTTCCTCGCTCAGGCATCCACACCCTGAATGCATTCCCGGGCGCCGCCCGCTCCTCGACGGCGCCCGCGCTCCCCTTTCCCAGAATGCCGCCGGCCCTACGACGACGACGCGAGTCCCTCGGCGATCGCTTCATCCAGCAACCCCGGATCCTCCTTCCGCCCCGCCGCGAAAAGCCGTAGCCCGCGCGCGCGGGCTTCCCGGGCTCGCGGCAGGTCGTTCAGGCTCTTGAGTGCGGCGGCCGAGTGGAGGAGGGCGTAGCCCATCAGGCGGTCGCGAAATCCTTGGCTTGCTTGGACCCGGCGGGCCAGTCGTATGGCCAGCTTGGCGAGGGCGAGCGCTTCGGCCGGCGACACGGGCGCGGCCTCTACACTTTTTCCGCAGAGCAGCTCGACCAGCGCCCAGGAGTGGAACCTCGGGATCTCCGGCACCGCGAGGGCGCGCTCGGCGGCGGTGAGCGGCTCGATTTCGGTCCAATGCCGGTCCGCCTCGGCTCGATCGGCCGCCGCCCGTTCGAGCGAAGGAGGAGGAGGAGGAGGGGCGGCGGGGGCTACGCTGCGCAACGCCGCGAACCGCGGGGCGAGCTGGCCCGCGAGCCGGCGGGAGAGGTCTTCCGCCAGGGCTGCGGGAGTACTTCCCGCCGGCTTTGAGCTTTTGCCGCGGAGAAACAACGAGTCGGCGGTCATCGCCTCGAACCATTCGATCGGCAGCCCGACCCGGCCGGAGAAACGGGCCTTCGTCTCGGGCCGGGGCACCTTGTAGCCGTAGCGGTAGAGGCTCGCCCGCGCCGCGCTGATCTCGACCAACTCCGCGAACTGGTCGTGCCGCGGGCCGACCGTCGCATCCATATACCGGACCAACAGAGCCGAGTACTCGGCGTCCCGCGCTTTGGCCGCGGCCCTTCCCCCCTTCGCGGCGGCGCCAGGGGTGGGTGCCGCACTGAGTCCTGAGCGAACGTCTCGCGTTCTGCCGGATTTCCGTTCCATGATCCCTCCAAGAGAAAAATGAACCCAAAAACTTGGGTTACCCTCTGAACCCCTTCGTACCGGGCCGCCGGCCATCCCGGCCGGAGGTTCCCGGGCTGACCAGGAGCCCACCGCCATGCCCCAACCGAAGCGTCACCTCGCCCTCGCCGTCGCTCTGCTAGCCCTCTTCCTCCTCAGTGCCTTCCCGGCCGGCGCCTTGCCGCTCGATCGCACCCTCCCCGACCTGTTCGCCCGCGGCTGGTCGTTTCTTTCGGCCCTCTGGGAGGAGGAGGGCTGCAGCCTCGACCCCCACGGCGGCCGCGGCCCGTCGAGCGCCCCGGTGCCGATCCTCAGCGACGTGGGCTGCAGCCTCGATCCCTACGGCCGCTGCGGTTCGTCGAGTGCCCCGGCGCCGATCCTTCGCGACGCGGGTTGCGTCGTCGACCCAGAGGGTCGCTGCGGCCAGTAGTTCATTTCAGTCGGCCAGACTTCCGAAAGGAACGGGCGTGCCGAACAACCTCCAGGCCTCGGCCGCCGCGCGCGCCAGCGCGGCGGTCGCCGCTTCGGTTTCGACGGCTTGGAGGAACAGAACCAGGCTCGCCAGTTCCTCCCGGTGAATGTTTCGCACGTGGAAAGTGGGTTGCACCTCGGCCACCCTCCGGGCTGCCTCTCTCGGGTTGCCTTCTTCCAAGAGCAGCCCCGCGAGGTCGAGCACCGCCAGTGCGGCGTCATATCCGAGGCCCTGTTCGGCGAAGCGACAGGCCGCGTCATCGATCGAGACCATCGCCTTCGCCCGATCTCCTTGCGCGGCGGCAAGGCGGCCGGAGAGCCAAAGGACCCGGATCAGGTCAAGCTCGTTTCGCTGTTCGATCGCAAGCGCCCGCACCTCGGCGATCAGCGGCTCGGCATCTAAGGCGTTTCCAAGATGGAGGAGGTTGACCGCCAAGTTGAAACGCGCGACACAACCCAGCCGGGTTTCGTTGCTCGTGTCGATAAGAGGCTGAGCAGCGCTGAGAGTTGCAACCGCACCAACTGGATCGCCGGAATGCTCGAATGTCACTGCCTTATTGAGGAGGATGCGCCCGCGGATCGCATCCTCGACAGCGAAGGAAAGAGCCCGGTCGTGCCCAGCGAACGCTAAGGAGAATTGACGCTGATCGCGGCGCAGAGAAGCTTCTAGGTCGGGGATCAGCGTCACGTCAAACGGGCAGGCCTCGCCCGGCAGGAACTCGATCCAAAGTTTCGCGACGAGCGCGAAAGCGCGAACCGCCTCGTCAAAGTCGTTCCCGACTCGAAAGGCGTTGCCCAAGTGGGCCTGGGCGTACCCTTCCACCCGATCGCTGAACCTGGGCAGCGGCGGAATCCTCTGGGCCACCTCAACGGCCAGCTCGGCGAGCGAGCGGGCGGCCCCGGGATCCCGAGGCGCTCCCCTGAGGCTCTCGATGCAGAGGCGCTCGACCACCGCCCAGGTCGAGAAATCGACGATCCGGGCCATCACCCGCCGCCGGTCGCGATTGAGCGGCGCAAGCAGCTTCCAGAGGCGCTCGGCCTCCTCGCGGTCCGCCGCGTAGCGCTCCGCGCGCGCTTCGGCGAGGAACAGACGGCGCACGATGGCGGACGATTCGAGGGTCGCGCGCTCGGCCTGAAACCGCGCGTCGGGCGTCGCCTCCCAGGGGTGGGGGGTCTTGTCGGTCGACGGCAACACCAGCTCCGATAGGCCGAGGGCGACCGGCACCGCGTAGGCCGACACCTTGAGCTCCTCCACCAGATCTTCGAGCTCGGCGCGCTTAAGGACATACCGGCCATTCTCGATCTCGACGATCCGGCTCTTCATGCCGGTCAGCTCGCCGAACTCATCCTGTGTCAGGCGACACAGGATGCGCAAAATCAATAGCGCCGCATTCGTCGGCGGCAGGTCCACCTTGGGCATCGCGGTTCTCCGGGGTCTGGTGTCTTTAATACATCTTGTTGCCGCTGAGGCACTTTTCGTGACAACAAATAAATTGGGACGCCTGCCCGCCGCACAGAGAGGAAACCTGGTTTCCTCATTGGGAGCATTTGGCTCTTAGGGTCCTCACCGTTCATCGTCATCGCCCCGCGGGCAGAAAACGCCCGCTCCCATCCGTCTCAGTTCCCAGGTCACCCCAGAGCCGCAGAAATCTGAAAGCCATACCGAATGTGATGAAATTGTTTGCGAAAATATCGTCGGCGCTGCTACCGTTCCAGCAGTCTTCCGCGTAACGCGGAAACCTTGAAAGGACAGCGCCGTGGACCGAACTCGCTCGCTACTCTTATCCCTCTGCCACCGTGCGACCCTCGCCTTCATCTTTCTTTCGTTCCTCTCGGTCGGTGCCCCCCTTCCCGCCCAACCCCCACCCGGACCCGAAGAAGAGCCACCCCTCTCTTCCGTCTTCGGCGACGGTGGCTCGACCACCGACCCCAGCTTGCCCGCCGAGCTGTGGACCCTCGGCGACGACTTGCTCCCCTACGACGGCGACCCGAATTCGCTCGACTCGGAGGATCTCTATCCGCCCGAGCTGCTGGGCACCGACCCCGACGTTCCGGCCGATCCCACGATTTCCGCCACCGGTTGCGGCAACATCACGCAGACGATCACCCCGATCAAGATCGGCAAAACGACCGCCGCCCTGCCTTTCGCCTCGCGCTACTTTTCGTACCGCAACACGATCCAGACCCTCGTCGGCGTCTCGGCTGACAACGGCTGCCACCTCGAACTCTCCTCCGACAAATGCAACTGGACCAACTACCCCACGACGATCCAAGCCGCCTTCGAAGCGGGCCTGAACAAGCTCCGCCTCTGGATCGCCCTGGCCGGAGAGAAAAACCCGAACAACGTCCCGTTCCTCTATTGCCCGAGCGCCGTGGCGAGCCCCGACTGCGCCAACTTCCCGGCCAACGCCTACCCGTTCTGGCGCCTGGACAAGCCGAACACGCGGTATTTCCAACGCTTGCGCGATGTCGTGGCCTACGCCCAGGACCCGAGGAAGATGATCGTCGAAGTGACCATCTTCGCGCCGTTCGAGGGAGATTTCTTCTCCCAGGGTCCCTGGGGCGGCAAGGGGATGATGCCGAAGTCGGACGGGACGTTCGAGACGGTGAAGTTCTCAAAGCCCGAGTACTTCGTGACCCACGACACGCGAGGCACCCAGGAGGCCCTGACGAACGAGCGCATGCGCGTGGCCCAGGCCAAAGTGATCGAGTGGACGGTCCAAGAACTCTGGTGCTTCGACACCGTCTATTGGGAGATCGCCAACGAGCCGGAGGCCCAGACCGTCGATCCCCTCGAGGTCGCCAAGTGGCAGCGCGACATGATTGCCCAGGTCACCTTTCAGGAAGCGAAATACCCGCGCTTGGCCGCCGGCGGGCATTTGGTGGCGGTACAGCCGTTTACGACCAAAGGCGCCGGTCAGTTCATCGGCAACCCAGATGTCGGAGGCAAGAGCGGCACCCGCGCCCATACCAACGGCGCCCTGACAGAAAAGCTCGCCGAACCGGCGCGCGCCGAAGCCTGGGAGTTTCTGTTCGACCAGGGCGCCACCTACGACCATTTCGGATATCTCTCCGGAGGCGACCCGAACACCCCCGCGACCATTCGGCGCCAACTCGGCGTACTCAAGAAATTCGTCAACGCGCTGCCGCTCGGGCGCCTCACCTCGTCCCGGTCAGCTTGGTCTGGAGGGCTGCCCAATAGCGCTGCGAGACCCGACCTACATCAAGGCCCTCAATCTCCGACGGATACCGATTGATGCCGATCCAGGTCGGAGACCGGAGCCGAACCGGCTTTTCCTGCTCTATCTACACCACAGCACGATCCGCTGCGCGGCCAGCACGGCATCGAACGCGCCCGAGGCGGAGTTCACTGCGAACGGATGCCCCAAAGAGTCCACGTCTCCGAGCGCCAAACCGATATTTCTCCCGCGCAACGCTTTCGACGCGCGGATCTGGCTGGCGCAGAAATACCAAGACCGCTTGACGCTCTTGAACCTCGGACCGACGGCCGATCGGTTCGAGGTCCAGTGGGTCACGCCGGCAACGGGAACCATGACGGCAGTCCAGACCATCAATTGGGATCCCATCCACAAAACCTGCAACGGGGGAAGTTGCGAGATCGTTTCGCCGTTCTATTCCTTCGACATCGTTCTCCAGGTCCAACAGAAGACAGGTTCAGCGGGGAAGCTATGAAACCCAAAAGCGCGTTGTTCGCGATTCTCTTCCTGGTAATCATCGCCCCGGGAATTATGGCGGCCCAGCCCTTCGGCAGCCCCCTCACGTCCGAGCAGGTCGCCTGCGAGGAGCGCCAGATGGGGCGATTGCTTCATCGTATGGGGGTCTCATATGGCGAGGCTGGCCTCTACCTTTGGCGATCGGCGGCCAACGGCGGCAGCTACAGAGGCTTGGCCAGTACGGACCACCTTTATTTCGATCCTACGACGACCGTAGACATCCGGATGCGCGATGAGAAACAGCTGGCGTTTGACCTGATTCTCCGCGCCGATGAAGACTTCTTGAACCCCCGGCGGGAACGCCGCCCGCAGGCGACGCTGGTCCGGCGGGACGCGGCGTCGAACCTCGACCCGATGGGAACGACCCGGTTCTCGATGCTCGTAGATCTCATCCTGTCCCCGGAGCCGCCCGACCCTTTCCACCCAAAGAATTCGATCCGGATCACCACCCTCCAGGAAGCGCCGGAGGACCACGCGGACACCGCCGGACGCGGTCTGACCGTCGACGACCTTTTGAATACCTGCCATACTGAGGTGACCGATTTCGACCTAAAGGTCTACTCGATCCTCGCCCGGACGGTGCGGCCGACGGGCTGCCTGGCGGAACCCATTCCCAACCCGGTCTGCGGATTCATTTCCTTTAAAACCGCGTTCTACCGCGCGGAGGAGCCGCTGACCTATCGGGCCGACGTATATCTCTCCTCGTTGTCCTGCGACGAAGACGGCGTGTGCGTTTACAGCGACGAGCAGAATTCACTGCTGTTTCGCATCCAAGCCGACGCCCAAGGCCGGTTGGCATCCGGGGAGGTCTCGCTGCTGCCGTTTTGCACAGCGTCGGGCCAAACCGGATGCAGCCCGGAGGACAGTCCTTGGATGGGCCTTTACGTCTTACCTCCCCTGAGACCCGGCATCGAGGTTCAGGGAGAGGAAGTCTTTCGGCGTGCGGCCCACCTGAACCTTTTCTCGGTTGCCTTTCCTGACTTGAACATTCTACGTGCCGACGTCAACTGGGCGGACCTGCTCAAGGACACCTCGTGGAACGGCGGCCTGCAGCCGTAGGGTGGCGGGTGCCGGCTTGGGCCGTGGCCCTGGTCTTCGGCGCATGTGCGGTACGCAATGCTGTGGCCCAGCCCTTCGGCCGCCCCCTCACGTCCGAGCAGGTCGCCTGCGAAGAGCGGCAAATGGGGAGGTTGCTGCACCGCATGGGGGTTTCCTACGGGGAGTCGAGCCTCCTCCTCTGGCGGTCGAGCGCCAATGGCGGCACCTACAGAGGATTGGCCAGCACCAGCCAGTTGCGACACACCACGGTTCAAGGCGACCGCGAGCGACAGGAGAAACAGCTGGCGTTCGACCTGATCCTTCGCGAGGACGAGGACTTCTTGAACCCCCGAAGGGATCGCCGGCCCCAGGCCACCTTGGTTCGGCGGGATGCGTCTTCGAATCTCGAGGGGACGACCCGGTTCTCGATGCTCGTGGATCTCATCCTGTCCCGGGAGCCGCCAGACCCTTTTCAGCCGAAGAATTCGATTCGGATCACCACTCTCCAGGACGCGCAGGCGGACCACGCGGACACCGCGGGACGCGGTTTGACCGTCGACGACCTACTCTCTCCCTGCCATACCGAAGTGACCGACTTTGACCTCAAGGTCTACTCGATCCTCGCGCGGACGGTTCGGCCGACAGGCTGCCTGGCGGAACCCATTCCCAATCCGTTCTGCGCCTTTATTTCCTACAAGACCGCTCTCTACCGGGCGGAGGAGCCGCTGACTTACCGGATTGACGCCTATGACTCTGCCCTTTCCTGCGATGACGACGGAGTGTGTGTCTACAGTGACCTGGAAATCCCCTTCCTGCTGCGCCTGCACACCGATACCCAGGGACGCTTGACGACGGGCGAAATCACGGCGCTCCCCTTCTGCACCGCTTCCGGCCAGACGGGCTGTAACCCAACCGGTAGTCCGTGGATGGGCCTCTACATCTTGCCGCCGCTACGGCCCGGCTTCGAAATTCAAGGCGAGGAGGTCTTTCGGCGGGCGGCACACCTCAACGTCTTCTCGGACGGCAGCGACGAATTCAATGTGCTGAGCGCCGACGTGAATTGGGCCGATCTGCTCAAGGACACTTCGTGGAACGGCGGCCTGCAGCCCTAGGGTGGTTCCTGCAATATTGAATGTAGTGCCGGAACTCCCCCCCGCCTCCGCTGGAGTGTGCAGAGCTCTCGCTCGGCATGACGAGCTGGGAAAGTTCCCCGGCATCCCAAGAAATGTTATCGAAATGGATAACTACGCCATCCACGAGCGGCAGGCTAGCGCGAAAGCTGAATCCCTGGACCTACCCTCGCACGCATGGACTCCTTTTTCCCCTGCGGGCGACCCGCACCCCCTCTCGCGCTCGCAGGGCCCGCGGATGCGCCGGCTAAGGAACCGGCGCATCCGGCTTTTTTCCGGTTGGCTTGGCGCTCGATGGATTTTGCCGAGCGCGCCGCGGCGGCGGGCAACCTGTCCCAGGCAGAAGAGAGTTTTATTCTCGCCGTCCATGCCTTCGGCAAAGCGGAGCAACCCTGGCTCGAAGGGCTAGCGGCGCTCTCGCTGGCCGCGGTCTATCGCCTTGAACGTGTCGACCTGCCGGACTGGCTCGCCGCCAAGCCGGCGACGCTCGCCGTGGCGCCGCCGGAAATCGAGCTTTTTTCCAACCTTTTGCTCTTGCTCGAGATCACCCCGCCGAGCTCGCCGTTACTAGGCGAGTTGCTCGCGGACGTCCGGAAGCACAGAAAAGGAATGGAATGGCCTCTGTAAGTCCGGCCTCTCCCCTCGCACCCGGCGAGTTGCGGCGGGCCGCCGGAGAGATCTTCGACCGGGCCGAGCGCGAGCGGGACGATGGGAACCTCGAAGAGGCGGCGCGACTGTTCGGCCGCGCCGCGGGAACCTGGCGCGCATCGGGCGAGGTGATGGCAGCGGCGGACGCCTACATCGAGCTGGGAACCGTATTGTTGCGCCAGGGGCGAGGGGGCATCTTGCCGGAGCTGGCCGCCCGACTGCTCGCCCTCTTGGAAGGTACACCGCCCCCGGAAGGTGCCCGTCTGAACCTTCGGGTCTTCGCGGCGCTGATGACCCATGGGGCCGCGAATCGGGACGCATTCCTGGGTCTGGTGCAGGAGAGACGCCTGGGCCGGCACCGGGCCGCCGTGCGGACTGAGCGACGGGCATCCCCAGGATGACCAACCCGATCAAGCGCCGCTGGAGAGAGATGGCGCCGTTCCGCGAGTCGGTCCTGGTCCATTTCACCCGGCCGGGTTTGCGCCAACGCGTCCAGGATGCCTGCGAAAAGATCGCCGAGGAAGCGCTGGAGCTGGAAGACGGCTCGGGGTTCGGAGAACCGTGGCTCAAGGCGGGAACGCGCGCCGGCATCGACGACCTCTGGCATACAAAGCAGGCGTTCGCCGGGCTCGCCGCGACCCGGCGGCTCTCGACGGTGACCGAGGAAGAGGACCGGCTCTGTCAGGCTCTCGAAATCCTGGCGGAAGATCTCGAACAGAAGATCGCCGACCTGGAGCGCCGTCTCGGCCCGCCGCCGCCGGAGCTTCCGCCGGACGCAAGTCGGCGGGCGCCGAACTGAGGGGACTCCTTACGAGTCGGCGGGCACCAGATCGGCGATCTGGCCGAGGTCGAGATCGTCGGTGCCGTCCCCGGCCGTCCAGAGCGCCTTGGCCCGGCCCAGCTTCTCGGCGGCCTCTTCCGAGTCCCCGGCGAGGACATCCGCGTGGGCGGCGCAGGCGAGGGCGAAGGCGGTCAGGCGCTGGCGCAGCACGTCGGACCCTTGGGCGGCCTCGGCGACCGAGAGCGCCAGGTCGGCCAAGGCCTGACCGTCCTCCGGCGCGCGCGATCCGGCGTCGAGGCTTGCTTCGCAGAGCCGTTCGCAAAAGGCCCAGGTTTGGTACTCCTTGCCATGTTCGATCACCAGGCGGCGAACGCGATCCGGCAAGGGTTCGAACCTTCCCCATAGCTCCCGAGCCTGGGCGCGCGCCGCTTCCGGGGCGAGTGGCGGAGGCGGCGCGTTCAGCTCGGCGTTCAATTCCTTCAGGGCTTGGTAAATCTCGGGCTGTAGGTCTTCGGCGATCTCCGCCGCCAGCTCGGCGAGATCGTCCGGCCAATCGGACTCGTCGGGGTCTGCTGTGGCGTGCTCCTTTTGGGCGGTCGCCGCCTCGCCCTCGGCGCACACGGTGCGAATCAACGCGAGAAGCTGATCGAGCCGGGTCGCGGAGACGCCGACGCCCGCAGCGAGTCGTTCGAGCGTCGGCCGAAGAGGCAGAACTTTTCCCTGCTCGTAACGCGAAATCCGCTTTATGTCGATCCCGGTCCGTTCGCTCAGGTCGTGCTGGTGGCGGCCGGCCATGAAGCGAAACAACTGCATCACCAAGCCTGCCGCGCGGCGATCCAAGGCGTCGTTCATGTCACCTCCCGAGTTTCTGGAGGGAATCGTATCGAAAGAGCGTGCAGGGCGGGGCTTGCTCCTAAGATAGACCCCACCGTACGCCTGGCAGCACAAAATTTTGCGTCCAAGCTTCGCCCAGGCGCGCCTGGAAGAACTCGCAGGGTGCCCGTTCGGCCATGGAGGCCGCGGCGCCGGTCCCCTCGGAATAGGAGTCGGTCATGTCCGCTTCGTCGCCCCGCCGTCTGCCGCTCTTGCTTCTCGTCGTGGTCCTCGCCTTCCCGACCCAGGCCTCCGCCGCACCGTGGGATCTCGGGAACCTGCTCGCCAAAGCCGGGAGATTCTTTTCCGCGCTGTGGGCGCCGAGCGGTTGCGAGATCGAGCCCAGCGGGCGCCGCGGCGCAAGCCCAGACGGACGCAGTGCTTCCGACTCCGGTCGCCCGAGAAGTAAGCCTCCTCTCGGCGAAGTCGGCTGCGAGATCAACCCGAACGGTCTGTGTGGGACCTAGCCCAAGCGAGACGACGACTTCAGGAGGCTTCGGCGTTTGCCACCATGGCGCGGCGAAGGTCCCCAACCAGCTGTCGCGCCATTTGTGAAGTGGCCGCTTCCTGAAGGGCGGCCTGCCAGAATAGTCGAACCGCCGCGAGAAGGTGGTCGGGCAGGGTCTGCGCCGCGAAGACGTGAGCAGATGCCGTGGCGAGCTTCTTGACCTGGGCAGACAGACCCATCTCCAGGTTGATGCTGGCCAGCTCGAGAACCGCGATCGCCGCGTCGAGCCAGAGGTTCCGGTCGGCAAAGGCATTCCAAACCTCGGAGAGGTTCGTCGCGGCTTCCTGGAACAGGCCTGAAGCAGCAGCCACTCTCGCGGTCAACCAGCGGAGCCGCAGGCGATCCAGAGCTCCTCCGAGCTCCAACGCTGCCAGCTTCAGGGCTGGAAGGCGGGCGGCAGCCTCCGCCAAATGGCCGGCTTCGCATAAATAACCCGCTTCATTGAAGGCGATGGCCCATCGAAGCCGGGCATCGCCTGCAAGCTCGGCGTACGGCCGAGCCTTTTCCAGCTCCTCAAGCGCCGCGGGAAATTGGAGCTTCCGCTTGAGCACAGCGGCTCGCCAGATTAACGCCCAAGTCTTGACGGTCGGCGAGCGAGTGAGCGAAAGCGCCTCGTTCAGCCATTCCAATGCCGGATCGAGGTTCGCCCGATAAATCATAAGCACCGCTCGAAAGATCAGTGGCCTGGCCCAATCGACCGGTACTGCCGCGATGTCCAGCCCTTCTCCATGGAGCGCATCGACCTCGGCAAAAATCTGCTCGGCTTTCCGAAATTCGCCGGCAGCGCACCAGGCGTTCGCTTCGAAGGCCGCCGCGTAATTTTCGAGCGACTTATATCTTCGCTCGGCACCGCTCGCGGCCGTCGAGGCCTGCCGGGCAAGCTGCGCCAGCCTACGGGCCTCCTCCATATCGCTGGCCGCCGCCCTTACGCTCTCCTCGCAAAGCCGTTCCACCACCGCCCAGGTGTGAAAGGCCTCAACCGCTTTAACGATCAGCCGGCGATCCTCGGAGGGCATTTTGCGCAGCCGCTGCCACGCCACGGCGGCCGCCGCGCGGTCGAGACGCCAGCGCCGGGCGCGGACCTTCCCCCCGATTCGGTTCTGGGCCTTCTCGCGAACCATGCGGGAAAAGCGCGCGCTGACGGTTTCGATCGTCTGCCGGTCGCGAACCGGCAGGTCCGCGGACGAACCGGCGCCGGTCTCCGCCGGGAGCTGCTCCAGCACTGCGAGCGCCTGTTCCACGTCACCCTCGGCGATTCTCATCACCTTCGCCAGCCGATTGAGCAGGAAACGATCGACCGTCTGGCTGCCCTTCTCCAGCCGGCAGAGCGATCCCTTGCTGAGGCGAGCCTCGCGTTCGAGCCGGACTTGGGTCCAGCCGGCTCGCTCGCGGAGATTCCGCAACACCACGGCAAGCAGCGGCACAGGATTTTGCGACACGGGGGGTCTCCTCGGTCGAATCAATTGTGTGGTCTCTGCAATGTTACGGTGCTTCGGCGCGTCAATGCGAGACAGCGGGACCCCTGGGCGGCAAATTTCGCAAATTTTTGCGCCGACAGCCCCTGAGGTACGCCTCGTGCCCGGACCGGGTACTCAACACCCGTGCCGACTCTGCCGCCCGCGCCGACCCTGCGGAAAGAGGTTTCAGAGCCCACCGCGGGGTCCTGGTGGCCCCTAGTGGATAAAATTGGACAGAAGTGGAGCAACCAGACTAGAATCACCCTCCAAATAGCTGGACCCAAAGGCGGGGGTCATGTTCCGGGGTAGCTCACCAGCGAAGATCGACGAGAAGGGCCGCCTCAAGGTGCCGACGGATTTCCGCCGGTTCGTTGAGGAGAGGTATGGGCGCGAGCTGTTCGTGACCTCGGTCCACGGCGATTGCGCACGGCTCTACCCGCTGCCGGTCTGGGAAGAGATCGAGGGGAAGCTCCAAGCGATGCCCTCGGCCGATCCCTCGAAGCAGCGGTTCCTGGAGCGCGCGAGCTACTACGGCCAGCAGGTGCGGTTGGACGACCAGGGGCGGTTGGTGATTCCGCAGATCCTGCGGGAGAGCGCCGGGATGAGCGGCGACGTGGTGGTGATGGCGCAGATCGACCACCTGATCGTCTGGAACCACGAGCGCCTGGTCGCGCGGATGGCCGAGCAGCCGTTCACCGAGGACGACTCCCGCGCCCTGGCGGAGCGCGGCGGAATCTAGTCCGTGCGACTTCCGCGCGCCGAGATCGAGAGCCCGTGGCCGCACGTCACGTCCCCGTCCTGCTCCGCGAGGTCGTCGAGCTTCTCGCGCCAGAGCGGGGCGGCGTGTTCGTCGACGCGACGCTTGGGCTCGGCGGTCACGCGGAAGCGATCCTCGAGGCCGGCCCCGGGGTCGAGCTGGTGGGGATCGATCGCGACCGCCAAGCGCTCGGGCTCGCGCGCGAACGGTTGGCGCGTTTCGGCCCCCGGGTGCGGCTGGTCGAGGGGAATTTTGCCGACCTGGGTGAGCTGCTCGGGGCGGAAGGGATCGGCCGGGTGGCGGGGATTCTCGCCGACCTCGGCGTTTCGTCGTTGCAAATCGATTCGCCGGAACGGGGCTTCAGTTTCCGGTTCGGCGGACCGCTCGACATGCGGATGGGCCACGAAGGCCTTACCGCGGCGGACATCGTGAACGAAAGCTCGGAGGAAGAATTGGCCAAGATCTTCTGGGAGTACGGCGAGGAGCGGCAATCGCGGCGGATCGCGCGCGCGATCGTCGCGGCGCGCCGCGAGAAACCGATCGAGACCACCTCGGAGCTGCGCCGCGCGATCGACCGCGGCAAGGGGCATGAGGCCGGACACCGTAATCGCGAAGGGCGGGTCGATCCGGCGACCCGCGTGTTCCAGGCGCTGCGCATCGAGGTCAACGAGGAGCTTTCCGGACTCCTTAGCTTTCTCGACCAAGCAGTCGACCAGCTCGACGCCGAAGGGCGTCTGGTGATCATCTCGTACCACAGCCTGGAGGATCGGATCGTCAAGAACACGCTGCGCGATCTGCACCGCGGCGAGATCGATCTCGTCACCGGCCGTCCCCGCTCGGAGAGCCAGGCGATCGAGCTGCTGACAAAGCGGTCGGTGCGCCCGACCGAGGAAGAAATCGCGATCAACCCCCGGTCGCGCTCGGCGCGCCTGCGCGCGGGTCGGAGACTGGAGACGCGGTGAGGAATGCCTACGCCTTCACGCGGCCGGTCGCCAACGCCTACCTGGTTCGGGAGCGCGATCGCAAGCGCTTCCGCGAGCTGGGTCTGGTGCTGGCGGCGGTCGGCGCTCTGGGCGTCGGCTTGCTGTCGTACACCTGGATCCATCTCGAAGTGCTGTCGACCGGCTACAAGATCGACAAACTCGAAACCCAACTTCGGGAGATGACCCGCACCGAACGGCAACTGTCGCTCGAAGCGGCCTACCTGGCGAGCCCGCAGCGGATCGAGGAGCGCGCCCGGCACGAGCTGGGGCTCGAACCGCCCGCGCTCAATCGCGTGATCTTCTGGGAGGAGCTGCCGTGAAGACGCGGCTCCGGGTGGTCGCCGGCCTCGGCCTCGCTTGGGTGGCGCTGATCACCGGACGGCTCTACTACCTCCAGGTCATCCGCCACGCGCACTACACCCAGCGCGCCGGCAATCAGCAGCAGCGGGTGGTCGAGCTCGATGCCCCGCGCGGCACGATCTACGACGCGCGGGGAAGGGAGCTCGCGGTCTCGATCGAGGTCGATTCGGTCTACGCCATCCCCTCGGAGATCGCCGACCCGGCCGCGGTGGCGCGCCAGCTTTCGAAGCTCGTCGACAAAGAGCCGGAGAAGCTCGCCAAGCAGTTGGGCGACAAGAGCCGCGACTTCGTTTGGATCAAAAGGAAGCTCGATCCACAGTTCGCCGATCAGATTCGCGCGCTCCAGGTCAAAGGACTACGGTTCGTCACCGAGAGCAAGCGCTACTACCCGATGCGCGAGCTGGCCGCCCAAGTGCTCGGG
The DNA here is from genome assembly GCA_040005235.1 of Acidobacteriota bacterium. Lineage (GTDB taxonomy): Bacteria > Acidobacteriota > Thermoanaerobaculia > Multivoradales > UBA5704 > DASYKS01. The sequence goes on along the minus strand of JBDTZG010000028.1, from coordinate 52,827 downwards.
TTCGTCGGCACCGAGAACCATGGCCTGGAAGGGCTGGAGAAGCTCTACGACTCGACCGTCGCCGGCAAACCGGGCCGCCGAACCGTCCTTCGCGATGCGCGCAAGGGGACCGTGATGGACCCCGAGCTGTCGTTCACCGATCCGGAGCCGGGGCGCGATCTGCACCTGACGCTCGACGCGACGATCCAGCACATCGTCGAGCGCGAGCTGGCCCAGACGGTCGACGAGCGGGGCGCGCGCAAAGGGATGGCGGTGTTTCTCGACCCGCGAACCGGCGGCATTTTGGCTCTCGCGAGCTACCCGAGCTTCGATCCGAACCAGTACGGCGAGACGTCGAAAGACCTGTTGCGCAACCGGGCGCGCAATCGGGCGGTTACCGATTCCTACGAGCCGGGCTCGACGTTCAAGCTCGTCACCGCCTCGGCGGCGCTCGAAAGCGGCGTGGTCAAGGCGAGCGACACCTTCGACTGCGGCATGGGTGGCATCACCCTGGCCGGCATCCGGATTCGCGACCACAAGCCGTTCGGGCTCCTGACCTTCGCCGAGGCGATCGCCAAATCGAGCAACGTCGGCATGATCAAGACCGCCCTGCTGCTCGGCGACGAGCGGCTGTACGGGATGGCGAGCGCGCTCGGCTTCGGCCGGAAGAGCGGCATCGACCTGCCCGGCGAGGCCTCGGGCATCCTCCACCCCCTGTCCGAGTGGCGCCGCTTTCCGCTCAGCAAGGCGTACATCTCGTTCGGCCAGGGGGTGTCGGTGACGCCTCTCCAGCTCGCGGTGGCGGCGGCGACCGTCGCCAATGGCGGCGTCCGCCTTCGGCCTTACATGGTCGCCGCGACCGGCGCCGCCGGGCAGATCGAGCCGCTTCATGCCGCGGCGCTGCCGGTCGGGCGCGCCATGTCGGTGGCCACCGCCGCCGAAGTGACGCGCCTGCTCGAAGGGGTGGTGACCGGAGGAACGGGCAAGTCCGCCGCGGTCGAGGGGTACAACGTGGCCGGCAAGACCGGGACGGCGCAGATTCCACTCGACGGCGGCTACGATCGGAACCACTACGTGCCGAGCTTCGTCGGTTTCGCGCCGGGCGACCGGCCGCAGATCGTCGGCGTCGTCGCGATCGACGCGCCGCAGGGTTTCGAATATCACGGCGGACAGGTCGCGGCGCCGGTGTTCGGCGCGATCGCCCGCCAGGTCCTGCTCTACCTCGGCGTCCGCCCGGAGCGGGCCCGGCCCGACTGGCCGGACGGCCAGGCGATGCCGAAAATGGTGACGGCGGGGTTGACTCCGGCACCGGAGGGGGCCGCTCCGGGACCTCCGGCGGCTCCCAAGGCCCGCGCCACACCGGCCGCCCAGCCGGCGACCCAGCCGACCGGCCGGCCGGCGGTTCGGCCGATCCCGGCGAGCACCCTCAGCATTACCCCGGCGGCAACGCCCGTAACTCCGGGAGGCGAAGGATGAGCGCGCTCCCCCTCTCGGAGCTGATCGACGGGCTCAGGCTAGCGGTGGAAGCCGACGGCGGTCTGCCGGGCGACCCGACGATTTCCGGCGTTTGCCACGACTCGCGCGCGGTCCGGCCCGGCGACCTGTTCGTCGCCTGGTCCGGCGGACGGTTCGACGGCCGGGAGTTCGCGCCCCAGGCGGTCGAGCGGGGCGCCGTCGCGGTGGTCGCACCGGGGAACCGTCCGGCGGGGCTCGGGACCGAAATCCCCTGGCTTTCGGCGGCGAATCCCCGCGCGCTGCTCCCGCCGCTCGCGGCGCGGATCTACGGCCATCCGGATCGCGAGCTGATCCTCGCCGGGGTGACCGGCACGAACGGCAAATCGACCGTCGCGACGCTGCTCGCTGCGATCTTCGAAAAGGCCGGGCAGCCGGCGGGATTCATCGGCACGCTCGGCTATCGCCTGCGCGGGAAGAGCTTTCCCGGCGAGCGGACGACGCCTGAGGCGAGCGACCTGTTCCGCACCCTGCGCGCCATGCGCGACGCCGGGGCGGCGGCGGTGGCCATGGAGGTGTCGTCGCACGCCCTCGAACAGGGCCGGGCCGACGGCGCGGAATTCGATCTCGCTCTGTTCACCAACCTGTCGCGCGACCATCTCGATCTGCACGGCGACATGGAGAGCTACTTCGCCGCGAAGCGCCGGCTGTTTACGCGCTTGAAGCCGAACGGCCGGGCGGTGATCAACGTCGACGACGAGTACGGCCGACGGCTGGCAGCCGAGCTGCCCGGGGCCTGGACCTACAGCGTCGAAGGGAACGCGGCCACCGTCTCGGCGCGCGACGCGAAGCTCGATCGCCATGGGCTCTCCGCGACGATCGTCGTGGCCGATTCCGACTCCGGAAATCTGGATGAATTCGAGATCGCCTCGGCGCTGCTCGGCCGCTACAACCTGTCGAATCTGACCGCCGCGATCGCGGGCGCCCTGGCGCTCCAGACGGCGGCAATTCCGGTCTCGGCCGTGGTCGCAGCCGCCGCGGCGCAGCAGCCGGTTCCCGGCCGCCTGGAGCCGGTCGAATGCGGCCAGCCGTTTGCCGCGATCGTCGATTACGCCCATACCGACGCGGCCCTTTCCGCCGCGATCGCCTCGGTGCGCGAGATCGCGCCGGGCCGGACGATCGTCGTCTTCGGTTGCGGCGGCGACCGCGATCCGGGCAAGCGGCCGGTGATGGGCCGGGTCGCGGGCGAGCTGGCAGATCTCGCGATCGCCACCTCCGACAACCCGCGCAGCGAAGATCCGCACGCGATCCTCGCCGCGGTGGAAGAGGGTCTGCGCTCGACCGGGCGCAACAACTATCTATTGATCCCCGACCGGCGCGATGCGATCCGCACCGCGATCGCCGCCGCCGAAGAGGGGTCGGCCGTGCTGATCGCCGGCAAAGGGCACGAACGCGACCAGACGATCGGCGACCGCAAGCTGCCGTTTTCGGATTTCGAAGAGATCGAGCGCGCGCTCACGGAGAGATTCGGTGCACGCCTCGGCTGCTGAAGCGGTGCTCGCGATGGCCGGCCGGCTCGCCGCGGGCGATCCCGCCGCGCGTTTCGGCGGCGCGGCGATCGATTCGCGAACGATCCGCGGCGGCGAGCTGTTCTTCGCCTTCCGCGGCGAGCGGGTCGACGGTCGCTCGTTCGTGGCCGATGCGTTTGCCCGAGGCGCCGCGGGAGCGGTCGTTGAAAGCGCCGAGAGCGGGGCTGGCGATCCGGCGGCGCGCCTGCCGGCCGGTTCCGATGGATTCCTAATCGAGGTCGGCGACGTCGGCGACGCGCTGGTCGAGCTGGCTCGCAGCCTGCGGGACCGGGCGCCGGAGCAGCTGGCGGGGATCACCGGCTCGGCGGGCAAGACGACGACCAAGGAGCTGCTGGCCGCGATGCTCGCCCGCCGCTTCCGGGTCGGGCGCACGGTGGGCAACTTCAACAACCGGATCGGCCTGCCGGTCTCGCTGCTCAACGTCCCCGACGACACCGAATGGATGGTCGCCGAGATGGGCATGTCGTCGGCCGGCGAGCTGCGCGAGCTCTCCTTGCTGGCCCGGCCGGACCTCGCGGTGTTTACGGTCGTCCGGCCGGCGCACCTCGAATTCTTCGATTCGGTGCGGGCGATCGCCGAGGCGAAGGCCGAGCTGCTCGCCGGTCTGGCGAGCGATGGCTGGGTGGTCGCCAACGCCTGCGACCCGGAGATCGTCCGGATCGTCCGCCGGCATCGCGACGAGCGCGATGAGCGCGATGAGCAGCAAGGGGGACGAATCATCTGGTACGCCTTGGGCGAGCCGGTGGACGGTTTCGCCGACGGCGAGGATCGCCTCGACCTTCGCGCGCTGGACGTCCTCGCCGATCCGGACGGCCTCGGCAGCCGCTTCACCCTCGAAGTCGAGGGGGAGCGCCGGCCGGTTCACCTGGCTCTCCACGGCGCCTACAACGTCGAGAACTTCCTCGCCGCCGCCGCGGCCGCCTGGTCGATCGGCGTGCCGCTCGAAGAGATCCTCGAAGTCGCCGCCGAGATGCCGAGCGCCAAAGGGCGCGGCGAGGTCCATCGCCTGGAGCTGGAAGGCGGGATCGCGGTTTTGATCGACGACTCCTACAACTCGAATCCCGATGCGGTGGGCAAGGCTCTCGCCGGAGCTGCGGGTCTTGTTTCAAGCAACCGGCCAAACGGCCGGGTTGGCTGCAGCCATCGCCGGGTGGCGATCCTCGGCGACATGCTGGAGCTGGGGGCCAGCGGTCCGGCGTTTCATCGCGAAGCCGGAAAACAAGCCGCGGCGCTCGGCTTTTCCCCGGTCGTGGGAGTGGGCGAGCTGGCGCGCGAGCTGGTGGCCGGCGCCGCGGCGGGCGGCGCCGAAGCGATTCACTTTTCCGAAGCCAATGCGGCGGCGGAGTGGGCGGCAAGCCATGTCGTGCCGGGAGACGTCGTGCTGGTGAAGGGCTCGCGCGGGGTGCATCTCGATCGGGTGGTTGATCGGATGCGCGGAGAGGAAAGGGCCTGATGCTCTACGAGCTGCTCTATCCGCTCCACGAGCGGTTCGCGGTCTTCAACGTCTTCCGCTACATCACGTTCCGGGCGGCGGCGGCGATCGTCACCGCGCTGCTGCTCTCCTGGCTGCTCGGTCCCTGGTTCATCCGCACTCTCCGGCGCCTGTCGGTCGGCCAGAACATCCGCGAGCTGGGACCGCAGGCGCATCAGGTGAAAGCCGGCACCCCCACGATGGGGGGACTGCTGATCCTGTTCGCCCTGATCGTGCCGACGCTCCTTTGGGGCAACCTACGCAACCGATACCTCTGGCTCGCGATGGGGGTGACCGTCGCCTTCGGCGCCGTCGGCTTCCTCGACGACTATCTGAAGGTGAAGCGGCGGCAGAACCTAGGGCTCACCGCGCGCACCAAGTTTTTGTTGCAGGTCGTGGCCGGCCTCGGGCTGGGGCTCGCCTTGTGGGCGATTCCGGAATTCGATTCGACCCTGGCGTTTCCGTTCTTCAAGCGCCTGGTGATTCCGCTCGGCCTCGCCTACGTGCCGTTCGTGGTCCTGGTGCTGGTCGGCGCCTCGAACGCGGTCAACCTGACCGACGGGCTCGACGGCCTGGCGATCGGCGCCACCACGGTCGCCGCGGGAACCTACGCCCTGTTCACCTACGTCGGTGGCAACAAGGTGATCGCCAACTACCTCCAGATCTCCTACGTTCCCGGTGTCGGCGAGGTGGCGGTGTTCTGCTCCGCCCTGGTGGGCGCGGGCCTGGGATTCCTCTGGTTCAACTCCCATCCGGCCGAAGTGTTCATGGGCGATGTCGGCTCGCTGTCGCTCGGCGCGGCGATCGGCAGCGTCGCCGTGCTCGCGAAGCAGGAAATCCTACTCGTGGTGGTCGGCGGCGTGTTCGTGATGGAAGCCCTGTCGGTGATCATCCAGGTCGCCTCGTTCAAGCTGCGCGGAAAGAGAGTGTTCCGCATGGCGCCCCTCCACCACCATTTCGAGCTGTCGGGCTGGGCCGAACCCAAGGTGATCGTGCGCTTCTGGATTCTCTCGATCCTGTTCGCGCTGCTTTCCATCTCGACGTTGAAACTGCGATGAGCGGCACGAATCCATCCCTGTTCGCCCCTTGGGGCACCGGCCGCTTCGAGCGGGTGCTGGTCTATGGGCTTAAAGTGTCGGGGATCTCGGCCGCGCGCTTTTTAAGGAAGCGAGGCGTCGCCGTGGTCGGGGTCGACAAGAAGCTCGCCGAGGACCTCCATCTCGAAGAGCTGGCCCACGATCCCGGCGTTGAGCTGCGCCTGGGCGCCGACTCGGCCACGCGGTTGGGCCTGCTGGATCGACTCGACGCGGTCGTCGTCTCCCCCGGCGTGCCGATGGACCAGCCGCTGATCCATGAAGCGCGGGCCGAGGGCTTGCCCGTCATCGCCGAGGTCGAGCTGGCGTTTCCCGCGCTCGAAGCGGAGGGCGCCAATATCGCCGCGATCACCGGCAGCAACGGCAAGAGCACGGTGACCGAAATGCTCGGCGCGATCCTCCGCGTCGCGGGCCGCCGGGTGGAGGTCTGCGGCAACATCGGCACTCCCCTCACCGAACGGGCCGATGCGGAGCCGGGGGCCGCGCCCGGCCGGGCGTTCGTGGTCGAGGTGTCGAGCTTCCAGATCGAAGGGCTCGACCGTTTCCGGCCGGACGCCGCGGCGCTGCTCAACCTCTCGGAGGATCACCTCGACCGCTATCCGAGCCTCGCGGCGTATGCCCACGCAAAGAAGCGGCTGTTTGCCCGCATGCGGCCCGATGGCATCGCGGTGCTGAACGCCGACGACCCGTGGACGCTCGAATTGGCGACCGCGGCGCGGCGGCGGGTGTTTTCGCGTCTGGCGCCGGTCACCGACGGCTGCCAGCTTGAAGACGGCTGGGTGGTAGAGGTAGAGCCGGACGGTCGAAAGACTCCCCTGTTCGAGGCCGCCGACGTTCCGCTCGCCGGGGTGCAGAACGTCGAAAACGCGATGGCCGCCGCCCTGCTCGCTCGCGCAATCGGAGCCGGCGCGGGCGCGATCCGCGAAGCGATCCGGGCGTTCCGCGGCCTCCCCCACCGGCTGGAACGGGTCTGCGAGCACGAGGGTGTTGCCTGGTACGACGACTCCAAAGGCACCAACCCGGCGGCGACATGCAAGTCGATCGAAGGGTTCGCCGACGGCACCGTCCATCTGATTCTCGGCGGCCGCAACAAAGGCGCCGACCTTTCGGTGCTCGCGCCGCTGGTCGCCGTGAAGGCGCGCCGGGTCTATCTGATCGGCGAATCGGCCGAGGATTTCGATCAGGCGCTTGGCCGTGCCGCGCCGATCGAAAACGTCGGAACGCTCGACCGGGCGGTCGAGGCGGCGACCCGGCACGCCCGGGCGGGCGATGTCGTGGTGCTTTCGCCGGCCTGCGCGAGCTTCGACCAATTCAAGAACTTCGAGCACCGGGGGCAGGTGTTCCAGGAGCTGGTGCGCACGCGGGTGCTCGGCGAGGCCGGAGGGAACGCCTGATGGCCAAAAAGCTCGCCTACGACAAGCTGCTGTTCGGCGCGGTCGCCCTGCTCGCGGGCTTCGGCCTGGTGATGGTCTATTCGGCGAGCGCGGCGATCGCCCGCGACCGCGCCGCGGGGATCAATCCGTTCCTGCTCAAGCAGTCGATCGCCGGGATCATCGGTCTGGTCGCGATGGCAGTCGTGATGCACATCGACTACCGGGTGCTGCGCCGGGCGGAGGTGGTCTATGGCCTGCTCGCGAGCATCACGTTACTGCTGGTCGCCGTCCTCTTCTCCGGCCATCTGAACGGCACCCAACGCTGGTTCCTGCTCGGGCCGATCTCGATCCAGCCGTCGGAGATCGCGAAGCTCGCGCTGATCCCGTTCGCCGCCTACCAGATCTCGCGGAAGCTCGATCGGGTGAACCAGCGCGACCTGCTGCTGCCGATCGCGCTCGGCTGCGGCCTGGTCTGCGGTCTGATCTTGATCCAGCCGGACTTCGGCACCGCGGTGCTGCTCGGCAGCACGGTCTTCTTCCTGCTTTTCCTCGCCGGGCTCTCCTGGCGCTACGTGGTCGGCGGCTTCGCGCTCGCGGTGCCGCTCCTCTACGCGCTGGTGATCGCGGTGCCCTATCGCAGAGAGCGCTTCTTCGCCTTTCTCGATCCCGAGCGCGATCCGCTCGGCTCGGGCTTCCAGGCGCTCCAATCGCTGATCGCGATCGGCTCGGGCGGCGCATTCGGGCTCGGCGCCGGGCAGAGCCTGCAGAAATTGTGGTTCCTGCCGCATCCGGAATCGGATTTCGTCTACGCGATCGTCTGCGAAGAGCTGGGGATGGCCGGCGCGCTGTTCGTGATCGGCCTGTTCGGGATCGTCGCTTGGCGCGGCTATGTCGCGGGGGCCAAGGCGCCGGACGCCTTCGGCCGCTATCTCGCCTGGGGCTTCACGATCGTCCTCGTGCTCCAGGCGCTCTTGAACATCAGCGTGGCGCTCGCGCTTCTGCCGACCAAGGGCATTCCGCTGCCGTTCATCTCTTACGGCGGCTCGTCTCTGGTGGTCACGATGACCGCCTGCGGCGTGCTGCTCAACCTGTCGCAACACGGATGAGCGAAGCGACCTCCGCCTCCGCCGCGCGCCCCCGCCACGCCCTGCTCGCAGGGGGCGGCACGGGGGGCCACGTCTTCCCGGCGATCGCCGTCGGCCGGGAGCTGGCGTCGCGCGGCTGGACCATCAGCTACGCCGGTTCGGCCGCGGGCCTCGAAGCGCGCCTGGTGCCGCAGGAGGGCTGGCCGTTTCATCCGTTGCCGGCCAAAGCGTTCCTCGGCCGGGGCGTCGGCGCGAAGATCGGCGCCCTCGCCACACTGGTCCGGTCGAGTGTGGCGGCGCGCGCATTGGTAAAGCGGCTCGACGTCGACGCGGTGCTTGGAACCGGCGGCTACGCCTCGGCGCCCGCGGTGGTCGGCGCGCGCCTCGCCGGACGGCCGATCCTGCTGCTGGAGCTGAACGCCCGAGCCGGAGTGGCAAATCGGATGCTCGCGCGCTGTGCCACCGCGGCGGCCGTCGCTTTCGAAGACACCCGCCGCGATCTCGCCTGCCGCTCCACGGTGACCGGCGTGCCGGTGCGCGAAGCGTTCTTCGAGATTGCGGCCGACCTGCCGGCCGGACCGCCGCGGCTGCTGGTGCTCGGCGGCAGCCAGGGGGCGCGCCAGGTCAACCGGGCGATGCCGGAGGCCGCCCGCCGGCTGCTGACCGAGATCCCCGATCTTTCGATCCGCCACCAGGCCGGGGGCAAGAACGTCGACGAGACGCTCGCCGCCTATCGCGCGGCGGGGCTCGACGACGCGTTGCTCGCGCGGGTCTCCGTCGTGCCGTTCATCGAGGACGTCGCCTCGGCACTCTCCCAGAGCCATCTGATCGTTTCGCGCGCCGGGGCGGTGACGGTCGCCGAGATCTGCGCCGCGGGTCGGCCGGCGCTGTTCCTGCCGCTTACGATCGCCAAGGGGCACCAGATCGAAAACGCTCGTCTGCTCGAACGGGCGGGAGCGGCGGAGGTGCTGGTCGAAGGCGATTCCAGCGAGTCGGGAGAGCCGTTCGCCGAGCGCTTGGCCGCCCGGCTCGCAAATAAATTGATCGACCTGTTGGCGGATCGGGAAGGCCTGGCGCGCCGGGCGGCGGCTGCCCGGTCGCTCTCCAAGCCGCGCGCCGTCGCGGCGATCGCCGACGCGCTGGAAGCCGTGGCGCGGCCCGCCGCAGCCACCGGATCGGGAGGGTCGCGATGAGCTTCGCCCAATTCGCCGACCTCTCGCGCATTCATTTCGTCGGCATCGGCGGCGCCGGGATGAGCAGCATCGCCGAGATCCTGCTCGAATACGACCTGGAGGTCTCGGGCAGCGATCAGGCCGGAGGCGAAGCGACCGAGCGGCTCGCCTCGCTCGGCGCGACGATCCAGATCGGCCACGCGACCGAAAACGTCGACCGCGCCGACGTGGTGGTGGTCTCCTCGGCCGTGCCGGAAGAGAACCCGGAGATCCGCGAGGCGCGGCGACGCGGCATTCCGGTGGTCCGCCGCGCCGAGATGCTCGCCGAGCTGATGCGCCTCAAATACGGCCTCGCGATCGCCGGCACCCACGGCAAGACGACCACCACCTCGCTGGTCGGCCACGTGCTCACCGAGGCGGGGCTCGACCCGACGGTCATCGTCGGCGGCAGAGTCCGGGTACTCGGCACCGGGGCCCGCCTGGGCCACAGCCAGTACCTGGTGGCCGAGGCCGACGAGTTCGATCGCAGCTTCTTGACCCTCGCGCCGATCGTCGCGGTGCTCACCAACATCGACCGCGACCACCTGGACACCTACGGCACGATGGAGGCGATCCTCGACGCGTTCGTGGCGTTCGCCAACCGGGTGCCGTTCTTCGGCCGGGTGCTGGTCTGCCTGGATGACGCGAACGTCCAGACCATCCTGCCGCGGATCGCCGAGCGCCGAATCATCACCTACGGCTTCGCGCCGCAGGCCGATCTCGCGGCGGTCGATATGGAGCCGACCTTCGGAGCCTCGGGCGGCGTCCGCTTCGGCGTGCGCAGCCGGGAGCGCGGCCTGCTGGGTTCGATCGAGCTGCCGATGCCCGGCCGCCACAACGTCCGAAACGCGCTCGCCGCGATCGGCATCGGCCTTGTGCTGGGGCTTGAATTCGCCGCGATCGCAGCGGCGATCGCGACGTTCAAAGGGGTGCACCGCCGGTTCGAGACGATCGGCACCTGGCGCGGCGCTACCGTGGTCGACGACTACGCGCACCACCCGACGGAGGTGACGGCCACCCTCGAAGCGGCACGCCAGAGCTTCCCGCGCGGCAAGGTCCACGCCGTGTTCCAGCCGCATCTCTATTCGCGCACCCAGGACCAGGCTGAGGCGTTCGGCCGCGCGCTCCTGGGCGCCGACCGCGCGGTGGTCACCGACGTCTACGCCTCGCGCGAGCAGCCGATCCCGGGAGTCACCGGCGAGCGGGTGGTCGAAGAGGCGACGAAGAGCGGTCACCGCAACGTCGTCTACTGCCCCTCCTGGCACGACGCCCATGGAGTGCTCGCCGCGGAGGTCGCGCCGGGCGATCTGGTGCTCACGCTCGGAGCCGGCGACATCTACAAACTGGGCCGCGAGCTGGTGGCGGAAACGGTTCCAGCGGAAGTGGAGGCCGCGTCATGAAGCACGACGGCTTCGGAGCCGCAGGCCATGCGGAAGGGGACGGCCCGGGCGGCAACGTGATCCCGTTCCGCCGCTCCCAGGGTCCGCCGAAGCGGAAGCGCCGGAGCCTATGGCGCAAGCTGATGCGCCCCTTGGGCTCCGCTCTCGCGATCCTCGGGGTGCCGCTTGCGGGGGGATTCTGGGTGGCTACCGCGCCGCAGTTCGCCCTCTCCGAGATCAAGATCGAAGGGGCCGGCCGGGTGGGCGAGAGCTGGATTCGCGCCCGCCTCGCGCCTCTCCTCGGCCGCAATCTGCCGTTGCTGCCGCTGTCGGCGGCGGCGGAACGTCTGTCGGTCCACCCCTGGGTCGATTCGTTGGAGATCGCCAAGGAATTGCCGGGCCGGCTGGTGGTCCGGGTGTCCGAGAAGAAGCCCGCGGTCTTCTTGCGCAGCGGCGGTCGCCTGTTCTGGGCCGATGCTGCCGGCAAGGCGATCGCGCCGCTTTCCGCGGCGGAGGCGGCGCAGGAGATCGCCCGCGAGCGCGCTTTGGCCGAATCGAGTGTCGGGCCGGGGGGCCCGGGGGCGCCGAGGGCGGCGGGTGGCTTTCTGGTGGTCAGTTTCGCCACGCCGGTTCCCAATGGCGTGGCCCGTGCGCTCGGCGTCGCCGCCGAGCTGGGCAAGGCAAATCCCGACTGGGCCGCGCGCCTGGCTGAGATCGAGGTGTTGGGCGAGGAAGATTTCCGTCTGCGGATCGGCGTTTTGCCTTTTCCGCTGCTGGTCCGCGACGGCGATGTGATCGACAAAGTCCACCGGTTGGAGACGTTGCTCCCCCGGCTCGCCGAGCGGTATCCCACCCTCGCGGCCGTGGATCTGCGCTTCTCCCACCGGATCGTGGTGCAACCTGCGGCTGAAGGCGCGTCGGCCGGCGCGCGCTCGGAAGAAGCCGCTTCGAGATTGGCAAGCTGAGGGTCGAGCCTATGGCGAAACCGGAACCGTATTTCGTAGCGATCGACATCGGGTCGTCCAAAGTGGGCGTGCTCATCGGCCAAAGGGACGCCAAAGGCGGCCTGGAGGTCGTGGGCAAGGGCCTTGCGCCCAATCGCGGCACGCGCAAGGGCAACATCGTCAACGTCGAGGCGACCGTCGAGGCGCTCAAGGCGGCGAGCGAGGAGGCCGAGGTGATGGCCGGCCAGGAGATCTCGCGCGCCTACGTGGGCATCTCGGGCGCCGACATCCGGAGCGTCAACTCGCGCGGCATGGTCTCCGTGGCGCGCAAGGATCGCGAAATCGCGCGGCCGGACATCCAACGCGTGCTCGACGCGGCAAAGTCCGCGGCGCTCCCCTCCGACCGCGAGATCCTGCACGCCATCCCGCAGGAGTTCCTGGTCGACGAGCAGGGGGGAATTGGCGATCCGCTCGGCATGCTGGGCAGCCGCCTGGAGGTGATGGTCCACCTCGTGACCGGCAACATCACCCGCTCGAAAACCTTGCTCACCTGCGTCAACCGCGCGGGCATCGAGGTGATCGAGATGGTCTTCGAGCCGCTCGCGACCGCCGAGGCGGTGCTGACGCCGGACGAGCGAGAGCTCGGCTCGCTGTTGATCGACGTGGGCGCCGGCACCACCGAATACGCCCTGTTCGCCGACGGCGAGATCCAATACAGCGCGGTGGCGCCGATCGGCGCGGGCCATTTCACCAACGACATCGCGATGGTGCTGCGCACGCCGTTTGCCGAAGCCGAAAAGATCAAGACCAAACACGGCTGCTGCATGGCGAGCATGGTCACCGACGACGAAGGGATCTCGGTCCCCACGGTCGCCGGAGGCTCCTCGCGCGTGGTGCCGCGCCGCGAGCTGTGCGAGATCCTTCAGCCGCGCGCCGAGGAGCTTTTCGGCCTGCTGCGCGAGGATCTGATGCGCCACGCCTCGGAGGACTCCCTGCGCGGCGGCGTGGTCTTGACGGGAGGCGGCGCGCAGCTCGACGGTTTGCTCGAACTGACCGAGCAGATGTTCGACGCCGGTGTCCGCTACGGCCTGCCGCGCGGGCTCGGCGGCCTGGTCGACGTGATCAGCAACCCGAGCTGGTCGACCGCCTCGGGACTCTTGCTCTACGGCCTCGCGGCGGAAGAATCGCGGCAGGGCAAAGCTCAGAAGAAGAAGGCAGGCTTTAGCGTGCGCGGCGTGATGGGGAGCCTGCGCGGCATGTTCTCGGATCTGCTCTAGGAATTGACTCGGAATCGAAGAATGAAACGCAGCGGAAAATCGAACCAAGGGGGTAACGCATGATTCTCTTCGACGACCAGGATGCAGCGAACGAGGAGCTCGAGCACACGATCGTGATGCAGAGCCTCGACATCGTTCCCGCTCGGATCAAGGTCATCGGCGTGGGTGGCGGGGGCGGTAACGCGGTCAACCGGATGATCGATGCCAATTTGCGCGGCATCGAATTTGTGGCCGCCAACACCGACCTCCAAGCTCTCGCCAAGTGCCGGGCACGGACCAAAATCCAGCTCGGCACCCTGTTGACCAAAGGCCTCGGCGCGGGCGCAGATCCGGAGGTGGGCAGGAAGTCCGCTCTGGAAGACTCCGAGCGGATTTTGGAAGTGCTCGACGGCGCGGACATGGTGTTCCTGACCGCCGGCCTGGGCGGCGGCACGGGAACCGGCGCGGTGCCGATCCTCGCCTCGCTCGCGGCGCAAATCGGTGCGCTGACGGTGGCGATCGTCACCAAGCCCTTCGGCTTCGAAGGACGCCGCCGGATGCAGCTCGCCGAGCGGGGGGTGGAAGAGCTGCGCGCGTCGGTCGACACGCTGATCACGATTCCGAACGAGCGCCTGCTCAACTTCGTCGAGCGCGGTACGCCGCTCACCGAGGCGTTCCGGATCGCCGACGACGTGCTGCGCCAGGCGGTGCAGGGCATCAGCGACTTGATCACGGTGCCGGGCGAGATCAACGTCGATTTCGCCGACGTACGGACGATCATGACCGGCATGGGAATGGCGTTGATGGGCACCGGCATCGCCCGCGGCGAGAGCCGGGCGATCGAGGCGGCGCAGCGCGCGGTCTCGTCGCCGCTGCTCGAAGAGACCTCGATCCAGGGGGCCAAGGGGGTGTTGATCAACATCTCCGGCGGCCACGACCTCACCCTCCACGAGGTGAACGAAGCGGCCCGGATCATTCAGGAAGCGGTCGATCCGGACGCCAACATCATCACCGGCATGGTGATCGACCCGACGCTCGACGACGCGATGAAGGTCACCGTGATCGCGACCGGCTTCGACCGGGTCGAGGGCCTGCGCGCCCGGGCCAATCCCGTCCTCGGCGTCCACCGGCCGATGGCGGTGCCGCCGCAGAACCTCTCGCCGATTTCGCCGGTCCAGAGCCTCGCCGCAGCGCCGGTCTTCGACCGTTCGGAGCCCGAGCCGGAGATGGACGTGCCGTTCTACCGCAAGGTGATCGCCCAAGGCCGCGGCGAAGATCCGGGCGGCTTCGGCCCGAACTGGTCGAACGTCGACGACTACGACATCCCGACCGTGCTGCGCAAGCAGATGGACTGACCGCAGGAAACGTAGGTTCCGCAGTGCGACACCCGTCCGCCCCCCGGCCTTAACCCCCTTGGGGCCGGAAGCGGGCGGGTGTCGGTTGTTGAGTCGCGGGACGACAATCGTTCCCAATTCGGGTAGGATCATTCCCATTATGGGAACGGTCGTAGAAAACACCGATAGCGGGCTCGCCGCAGCGCTGTTCACCCCGGTTCAACAGCGGGTGTTGGGCCTTCTCTTCGGACAACCCGAAAGGCGATTCCAGAGCGCCGAGCTGATTCGCCTCGCCGACAGCGGCACCGGCGCCGTGCATCGTCAGCTCCAAAGACTCGAAGCGAGCGGCCTCGTCCTCGCCACCCACGCGGGAAATCAAAAGTACTACCAGGCCGACCCGAAGTCGCCGATCTTCCCGGAGCTGCGTGGCTTGGTCGAAAAGACCGTCGGAATCGTCGAGCCGATCCGCGCCGCCCTCGAACCGCTCAGCCGTCGCATTGCGGCAGCCTTCGTCTATGGCTCACTCGCGAAGGGGAGCGACCGGGCTCACAGCGATCTCGACCTTCTGGTATTGAGCGACGACCTAGAATACGCCGATGTCTTTGCCGCCCTCGAACCTACGGAGGCTCACCTCTCCCGGCCGGTCCATCCCACCGTGATGACGCGCGCGGAATGGCGCGGCAAGCGCGCCCGCAACGACTCCTTTGTCGCGCGCATCGCCTCCCAGCTGAAGCTCTTCGTGATCGGAGGCGAGAATGACCTCGCCTGAGCTCGAACGGCGTCCACGCACTGGCACTTCCCCCTGAGCCAACGTAGCACCTGAGGCCGGCGGGCATCGGCCCAAGGCCCCCACATCCTATATAGTTCGCCTATGAAACTTCTCTACTCCTACCTCCGTCGCTACTGGGGTCTGGTGGTGCTCGCCCTGGTGCTGGCGGCGATCAATCAGGTCTTCTCTCTGCTCGATCCCCTGATTTTTCGTCACGTCATCGACGAATACGCCACTCGTTACTCCGAGTACACCACCGAGCAGTTCTTCCGCGGCGTGTCGCTCCTGCTCGCCGCGGCGGTCGGTGTGGCGTTCGTGTCGCGCGTGGCCAAGAACTTCCAGGACTATTTCGTCAACGTCGTCACTCAGCGGGTCGGTGCCGATCTCTATTCGGACGGCGTCCGCCATTCGCTGGAGCTGCCTTACTCGCTGTTTGAAGACCAGCGGAGCGGCGAGACGCTCGGACGTCTCCAGAAGGTGCGGTCGGACGTGGAAAAGCTGATCGCGATCGCGGTCAACCTGTTGTTCACGACGCTAGTCGGCGTGGTCTTCGTGATGATCTACGCCGCGAGCGTGCACTGGATCATCGCGCCGGTCTATCTGCTCACCGTGCCGTTGATCGGGATCTTGAGTTCGGTGCTGTCGAAACGGATCAAGAAGATCCAGAAGGTGATCGTCGCCGAGACTACGGCGCTCGCCGGGGCGACCACCGAATCGCTGCGCAACATCGAGCTGGTCAAAAGCCTGGGCCTCGCGCGGCAAGAGATCGGCCGGCTGAATGCGACGACCGCGAAGATCCTCCAGCTGGAGCTCAAGAAGGTTAAATCGCTCCGCCTGTTGAGCTTCATCCAGGGGACGCTGGTCAACGCGATGCGGACCTCAATCCTGTTCTTGATGCTCTACCTGATCTTTACCCAGCAGATCACGGTCGGGCAGTTCTTCTCGCTGTTCATCTACTCCTTCTTCATCTTCGGCCCGCTCCAGGAGCTGGGGACGGTGATCAACACCTACCGCGAGACGGAAGCGTCGCTCGAGATGTTCCAGACCGTGCTCGCCACCCCGATCGAGGCGAAGCCGGTGAATCCGCTTCCTTTGGGCCAGCTCACCACTCTCGACTTCGAAAACGTCGGCTTCACCCACCAGACCGCGTCCGCCCCGGCGCTCTCCGACATCTCGTTCTCGCTGCACCGGGGAGAGACCGCTGCATTCGTCGGCCCTTCCGGCTCGGGCAAGACGACGCTGGTCAAGCTGCTGGTCGGTCTCTACTCCCCGGGCCGGGGACGGGTCCTCTACAACGGCAAGTCGGGCGAAGAGATCGACCTCGACGAACTGCGGGTACAGATCGGCTTCGTCACCCAGGACACCCAGCTGTTCTCCGGATCGATCCGCGAGAATCTGCTGTTCGTGAATCCGGATGCGACCGACGACGAGTGCCTGGAAGTCCTCCACAAAGCGGCCTGCGAAAGCCTGCTCGCGCGCGCCGACCGCGGTCTCGACACGGTGATCGGCGAAGGGGGCGTCAAAGTCTCCGGCGGCGAAAAGCAGCGGCTGTCGATCGCTCGCGCTCTTCTCCGCCGACCGCGCCTGCTGGTGTTCGACGAGGCGACCTCGTCGCTCGATTCGCTGACCGAGGAAGAGATCACCGACACGATCCGCGAGGTGGCGTCGAGCCAGGTCATCACGATCCTGATCGCCCACCGGCTTTCGACCATCATGCACGCCGACCGCATCCACGTCCTGGAACACGGCCGGATCGTCGAATCGGGCCGCCATGACGAGCTGCTCGCCTTGAAAGGTCTCTACTTCGCCATGTGGCGCCAGCAGATCGGCGAACGGCGGCCGACGATGGTTCCCGCGCTCCCCCGGCCTGCAGAATTGGCCGTGGCGAGTTAACGGTCAGGAATCACGGAGAAAAGTCGCCGCAGTCGGCTCCGCGCCGCGGAAAGCGCGTAGCCGTCCCGAAACTCCGCGATCTGTCCCAGGAAGTCGCTATCCGTCCCAGGAAGCGGCTTGAAGTCCCAGGAAGCGGCTATCCGTCCCAGGAAGCGGAGAGAGGTCCCAGGAAGCGGCTATCCGTCCCAGGAAGCGGCGAGAAGTCCCAGGAAGCGGCTATCCGTCCCAGAAAGCGGCGAGAAGTCCCAGGAAGCGGCTATCCGTCTCAGGAAGCGGCTTGCGGTCCCAGAACCGCGAATGCGGTCCCGAAACGCGGCTTGCCGTCGCAAAACACGCGGTTCAACTCCCGAATCCGGCAATCGGGCTCCGCAATCGGCTTTACGCGCCGGATAGCCGCTTTCCGCACCGGATTTCGCAGCCCGCCGAGGCATCAGCAACTGCGGTCGCCGAGAGCGACGTTACGGCGTGGAGACAGCGGCTATCTTCTCGACCTGCCGACGGTGCCGCAGGATGTGGACTTGCCGGTTATCTTTGAAGCGCGCGTGGCGCCTCGCTTGGTGCGGCATACTGAAGCTTGTATAGTTCTCTGCCAATGAAGCCGCTCCGCATGAGTGAAATCACACCTTCGAGCGGCAACGTTTTCTTGGATCTAGGCTTCGGAGCGGAGGAAGCGGCGCATCTCGAATTACGCTCGTCGTTGATGTTCACGATTCGCAAGCTGATGCAGGATCGCAAGCTGACGCAGATCAAGGCCGCGCAGTTGTTCGGCGTCACCCAACCTCGGATCAGCGACCTGGTGCGAGGACGAGTCGATCTCTTTAGCAGCGACTCCCTGGTCGACATGCTCGCTCGCGCCGGAGTCAGAGTTGACGTTAGCTGTTCTCCCGCTTTGGAGCGCGGAGCCGCGTAAAAACGCCGAATAGCCGCTATCCGCGCCGGAGTTTGCAGCGCGCCGAGCCATCAGCAACTGCGGTCGCCGAGAGCGACGTTACGGCGTGGAAATCGGCCAACGGAGGCCAAACGGCAGCTCGCGGGGGCCAAAGACGAAATGCAGCACGCGACGACGACTCTCGCCGGTGGCCTTCGAGGATGCGTGTAGGAGAAGAGGCCGGAGAACGACCGCCGCGCCCGCGTCCGCGATACACGCGACTTCCGTTCCGTGCGCCCGTGCGCGCGCAGCCCCTTCCGGTTCGAGGCGACCCTCCAGGTGAGAACCCGGAACGACCCGCAGCGGACCATCGTTCTCCGAGCACGCATCGAGATGGAGCCGAACCGCGAGCATCTGCTCCAGAAGCGTAACAGGCGGCTGAACGAACAGGCCACCCTCCTTCTTAGACCAGCCCCGAAGCCCTGGAGCCTCGACCCGTTCGGCCACCGGAATACTCAAGTCTTGGTGGAACGGAACCAGCCAATTGCGCGCGGCCGATTTCTCGAAGTATGTACACTGAACGGCCGCGAGATCAGCCGGGATCAGAGCCGACAGCACCGGGTGCGCCCGGAGGCGCTCCGCCAGCGCTGCGCACCACGGCTGCTGGAGGAGGCTGCGGGTTCCTCGGGAAGCGCCATCCGAGGGCTGTGCAAGCGCGGCGAGCGTTTCGCACTCCGCAGCGGAGAAGACCTCCGGAACGAGTGCGAAACCGGTGGCAGGGAAGTTGGACGGTGACATGAAATTCGAACCCGATGCCTGCAAAGCTCAGGCGTCTTCACGCCTTTGGCGCCGCCGCCCCCAACCCCATCTTCTCGATCTGCCGGCGGTGCCGCAGGATGTGGACGATCGCGTGCTCCAGCATCTGTTCGAGGTTGTAGGTCGGCCCCCACCGGGATTGGATCGCGATGCTCTCCATTTCTTCGTAGGGCATCTCCCACCGACCCTCCAACGATTGGGCGGTGTGGGCGAGCATCGCCTGGAAACCGGAGAGCACCTCGGTTTGAGACAACAGCGGGCGGGCGGGCCGCGCGGCTTCCATCCCGAGCGCTTGGCGGATGTAGAAGGCGTAGCTGTATCCGGCGCCCACGACGTGAGACATGATCGTCTGGACGGACCGGCCGTCTTCGTCGGTGACCTTGGGGTCAATCCGCAGATAGTCCGCTTCCGGAAGGCTTTCGATCAGGCGGTACAGCTCCGCCGCAGCTCGATCGTATTCGTCAAGCATGGCGCCAATCGCACCGGTGCGCAGGGTCGAGGTCATCGCTTTCGATTCTCCTCTCAGTCGATTTTGGGGATGTCGCTGTTGTAAATATATTTCTCGAACCACGGGCGCCATGGCTTGCCGGTCATCTCTTCGAGAATCGCAACGATGTCCTGGGTGTGGGTGATCGCGAACCGGTGGTCGTGGAGGATGCGGCGCAACCAGTTGAAGAACAAGCGATCGCCGTCGGCCTGGTTGCCGGCCTGGCGTTCCAGCTCTTGCCGCAAGGCGTGGAGGACGAGCGGCCCCTTGCCGTAGAGGAGTGCCCGGCGCATCGCGAAATCTTCGCCCGAGGCGATGGGGATGCGATTCGCGGAGAAGACGCTCGCCGCGGGCTCATCGCCGAGCGAGCGGACCAGCTCTTTCCACTGCGTGAGCTGGAACTGCCAGGCGGCGTCGCGCTCGCGCGCTCCCGAGGCGAGCAGGCTGACGCAGACGGAGGAGACGTACTCCGCGAAGCTCTCCGACAGCCAGGCGTCCTCGGAATCGTTGATCTGCGCCACGTGGGGAAACCAACCGTGCGCCACCTCGTGGGTGATTCGGGCATCGACGTTCGCGACCATGGCGCGCGCGAGACCCTGCTGGGTCTTCATCGCCCGCAGCCGCGCCTTGCTCAAGAAAGCCTCTTTGGTGATGAAGATCATCCCCGGGGGCGCCTGGCCCCAGCCCCACTCGTTCACTTCGAGCACGTGCAGCTCGGCGAACGGATAGGGCTCGGCCAACAGGTCGGTCAGGCACCGTCGAGAGCCCAGGACGATCTCGCCCGCGTGCTCCAGCTCGCCCGGCAATCGGGCGCCGTAGGTCGAGATCCCGATCTTGAAATCCCCCTCGGTCGTGGTGCCGGTCGCGTATTTTCCGGCGCCGATGTAGGCGATCGACATCGGCCCCGCCAGCTCGGTGACAACCTTGTTCGTCTCCGCCGTCTCGGTCCGTTCGAGGGTCTTGCCGGGCGCGAAGGGGACGAACGGCTTCCGCACTTCGAGCGCGACGTGAAAGCTCGAAGCCGGCGCGCTCCCCGCCCCGACCGGCATGGGGTACCAAGGAATGCCGCCCACCCGCCAATAGCTATCGCCGTTCGGCCGGGCGAGCAACTCGCCCGACCAGACCGTCTCGACCTCGACGGTTCCCCCCTTGGCCACCGGCTGCGGCAGAGCGATCAACAGGTGGTTGCGGTCCATCACGTAGTCGGCCGGCTGGCCGGCGATCGTCACCTTTTCGAGCGTCGCCGGACGGAGCGAGCCCGCGCTGTTCGCCGTCTCGGAGAGAAGCGCCAGGGCGAGCACCTTGAGCCCCGGCGCCTTCGCCTCCATCCGCACCCGGCTCGCCACTCGCGCCCGGTCTCCCGGCTGCTCCTTCACGTCGAGGTCGGTCGCGACGCTCACCCATTCGAGCGCGCCGGGCGCATCCCACCAAGAGCGGCCGATCGGCTGGGCTGCGATCTCGACGTCACTCCACCGCCCGCGGTATTCGCTGGCGAGCGGCTCGGTTTCCGCCCGCGACAACGATTCGCTCGCCACGGTCGTCCGAGCATCCCAATCGAGCACGTAGTCGACCTTGTCGCCATGAAGCAGTGTCCAGGCATACCGCGGATCGCCGTTGCCGTCGCTCAAAAGAAGGTCGCGCGCGGGATTCGCCGACAGGCGATGCGACAACCGATCCGTCGCCCACTCGGGGAGCTTCCGAGACTCTCCAGCATGCCACTCCGTCGCCCCCGCCGAGCTCAACTCCGAAGCGATCGACCAACTCCAGATCGCCACCCCGCGAAGGTTCCCGCTCAACACCAGCACGCCGTCCTCGTCCTTTGCCTCCAACTTCGATCCCCGCCGAGCATTCCGCTTGGCGATCGGCTGCGAGAACCGATCCTCCACCCGGTAGCTCCAAACCGCCGGACCGTCCAGCATCACCCCGCAAGGACGGCCATTCGCCACCATCCGCCAGAGTTGGGCGCCTGCCGCGGGACGAATCTCCGCCCGGCCGATCATCAGGCGCGCCGGGGCGGGCATGGAGGCGTCGATCTTGGGATTCCCGATCGCCTGGTAGAGGGCGGCGAAGGGGGTGGGGGCAGCGGCAGCGGGTGAGGACGCCTGCGCGTGGGTGGCCGTGACCGCGGCCACCGCAAAAGCGGCGATCACCGCGCCAGACTTCGAAAACGGGCTCATCTGTGAGGCTTCCCTTTCCTGTGTGCTCTCTCAGGAGAAGAGATCCTATCTCTCGCGAGCTCTCAGCCCGTGGTGTCCGGTCCGAATCCCGGATCCCATGGGACGGGCAGACCCGGTCCTCAGAACCAGCACGACTCCCACGACTCGGCCCAACGAGTGCTAACGGAATCGTAGGTCAGTAGGTGTCCGCAAACCCCCGGGTCCATTACCGAGATCGTGAAGCCTCCTCCTTTCGGTACAAAACCGCTTCGCTTCAAGAGCCAGGGACTCGCTGCGGAGGGTAAGCCGAGGGCGGATAAACTTTCCGGATATTCGCCCCGTGCGGCGCGGGTCGATTCGAGCTTCGTAGTCAGCTCGCGGCGAACGTAGCGGTCGAACCGGAAGAGGTCGATGCGCCAGGCGAGCCGCGCCGCCGGAAAAACGAGCAACGCGGCGACGAGACACACCAGCCCCGATCGAAGGACACTGCTCTTCCCTCGTGCCAGCGTAGCGGGAAGCACGCCGCCAACGACCAGAAAGACGAACCCACCAACTACCAGTGCCTGGACCGCAACATGCGTCACGGGAAATTCGCCATGGCCGAGAAAGCCAATGGCGAAACTGACAGGAATCGCGCTACCGAGAATCAAGACCGTGCGGCGGAACCAAGGCTTCACGTTGATCATGCCTGGCTTAGATCGAAGGGTGATTGCGGCGGTTCCTGGCCGTGCTCAGTGCCGATTCAGCACAGTCTACCCTTTGGCACCAACGGTAAGGGGGATTACACGCTAAGGAAGCTGAGTCGCCGCCACCCGTCGGCGAGGTGTACGATCCCGCCAGCGCCAAAGGCGCGAACCTATAAAAGCCTGGGGCAACGCCCCAGGACAGGACCGTTTGGCACCCCACCAAGGACTGAAAGTCCGCCCTAACTCACCATGCCACAATCGCTAGCCAACGTCGTCCTTCACCTGATCTTTAGCACGAAGGACCGTTATGCATATATAGGACCGACGATCCGCACACCGCTACACGCCTACTTGGCCACCGTCGCCCGCAACGCGGGCTGCCTCTGCGATCGCGCCGGAGGCGTGGCCGATCATGTTCACATGGCGATTCGCTTTTCTCGAACGATCACGATTGCCGCCCTCGTCGAAGAGCTCAAGACTTCCTCCTCAAAATGGCTCAAGACCCAGTCGCCCGATCTTCAGAACTTTGCGTGGCAACGCGGCTACGGCGTGTTCTCTGTCGGCCCCGGCGATCTGGAGGCTTTGGTGGCCTACATTGACAACCAGGAGGAGCACCATCGAACGCGCACGTTCCAGGAGGAATATCGGGCGTTCCTGGCGAAATATAAAGTGGCTTACGATGAGCGGTATGTGTGGGATTAAGGGTGGATGGTGCGGGCCTTCAGCCCTTTTGGGGTGGGCGCGAACCGGGAACCTAGGGCGTTGCCCTAGGCTATTATTGGATGGGCCTTCGGCCCTTGAAATTCGCCCTTCAAGAATTAAACCAGGAGCCCGTGGATGTATCTGATCTCTCGATCAACAAAAGAACTAGAGGCTCTACGGATGAGAGACGACTTCAGCGCAAAAATCAAAGCAGAACTGGCTCACCGCGTTGCCAACCACTGTTCGAATGAAAAGTGCCGAAAACAAACCTGCGGCCCAGCTCTCCTTGGGAACGGTGTGATCAATGTTGGCGTGGCAGCTCATATCACTTCCGCTTCTCCAGGCGGACCTCGCTACCATCCAGAAATTACAGCGTCACAGAGAAAGTCTGCAGAAAATGCGATTTGGCTTTGCCAAACCTGCGCAAAACTCATCGATTCTGATGTAAATCGGTTTCCCGAAACTATCCTACGCTCCTGGAAACAATTAGCTGAGGAAACTGCACTCAGCGAACTGGATAGCCGAGCTCCTGGAACGATAGTCACGATGCCTCAGAGGCCCTGGGTAGTTATAGACGAATATTTTCGCGAAGCAGTCGAGCACGAAGAGACCGGCCAAGAGTACACCGTGGAGAGAGTCCGCATTGTGAATCTTGGTCTCGCGTCAGCAGTTAACATCAATATACCCAAGATCAGTATCGGCGACCGCAGCTCATTGGTGAGAGGACCTTTCCAAAGCCTCCAGCCTGGCGAGTTCATTCATGAAAACGTCAGCAACTTTAACGCATCGCTCCAGCGCGCGCTATTAGAGGTACCCATGCCGTCGCAGGGCCCGAGGTCTCTACGAATTCCGTTCGTTATCGAATACCGAGGCATCGACCATCGCCTATGGACTACCGAACAGGAGGTTGCTTACAGCGTGTTCGGCATCACCTTCCCTGTCATTCACCCGAATGAGTAGCATACTGGAGGGGGTCCTTCCCCTACCCCCGCCGCCGATGCTCCTCCACAATCTTCTCGACCACGCCCGGGTCCGCGAGCGTCGAGATGTCACCCAACTGCTCGTACTCCCCGGCGGCGATCTTTCTCAGGATGCGACGCATGATCTTGCCGGAGCGAGTTTTAGGCAGGCCGGGGACGACCTGGATGCGGTCGGGGGTGGCGAAGGGACCGATGATCTCGCGGACTTTTTCCTTGAGCATGCCGGAGATCTCCTCCGGGTCCCAGGATTCGAAATCGGGCTTGACGTGGACGTAGGCGTAGATTCCGGTTCCCTTTATGTCGTGCGGGAAACCGACCACCGCGGCTTCGGCGCACGCTTCGTGGGCGACCAGGGCGCTTTCGATTTCGGCAGTTCCTAGACGGTGGCCGGAGACGTTCAGGACATCGTCTACCCGGCCGGTGATCCAGTAGTAACCGTCGAGGTCGCGGCGGCAGCCGTCTCCGGTGAAGTAGAGACCGGGATACTGGCTGAAGTAGGTTTTGGCGAAGCGTTCGTGGTCGCCATAGACCGTTCGCGCCTGGCCGGGCCAGGAGCGGGCGAGGCAGAGATTTCCGGAGATGCCGTTTTCTTCCATGACCTTGCCGTTTTCATCGACCAGCACGGGCTCGACGCCGAAGAAGGGCAGAGTCGCCGAGCCTGGCTTGGTCGGCGTGGCGCCGGGCAGAGGCGTGATCAGGATGCCGCCGGTCTCCGTTTGCCACCAGGTATCGACCACCGCGCAGCGCCCTTGCCCCACCACGTCGTGGTACCAGGTCCAGACCTCCGGGTTGATCGGCTCGCCGACCGAACCGAGGATGCGCAGGCTTTTGCGGCTGGCGCGCGTCACCGGCTCGTCGCCCGAGCGGGCGATGGCGCGGATGGCGGTCGGCGCGGTGTAGAAGATCGTGATCCCCAGATCGTCCACCATCTGCCAGTAGCGCCCGGCGTCGGGGTAGGTCGGGATCGATTCGAACATCACGGTCGTCGCCCCGTTGGCGAGCGGACCGTAGACGATGTAGCTGTGGCCGGTGATCCAGCCGACATCCGCGGCGCAGCAGTAGACGTCGTCCGGGTGCAGGTCGAAAACCGTGCGGTGGGTGAACGCGGCGTAGACCAGGTAGCCGCCCGTGGTGTGGAGCAGACCTTTCGGCTTGCCCGTCGATCCGGAGGTGTAGAGGACGAACAGCGGGTCCTCCGCGTCCATCCATTCGATCGGCGCCGTCGCCCGCTGGCGGGCCAGCTCGTCGGCGAGCCAGAGATCGCGCCCCTCGCGCATGGGAACTTCCGTCTCGGTGCGGCGGGCGACCAGGACCGTCTCGACGATCGAGAGCCCTTCGACCGCGTGATCGACCGTCGCTTTGAGCGCGATACGTTTGCCGCCGCGGAGCGCCTCGTTCGCCGTGATCACGAGACGGCAACCGGCGTCCAGTATCCGATCGCGCAGCGACTCGGCCGAAAAGCCGGCAAAGACTACCGAATGGACCGCTCCGATCCGTGCGCAGGCGAGCATCGCGTAGGCCAGCTCCGGAATCATCGGCAGATAGATGCAGACCCGGTCGCCTTTGCCGATGCCGTGGGCGGAGAGCACGTTCGCCATCCGCGAGACCTCGCGTTGCACCTCGCGATAGGTGATCGCACGGTATTCACCCGGCTCGTCCGCCGCCCAAAGAATCGCCGTCTTATCGGGTTGGGTCGCAACGTGGCGATCGACGCAGTTGTAGCAGGCGTTCAGCTTGCCGCCTGGGTACCAGGAGACGTCGACCTCCGAGAAATCCCACTGCCCGGCCGAACGCGGCGGCGCGAACCAATCGAGGATCTCCGCCTGTTCGAGCCAAAACGCCTCTGGATGGTCGAGCGAGCGGCGGTACATCTCGTTGTACTCGTCCAGGCTCCGAACGCGGGCGTTAGCGGAAATCTCGGGCTTGACGGGAATCATGCGGCCTCCTCGAAGGTCGGTTCGGCGGATCGGAAGGCACAGGATAAAGGCAAGCCCAGGGCGAGGCAACGACCCGCCGGGTAGGTCGGCGGGCGTTCAGCCCCCACTGCGGTTCACTCCCGCCAGAGGGCGTCTCGCGGCTCGACCGCGACCGCCTGGCGACCTGGCACCCAGGTCGCGGCGAGCACCATCGCACCGACCGAGGCGGCGACCAGGAGTGCGACACCGACCGACAGACCGAACGAGACAGGAAAGAAATGCGAGAACCCGAACCCCGCGAGCACGGTGAGCGGCAACGCGAAGAGCGCGCCTATGCCCAGCTGCCGGCCGCCCTGACCCAAGAGCATTCGGAGGATGTTTCGCTCCGAAGCGCCCAGGGCGCGCCGGACGCCGATTTCGCGCGTGCGCCGGCCGATCGAGCGGGCCATCAGCCCGAAAGTGCCGCTCGCCGCTAGCAGGAGCGCGAAGCCGAAGCAAATTCCGAACAGCCCGGCCACCGATCGGGCGATCATCGTAGTCTTGGCCAAGACCTCTTCGAAGCTCTGGACGCCGGCCGGAGTGAGCAGCGGATCAAGTCCGGCGAGCGTCTGGTGGAACGCCGACTGGCCCGCGGGGCGGCTGCCGCGGTGGCGAAATAGGACCATTGCCTCTTCCGCCCCGGTTTGCCGCAGCGGGAGGTAGGCCGCGATCGTGCTCCGATCGCGGGAGAGCGGGTTGCCCAACATTGCGTCGTCCACTACGCCGACCACCGTCCGCCATCGCTTTTCTTCAAGGCCCACGAGCCGGATCTGGCGTCCGATCGGCGACTGGTTCGGCCAGGTCCGCGAGGCGAAGGCCCGGCTCACCAAAACCGTCGGTTCGGAGGATTCGCGGTCTCGGCTGTCAAAGAATCGGCCCGCGCGGAGATCGATACCGAGCGGAGTGAGCGGCCCGAGCACCGCCTGGACGAAAGTCCGCGCACGAGCCGAGGCGGCGCCCGGCTCCCTCAGCTCGAACTCGCCCTCCTCGCCGGAGATCGAGGCGAGCGGTTCACGCAAAACCACCCCGAGCAGCTCCGGCCGCGCAACGAGCTGCTCGTAGAGCGTTTGGTAGAACCGGCCCCGGGCGGGCGCGTCCGGATACCGCTCCGCCGGAAGCTCGACCGAGGATTCAAGGAGGTTGCGGGTGTCGAAACCTAAGTCCACGTGGACGACCCGCCAGGCGATGACGCCCGACATGCAGCCGACGAACATCAACACCGAAACCGTCGCCACCTGAGTCACCACCAGGGCACGGGCCATGCGGCCCTCGCGCCGGTCGCCGCTCCGCGCACCACCCTCCTGAAGAATGGAGTTGACCTCCGTGCGGGTAGCCCGCACCGCGACCACTCCGCCCAAAACCGCGACCGCCAAGGTGACGAAGGCACCGGCCGCGAACCCGAGGGTACGGTCGAAGCCCCAGACCCACCAGAACGCCAGGTTTCCCGCCAGGTGGGCATGAGCCCAATCGTTGAGGGTCCCCAGAGCCGCCGCAGCGATACCCGTCGCCAGCGATCCGCCCGCGACACAGAGGAGGACGATTTCCCAAAGGCACTGCATGATCAGTCGCGGCCGGGGCGCGCCGAGGGCGAGCCGGACGGCGGTCTCGCGAGCCCGCTCGTTGGCGCGCGCCAGGAGAAGATTCGTGACGTTGACGCAGGCGAGTAGCAGGATCAGAGTCGCGAGGGTATTGAGAACGGCGAGCAGGAGGGGAGCCACCTCGCCGATCTGGGCGATCGGAAAGGTCTCCACCCGCATCCCGGTCGGCTCGGCCCGCTCCTCCGCGGTAGCCTCCGCGGGACGCGCGCGCCGCACCCCCAGCAAGAGCGCCGAAAGCTCGGCCGCCGCCCGTCGACGGCTCGATCCCGGCGCCAACCGGGCGTAGGCCTCGACCGCCTGCTGATTGGGAACGGTAGCAGAGAGGATTTCGGGCCGAATCGGCACCCAGGCTTCCGAGGCCACGGGAAAGCCGTAGCCGGGCGGCATTACCCCGATCAAGCGGGTCGAAACGCCGGAGAGGACGACATGGCGGTCGATGAGATCGCGGTCGCCGCCGAAGACGCTCCGGAAGACCCCGTCGCTCAACACCACCGTCGGCTCGGCTCCCGCCACTTGATCCTCCCGCCGAAAGCCGCGCCCGAGCGCCGGCAAGGTCCGGGTCACCTCGAAGATGTTCCACTCGGTCTCGGTTGCTTGGATCGCGCGAGTCCCTTCTCCCGTGCCGACCACCAACTCCCGAGAGGAATAGGCGCCGAGGTCCGTGAGGCTTGTCAGTCGACGCCGAACGGCGGCAAGATCCGCGGCGTCGATCGCCCCCCAAGATCCGTTCGTCACCGAGAGGAGCTTGACGATGCCCTCCCCTTCCCGAACCGGCAGCGGCTTGAGCATCGCCGTATAGAGAAAGGAGAAAGTGAAGATGCTCACGCTCAATCCCCCGGCGAGAACGACCACCGTCAGGAGCGAAGAAAGCGGGCTCTTGGCCAGGAGGCGAAAAGCGTAACGGACGTCTTGCCCGTAGAAAAGGCGAGTCTTTGGCATAGCCGAAGACTACGTGCATCGCGCGCGGAGGTTTCGATTCCGAGGGCGCTCGCGGGAGGTTGGACGGGCTCCAACCCGGCGCGGCTGTAACGCGCCACTCTCCCTCTTCGCCCATCACATACGCCATCACTGCGCGGCCGTCCGGCCGTGCTCGGCGCGAAAGGAGCTGACTCTCCATGGCAACACGCAAAACCCCGAAGAAGTCCTCCCCGAAAGCCCGAGCCGCCCGCTCGGTGAGATCCCCAGCGATTGAAGTACAGGTCCGCACCAACGGTCCGGGCCCTGAAGAGGTGGCCGCGCTCGCCGAGCGCCTCATCGCGAGCCGCCAGATCGCCGAGCTGCTCGCCGGAACGCGCAACCGGCTGCTCTCGATCCGCTGGGAGGACCCGGACGCCGCGGGCAAGAGCGCACGCCCGTCGCCCCCCGATCGATTCGTCGCCACCTGGTACGACTACACCCACGAGCGCACGATCAACGCCCGCGGGAGCCTAGCCGATCCGCGCAAGCTGGATGTGAGCGTAAAGGGCGATCAGCCGCGGGCGAGCGCGGCGGAGTTCGACGAGGCGGTGAGGATCTTGCTGCGCGATCCGGAGATCGGCCCCCGGCTCAAAGACCAAAAGCTTCGCGCTTATCCCCCGATGCCGCCGTTGCACATCACCGAGCACGAGGACGGCAGCCGCGAGCGCGGCGTCACGGTCGGTCTGCTCGGCCCGGGAAGCGGCGCGAACCGCGAGCACGAGATCGTCGGCGTCAACCTTGGAGCCAAGAAAGTCGTGCGTTTCCCCGAGCGGGCCCCCGCCGCCTCGCTCGCCCGGTTCGGCACCTGCGGTTTGCCGCACGCGACCCAGGCGACCGCACAAAACATTGCCGGCCAGGTCTGGATCACCGTCAAATACGGCGGGGCCACGATCTGGAAGTTTCTGGCGGTCCGGCCGGCCGCCTCGTCCGGCACCAACGGCTCTGGAATCGAGCTGCGCTACGTCGACTACAAGGGCAAACGGGTGCTCTATCGCGGGCACGTGCCGATCTTGAACGTCAAATACGATGGTGACGCCTGCGGCCCCTACCGCGATTGGCAGAACGAGGAGAGCATGATCCAGGCGCCGGCCGGCAACGACGTGGCCCCCGGCTTTCGCATCTGCCCTTCTAAGGCGAAGACGATCCTCGACACCGGAGTGGATCTCGGCAATTACCTCGGCGTAGGCATCTACGTCGACGGCCTCGAAGTCGTCCTGGTGAGCGAGATGGAAGCCGGCTGGTATCGCTACGTCAGCGAATGGCGGTTGCACGTGGATGGCACGATTAGCCCGCGGTTCGGATTCACCGCGGTCGACACCTCTTCCTGCGTCTGCAACGTCCATCACCATCATTGCTATTGGCGGCTCGATCTCGACATCGCAACCGCGGGCGGCAACCGGGTCCGCGAGTACAACAAGCTGCCGTTCCAGTCGGGCAAATGGAAGACCGTCCCGTTCGAGACCCAGAGGGCGCGGGCACCGATCTTCCAACGCAAGTGGCGGGTCGAGAACATCGCGAGCGGAACCGGCTACGAGATTCAGCCTGGGCCGCACGACGGGATCGCCACCCAGTCTCCCGATTGGCCCTATCCGAAGGGGGATCTCTGGTTCGTCCGCTACCGTGGCAACGAGATCGACGACGGCTCGGTGGCCATCGGTCCGCCGTACGAGGCGGGGATCGACGGGTTCGTCAATCACGAGGCGATCGACAACGCCGACGTCGTGGTCTGGTACGGCGCTCACTTCACCCACGACATCAGCCACGAGGAGCCCGGCGAGTTCGGTCACATCGTGGGACCCACATTGAAGCCGATCGGACTGTAGATCGATCAGGGGAGACTGGGCGTCCGGGCTTGAGCCCCCCCGGGCGCCCACGACCCTGCCGCTCAGCTCCGCGGGAACCTGGCCATCTGGATAACCCGCCGTGCCTGCTCCAGATGGCGCCGGGCGTGGCCGACGACCAGCGCGAGACCATCGCCCAGCGGCAGGCGCAAGCGGCGAGAAATCGGCGAGCCCGTCGTCGAGAACCCGAGGTCGAGACCGTCGGCGCGGCGAAGGATCTCCATCAGCTCGACCTCGCGGGCGAGAAAGCGTCGATGCGCGTCCGGAGGCGCCGCAGCCACCACCCGGAGCGCTGGAGGCGCCGGAAGGGGTATGCGCACTTTCGAACCCGAAACGGCCTGGAACAGGCGCCCGGCCCAAGTACCGTTCCATGCGCCACGGCTCTTGGCACCGGCCGCCCGGGTGCGCTCGATCGCGCTCAAGAATCGCGGGTGGAAGACCTCCGCCGCCTGCGTCAGATGGATGAAGCAGTCGGCCGCCCCCCACCGGTTCGGCGCCGGACGCCAGGCGAGCTGTGCCGGGGAAAGACCGGCGCAGAGCGTCTCGGTCTCCGCGCTGATTTCGGCAACCTCGGCCGCCAGCCGGGCGAGATGAGGATCGAGAGGAAGGCTGGCCGCGGGTGCGCTCAGAGGCATCGAAACTCCATTCCCGAGCCGCAGTCGGCGCGGCTCTAAGCGGGTCTACGCTCCAAAGCCCGTTCCGGATGGACCGCCCTTAGACCGCAGCCTAGAGGTAGGGTTGACCCCACGTCGCCTCCGGCGGAGGATGGCGCCATGAGCCCCCTCCCCTCTGCCGATCTCCCCTCCTTCGAGTCCCTGTTTTCCGAGGTCCGCGCCGCGGCATTGCGGGTGAAGGCCATCGCCCACCGGACGCCCGTGGCCACCTCCCGCGCTCTGGATGAAACGGTCGGCGCGCGAGTCTTTTTGAAGTGCGAGAACCTTCAGCGGGTCGGGGCGTTCAAGATCCGCGGCGCGTGGAACGCCGTCTCACAACTTTCGACCGAGGAAAAAGCGCGCGGCGTGCTCACGTTCTCCTCCGGCAACCACGCTCAGGGGATCGCGCTCGCCTGCCGCGAGCAGGGGGTCTCGGCGACCGTGGTGATGCCGGTTAACTCTCCTGCGAGCAAGCGCGAGGCGACGGCCGGATACGGGGCCGAGATCATCCTCTACGATCCCGACGAGACGGCGCGCGAAGAGCTGGCGGCCAAGCTTCAAGCCGAGCGGGGCTCCGTGGTGATTCCGCCCTACGACGACCTGCGGATCATCAGCGGCCAGGCCACAGCAGCGCTCGAATTGCTCGAAGAGCAGCCCGATCTTGCTCTGCTGCTCGTGCCCTGCGGCGGCGGCGGGTTGCTCTCCGGTTCAGCGATCGCGGCCCGAGGCACCGCGCCCGACTGCCGCACGATCGGCGTCGAGCCCGAGGTCGCCAACGACGCTACCCTCTCGTTCCGCACGGGAGTGCTCCATACGGTGAAGAACCCGCCGACGATCGCCGACGGCACCCGCACCCCCTCGCTCGGCAAGCTCACCTTTCCCTTGGTGCGCGAATACGTGGCTGACATGGCGACGGTCTCGGAATCCGCCATCGCCGAAGCCGTGCGATTCCTCTTCGCCCGCACCAAACTGGTCGTCGAACCCTCCGGGGCGCTGGGGGTGGCGGCGCTGCTTTCGGGAGCGGTGGAGCCGCCGAGCGGCGCGCGGATCGGGGTGATTCTCTCTGGAGGAAACGTCGACGGCGAGGTGATGGCGCGGATTCTGACCGGCGAGCTGTAGGGCGAAAAGATGGATTGCTACCCTTCCCGCCCGCCCTCCTCGGCGATTTTCATGCGGAGAAATCTTACGTCGAGCGCGTCGCTCTCGCGGATTGTCTCTTTCGTGCGAATCAGGAGACCTTTGCCTGCCACCGGCAACTTGACTCCCTCGATCTCGAACTGCTCTACGCCTGCTTTCTCGGCCTCGGCATAGGTGATGCCGCAGGCCGCGCCGAGCAGGTCGACGATAAACTCATCGGCAACTCGAACGACTTTGTAGCGACTAACCTCATCGTCCGCCAGAAGCGCCGCGGCATTATCCGGCAGGCACGCCATGGCCCTCTTGATCGCCTGCAGGTTCTCTACTGAGTCGTCAACGAGAAAATCGATGTCCTTCGTGGCGCGCACAAAGCCGTGAAGAATGACGGCGAAGCCACCAATCAGGAGATAGCGCGCGCCCTCACGGTTGAGGTCGGCGCAAAGCTTCAGGAGATCTTCAAGCTCCGGCGCACGGGAGAAAGGGCCATCTGCCTCATCATCCATGTCTCGGCTTCCTCGTGGCTCGCGAACCGGTAAACGCCCCGCGGAGCGATACCCCCACCGCGCAGGCGGTTGACCGTGCGGAGAAGGATCGCCGCGTCGCGCAGGGAATTTTCGCCCGGGGGCCGGCGCGAAACCGTTCGAATCGGGGGCTCAAGGCTTGGCTGAATTCCGATCATTCCAAGGATTCTAGCCCAGATGGCTTCCGATGCCGCCAGAGGGCTTCGGCCCTGGGTGGACTGGCCGATCGGATCTTGGAAGTCGATTCGATCGAGGAGCTGGGCCTCGGAAACTAGCGGATCTCGTTCTCGGAACTAACTGGGCGGGCCGTCGAAGACCCACCCCACTCGAATCTTAAAAGCTCACCCTCACACCCACTCGGAACGACGTCGGGGCGGTGCGCAGCACCGGTTTTCCGTAGCCCGGATTGGTCGGGTTGGGCAGGGTGTTGTCGGACTCCTGGAAGCCCCAACGCTGGTCGAGCAGAATCGGCTTTTGGGCGTTCAGGGCGTTGAAAACGTCGAGCAGCAGGTTGATCGTCGTGGGTCCTGCCTTCACCGGGTAGCCGAAGTGGAGATCGGCCTCGTAGGTCGCCGGGCCTCGTCCTTCGCCGCCGCGCGGGGTGAGGAAGAACTCGTAGCGGCCATAGGCGTCGGAGTAGCCGTAGCGGGTGAGGGGAGTGCCCGAGCGGTAGTAGGCCGAGGCGCCGACCTGGAGATTCCAGGGGGTGAGGTAGATGCCCGACAGTTTGAACTGGTGACGTCGTTCGTTCGACAGGGGACCTTTGTTGGTGATGCGGGTGAGGTCGCTGCCGTTGGTGAAGAAGTCGAAGTAGTCGTAGGCGGCCGAGATATTCGGGTCAGCGCCGACGTTGGTGAACGGCGCGTATTCGCCGTCGAAGTTGCCGTCGAGCTTCGAGTAGAGGTACGAGGCGAGCGCCTGCCAATTCTTCGAGAAGCGCTTGGTCACGTCGAGCTGAACGCCTTTGTACTCCCGCTTCGGCTTCGGCGCCGGCAGGGTGCGCGAATAGTCGAGCGTGAACACCTGTTTGAAGAAACCCTCTCCCGGGTTGCCGATGCAGTAGGTGCCGTCATCGGCGCAGAGGAAATCCTCGATCACCCGGTCGTACTTGCGGTAAATGAGCTTCGCGCCGACCGCCACGTCGGGCATCACCTCGCGCTCGCCGCCCAGCAGCACCTCGGTCAGGTACTGGCCCTTGATGTTCGGATCCGACGGCTCGGTGAATCCGCCGAGGATCGCCGAATCGGTCCCCAAGATCCCTTCCGCCACCGCATCCGGATGGATGTCGGTGGGCGAAAAGTTGACGATCCGCGGCTGGCGCTCGAATGAGAACGAGCGGATCACCAGGTCCATCGGCAATTGCTCGTAATAGCGCCCGTACGATCCGAATACCTTGCTCTTGTTATCGGCGGTCGGGTCCCAGACGAAGCCGAGGCGCGGCGCGTAGTCCTTCTTCAAGTCGATCTGCTGGGTGCCTTCGGCGTCGACGATCTGCTGGCGATCCCAGCGCACGCCGAGGTTGACCGTCAGGTTCGGCCGCACCGACCAGCCGTCTTGCAAGTAGAGGGTGGTGTTCTTGTGCTCCGGCGATGCCGTGAGCTGGCCCAGGGGTGCGTTGGCGACCGTCGCGTCCGGCGTCGTCCAGTAGTGGTGCTGGTAGATCGGCCGGTTCGGGTTCAACGGATTCTGGAAGACGTCCACCAACTGGCCGCCCGACTGGCGGCGGATCACGTCGGCCTTTTCCTTTTCGTACTCGAATCCGAGCTTCAGGTCGTGCCGGCCGAGGAAGCGCGCGGCAGTGGCGCCGGCATGATCGCGTTGGAAGTTCTTGTCCTGGATCAGGCCGAAGCCACCGGTTTGGAAGAAATCGTTCTGCACGTCGCGAAACTGCACGGTGTCGCCGGTGGCGGACGACGGACCCACGGAGTTCTTCTCTTCGTGCCGCGCGACCTGCCCCGTGAGAACCCATTCGGAGGCGACGATGCCCTGGTAGCGCAAGGCATAGTCCTTGCCTCCCAGCTCGATCCGGCCGGTGTAGGTGTCGGGATCGCCGTTCAGGGCATGGCTCGAATCGTTGATCGCGCCGGTGTCCTCGCGCGGGTCCTGGAAGAAACTGCCGATCAGCGACTGGCTCTCGGTCAAGCGGTATGTGACCTTCGCCGCGCCGAGCTTTCGATCGGAGTCGGAATCGACCTCCTGGCCCGACCGCGGGCCGGCCGGCAGCGCGCTGGTGAGCGTGTTGCTCACCTTGTCGTAGGCAGCGAAGAACCAGAGCTTGTCCTTCTTCAAAAAGCCGCCGAGACCGATGCCGTAGTCTTTCCGCGAGAAGCCTTCGACCGTGCCACCGGTCGAGACGATCGGGTCGGGACTCGACTGGAGCGAGTCGTTATCCAGGTAGCCGAACAGATCGCCATGAAATTCGTTGCCGCCCGATTTGGTGACGACGTTGATCACCCCGCCGGTCGCGCGGCCGAACTCCGCCTGGTATCCGCCGGTCTTCACGTCGATCGCCTCGATGAACTCGAAGTTCAGCTCCTTGCCCTGGAAGCCGTATTCGACCCCTGTGGTGTTCACGCCGTCGATGTAGAAGACGTTTTCGGCACCGGAAGAGCCGTAGACCGAGATCGTCGTCTGCCCCTGGTTTTCCGGGTTAGCGTCAGAGGAGGCGCCAGGGGTGATCTGCACCACCGACGAATAGTTGCGCGCCGTGGGGAGGGTCTGGATGGCGCGGATGTCGAGGCTGGTACCGAGGGTGGTCGAGGTCGAGTCGATCACCGGCGCTTCGCCGGTCACGGTGATCTCGTCGGACGCCGTCACCCGGAGCGCCAGATCGATCGTCGTTCCTTTGTCGAGCCCCACGGCCACAGCCTGGCGCGATTCGGGTGCGAAACCTTGGAGGTTCGCGGTCACGGTGTAACTGCCCGGTGGCAGGAGGGTCAGGCGGTAGTCGCCGTTGGCGTCGGCGGTCGCAGAGCGCGTTCCTTGGAGCGACGGACTGGTCGCTTCGACCGCGGTCCCCGGCAGCGGCGCGCCGCTCTCGTCGATCACCCGGCCGACGATCGAACCGGTGGTTTGGGCCGACAGGGTTGCCGAACCGAGCCAAGCGAGCCCCGCGACGAGGCCGAGGGTACGAAGGAACTTCATGGCCGATCTCTCCTCTTGGGAAAACGGACGAAAAAGCGGTGACAATTGGGTGAGAAGCTATTACAAATAGGTTGGGCCTACCACTATGACGATTCCCTTGCCGCGCTGGCGCGTACCGATGGCGCCTCTACCGCTCGACGACGATGCGGTCGTCGGCCTTTGGGCCTGGGAGCACATTCCCCGGTTGCCGCCGCTCCTCCGTTCCGACGCCGGCGGCGCCGCAATCTGGAAAACGGCGGTGCGC
This sequence comes from Acidobacteriota bacterium, assembly GCA_040005235.1. GTDB lineage: Bacteria > Acidobacteriota > Thermoanaerobaculia > Multivoradales > UBA5704 > DASYKS01. Next base: position 17,253 of record JBDTZG010000028.1, on the reverse strand, counting down.
GTCTGCCGCGACCGGTTCGGCCTCGCCGTGCGCTTTGACTGCGCGGATCGCGCGGCCTGGGGGACCTTCACCGAGCGAGACGATCCGCTCTGGCAGGAAGAGGTGGTCGAGCTGTTTCTGGCTTTCGGAGCCAACGATCCGCGCCGGTACTTCGAATTCGAGGTAAGCCCCCGCGGCGCGCTGTTCGATGCGCGCGTAGAGAACCCGACCGGCCGGCGCGAGGATCTAAAGGTAGAGACCGCCTGGAACTGCCCGGACATCCGCTGGGGCGCGGGAAGCACCGATCTGCTTCACACGGGCGTCGGCGAGCAGGATTGGTGGGCGGTTCTGGTGCTGCCGTGGGCTTCGCTCATCGGTCCGGAGTCCCTTCCGGAGCTGCTGCGCGCGAACTTCTATCGGATCGAACGCCCGCCGAACCCGCCGAACACTCCGCACGAGTTTTCCGCCTGGTCGCCGACCCTCGCCGATCCTCCCGATTTTCACCAACCGGCGAGGTTCGGCTTCCTGTCGCTCGGGAGCTTGATCGCGTAGACGAAATCCGGCGGCGCCGAAAACACGCGCTCGACCTCGCCGTTCATGCGCATCGTCCAAAGGTCGAGATCCGCCTCGGTGAGATGCGCCCGGCGATTGCCCGCGTGGACCACCAGGTGAGTGACCCCCAACTGGCGCAACCGTTCCAAGCCGGCGGGGCTCGGTACCGTGCGTAACTGCGCCGCAAGCTCTCGATGGATCGGCGGGTCGTAGCCTGAAAAACCGTTCGCGAGCGGCTTCCAATGGGCGGTCGAGTAATACATGTACGAGGTCTCGGACGGGGTCGCAAACATCGGGATCTCGGCGACCGCCAACACTTCGGGCCGGTTCGCGAGCCAGCCGTAGACCGGAGGAAACTCGGCCTCTTTGAGCACCCGCATCCAGCGGACGCCGTTGGGGCCGAGCTCGAAGCAAGCGACCATCGCGATCAGCACCCCGAACGCCCCAAGCGCGAGTCGTTTTGCTTTCTGGCTCCCGATCGCCGCCGAGATTTGGACGGCCGCCGCATCGACCCCGCGCGCGGCAAAGGCGGCGAGCGTGAAGACCACGAAAAGGCCGAACCGGGCGGAGACCCGCATGCCGGAAAGCCCGGGCAGAAGGCGCATCGCCGGGATGTAGATGGCCGGCAGCGAGAGGAGGAGCGAAACCCCTCCGCCGAGCGCCAGGCCGAGCCACCAGTCGGCGGTTTCGGGGGGCAGCCGGGAGCGATCGAGCAGAGGAGGAGCACCCGCGCGATGCCGCACCCAGAGCGCTCCGGCAAGCCCCGCCAACGCGGCCAGCCCGACGCCCCACCAGACACCCTCCGCGGGAAGCGGGCCGTACCCGGGACCGCGGAGGGTAAGGTGGTCCCCGATCGCCAGAGCCGCGACCGCGGCAGCCAAGAGCCCCGCCGCGGTCCACGCCGAAGGAGGCTGTCGGCGCCACCAGGGGATTTCCCCGGCCGGGCGACCCCGCACCGCCAGGAGCGCGGCGAGCCCGAATCCGAGGGCCAGGAAGCCGGGGAAGAGTGAATTTTCATTCCGCGTGAGCGCCCCTTCGAGGCTCGGAGCCCGCCTGCGCAGCAGATACTTGGTTCCGCCGTCGAAGTACGTGGCCCCCATCGCGGGCGAGAGATAGCTCGCGAAAGCGCCGCCGACACTCACGACGTCGGTCACGTTTCGTTCGAGCTTGTTGGCGTGGGAAAAGCGCACGTAAGGGGCGAAGATCGCGCCGATCATCAGCAGCGCCGCGACGGCCGTGACACCCAGGATTCGCAGCGAGCGGGGCGAAAACAACTCGCGCCGTTCGGTTGGGCGAGCGAGCCGCACCAGCAGCAGCGCCGCGAGCGGAACGTGGACCATGTAGGCAAGATAGGCCCCGCCGGTCACGTGGAGCAGGTAAAAAAGCAGAAACAGACCCGCCCGGCGCGGCGTCCGTTCGGCGAGCAGCCGGTCGAAGCTCCAGAGCGTGAGCGGCAGCCATTGCATCAGCAACACCTGGAGGTGCCAGAGCTGACTCCAGCGGTAGGGGCAAAACGCGAACAGCGCGCCGCCCAGGAACGCGGCCGGCCGCGAGCAGCCCGTCTGCCGAAGCACCCAGGCGGTCGAGGCTCCGGTGAGCACGAACGAGCTCCAGAGCAACAGGTTGTAACCGACGATCGCGCTCGGGACGAGCGGCCGGAGCAGAAACAGCTGGAGCGCCGGACCGAGCAGATGGTCCGAAAGCGTGAGCGTGCCCTTCATAGGAAAGAAGAAGTTCGCATCCCAGACGTTCGGCAGACCAAGCCCGATCTGATGCATCCCCCACTTCAAGAAGTAGATATTGAGAATCGGATCGCCCGGGCCAGGGGCGATGTGATCGGAATAGACCCGCCAGATCGGACGGAGGAAAAGCGTCGCCAGCAGGGCGTAGAGCGCGAGGCCGAGGAAGCCCGGCAGGAGTCGGCGGAGTTTTTCCACGGCTACCTCGATCTTATCGTGGCGCCGGGGCTCTCTCCTGTGCGTCCGGTGCCCTTCCGAGTGCCTGCGCTATCCTCGGCGGGCATGGCGCGCGAAGCAGCATCTCCTCGGCAGGAAACGACCCCACGGGAACGCGCGCTGCTCGCGGCTAGCTTTCTGTCCGGGCTCGCGATCTCGATCGCTATGTTGCTCCGCAGTCAGGTCGGAGGGGACCAGCTAAATCTGCTCGCCCGCGGCTGGCTGCTGGTGGTCGATCAGGTCTTCATCCCGTTCGGCAATCCGCTGTCGAGCGGCGGCAATGCCGCGGGCGGATTCACCACCCTGCTGGTCGCCCTGCCGCTCTACCTTTGGCGCGACCACCGAGCGCCGACCGTCTTGATTCTGCTGTTCCACGTCGCCGCCTACGCGCTGCTCGACCGGATCGTCCATCGCGATCTGGGGTCGCGCGCCCGCCTGCCTTTCGCCCTGCTCTATTGGCTGAACCCGTGGCGGCTCTACCACTCGGCTTTCTTGTGGAATCCGAACTACCTGTTCCTGTTCGGCGCGCTCCACCTGTGGTCGATCCGGCGCCAGCGCGAGAAGGCTTCGTTCTTCGCGTCGCTGGTGCTCGCGGCAAGCATTGTCCTGTCGTTTCAGATCCACCCCTCGGCGCTGCTGTTGCTCGGCTCTGTCGGCCTGCTCTGGCTGCGTCGCGCGTTTCGACCGCACTGGCCGGGGGTGGTGCTCGGGATCGCTCTCGGAGCCCTGCCGCTCGTCCCCTGGGTTCTTGCCCTCGGGGCCCATCCGGAGATCTCCGCTGCGAACCAGGGGTTCCTGTTCCGCGGGCTGATTTATGTCTTCCCCCTGCTGCGCGGGTTGCTCTACTGGCTGCGCCATGCGAGCTTGTCGATCGGCGGGAAGATGGCGGTGTTTGATTTCACCCCCGATTTCGGTCCCGGAATGGACGCGTGGCTGACACCGCTCGCCCAGGGGCTCGGCGCGCTCGGCGCGTTGACGATGATTGCGGTGCTGATCGCGAATCTCCGCCTGGGCAAAAAGATCGTCCGGCGCGGCTGGCGTCGGCGGGTGCCGCCCGCGGTGCTTCGCAAGAGCGGCCGCCGCTTTCTCGAAGAGTACGCGGCGTGGACGTTTCTCGCCGCCGTGGTCGTCTACTGCGGAGCGCCGACCACGGTGATGAACTGGCAGGGGCTGGTGATCCTCCACGCCGCGGTGCTGCCGCCGCTTTTGTGGCTGAATTCGCTCCTCCGGACCCGGCATGCACAGCGGGTCCAGCTGGCGCTCCGGGTCGCGGCGCCGGTCGCCCTGTTGCTCCTGGTCGCCCAGACGTTCGGCGCCACCCATTACCGCTGCGCCGGGCGGAAAGGGTTGGATCTGGCGCTCCGCTCCGACCACAGAATGCTCCACGAGCTGCACATCGTCGATCGCTGCCCTCTGCCGCTCAACCAACCGGGCGGCTGGTGGCCGGACGTCTTGCCGGAAAAGGAACGACCGTGAGCCTACGAACGATCTGGGGATTGCTCGCCGCGCTGATCCTCGCCGGCTGCCCACCGCGACCGGGGCCGACCACCGTGCCAATCCCCACCGCCGACCTGCCCGGCGCGCCGGGCGGCCGATGCCTGGTCGTCTTCCTGCCCGGTCTCGGCGACCATAAAGAAGACTTCTTCCACAAGGGCGGCTTCCTGAAAGCGTTCCGCGACAGCGGATCTCCGTGCGAGGTGATCGCGGTCGAAAGCCATTTCGGTTATTTCGCCGACGGCTCGATCGTCGAGCGTCTCCATCAGGACGTGATCGCGCCGGCCCGCGCCCGCGGGGTCGAGAAGATCTGGCTCGTCGGGATCTCGCTCGGCGGTTTGGGCGCGTCGCTCTACGCCTGCGACCGACCCGGGGAGGTAGAAGGGTTGGTCCTCCTTTCCCCCTACCTGGGCGACGATCCGATTTTGGACGAGATCGAGAAAGCCGGCGGCCCGCGCAAATGGCATCCCGCGGCTCCACCCGAGCCGCGCGATCTGCGGCGGCTCTGGGTGTGGTTCCAAGGGTTTGAGACCCCGGGAGCAGAGCGCCCTCCGCTGCTGCTTGGATTCGGCGATTCCGACCGTCTGCGCCGGGGGCACCGCCTGCTCGCCTCGCTGCTGCCTCCCGATCGCGTGCTCCACACGCATGGCGGCCACACCTGGTTCGCCTGGCGTCGCCTCTGGCGCCAGGTGCTCGCCACCGGGGCGTTCGAGGGCCGGGGCGCGATACGCTAGCCCCATGACCGATCTGGCCGATCCGACCGACAAAACCGTCGACCCGCTGTTGCCGCCGGACCTGTTCGCCTCCACCCTCGCCTTCCTCACCGAGCTTGCGGCGCTTTCTTCGCCGAGCGTCGATCAGCAGGGGCTGGAGCGGGTCGCCGCGTTCCTCCGCGAGGCGCTCGAAGCGCGCGGGCTGGCGGTCGAGATCGAGCCGCGGCAGGTGGGCGAGACGACGCTGCCGGTGCTCCACGCCCGCGGCCCCGCGGCGGCGCGAAACGACGCCCCCTGCCTGCTGCTGCTTGGCCACATGGATACGGTGCTCTCCGCGATTCCTCCCGTGCGCCAGGACGGTCGCTTGCTCGCGACCGGCGCGATCGACATGAAGGGGGGCTTGGCGACCCTGATCGGCGCGCTCGACCTGCTCGCCCGGCGCGGCATCGCTCCGCCGGCCGACATCCATTTGGTCGTGGTGCCGGACGAGGAAGTGGGGGGCGTGCTGTCGCGCGAAGCGACCGCCCGCTGGGGCGCCTCGGCGCGGGCGGTCTGGGTGCTCGAACCGGGTGAGCCGCGAGAGGGGTCGGAGACGATGGTCGCCGGCCGGCGTGGCATGCGCAACTGGCGCCTCGCCGCCACGGGCACCCCCGCCCACTCGGGGCTCCACTACTGGCAGGGGCACTCGGCTCTGATCGCCGCGGCCCGCTGGTGCGCCGAGGCCGAGGCTCTTTCGGCGCCCGGGGGAGGTCCGACGATCAACGTCGGCCGCCTGATCGCGGGCGATGCAGGATTCGTCTCCGATCCGGCGGCCAACGCCGCCCTGCTGGGCACCGAGTCGCGCTTGAACGTCGTCCCCGAGCATGCGATCGCCGAGGGGGAGTTTCGCTTTCTACGCACCGCGGAGGGAGAGAAGATCGCGGAGGATCTGGCGGCGCTCGCGACGAAGATCGGTGAGGAGACGGGGACCGTCCTCGATCTGGCGATCGGCCACACCGTGCCACCGGTCGATCCGCATGGCCCGCAGCGCTCCTGGTGCGACCGGGCGGTCGCCCTCGCCGCCTCCCGCGGCTGGACGCTCGAAGTCGAGGACGACCGCGGCGGGATCTCGTTTCCCAACTTTCTCCCCGACCCCGGCCGCGTCCCGGTCCTCGACGGCCTCGGCCCGGTGGGCGGCGGTATGCACACGCGAGAAGAGTTCCTCGATCTCACCTCGCTCGCCCGCCGGGTGGTGCTGCTCGCGGATCTGTTCGCGGCGGACGCCGACCTTTCATGAGCCTCCCGGCCCGCCTGTATCGCATCGCCAAGGCGGTCCACAACTATCGCCGGCCGTTCAGCCTGCTCGCGCAACGCGCCCTCGGCCGAGAGATGGTCACCGTCATCGACCGGCGCACGGGGCTGCACTTCCGGTGCCTCCGCGGGGCGGACCGGATGCTGGGCGAGATCTGCCACTCGCGGGTCTACGACATCGAAACCGCCCCTTTGCGCCCTGGCGACGTGGTGCTGGACGTGGGCGCGAACCACGGTTTCGCGGCCTGCTGGTTCGCCTACCACGGGGCGCGGGTCTACGCCTTCGAGCCCGCTCCGCAGGTCTACGAGCTGATGGTGCAGAACGTCGCCGCCAACGGCCTGGCGGACCGGGTGCGCACTTTCCCTGAGGCGATCTCCGGACAGGAGGGACGCGCGGAGCTGCTGATCAGCCCGGTCCTGGGCGGCGGGACCAGCACGCTCCATCCCGAGCTGGCCGCGACTTTGCCGATTACAGGGCGGACGGAGGTGCGGGTCCGCTCGCTCCCCGCGGTGATCGAGGAATTCGGCCTGGAGCGGATCCGGCTGCTCAAGCTCGACTGCGAAGGGAGCGAGCTCGCGATCCTCCGCTCGCTCGACCCCGCCCTGCTCGACCGGATCGATTCGATGGCGATCGAGTATCACCCCGCGGTCTATCCGCTGGCGGAGCTGATCGAAACGCTCCTGGCGACCGGCTTTCACCTTTCGAAGGTGACGACGCTGGACGTTACGAACGCCAATCTGCATGCCGTCCACCGGCGTTCCCTGAAGGAATGGGCCGAAACAAGCTAACGCCAGGTCCTACCCTTTCGGCACCTCGCTCATCAGGTGCTGCACCCGCCCCTCGGAGTCATGGAAGACGGCGAGCCAGAGAACCCGGTCGCCCAGGTCCGCCACCGCGTGCGGCTTTTGGACGATCGCCGCCCCTCCCGCTTCGAGCGCCGCGGTCGCCCCTTCGATGTCGCCGGTGGAAAAATAGAGAAACGTGTCGCCCGCCGCGGCGCCGCTCGACTCTTCGGCCGAAAGCATCAGGCGCACGCCGCCGCAGTCGAAGAACGACAGGCCAGGGGGCGCTCTAAAGAGAAACTTGAGGCCGACCACGTCGCGGTAGAACGCGGTGGCGGCGTCCAGATTCTTGACCGACCAGGCGATCTGGCCCACGGCGGTGATGTGAATCGGTGGGGTCATCGAGCGGCTCCTTGTTGGTTGGCGGCAAGCCTAACTCCCCACTCGGGCGCCAGGGGCGAAATCTCGGTGAGGAATCGGTGAGGAAACGCTTCCCTCAGAGAACCGGCGCGAACAGCCGGGCGCTCGCCTCGGCGAGACGCCGCGGGAACGGCAGGGCCGACCGGCTCTCCGCGGTGATCGGGCGGGCCTTCTTGAGGTCGTTTTCGAACGAGAGCGCCAGCTCCTCCGTTCGAACGCCGCCGTGGATCGCCACCACGACCTCGAAGTTCAGCCGGAAGCTCCGGTTGTCGAGGTTGGCGGTGCCGACGATCGCCAGCTCGTCATCGACGATCAGGGTCTTCGCGTGGTGCATGCCGGGCAGGTACTCAAAGAGTTTGACGCCGCTTTCGAGCATCTCGTCGAAGAACGAGCGCATGGCGGCGGTGACCAGGCCGCTGTCGCCGTGGCACGGCACGAGGATTTGGACATCCACGCCGCGATGGCCGGCGGTTTTGAGCGCGGTTAGCAGTGCCTCATCGGGGACCAGGTAGGGGGAGACGATCCACACCCGCTCATCCGCCGCCGAGATCGCAGAGACCACCAGCTCGTGGATCGGGTAGGTCGAGCGGTCGGGGCCGGAGGCCACCACCTGAACGTAGGTGTTCGGTCCCTCCCCCACCGCGAGGCACGGAAAGTAGGCCGCGCCCTGCGGCGAGCAGTGGGCCGCGAACTGCCAGTCGTCGAGGAACGCCATCTGCAGCCCCCAGACCGCCGGACCGGCGAGCCGCAGGTGGGTGTCGCGCCAGGCGACCTCTCCGGACGACCCGGAGGTGTGGGTGACCGAGACGTTCATGCCGCCCGAAAAGGCGACCGCGCCGTCGACGACCACGATTTTCCGGTGGGTGCGGAAATTGAGGAAGCGGAAGCTCGGCAGGTAGAAGCGGGGCGGGTTGAAGAACGCGACCTCGCCGCCGGCCTTGGTCAGCTCCTCGAAAAACTTCCGATCCGCGCGCGGCGAACCGAGCGCATCGACCAGCAGCCGGACCTCGATCCCCGCCCGGGCGCGCTCGATCAACCGATCGCGAAGCTCGCGGCCCAGGTTATCGGGTTCCCAGATGTAGTACTCCAGGTGGACGTGGTGGCGCGCGGCTGCGATCGCCTGGTCCATCGCGGCGAACAGCTGGGGACCGTCCTGGAAAATCTGAAGCTCGTTCGCGACGTGAAGCGGCGCGCTGGAAGCCGCCGCCAGGCGCACCTGACGGATGACGTCCGACGAGACCGCCGGCAGGTGGCGTAGCGCGGCCTCATCTCCGCGCAGGGCGCGCGCGGTCAGGTATTTCTTCCGCTTGCGCTCGATGCGGCGAGGGCCGAGCAAAAGATAGACCACGAAACCGATAATGGGCAGAAACGCCATACCGAAGACCCAGGCGAGTGTTGAGACCGGGCTCCGCTTTTCGAGCACGATCCAGAGCCCGATGCCGAACACCCAAAGAATCTCCATGACCGCGAGAATCCAATGCGAGGACATAGACCCGAATGATTGCACGGCTTCCCCGAACCGGCGCCATCTGCGAGGATTCCACCGGATCGATCCAGCCTCCCCCGAGAATGCCCGAGAGCCCCTCCCCCTTCCCGCCCGGCCGACGGCGCGACCTGACGCTCGTCTCCGCCGGGATCGAGCTCGACGGCGGCGGCCGCGCGCTCGCCGGCCGGCTAATCGCGCGTGCCGCGGCGGAATGGGCGCTCGCGCGCGGGGTGAGCGCTGATTTTCTGGCCCTCGGCTCTCCCGGCTCCGCGCTGGACGACGCTCTGAACGCGACCTTTCCGAATGGCCTGCCGGGGCGGAAGCGATTCTTCGGGCGGAGCTTCGGCCGGCTCGCCGCGGCCACCTGGGGCGCCGAGCTCTCCGCTCGCCGCCCGGCGCTGCTGTTCGACTTGCTCGGCCTCGCCCGCACCCAGGCGCTGCTCCCCGCTCCGCTCCGCACGCCCTACCTGGTCATGCTCTATGGCATCGAGGTCTGGCGCCCGCTCGAACCGGCGCGGCAGCGGGCGCTTGCCGGCGCGGCGCTCCGGCTTTCGATCTCGGCCTACACCCTGGCCCGGGCGCGCGAGATCCATCCGGGGTTGAACGCCGAGATCCTGCCGCTCGCGCTCGAAGAGCGAACGCCGGAGGGGGGAGTCGACCTTTCCCGGGTCGAGCGGGCGGGCGAAGGGTTCGCCCTGATCGTCGGCCGGATGGCGGCGAGCGAACGCTACAAGGGGCACGACGAATTGCTCGAAGCGCTCCCCGCGGTCTCGCGCGAGGTGGCCGATGCGCGCCTGGTGATTGCGGGCGGGGGCGACGACCGGGCGCGGCTCGAAGCGAAAGCCGCCGCACTTGGGGTCGCCGACCGGGTGTTCTTCACCGGCTTCGTCTCCGAGGCGACCCTCGCCGTGCTCTACGAGCGGGCGGCGCTGCTCGCGATGCCCAGCCGGGGCGAGGGGTTCGGGCTGGTTTACCTGGAGGCGATGCGCTCCGGCCGGCCCTGCCTCGCGGTGCGCGGAACCGCCGCCGCAGAGGTGGTGGAAGACGGCGAAACCGGCCGGTTGGTCGATCCCTCGGACGTTCAAGAGCTGGCCGCGGCGCTCGCGCAGTTGCTGGGGTCACCCGAGATCGGCCGCAGGATGGGCGCAGCCGGTAAGATCCGCTGGGAACGGGAATTCAGATATGCCCGGTTTCGGGACCGGCTGGCCGGACATCTCGATCGGTTGGCGGGACCGCGCCCCTAAGGCAGCCCCGAGAATCCCGTTCTGGAGAAACGAACCATGACCCCACCGCAGACCGGAGCGCTCGAAGTCGAGATCGGCACCGTCCCGACGCCGCGCGACCCCGAGTATCCCGAGTACCTGCAGTACGAGGACGGCTCGGCGGATCGCGCGGCGGCAGCGGTTCCAGGGCCGCACGCCGAGCCCTGGCTGAACGTGATCGCGGCCTACGAGCCGGGGAGCATGCCGCAGCTCGAACAGTTGCTCGCCCATCCCCGTCTCGGACCGAGAGTCCACGGTAGGGTTCTGGATCTAGGCGCCGGGACCTGCTGGGCGACCGCCCGCCTGTCGCGCGTACCGGCGGTCGAAGAGGTGACGGCGATCGACTTGGCCCCCTCGTTTCTCGCCGGGACCGGCAGCCGGATGCTCGCGGTCTGCGACGGTGAGCGGGAGAAGGTCCGCCTACTCGCGAGCACCTTCGAACGGGTACCCCGCCCCGATGCGACCTACGACGCGATGTTCCTGATCGCGGCGATCCACCACGCCCTGGCGCCGATCCGAGTGCTCCGCGAGGCGTTCCGGATGCTCAAGCCGACCGGGACGCTATTCGTCCTCGAAACTCCCGCTCTCCCCCGCGAGATCGCCGGCCGGCGCAACCAGGGCATCGCGATCTCCCGGGCGACCGGAACGACCGAGATCGCCTACACCCGGGCCGAGCTTGAATATCTCCTCCGCTGCGGCGGGTTCGTCATCGACGAAGCGGTGCCGAGCGAAGGCCTTTCGCCCCGCCTGCCGCAGCGCCTGGCGCGGCGTGCGTTGCGGGCGGTGGGCCTTGAGACCCGGCTGATGACCGTAGGCTACATCTTCGCCGCGCGGCGCGATCCCGAGCTGGCCCATTGACCGGATCGAGCCGGCGGAAAAGCTGAACGATGTGCGGTCTCCACGGCTTGTTCCGTTTCGCGTCCCACGCTCCGGCGCTCGATCCGGATGAGCTCGATCGCACATCCGCCGCGCTCGCCCGGCGCGGGCCGGACGGCGAGGGGCGCTGGATTTCCCCCGACGGCCGGGTCGCCCTCGGGCACCGCCGGCTTGCGATCCTCGATCTTTCGGCGGCGGGCGCCCAGCCGATGGCTTCGGCGGACGGGCGCTGCCAACTGATCCTGAACGGCGAGATCTATAACTTCCGGCAGTTGCGCGCCGAACTGGAACGCGACGGCGTTCGCTTTCGTTCGGAAAGCGACACTGAGGTGATCCTCACGCTCTGGCGCCGGGATCGCGAGCGGATGTTGCCGAGACTCCGCGGCATGTTCGCCCTGGCGCTCTGGGACGGGGCGACCGGTGAGCTGTTGCTGGCCCGCGACCCGTTTGGGATCAAGCCGCTCTATCTTTCGACCGAAGGGGGCACGCTCCGCTTCGCCTCGCAGGTGAAAGCGCTCGAAGCGGGCGGCGGAATCTCGCTCGCCGTCGAGCCGGCCGCCGTCGCGGGCTTCCTGCTCTGGGGCTCCGTGCCGGAACCCTGGACGATCCGCCGCGGGGTGAAGGCGCTTCCCGCCGGGAGTTATCAGATCGCCCGGGACGGCGATCCCGGCGCGCCGGTCGCTTATTTTCCGAGCGCCGAGTCGGCGGAGGTTCCCCCACCGGATGTGCCGAGGGCGCCGGCCGATCTGCTCGCCGACGCCGTGCGGGCTCATCTGGTCTCGGACGTGCCGGTCGCCGTGTTCCTCTCCGCCGGACTCGATTCCGGGCTGATCGCGGCGCTCGCGGCCCGCGAGGCGAAAGCCTCCGGTGTTCCACCACCGCGTGCGTTCACCGTTTCGTTCGATCGCCTGGCAGGCACGCCGCTCGACGAGGTGCCGCTCGCCGCGGAGGTCGCCCGCACCCTCGGCCTGCCGCACGCGATCGCCCGGATCGACCGCGAGAACTTTCTCGACCTTTGGGAGGCGGCGCTCGCCGCGATGGACCAGCCGTCGATCGACGGGTTCAACACCTTCGTGGTCGCCCGCGCCGCCCGCGAGGCGGGGATTAAAGTCGCCCTCTCCGGCTTGGGCGGCGACGAGCTGTTCGGCAGCTACCCCAGCTTCCGCCAGGTACCGCGGCTTGCCCTTGCAGCACCTTTCGCCCGCCTCGCCCCACGCGAGCTGACCGCGGCGCTCGCCCTACGGCGCGGCCAGCCGAAGCTCGCGGCGCTCGGCCGGACCGGTCCCGGGCTCGCCGGGGCGTATGCGCTTTTTCGCGGGCTGTTCTTGGCGGAAGACCTTCCCACAATCCTCGGACGGCAAACCGCCGCCGAGGCGCTCGCCGCCTACGATCCGGCGGCGGATGCCAAGCGGGCCCTGGCGGACTGGAAGCCCGCCCGCTCGAACAGCTGGACCGCCGTCCACCGCCTGGAGACGCGGCTCTACATGCGCAACCAGCTGCTTCGAGACTCGGACTGGGCCTCGATGGCGCACTCGTTGGAGCTGCGCGTGCCGCTGGTCGATCCGGTCCTGGAGTCCGGCTTCGGCGCCCGCGGGTTCGAACCCGCCAAGAGCCGCGGCAAGGGCGCTCTGGTGCGGAGCGTCGCCCCTGAGCTGCCAGCCGCCCTGTTCGACCGGGCGAAATCGGGCTTCTATATCCCGGTGATGGAATGGCTGGAACCCGAGCGGACGGACTTGGCTCGCGGCGCTCGCAACCACGGCGAGCAGTCGCGCCGATTGGCTTTGCGCGTGCTCGCAGGGTTCGGCGTCGAGGTCGGGGTTTGAGTCCGGCCGTACCGGGATCGAGCGGCGACCGGCCGGTCGCTCTACGAGCCGGCAACGGCCCGCACGCGGCGGGCGAGATGCGACGCCCGGCGGCGCTGGTGGTCCAATGCGAGCTTCCAGGCCGGATGAGGACAGGTCGCACGGACATACCGCGAGAGCTCGGCCTCGACCTCGGCCATGCCGTGGAGGCCCACCTCGCGGAATGCGAAGTCGCCCTCCCACCAGAGCCACTGCACCGCCCCCTCCTCGCTCAACCGCTTTCGATAAGAGCGGGGCAGGCTGTAGCGCCAGTCGTGGATCAATCCATACTTCTGGAGGAAGTCGATCCGCTTCTCGCCGATCTCGATCAGCCAACGGTGATGCGACAGGCCGGTGAGGTTCGGCTGTTCCATGCCATGGGTCGATTCAAAGGCGCGCGACGGCACCTCGATATAGCCGCGCTTTCCGACCCGCACGATCTCGGCGCACACCCCGATCGGATCTCGAATGTCCTCCAAGGTGTGCGAACAGATCACGAAGTCGAAATGCTTGTCGGGAAAAGGGAACGGAGCCCGGCCGCAGATGTCGTGGCGGACCCAGGTGTCGGCGGAAAACCACTCCTTCTCTCCCCCTTGGTACGCATTGCCGCCAAAGGTGCGGTAAAACCCCCGCGTCTCGTAGGGCTCGGCGTCGAGCACCCACTGCGCCCGGTTGAACGGACAGGCCCAACCGCCGATGTCGAGCACCAGGTCGTCCGGCTGCAGTCTCGCCAGCAGCGCAGCGACGTTTGGTTCATACATGAGTCGAATTCTAGTCGAGAAGCCGTCTGGAGCCCGCGATGACAGAAGGGCCGTCGCGGGTTAAGCGTTGGATCGGCTTGCTCGGCGCTTATTTCACCGCGCAGAGCCTGACCCAGCTCGCCGGGGTCCTCGCCGGCATCCTGGTGGTTCGGCATCTGACCGTGGGCGATTTCGCGCTCTACACCCTCGCCTCTTCGGTCACCGCTCTGCTCGCCATCGCTTCCGACCTCGGAAGCACCTCTTCGCTACTCCACTTCTACCGCGGTGCCGAATCGCGCGGCGAGCGGTTCGCCGACTACGTCGGCGCGGTGCTCGAACTGCGCCGGACCGCCTTCGCCGTCGGATCGGTCGCCTTCCTGGTCGCGGCCCCGTTCGTCGGCGCGGCACGCGGATTCGGCCGCGCCGAGTCGCTCGCAGCGGCGGGAATCGTCCTGGTCACCGTCTGGTGCCAGATCGGCTCATCGATCCGGCTGGTCCTGCTGCGCCTTGCGGCTCGCTACGGCGCGGCTTACCGTGCTGAGCTGGGCGGCGGACTTCTGCGCCTGGGGGTAATCGGGCTCTTGGTGGTCCTCGCCCGCCTCTCCTCGCTCGCCGCGCTCGCGGTGGGCGCCCTCGCGGCGATCCTGGTGCTCGCGCTCGCCGATTCATCCGCCGCCCATCCGGAACGCGGCGAGCCGGCCGGCCGGAAGCTGGCGAAGAGAGCGGTCGGCCGTTACCTGTTGCCGACTCTTCCGAGCGCGCTCTACTTCGCCGTCCAAGGCCCTCTGGTGATTTGGCTCGCCGCGACCTTCGGCAACACGCGGAGCATCGCCGAGGTCGGTGCGCTGGGCCGCCTTGCCATGATCGTCGGACTGCTCTCCGGCCTCTCGGGCGCGATCCTCGTGCCGCGCTTGGCGGGGATCGCCGATCCGCGCAGCTTCGTCGCGAGCTTTCTCCGCTATGGCGCGCTGCTCGCGGCCCTGGCGGGGAGCTTATGGCTCTCGGCCGCACTCCTGCCGAACCTCTTCCTTGCGGTCCTCGGCCCCCACTACCGGGGGCTTCGGCACGAGCTGCTGCTGTTGATTGCGGGCGCCGGGCTCTCCGTGCTCGGTGCATTCGTCGCGAACGTCAACCTCTCCCGCGGCTGGACGCGCCTGCAAGCCGCGGCGCTTGCGGGTGAGGTCTCGGTGCAAGCCGCGCTGGTCGCAACTCTTCACCTTTCGACCACAGCCGGAGTGATCTGGTTTCAAGTCGGCGGCGCCACCGCCGGGATCGTGTTCCAGCTCGCGATCTTCGTCGTGGGAATCCGGAGGCCCGCGTGGGCTTCGTGGCATTGAGGGCCAAGGGCGGGCCGCCTTCGATAGTGAGCCCAGAATCGGTACGATGGCGACGATGAGCGATCTTCCCAAGCGGCTCAACCTCGGATGCGGACGGCGCAAAATTCCGGAGGCGTGGAACGTCGATCGCGTGGCAAGCGTCGCACCCGACCTGGTCTGGGATCTCGACCGCCCGCCCTACCCGCTTCCAGCGGGCCATTTCGAGCGGATCTATGCCTTCGACGTGGTCGAGCACCTGGGCGACCTGGTCGCGTTCGTCGAGGAGGCGCACCGGCTGCTCGCGCCGGGCGGGGTGCTCGAAATCACCACGCCCCATTTCTCGTGCGCCAACTCGTTCACCGATCCGACCCACCGCCACCATCTCGGCTACTTCTCGTTCGACTACTTCACCGACCGGTCGGGCTGGAACTTCTACTCCGAAGCCCGCTTCGAGATCGTCAGCCGCCTGATGGTTTTCCCCTCCGGGCGCCTGATCGGCCGATTCTCGCGTTGGGCCAACCGGCATCCGGAAGCCTACGAACGGCGCTTCGCATGGATCGTTCCGGCTTGGTTCCTGGTCTTCGAGCTGGCCAAGATGGAATCGAGCGCGAGCCCCGCTTGAGGATCTGCTGCGTGAGCCCGACCTATTTCGCCCCCGAATCGGTGCTCGGCGGCGGCGAACGCTACGCCGAGGAGGTCACGCGGGCGCTCGCACGGAGCGGCGAGGCAGAGGTCCGATTCATTAGTTTCGGCAGCCGGGCGCTCCGCGAGCGACCCGAACCGGGCCTCGAAAGGTCGATCCTCAGGAGCTGGACGCGCGATCCGATGACCCCATTCTCCCCGTGGCTCGGTCGTGAGCTGCGCGGTGCCGACGCCATTCACTGCTTTCAGAAAAACGTACTGCCGACCTTCCTGGCTGCCCGCTGGGGGCACCGGCGCGGCCTGCCGGTGTTCGTCTCCGATCTCGGCGGCGGCGGCTGGACTCCCGGCTATCAGATCGACATCGGTCACTGGATCGCCGCCGAGCTGCCGATCTCCGCCTATGCGGCGGCTGGGGATTCCACGGCTGCCTCTCGGGTGTTGTACGGCGGTGTCGATCTCGACCGTTATCCGGCTCGCGGCCGGGCGGAACACGACGGTTCGGTCGTCTTCCTGGGCCGCATCCTGCCGCACAAGGGCATCCATTTTCTGATCGAAGGGCTGCCCGAAGGCGTACCCCTCAAGGTGATCGGAAGCGTGGCCGACGCGGAGTATCTCAACCGGCTGCGCAGCCTAGCCGCCGGCAAGGAGGTCGCCTTTCTCCAGGGCCTCTCCGACGCCGAGGTGATCGAACGGCTCGGCCGCGCGATGGCGTTGGTCCACCCGACCCCAGTCGGTCCAGACGGCTCGGCCGGCGCCCATGAGCTGTTCGGTCTCGCTCTGGTTGAGGCGATGGCCTGCGGTACACCGGTGATCGCGAGCCGCGCGGCTTCGCTGCCTGAGATCGTAGACGACGGGGCATCCGGGCTCCTCGTGCCGCCGAACGACCCCTCGGCAATCGCCGCCGCGATCGCCATTCTGCGCGACGACCCGGCTCTCTGGGTCCGGATGTCTGCCACCGCCCGCCGCACGGTCGAGGAGCGGTTCACCTGGCGCCGGGTCGCTGAGCGTTGCCTCGCGGCCTACCAGGCCGCCGGGGCCTCGCCGGCTTGAGTCACAATAGGGTTCGCGAGCCCGATTCCCCATGCCCCTTCCCTCTCCTCTCCGTCTTCGCTGGGCGCGCCTTCGCTCCGCCGTTTGGCGCCTGCGCACGCTGCCCTACTCCGAGGCGCTGTTCGCCGGAACCTCTGCCGGAACCCGGCTCGCCCGCCCTTTCGCGGGCGGCGCGTTGGTCGTCGATGTCGGCCGCTCAAGCACCGAGCGGCTGATCTGGCTCGAAGGGGAGCGGATGATCGCGGAGCGCCATCTGCTCGCCGCCTTGCTCCGACCGGGGATGCACGTCGCAGATGTCGGTGCGAACCTCGGCTACTACATGCTCTTATTCGCCCGCGCCGTCGGCCCGGCGGGTCGGATCGACTGCTTCGAGCCCGAACCGGGCAACCTCGAAACCCTCGCCTTGAACGTGCGCGAAAACCGTCTCGAAGGGTGCGTTCGAATCCACCCGGTGGCAGCTGGCGACGTTCACGGGTTCGCGCGGCTCGCGCCCGGACTCAACGGCGTGGTCACCGAATCCGGAGAGATCGAGGTGCCGCTCCGGCGGCTGGACGACCTGATCGAGCCGCCGCTCGGCCTGCTCAAAATCGACGTCGAAGGCTTCGAGGGTCCGGTCCTGCGCGGCGCGGCCAGGCTGCTTCGCGAGGCAAAGCCGGCGCTGTTCGTCGAGATTCATCCCGATTTGATCGCCCCGCGCGACACGGTCCGAGGTCTCCTGGCCTTCCTGCGCGACCTTTATCCGCGCTTCGAGCTCTGGGAACCGTCAGGAGGCGGACCCGCAGCACGGCTCGCCGCACGCTATCTATCGCGCCTGGCGGTGCGTCGGATCGCCGATTCCGAAGCACTCTGCGCCG
>JBDTZG010000065.1:0-27794 GCA_040005235.1 Acidobacteriota bacterium | reverse complement strand
CCATCACCGCTCTGGACGAGCTGTTGGAGGGGGAAATCGGCCCCAAGCCGGAAGAGCCGGTAAACTAGGGTCAAATTCGGAGGAGCGCGGCACACCCGCCGCCGCTCCTCCGCCGCAACGGCGCAAACCCTTGCGCGGAGGCTTCTACGACCATGCAGTTCTTCCTCGATACCGCCGACGTCGAAGAGATCAAGACCGCCCTCGATTGGGGAATGATCGACGGCGTCACCACGAACCCGTCGCTGATTGCAAAGCAGGGCAAGCCCTACCTGCCGACGGTCAAAGAAATCGCGAATCTCGTGCCCGGTCCGGTCTCCGGCGAGGTGCTCGCCCTCGAATACGCCGAGATGCTCGACCAGGCGCACCGCCTCGCCGCGCTTGCCGAGAACGTGGTGGTCAAGGTGCCGCTCAACCCGCAGGGTTTGAAGCTCGTCCGCACGCTCAGCGGCGAAGGAACCAAGACCAACGTGACGCTCTGCTTCTCGGCGGCGCAGGCGCTGGTTGCCGCCAAGGCCGGCGCCACCTACATCTCCCCGTTCGTCGGGCGTCTCGATGACGTCGGCGAAGAAGGGATGAAGCTGATCGAGGATATCGTCGGGATCTATCAGAACTTCGAGTTCGCGACCCAGGTACTGGTCGCCTCGGCCCGCCACCCGATTCACGTCGTGCAGGCGGCGCAAATCGGCGCGGACGTCGTGACGATTCCGTTCAAGGTTCTGGAGCAGTTGTACAAACACCCGCTGACCGACCTCGGCCTCGATCGCTTCCTCTCCGACTGGAAGAAGACCGGCCGCTCGTTCGACGACGAAAAGTAGCGATAGACTCCCCGACCCTACGACGAACTAGGAGCGTTCACCGATGGCCCTTGAATCGACCGACGTCCTCGCCCGCATCGACTCCGAGAAAGAGGGCTACCTCGAAGAGCTGAAGGACTACATCCGCATCCCCTCGATCTCGACCGATCCGGAATACGCCGCCGAGGTTTCCCGCGCCGCGGACTTCCTGGTCGGAAAGCTCCGCGAAGCGGGGTTGACCGTCGAGAAGATCGCCACCCAGGGCCACCCTCTCGTCTATGCCGAATGGCTCGGCGCCCCGGGCAAGCCCACGGTGCTCTTTTACGGCCATTACGACGTCCAGCCGGCCGATCCGCTCTCCGAGTGGAAGAACCCGCCGTTCGAGCCGACGGTCGAGGGCGACAAGCTCTACGCGCGCGGCGCCACCGACGACAAAGGCCAGTCGTTCGCTCACGTGAAGGGAGTCGCCGCGATGTTGAAAGAGCGCGGTACCCTGCCGGTGAACGTCAAATTCCTCGTCGAAGGCGAAGAGGAGTCCGGTGGCGAGTCGATAGACCGCTATGTCCGCGAAGACGGCGGCAAAAGACTCGCCTGCGACTGCCTGGTGATCTCCGATTCCTCGATGTACGCACCCGGCCAGCCGTCGCTGGTCTACGGCCTCAAAGGTCTCGCCTACATGGAGATCAAAGTCACGGGGCCGGCGCGCGACCTGCACTCCGGAACCTACGGCGGCGGGGTCGCAAACCCATTGAACGCTCTCGGTCACATCATCGCCCAGCTCCAGGATCGCGAAACCGGCAAGATCCAGATCCCGGGCTTCTACGATGACGTCAAGCCGCTCGAAGCCTGGGAGCGCGAGGAGTTCGCGCAGCTCCCCTTCGACGAGAAAGAGTATTGCGCCGAGCTGGGGCTGACCGAAACTTGGGGTGAACAGGGCTACACGGTGCGGGAGCGAACTTGGGCCCGCCCGACCTGCGACGTGCACGGCCTGTTCGGCGGCTACCAGGCCAAAGGGGCGAAGACCGTCCTTCCCTCGTGGTGCGGCGCAAAAGTCTCGATGCGCCTGGTGCCTGACCAGAACCCGGAAAAGATCGCCCGTCAGTTCGAAGACTACGTGCGCTCGATCGCCCCCCACGGGGTCAAGGTCGAGGTCGAATACCTTCATGGCGGCCAGGCGGTTGGCGTCTCGACCGAAGGTCCGTACGTCGAAGCGGCCCTGGCGGCGATGGAAGACATCTGGGGCAAGCGTCCGGTGCGCGTACGCGAAGGGGGTTCCATCCCCATCGTCGCGACCTTCACCGACGTGCTTCGCGTCCCGGTTCTTCTGCTCGGCTTCGGCTTGAACGACGATGCGCTCCACTCGCCCAACGAGAAGTTCAACATCAGCCACTTCTACAACGGCATCCGGGCCATCGCCCGGCTCTTGGACCGGGTCGGAGAAGTGCGGTAGATCCGGAGCACCATGCGGGCCAAAGGCATCGAGCGCGAAATCAAGTTTCCCGGCGTCGAGCTCGACAAGCTGCGCCAACGCCTCATCGAGCTCGAATCGGAGCGCCGGGCTCCCGGAGCGTTCGAGGACAACTGGGTGTTCGATCGCGATGGCGAGCTGCGCTCGGGCGGTCGCGTCCTCCGCCTGCGCATCGACGGCTCGGGCGGTCGGGTCACTCTCAAAGGGCCGCTCCAGCTCGAAGGCAACGTGAAGGTCCGCGAGGAGATCGAGTTTGGCGTGAACGACGCCGAAGAGGCGCGCGCCCTGCTCCTGGGGCTCGGTTACGCGATCGTCAGCCGCTACCAGAAAGTCCGAGAAGAGTGGCAGCTCGGGGGAGTGACGATCGCGCTCGACCATACGCCGATCGGCGATTTCGCCGAGTTCGAGGGCGAAGGGGCCGAAACCGTCGCCAAGCGGTGCGGCTTCGACGCGAAGCAGGGCGAAAAACGCTCTTACCTGCGGTTGTACGAAGATCACCTCAAAGAGCATCCGGAGGCGCTCCCCGAGATGGTGTTTCCCGCCGGCAGCCGGTAAGGCCTCGCCCTTGCGCGGAGTGATCCTCGCCGCGGGCCTCGGGACCCGGCTCCGGCCCCTCACGAACGAAATCCCGAAGCCTCTGTTGCCGGTTGCCGGCCGGCCGATCCTCGCGCGCACCCTGGATGCTCTCGTACGGGCCGGGTGCGAAGCCGTGGCGATCAACCTTCATCATCTCGGCGGAAAGATCCGCGCCGTAATCGGAAGCGCCTATCGCGGAATGCCGATCGAGTACTTTGACGAGCCGGAGATCCTGGGAACGCTCGGCGCACTGCCGCCGATGCGGGGCTTTCTCCGCACCGCCGACCTCGTAGTCCTGGTCAACGGCGACAGCCTCTGCCGCTGGCCGGTCGAGTCGCTGATTGCGCGGCATCGCTCAACCGGCGCGCGCGCGACGCTGCTCGTGGCAACCCGCCCGGACCCCGCGGACCTTGGCGGCGGAGTCGGCCTCGACCGCGGTGGACGCATCGTCCAGATGCGCGACGCGCCGGCCGCGGGAGTCGTCGCCCGCCGCCGGGCGTTTGCCGGAATGCACGTCTTCACGCCGGACCTGCTCGACGAGGTACCTAAAGGACCGGCCGACATCGTCGAGAGTCTCTACCTTCCCCTTCTGGCGCGCGGAGAGCGGATCGAGGCCTCTCCAACCCGGGCTCTTTGGCACGATCTCGGAACGCGGCAGCGCTACCTCGACGGAGCCCTCGCCTGGGTCGAGGGCCGGCCCGGAGGGAGTTGGATCTCCCCGGCCGCCGAAGTCTCCCCGACCGCTTCGATCGATCGGTCGATCGTCGAAGCCGGCTGCCGGATCGAAGCCGGAGCGACGCTCGACCGATCGATCCTCCTACCCGGGGCCGTGATCGGCGCCGGCAGCGTGCTGCGATCCGCCCTGATCGGGCCGGGAGTCTCCATCGCGCCGGAAAGCGAAGTCGACGGAGAGTTGCTGGTCCGGCAAGCGGATCGGAAGGCTCTGGGCTAATATTCAGGAGTCCGCCATCGCCATGGTCAACGATCCTCCCAGCCCAACCGTCCGCGACATCCGCCTGCTCGTCTTCGATTGGGACGGAACGCTGATGGATTCGATCGCCACGATCGTCGCCTGTACCCAGGCGGCGCTCGCCGACCTCGGCTTGGAACCGCCGCCGGAGGAAAAAGTGCGGCGGGTGATCGGCATGGGGCTGCGCGAGACGATCGAGGAGCTTTGGCCGGAGTGCGATGCCCTAAGCCTCGATCGGATTCGCGAGAGTTATCGGCGGCACTGGCAGGAGACGTTTCGCGATAAGCCGATCCTCTACCCCGGCGTCGAGGCGATGCTCCGCGGCCTGGCGGACGCCGGCTACCTGCTCGCGGTCGCTACCGGCAAAAGCCGCCGAGGGCTCGATCACGCCATCGCGCAAACCAACCTCGAAGGGGTTTTTCACGCCACCCGAACGGTCGACGAAGCGCCCTCGAAGCCGCACCCCAAGATGCTGCTCGACATCCTCGAAGACCTCGGCGCCGGAGCCCACGAAGCCTTGGTGATCGGCGACACGACCTACGATCTGGGGATGGCGATGAACGCGGGAGCCCGCGCGGTCGGAATTCTCTCCGGCACCCACACCCGCGAAGACCTCGAAGGGGCCGGCGCCGCAGCCTGCCTCGCCGTCGTCACCGACGTTCCGGCCTGGCTCGCCGGCTGAAATCGCCGCTTGAAAAAGAAAGGGCGGGACCCTTTCGAGCCCCGCCCGCGCCGCTTTTACCTTCTCGTTCTTCTCGCTTACTTCTTCGCCTTCCATTCAGCCACCAGCTTTTCGAGCGCCGCAACCTGGTCCGCGGCCGGCGGCGGAGTCGCCGTCTTTGCCGCGGCGAGCGCCCGCTCACCCGCGGCGATCGCTTCCTTGGTCCGACCGTTCTTGGCGTAGAGGGTGGCTTCGGCGCGCAGGTTGTTGAAGTTCGCGTCGAGAGCGATCGAGGCGTCGAGCCATTTCTCCGCCTTGTCGGCGCAGCCATTGTCGATGCACCAGTTCGCTCCCTGGAAAAGTCCCTGCCAGCGCTGCTTGCCGGCCACCTGAGCGGCCGTGTCGACCTCGATCTTGAACTGCACGGAGAGCTTTTCCCAGACCAGCTTGACCGTCGCCGAGTTGTCGGTCAGGTCGTCGAAATAAAACTCCATCCGCTCCTTCGCGTGGCCGCTCTCAACCGGCGAGACGGTCGCCCTCATCGCGTCGTGCTCCGGGTTGTAGGAGAAAGCGCCCCATTCGTCGGCGTCTTTCGACAGGATCAGCGTCCAATCCTTTTCGGTCGGGATGGTCTGCACGCCATAGGTGCCGGCGGGCAGCTCATGACCCTCGACCCTGACCGGGGTCGAGAAGCTGATCGTGGTGTTCTCGTTCGCTCCGGTGCGCCAGACCTCGCCGTAAGGCACCAGCCCGCCCCAAATCTTCCGGCCTTTGACCCCCGGGCGGCTGTAGCGAATCGTGATGTCGGTTAGGCCAACCGCCTGGGTGACGCTCGCATTCGGCGAGGGGCGCGGAGCGAACAGCTGCGGCGGCTGCGCGCTCGTGGAGATCGCCGAAAAGGCGAGGGTCGAAAGGGCCAAAGCCCGAAGGGCGTTTCTCTTCATCGGTTCTTCTCCTCTAGGGTTTCAAGGCTTCCTGAGCCGCAAGAGTCTAGCGCACGGCACTATTCGATTCGGCCGAACACCTCCGCCACCTGTTCCCAGCCGACCCGCATCAAGA
This sequence comes from Acidobacteriota bacterium, assembly GCA_040005235.1. Taxonomy (GTDB): domain Bacteria; phylum Acidobacteriota; class Thermoanaerobaculia; order Multivoradales; family UBA5704; genus DASYKS01. The sequence goes on along the minus strand of JBDTZG010000065.1, from coordinate 22,266 downwards.
AATTGGTATTTCGGCCGTACGACTTGATGCCCAGGATGTAGAAGTTCGGCTCCGGATTAACCAGCGTCTCGGCGCCGTGGCTGGTCTGGGAGAGGCAGTCTCCCCCTCCGCCGGCCGCGCCGAGCAGCGCCGCCGAAAGCTTCATCGGCGCGGAGAAGGCGTAGCACTCGTGAATCTGGAGCTGGCGGTACATCGAATCGTTCGGAACGAAGCCGGTGAGCGACAGGATGCGATCGACCGCGATCGTCTCCTGCCCGGCGGGGGAGCGCAGCGAAACCTCGACTCTTTCGCCGTCTCGGCGCAGAGATTCGATCGCGACGCCGGACCTCACCTCGATCGCCGGCGAACCGCCGGCCCCAAGTGCCGCGGCTTCGCGCAGCAGCTCGCTCCGCTCGGGGAGCGGATCGGGGTGGTCCGCGGCCGGGGAAGGAGCAGCGCCGCGAATCGCCCAGATCACCCGGGTGCCGGGCGCCCTCTCGGCAAGCCTCGCCAGGTCGCGAACCGCGGTCTGCGCCGAATGGCCCGCTCCGGCGACCAGGATCGTCTTGCCCGCCCAATCGCCTTCCCGCGCGAAGTTCGGCAGTTGCCGACGGATCTCGCCGTCGAGCGCCAGCTCGCCCGGGGCGGGGATGCCTCCGTCGCCAAGCAGATTCGGGTTCGAATAGGTCCCCGTCGTGTCGATCACGACGCTCGCGTGCTCGATCCGCTCGTTGCCCTCACCGTCCTCGACCAGCAACCGGAACGGTCGGGCCGCCCGGGCGGGCGTTGAGATCTCCTCGTGCTTGAGCAGCCCCTCGCGGCCGACCGCCTTGACCCGCGCGGAGAGCCGAAGATTGGGCGCGATGGCGGCAAGCGAGGCGAGCGGATCGAGCAAGCCCTCCGCGAGCTGGTCGCCGGTGGGGCAGGCCTCGCCGTCGGGAACCGCAACGCCCGCCGATTCGAGCGCCGCGCGCATCCGCGGAGAGACGCTCATCGACCAGGGGGTAAATAGATGGACGTGCCCCCACGAGCGGACGTGGCCCGCCGGCCGCGGCGCCGCCTCATATAGGGTGAACGGCAAGCCGCGCTCCGCGGCGGCAAGGGCTGCTTCGAGCCCGGTCGGCCCGGCGCCCAGGATCGCGATCTGAGGTTTCGACATGGCGCTCTCCTCTGGTTTTCTGGGGAGTGGGTGAAGTTTCAGGCTCTTTCGCTCTCGAGGAATCGGGCGAGCTCCCGGCTTAGCGGTCGCTCCAGCCGCTCCCGGCAGGGGCCGCACTCGAACAGCTCGCCGGCCGACCCCTCGGGTCCGTCGCGGCGATCGAGGCAGGCGATCTCGTCGGCAACGCGGCGCGCCTGACCGAGCGAATGAGTGACGAGGACGATCGCCCGGGTCCTAGAAATCTCGCGAATCCGGTCCTCGATCGCCTCGGTGGAGCGGGGGTCGAGCGCACTGGTCGGTTCGTCCAAAAGCAGTACACGCGGCTCGACCGCGAGCGCGCGGGCGAGACATAGCCGTTGCTGCTGGCCGACCGAAAGGCTCGCGGCCGGTTCGCCGAGCCGATCCTTGACCTCGTCCCACAAGGCCGCCTCGGCAAGCGCCTTTTCCAGCCGTTCGGGGAAACTCTTCCGTGGCGCGAGCCCCGAATGACGGAGGCCGAACAGAACGTTGTCGGCGATCCCGCCCGGGAAGATCACCGGTTGTTGGAACAGCATGCCGACCTCCCGCCGCACCGCATCGGCGTCGCGTCGCGCGATGGGCTCGCCGAACAAAAACACTTCGCCCTGCCGCCGCAGGCCCGGCGAGAGCTCGATCATCCGGTTCAGGCAAAACAGCAGTGTGGTCTTGCCGGCGCCCGAAGGGCCGATCAGCGCGAGCACGCGGCGATCCTCGACCCGCAGGTCGATGCCGCGCAGCAGCGGCCGACCGGCAAAAGAAACGCCGAGCCCGCGAGTTTCGAGCGCCGGAGCGGTGAGTGCTCCGGTCCTCGCCTCGACCGCCGCAACCGCCGCGCCTCCATCGGCCACCGGGCAGCAGAGGTCGGCCGGAAGCGCCGGCTCCGCAAGAGAAAGCTCAGCCATGCCGCGACTCCTCGTGGGCCCGCAAGCGGGCGGGTAGTGCAATCGAGCTCAACACCGCTACCAGCACGAGAAGCACCAGGGCGGCGCCCCAGAGGTGCCGCTCCCCGGCCGGGGAGAACGAATCCTGGGCGAGCACGAAGATGTGGTACGGCAATGCGAGCACCGGGCTCTCCCGTATCCCTTGGGGAATCCGGGCGCCGGAGAAAACCGCGGCGGCGAACAAGATCGGCGCGGTCTCGCCGGCCGCCCGGGCCAGGCCGAGAAGAGCGCCGGAGAACAGCCCGCCCAGGCTCTGGCGCAACACGATCGACCGGGCGACCTGGCCGCGTGTAAGCCCCAGGCCGTAGGCCGCATCGAGATAGCGGCGCGGCAGCGCTTCGATCCGCTCGATCAGGGCGACCGCTTCGGCGGGGAGGATCATCAGCCCCAACAAGAGACCGCCGCCCAGCCACGACTTGCCCCACCCCAACCCATGGACGAACACGACGAAACCACCGATCCCGAGCAGCACGGAGGGGATCGAATTCGCGGTATAGAGAGCGGAAAGGGTGAGCCGGCGAAGCCTCGGCGAGGGGAGGTAGATCGTCGCCGCGAGTGCCAAACCCACCGCGAGGGGCAAACTGGCCGCCAACGCGGAACCGATCAGGATCAGCGTGCCGAGGATCTCGAACAGAACGCCTCCTTCGCCACCCGAGCCGACCGAAGGGCGGATGAGGAAGGCGAGATCGACGGCGGGAAGGCCGCGGCCGACCACCTCGTAAAGGACCACCGCCAGAACCCCGAAGACCACCAGGGCACAGAGCGCCGCGGCGGCGAGAAAACCTCTGCCGAGCCACTTACGCACGGGGTGCCCGCCGTAGCGCGAGCCAGGAACCGGCGAAAGAGAGCCCGGCGACCACCGCCAAAAGCAGAAGTCCGAGCCCGAGCAGAGCGCCCCAGTGGATCGGATCGCCGTAGGCGACGGCGGTTTCTGAACCCCCCAGTTTCGAGGTGACCGACTGCCCTGCCCGGGCGAGCGGATCGAAGGTCCACAGACGCTCCGGCCACTGGTTGTCCTGCCGGCCGATGACCAAAAACACCGCGATCGTTTCGCCGAGCGCGCGACCGAGCCCGAGCAGCAGGGCGGAGGCGAGACCGGGCAATGCCGTCGGAACGACGGCGCGCAGGATCGTCTCGGCCTTACCCAGCCCGAGCGCCCGGGCCGCCGAGCGCTGGCTCTTCGGCACTGCGGCGAGCGCATCGTCGCTCAGCGAAACGACGGTCGGAAGGATCATGATCGCAAGCAGCAGGCCGCCGGTCGCGAGCGTATCGCCCGAGATCGGATCGAACGGCCGCAAGAGGCGCATCGCCGCGTCGCGCAGCAGGAGAACGCCCAGCAGGCCATAGACCACGGAAGGGATTCCCGCGAGCAGCTCGACGCCGACCTTGGCGGCGATCCGCGCGCGGCGCGGCAGGACCTCGGCCAAGAAGACCGCCGCGCCCCAACCGATCGGCGCGGCCACGACGAGAGCGATGGCGGACACCGCGAGGCTGCCGTACATCATCGGCAGCGCGCCGAAGCGCTCCGAGCGGAACGACCAATGAACGCCGAACAGTCCGGCAAGTCCCTGGGCCTTAAAGAACGGCCAAGCCTGGTTGACGAACACCGCGACCAGGCCGGCGAACGAGGCGAGCGCGAGAGCGGACAAGCCGAACGCCGCGAGCCGGAGGAAGTCCGGCGTCCGCTGATCGCCGCGCCCGGCAACGTTTCGGCCCCGGCTCATTTGCCTTTCGGACCCGCCCCAGGATTCTTCAGGTAGCCGTGCTTTTCGAGCAGCGCCTGCCCGCGCGGGGAAAGCAGCAGGTCGACCATCTCTTTGGCCAGCCCCTTGGGAGGCCCGTCGGTGACCACTTGAAGCGGCCGGGTGATCGGGTAGCTGCCGTCGGCGATTGCGGCCAGGGTCGGCGAAACGACCTTGCCGTCGCCCCTCCGGATCGCCACCCCGAAGACGGTCTTCTGGTCGGCCCACGCGGCGGAGAGCTGCGTGATCGACCCCGGCGTCGAGGCCACTTTGTTACGCCCCTCTTCGTTCGCGCCGACTTCCGGGTGCGAGACGTCAGGCGCCTTTTTCGGGTCGCCGTAGAGCCACTTGGCGAACGACTCCCAGGTGCCGCGCCCGGGCTCCTTGTTGAAGAAGACGATCCGCCGGTCCGGGCCGCCGACCGCCTTCCAATTGGTGATCTTTCCCTCGTAGATCTCCTGCACCTGCGAGCGGGAGAGCACCTTAACCCCTCCGTCCCAGACGTCCTTTGAGACCACCAGCGCGAGCGCGTCGATGCCGATCCGGGTCGCCAGGAAGTGGACGCCTGGAAACTTCTTGGAATCGTCCGGCTCCAGCTCGCGCGAGATCATGCCGATCTCCGCCCGCCCTTCGCCGAGAGCCGCGATGCCGCCCGAGCTTCCCCCCTGGGTATCGACGAAGATCGTCGCCTTCTTTTCCGCCCGCAAGAGCTCTGCGGCATCGACCACCACCGGATTGACCGTGGTCGAGCCGTTGATTCGTAGGGGTTGGGCGGAAGCCGCTGAAGTTGCGGCAAACGCTGCGATCAGCAGCAATCCGAGCCGGGTGTGCAGCATGTGGAAGCCTCCGTGGTTGCCTGGTAGTCCTGTCCCTTGGTCTCTTTCGGATGACGACGAAGGGTGCGCGAGCAGTCGAACGGTCCGGCCTCGTGGAGCGGCACCTCGACCCGGGGATCGACGAGGTCGAACATCCCGGCGTACGGCTCCCGCTGGTAAAGGCGATAGGTCTTGTCGCAGACCGCATAGCGCTCTCCGCGCAGCATGCGGTGGCCGTCGTCGTCCAGCACCTCTTTCCACGGGCCGCGGTAGACGACCGCCTGGTTGCGCTCCAGGCAGTCCCCCTGCTTGCCCTTCCACGCCTCGACCGTGAGCGAGCGAAACTCGATGCCTTGGACCGTCTGCCAGGGCTCGCGCTGCCGTTCGAGGACGCGGATACCGTAAAAGCCGGCCTCCTCGAACGCTTCCAAGAAGCCGACCTCGGTGAGCGCGCCGGAGATGCAGCCGCTCCACAGCTCGCGGTCGAGCTGCATCGAAACCGGCACCTCCTCGTCGCAGACGATGTCGGAGATCACCGCCCGGCCACCGTTCCTCAAGACGCGAAAGATCTCGCGGAACAGGCGCGGCTTTTCGTGCCCGTCGACCAGGTTCAGGACGCAGTTCGAAACCACGACGTCGACAGAATCGTCCGCCACCAGCGGGTGTTCGCGGCGCAGCCGCTCGGCGCGCGTCGTCGCCTGGAGCAGACCCTCGGTCGAGCGGATGGGATCCTTTGCCAGCTCGGCGTCGAACCGGTCCATGTCCAGGCCTAGGTCCTGGATCCGGCCGCGGCGGAACTCGACGTTTGCGAACCCAAGCCGTTCGGCCACGACCGGAGCGTTCCTTCGCGCCACGTCGAGCATTTCATCGGTCATGTCGACGCCGATCACCTTGCCTTCCGCACCCACCACCTGGGCGGCGATGAAACAGATCTTGCCGGTGCCGCTGCCGAGATCGAGCACGGTCTCGCCGGGCTTCAAGTGCTTGCTCGGATCGCCGCAGCCATAGTCGCGTTCGATCACCTCGTTGGGGATGACCGCGAGATACTTAGGGTCGTATTCGACCGGGCAGCAGAGCTCGGCCACCCGCTCTTGAGCGCCTTGACGGTACCGATCCTTGACCACGTCATCGACGGCGAGGGTTGCCATGAGAAACCTCCAGCGCCTCTAGAGACGCACGGGAAATAGAAATACGCGAGCGAACCACCCGCCGCTGACGGCAGGGCTCCGCACAGAAGCGGCGAACGGAAACTTAGCGGAAGGAGAGAGCGGCGGGAGGAGCGCGCCCGACACAAAGCGGGGCGACCCCCGCGAGCGCCAGCCCGAGGTCGCGAGGCGGACCGGACCGAAGGGCGGTGAGAGCGTGGCGGAGAAAACCGGCCAGCCGCGCGAGGCGCTCGAGCGCTTGCTCGCCGACGCCGCGCTTCAGCCAGCCCGCCAGATCCGCCGGGCGGTCGAGGTCGCAGAGCGGTGCGAGGCGAACCACTTCACGGCCTGCAAGCAGCAGCGAGCGCTCCAGGTCGCGCCGGGTGGCGCGACGACACCAGCGTGCCGCGTCGGCGAGGCCCGGAATCGGTCGCGCCATCGCGATCAGGTAAAGGCCGCCGTCGGGGCAGGGGCCGAGGACCACCCGGTCGGGATTTTCCCGCAGCGACGCGACCGCCTGTTCGACGTGCTCTGAGGTCAGCCCCGGCACGTCGGCCGCGGCCACCAGAAGCACTTCCGGCCCGCGGGCGAGCGCGTCGCCCACGGCGGCCTCCAGCCGGACGCCGAAGGTCTCGCCCGCCTGCGGCAGATGCTCGACGCCCGACCGTTCGCAAGGCGGCCGCGGGCTCGAAATCGCAAGCGCGCAGCTGGCTTCGCGACCCGCGTCGAGCACCGCCTCCAGCAGCTCGCGGTGGGCCTCGTCTTCCAGGTGGCGGAAGCGCCCCGGGAGCAAGCGCCGCCGGGCGCTCTCGGCCGAGGCGCCACGGGAAAAGACGAGGAGGGTCGGACGGCCACGCATCGGCGTATCTACAGAGTACGCAGGCAACGGACCTTTTGGATGATCGCCGGTCTGCACTGGCCGAATCCTAGAACCGCGAGGCCGCCCGCTCGCGCGGCGGCAGGATCTCCAGGCAGGTGGTCCACCAGCCGGAGGTGACGGTTTCGACGAATTCTTCGGGCAGGCGCTCCGCGCGCATCTCGGCGGCGAGCCCCCGGTGGTCGTAGCGAAGCGGCGCAAGCTCGAACGCGAGATCGCCCGCCTCGCCCTCTTCAACCATCGCATACCAAACGCGGACGTCGCCGTCGTTGGCCGGCCGGCCGATCACGCCGACGTTGATCGCGTCGCGGCCCGAGGGGAGGCGACGATGCCAATGAAGGCCGGTGTGGGTGCAGAGCAGGGCGTCCGCCCGCTCCTGGTCGAGCAACACTTCGAGGAACGGTACCGGACTTGTGGAACGGAACAGAAACTCATTGATCCGCCGGGGCGAGCCATGGACCAGGAGCAGCTCGCGCCCGCCGATTTGAACCCGTCGCCGTTTCGGCAGCGCGCCCATCCAGGATTTGAAGTCGGCGGAGCAGTTTTGCTCGGTATAGCGGTAGGAAACCTCGGCGAAATGATTGTCGCGGGGATCGGTGTAGCCGCAGTTGCAGTCCTCGCGGCCCGAGGCGAGCGATTCCTCGTAGTTGCCTTGAATCGCCCGGACGCCTCCCGAAAGGAGCAGCGGCCAGACTTTTTCCGGGTTCGGGCCGAAACCGCCGAGATCGCCCAGGCAGTAGACCGCATCGACCTGCCGCCGCGCCGCTTCTTCAAGCAGCTGGCCAAGCGCCAGGTGGTTGTTGTAGATGCCGCCGAACACCAGGATGCGCCGAAACGGACCTTCGACCGGGGTCGGATCGGTGCCCGCGGCGAGAAACTCGCGAACCCGCCGTCCGCGCTCCTCGGCCGACAGGGCAAGCCCCGCATTCTGCGTCGCGGCCCGAAAGCTGCCGAGCGGCACGAGTTTTTCACCCCAGGTGGCAAGGCCGCGATGCGCCGCGAGCTTTTCCCGGTGCAGGGTGCGCAGCGCCTCTTCCGTAGGATCCACCAGGCTTTGCGGGGGTCGATTCGCCATCGCGCGGGATTGCCTCAGGTACTGCGCCTCAGGTCTTGCAGCTCACGCCGTAGGCGTGGCAGGTCCAGCAGGCCGGGTGATCGAGCGCGAAAGGCCCGAGTGTGTCGGCGAGCGACTCGCCCATCTTGGCGTCGGGCTCGTTGACCAGGATCGGGCAGACCCACACTCCTTGATCGGTGACCATCCGGCAGGCGCTGCACTGCAGGTGATCCCAGCTTCCCTCCGGGGCATCCCCTTCCCTCAGGCGCTGCCAGGTTTCGTAGGCGCCGCCGCGTTCCGCCTCGGCGCCGATCTGGAACACCGGCAGAATCTTGAGCCGCGGCTTTTCGATCCCCAGGCTGCGCAACAGCTCGAAGAACCGGGCCTTGCCTTCGTCCGTACCGGATTCCCGATGCACCTCGGTCACCGTGATCACCGGATTCAAGCCGGCGGCCACCAGGTTCGCGATTCCCTCCAGAATGCGGTCGAACGTGCCGGGGCCGCGGATCGGGTCGTTGGTGGCAGCGTCGAAGCCGTCGAGCGAGACGCGCAGGTCGAGCGAATACTCCGAGGCGTCGACCAGGCCCTTCAACCGTTGCGCCCGGGCGGGGTCGAGCAGCAGCCCGTTGGTCAGAACGTTCGCCGGGCCGAGCCGCAAGGTGGCTTCGAGGATCGCCTCCATGTCCGGATTCAAGAACGGCTCGCCGCCGGTGAAGTAGTACTCCTTCACCCCCAAGCCGGCGCCCTCTTCGAGGTAGCGAGAGACCTCGGCGAGCGACATGAATTCGTGGGTATGGTTGGTCGGCGAGCAGGAGATGAAGCAGTGGGTGCAGGCCAAATTGCACACCGTTCCGGCGACCTGGAACCAAAGGGTGTCGAGGGCGCCCAGCTCGACCCGGGGAGGCGGCAGAGGCTGCGGTTCCGCGGCGATCATGAGAGCCGCAGTGTACACGAACGGGGAGCGGCCCAAGGACGGAAGGTCGGCTATGATCCCGGAGCTTTGAGCCGCTTTCTCGCCCTCTCGATCGTCCTCCTCGTTCTGGTGATGGCCCTGTTTCAATTCGGCCTCGCGGCGCTCGGTTGGCTCCCCCCGGGGGCTCCCCCTTCGTCGCCGCCCCGAGTCCAGCTCGGCGCCTGGGGACTGGAGGCTTTGGGGCTCGCCGCCCTCTTCCTTTTGATCCACAGAGAGGGGGGCTCGGTCTGGTTCTCCGGACTGCTCTCGGGGTGGATCGCCTGGGTGTTCCGCGGGCCGTTGCTGGTCGTTTCGATCGCCGCCGCGGGCCTCGACCCTAATCCGTACTGGGCGATGACCTTCCGTTGGTGGATCCTCTACTCCACCTGCGGCCTCGTGCTCGGCGCGCTCGCGCGGCCGGCCGCGCCCCTTCCGCCCCCGCCGTCCGTCCTCGTTTCCCCGCCGGATCCGGAAGGACCCACTGCTTGAAGATCGCCGCCGTCGGCACCGCTCTGCCGCCCCACTTCTACGACCAGGCCACCCTGCTCGCGGCGCTCGAACGGCGATGGAAGGATCGCTTGTTCAATCTCGAACGGCTGCAGCGGCTGCACGCGAACGTCCTGGTCGGCGGCCGGCACCTGGCGCTGCCAATCGAGGAATACGACCAGCTGACCACCTGGGGGAAAGCCAACGACGCCTGGATCCGCGTCGCCCAAGAGGTGGGGGACGCGGCGATCCGCCAGGCGCTGGATCGCGCGGGGCTTGCCCCCACCGACGTTTCGGCCTTCTTCTTCACCACGGTGACGGGGGTTGCGACCCCGTCGATCGACGCCCGGCTGATCAACCGCCTTCGCATGTCGCCGCAGATCAAGCGGCTGCCGCTGTTCGGCCTCGGCTGCCTCGCCGGCGCTGCGGGCATCGCGCGGGCGGCAGACTACGTGCGCGCCTATCCCGATCAGGTGGCGCTGCTGCTCTCGGTCGAGCTCTGCTCGCTCACCCTCCAGGGGGAGGATTTGTCGATTCCTAACCTGATCGCCTCCGGCCTATTCGGCGACGGCGCGGCGGCTGTTCTGGTCGCCGGGAGCGAGCGGAAGGATCTCAAGGGGCCTTCCGGCCCGGAGATCGTCGCCACCCGCTCGATCTTCTACCCGGACTCCGAGCGCGTGATGGGTTGGGACATCTCAGAGACCGGCTTCAAGATCGTCCTCTCCGCCGACGTGCCTAAGGTGGTCGAAGAGCACATGAAGGAAGACGTCGATTCCTTCCTCGGCGACCACGGCCTCTCCCGTGCCGACATTGCCAGCTGGGTCTGCCACCCCGGCGGACCGAAAGTGCTCGAAACGATGCAGGAGACGCTGGAGCTTCCCGAAGGCGCGCTCGACGTCACCTGGCGAAGCCTGCGCGAGGTGGGCAATCTCTCCTCGACTTCCGTGCTGATTGTGCTCGAAGAGACGATGGCAAACCATCGCCCCGCCCCCGGTTCGTGGGGATTGCTGACCGCGATGGGGCCGGGGTTCTGTTCGGAGCTGGTCCTGCTGCGCTGGTGAGGGGGGACCACCGATTTTGGGCCAGGATCGCTCTTCCCTCCAGAAGGATCACTGATTTTGGGCCAGAATCGCTCTTCCCTCCGGAAGGATCACTGATTTTGAGCCAGAATCGCTCCTCCCTCCGGAAGGATCACTGATTTTGGGCCAGGATCGCTCCTCCCTCCGGAAGGATCACTGATTTTGAGCCAGGATCGCTCCTCCCTCCGGAAGGATCACTGATTTTGGGCCAGAATCGCTCCTCCCTGCGGAAGGATCACCGATTTTGGGCCAGAATCGCTCTTCCCTCGGGCGGATACCGATTCTCCGTAATCCGCTCGGCGATCTCGGTAGTTAGCCCGCTGAGACCGTAATCGGCCGGCGATTACCGAAGTCGCGAGATAGTTTTTCCGCAATCGCACGCCAATTGCCGTAATCGCGGCGCGAATACGGTCTCATGTTCAAGTCATCGGCCCGGTTTCGGTCGCGCCCGACGATCAAAGCTGCAACCCTCCACCATCAATAGGGTTTGGGCTTTAGCAGGTCATCGACTCGTCCATTGGAAGGCAAATCGAGCCCTCGGGGCCGCAGGAATGGGTGTTCCACCAAAGCGGACCGTCAGCGCCTGCTAACTGTGGGTTCACCAGTAGCGAAACCGTCTCCCTTGAAAGCGCCAGCTTCTTCTTCGTCTTCTTCATGATGGTCTCCTTAGGGTATTGCGCCAGGGATCGGCCCCGGCCGAAGTATTCTAGCTCCCATTCAACCGCTGGTAAATTCCTTCCGCCTTAGAGTTCCTCCGAACTGGATCAAGGGAGCACGGCTCCCTCTCCGGACGCGGGCACGAGAGGTTCCTCCACGCGAGCGCCTAAAGTGGACCGTCTTGGAGTGCGGCGACGCGTCGCCGCTTTGACCGGAGTCGCTACTTCACCACGTTCGTCCAAAGCGCCGACGCGTCGGCGCACTCCAAAGCGGTCCTGCCGGGAGTTTCTGGGGTAACCAGAGCGAGTTTCTAGCACCGGCATATTGACGCCCTCCTGCCCTTGTGTGAACCTAAGTCCATGGCCGAAAGATCAGCGCTGCCCGACAAGCAATTGTGCTTCGCCCGCTTACTGGAGGCGCTGCGCGAAGACGCCCAGCCCGGTTTCGTGCTGGCGGAGCTCAACGACCTTCTTGCCGGCCTCACGCCTGAAGAGTTCGGCGACGCTGTGGAGCAGGCGGACGTGACGGGCCTTACTCCTTACCTACAGAACTACGTGGCGGCCATGGTCGAGCTGACCGCCTACCAGCGAAACGTACCGCCCCCCGCCTGGGTGCGCGGTGTCGTGCCTCTAGAGACGACACCGCATTTCGCCACCTCGCTTCCGGGCCTGCGACTACACCTGCTGCGGAACTCGCCGGTCCCCTTCAAACGCCGCAACATCTTCGTCGACTCGTCGGTCGGCGATCGCGTGTAAACGATGGCCGGCTCCCGCCTGACCCGGTCGGACATGCTCCGGTTGTTCGATCTTCTGAACACAGAGTTGGCCGCCGAGAACGTTCAGGGCGAGCTCTACCTGGTGGGAGGAGCCGTGATGTGTCTGGCCCTCGACGCCCGACACGCGACGCGCGACGTGGACGGCTACTTCCTGCCGACCGGAGCGGTCAGGCAGGCCGCCAGCCGGGTTGCCGCACGGGCCGGAGTTCCGGACAACTGGCTCAACGACGCGGTAAAGGGATACCTGAGCCCGCGGGGCGACTTCGACCCCTACCTTGAGCTCGACCACCTGAAGGTATTCGCGGCCCGGCCGGTCTACCTTCTCGCCATGAAGTGTGCCCCTATGCGGCTGGGCGAGGAGTTTCACGACCTCGACGACGTCCGTTACCTCTTGCGCTACCCGGACATCGCCAGTCAAGGGGATGGTAGCGGAGATAGTTGTCCTTGGGATTTCTGGTACTCGTCAAAACCCTGGCAAGTTAGTAATAATCGCCGGAAAGGCGAAGCCCTAGTTCCGCCGCACTCTATGGCCATCGGACCGCGCTCGGCTGGGGCGAGGCGCTGCGCTATCTCTTGAAGTACCCATAGATAAACGATGCAATAAGTGATGCCGAAACGCCCAATGCAAATCCAATAAGCCGTTCCTTCCACGCAGTCCGAGCAGCACGATTGGCGTGAGCGCCGAGGATCGCATCGACAGTCTCTCTGTTTGTCTGTACCAGAGGCTCAAGCCTTGCCCGCTCTTCACCGAGCTTACGGATTGTGTCCTCGGTAGCAGCAACCCTCGAGCGCTCACGATCTAAAAAGCGACCAAGTTGCCCAAGCTCCTTTCCCAGAGAAGAAATCTTATCGATCACTTCTGAGTACTCACTTACGGAAGATTCTTGAGGGGGCTGATCTTGAAGAACGTAAGACGACATGAAGACTGTGAAAATCCCAACGCCCGACATGACAGCCATCGAATAGCGGCCCGTTGAAAGTGAAAAAGCAAGGCTTAAAACAAAAATTGGTAGGGTGAGAAGGTATAAGCGATCCGAGATGCTGTATGGAATAAGCTTCATGTTTGTAACCCTCAAGCTTTGATAATCAAGCCATTTTGGCCTATTGCAACCCAAGCGCTATCGATCCGATTTGCGTACACTCTTCGTTTTTGCTTTCGGAGGGGAAGAGAACTTCACGGCAGCAGAATCCCACAAATTGAAAGCTCCGATCCCTGTTATGCAATCGAAACCGAACCAGAAAACCACCTGCTTCACTCCCCCCTCACGGCACCAGCCGAATATCCGTAGGAACCTCCGCCAAACGCTCAATCGCCGCCCGCAGCTCCGGGCCCGCTTTGCCGTACTTTTCGAGAAACGCCTTCGTCCCCGCGTAGTCGCCGTGGCCTTGCAGGATCAGCAGGTCGTGCAGCAGGTCTTTGATCGCCCCGGGGAACTTTTCGGAGACGGCTTGGAAGCGGCCTTCGGCGTCTACTTTGAGCGCGCCTTTTTCCATCAGGTAGTTGAACTGCGCGACCACGCCTTGGCCGTGGGCTTCGTCGACTCCGAAGCGGGCGGAGCGGAAGAGGCCGGCGACGTAGGTGGGTTCGAGCGCGGAGCGTAAGGTGGCGGGCATCTCTTTCTGATCGATCAGGGCGAGGATGTTGTACACCCCCATCACGTCCGCCTTCGCTTCTTCGATGGTCGAGAACAGCTCTTTCAATTCCAGCCGCACCTCGGTCTTTTTGCCGTCCTTGGTGATCGTACCCGGGCCGAGGCCGTGCGACAGCTCGTGGTGGAGGATCTCGTTTAGGTAGGCGTCGAACGTCACCTCGGCCACCTGCGACGGCGCCAGGACCTTCGCTGCGATGGGGGTCAGAATGCGCTCGAACTTCGCGTGCATCAGGTTGCGCAGCAGCACCTTCTTCGAGCCCTTCGCTTCGCGCACCCGCTCGTCGTTCGGCAGGTTGAAGGCAATGGCCGGCACGCCGGCCCGGGCGTCTCCCGCGGCGCTCGCGACGTCGACCACCCGGATGGGGCTCTCCGTTCCGCGGTCGAAATTCTTCATCGCGTCCGGGATCGGCAGGTTGCGCTCCAGCCAGGGGAGGCGCTCCTTGAAGCGGCTGAGCTTCGAGGCCTCCGCGGGGACGTTGACCGTGACATAGGACTCGAAGGCGGCCTTGTAGCCGAGCAGATCGTCTTCGTAGGTTTCGTAGGGGCCGATCGTCACCTCGACCGGCGCGTCGAGGTCCATCCAATCGACGTCGCTCTGGAAATAATCGTCGGACAGGAAGGCCGCCGCGCGCGAGCGGAGGAACTTCGCCAGGGAGGCGTTTTCGGTCAGATCGGCGGCCTCGTTCAGCAGCTTCGCGGCGGGCTCCAGCCACTCCTTGTACTCCTTGGAGTAGGGGATCGCCACCAGCCGATCGCCTTCGCGCCGAATCACGGTGACTCCTGAGGAGAAGGCATCTTTATCCTCAGGGTGTTTCGCGATCCAGGCCTCGAAATCTGCCTGGGTCAGATCCTCGGGATAAAAGCCGGCGCCTTTCGGCCGGGGCGTGTCGCCGATGAACGCCTTGCGCTCGTCCAGCCGGTCCCACGGTCCGAAGTTGACGGCGAAGAAGTCGCGCGCCGCTTGCGCTTTCGGCTCCTTCCAAGCGGCGATTTCCTCGCGCATTTTCGGGCCGCCGGCCCATGCCTGGCGCAGGTAGATCTCGTTGATCAGCTTCGACACCTCGTTCAGTTTGTCCAGCGCCTGGCGGTCGCGGGCCGAGAGGGCGGAGAGGTCCGGTTCGAGCGGAACGGGGGAATACTTCGCCAGCCGCTGGTCGATGTCGGAAATCACGGTTCCCTCCGCCTTTTGGGGTGCCGCGCTGGGCGGCGGCTCTGCCGAGGGGGCACAGGCGGCGAGCGCAAGCAGCCCGAGGCCCAGGGTCGAAGTCGAAAGCGAGCGAAGAGTCGCCTGCCGGATCGTACGAATGCTCATTGGAATCTCCCTTGCCCTTCTCGGTCCGAGAGGAAGGATCTCACAACCGCGGGGGGGGACCCTTACGCTCCGTCGCGCAGCCAAGATTTGGCCGCGAGTGCCAGAAACTCCCGCCCTTCGATCAGCCGGGAGCGATCGTCGCCGAGATCCTCGAAGAGAAGGGAGATCGAGGCCTCGCGCCCGGCGTCTTCGAGCAGCTTTTGGAGCGTCGGCGAGAGGTCGTCGGGGCCGTAGATCCACGCCTCGAACGAGGCGATGTGGACGGCGGTCACCGCTTCGCCGGCCACCCGCCGCGGTTGAAGCTGTTTCACTTCGCGCTGGTTGTAGCGCAGGGCGGGCGGCGGTCCCAACAGTACAAGCGCCTGGCCCCGCGGGGTGAGACAGCCGCGCCGGTCGCCGTCCGCGTAGAGGCTGTCGGCATTGGCCACCCGCTCGGTAAAGGCCTTCTTCGCCGGATTGCCGGGGACCGCCGGATCGGGGTCTCGACGCTGCCAGAAGCGGTCGATCGCGGCGAGCACCGCGCGATCGTCGCGCAGGTGGCGGATCTCCCCGATCTCGTCGGGAAGCAGGAGCCAGCGCGCGGGGCCTTCCGCCCAGGAGCGCGCCGCCTCGGCGGGACTTCCGCCGGTTGCGCAGGCTTGCAGCAGCGCGCAGAAAAGCAGGGCGCGCGGCAGGCGCCTCGCCATCGCCTCAATGGACGTTGTCGTCCCCCTCCGGGCCGGGGGCCTCGGGGATCGGTCCGAAGGTCTGCTCGTAGCGTTCGAGGTTGGTCGCCAGAGCGCGGACGATGCGCTTCAAATGGCCGGGGCTGGTGATCACGCGCGCGGCGACGATCCCCTGCGGCGGCACCAGGTTGACGAAATCGAGGATGAATTCCTCCTGCGTGTGCAGGATGCGCAAGAGGTTCGAGTAGCGGCCTTTCAGCTCCTCGTCCTCGATCTTGATGTTGAACGGTTCGTCGGTCGGCGGCACGGGAAGTGGCCTCCTTGAGGTTCAAGCGCGGTCGGCAAATCTAGGAGACTGCGACTAAGGGTCAAAGTCGCCTGGGGTTTCTGACTACCCCGGTATTTCCGATCGGGCTCGAGGAGGAGTCTATACCGGGTCCCGGTCGGGTTCGCGCCAGGCGATGCCCCCCTCGAACGCGAAGCGATGCTCGGGGAAGTAGACCCCCTCGCCCCGCTCCTCCGAGGTGACGGTAAAGCCCAGCACTTGCCGCCGGTAGTCGTAGGGCGCGCCGTCCTTCGCATGGACCGCGACGTCCACCAGGTATTCGCCCGGCGCCAGGCGTAGCGCGGGGCAGTGGATGCGCACCTTCCCCAAGCCCTCCAAACGGTCCGGCCGCCAACCGCCGAGATCCGTGTTGGTACCCCAGCAGGAGATGCCGCGCGGCGTCGCGATCGCGATGCCGAAGACGAAATCGTCGAGCGGGCGGTGGGCCACCACGTCGATCTCGAACGTCGCCGCCGCGCCGGAGGGGAGCAGGTATCGCTCCTCTGCCGCGGCCCCCTCGCCGACCCTTAACCGGACCGCGAGGATTTCCGCCTCGCGCGATCCCCAGCGCAGCGGCTCGCCGTCTTCGCCGCGCTCGGTGCCGTCGGCCCGATCGCTCTCGACCCGGTGCGCTTCGCCTTCGCGCTCGGCGACCTCTTGGCGGTAGGCGTCGATCGCCCGGCGCGGGTTGCCCACCAGACGCTGCTTGCCCCCTTCGAGCCAGAGCGCCCGGTTGCACAGCCCGGCGACCAGGTCGAGCGAGTGGGAGACGAACAGCACGGTCTTGCCCTGGACGAGCAGCTCTTCGATTCGGCGCAGGCAGCGGTGCGAGAACTGCTCGTCGCCCACCGCGAGCACCTCGTCGACCAGCAGGATGTCTGGATCGGTGTGGATCGCGACCGCGAAGCCGAGCCGCACGTACATGCCGGAGGAGTAGTTCTTGACCGGCTCCTCCATGAACTCGGCGAGGCCGGAGAACTCGACGATCTGGTCGTAGCGCCGGTCGATCTCGCGCCGGGACAACCCGAGCACCGCGCCGTTGATGTAGACGTTCTCGCGCCCCGAGATCTCCGGATGGAACCCGGCGCCCAGCTCGATCAGAGCCGCCACCCGGCCGGCCGTGCGGACGCTGCCCTCGCTCGGCCGGATCATCCCCGCGATCAGCTTGAGCAGCGTCGATTTGCCCGAGCCGTTGCCGCCGACCACCCCGAAAGCCTCGCCCCGGGCGACTTCGAAGTCGATCCCGTCGAGCGCCACGATCGCCTCTTCGCGCGACAGGTTGCGGGTCAGGCTGCGCTCGACCAAGGCGCTCTTGAGCGTGCGGAACTGGTCGCGCGGCGCGGTCCGGCGGTAGAGCTTGACGAGCCCCTCCACCCGGATCGCCGGCTCCCTCCCGGAACCCCCGCCGCTCCCGCCGCTCCCGATACTCATGCCGCCTCCACCAGCGTTTCGCGCAGCCGGTCGAACAACCACGCCCCGGCGATCCAGGCGAGGGCGGAGACCAGCGCCATGTGCAGCCAGAGGGAAGGCTCCGGCACCCGCCCCTCGAAGATCGTCCGCTGATAGGCGAGCGCGAACGGCGCGAACGGATTGGCGCGGATCGCCATCTGCACCCGCGGCAGAGCGTCGAGCGCTTCGATCCGGTAGAGGATCGGGGTGAGGAAGAACGCCAGGGCGAGCAGGTTCGTGAGCAGATCGCGGACGTCCTTGAAATGCACGTTCAAGGCCGAAAGCCCGAGGGCCAAGCCCGCCACCAGCGGCACTTCGAGGAGGATCACGAGAGGGGTGAGCAGAGTCGCCCAGCCGCCCACCGGATGGCCGTAGAACCGGCCGACCAGGATCGCACCGGCGAGCACCGGGGTGGCGAACAGAAGATGGAACAGGTTCGACAGCACGGCGACGGCCGGCAGCAGCTCGACCGGAAAGACCGCCTTGCGGAGCAGGCCGGAGTTGGCGGTGAGAGAAACGGTCCCTTCGAGCAGCGAGGTCGACAGCCACACCCAAGGAAACAGCCCACTCACCACGAACAGGGCGTACGGGTCAGCGCCGGCCACCCGTGGACGGAAGACGACGCTGAAGACGAAGGTATAGACGCCGAGCAGGAGCAGCGGATTGGCGAGCGACCAGAGATAGCCGAGCGCCGAGCCGCGATAGCGCGCCTTGAGCTCGCGGGTGGTGAGCGTCCAGAGGAGCGCGCGGAAGCGGAAGATCTGGGCGGCGACCTGGAGCATGGGGTGCGGGGGCCGAAAGGCGGCCCCCGCATCTTCTCACGACCCGGCGACGCGGCTCAGCATGCGCAGCTCGGGCGTTTCCCTCAAACCACCGAAAGGTAAACTGCCGCTCTCAATGTCCTCCGCCGTCTCCGACCTTCTGCCGGGCCTCTACGTCGCGGTCCTCGCCGCGTTGCTGCTCGCCGCCCTGCGCCGAGGTTGGGACGCCGTGCCGGGTTGGGTTGCCGCGGCGTTCGGCCTGTTGCTGGTCGCGCTGTTCGGCCGCGTGTTGTTCCGCGGCGAGATCCTCCTGCCGCTCGACAACCTGCGCGGCGAAGCGCCGTTTCGCCAACTCGCTCCGATGGTGCCGCACGGCAACCTGATCCAAGGCGATCTGATCCAACTGATCGCGCCGAGCAACGCCGAGGTGCGGCGGGCGTTCGCCGAAGGACGGCTGCCGTTTTGGAACGACCGGGTGGGGGCCGGAATGCCGCTGCTCGCCGATCCTCAGGCGCAGGTGCTCCAGCCTCTCGTTCTCTTGGCGCTGCCGTTTTCGCTCGGCCCCGCGGCGGGGGTCACCGGCGCGCTTCGCGTACTTCTCGCCCTGGTCTTCACCTTTCTCTCGTTGCGCCGGCTCGATCTTGGGCAAGGCGCGGCGCTGTGCGGCGCTCTCGGCTTCGGTCTCGGCGGGTTCGTTCTTCTCTGGCTCGGCTGGCCGATGGCCAACTCGGCGGCCTGGCTCCCTGCGGTCCTTTACGGTGTCGTCCTGCTCGACTTGCGCGGTGCGCGGCGTGACGCGTTGCTGCTCGGGCTCGCTCTCTTCGGCCTGCTCCAGGGGGGGCATCCGGAAACGATCGCCTATGCCTTGGTGCTCGCCTTGGCTTTCGGCGCGGCCCGCGCGCTTGGCCGCCCCAAAGACACTCGGCGCCCCTTCGCGGTCCGTGCCTCCTGGGTGCTCGCTCTGTCCCTGGGGGTGAGCGCCCCGACGCTTCTGCCCGCCGCGCTCTACCTGCCGCACTCGGCCCGCGCGATGCGCGAAGCGGCGCGATTTGGCGAGCCGCCGACAGCCGCCGCCCTCTCCGCTCGGGCGATACCACTGGTGGCGCCGAACGCCCAAGGCAACAGCCGCTATCTCGACTATTGGGGACCGAACAACACGAACGAAGACGCTTCCGGCTTCGTCGGAACCATCCTCCTCCTGGGCGCCCTGCTCGCCGCCCTCCCCGCCCGTCGCCGCTTTCCGCAGGAGCTGCTTCTGCTCGGCTCGGCGGCGTTGGCGCTCGGCGGCGCGGTGGTCCTCGGCCGACCCCGCCTTTTTTTTATCGCCGCATTCGCCGTGGCCGGCGTTGGCGCGATGACCGTCGAACGGTTTACCCAGGGTTCTCGCGGCGAGAGCTCGCGCCTCGCCGCGATCGCAATCGGTCTCGGACTCGCCGGGGCGATCGCCTGGGCTTACGTGGCGCACCCTTACCCGGGCGACCCGGAGCGCATGGCGATCTTCCGCTTCGGTTGGCTCCGCTGGCAGCTCAGGTTCCTGGGCGCCGGCCTGGTGATCCTGGTTCTGGCGCGTGGGCGGCGGTTCCTGCCGTTCCTCCTCGCGCCGCTCCTCGCCGCCGAGCTTTTCCTGATCCACGGCCCGGCCAACCCGCCGATGCCGAAGCGGTTGCTGTTTCCGACCCCTCCGGCAATCCGTTTTCTGCAAAGCCACACCGAAGGCGGGGAGCGGGTCGCCGCGCTCGGCCGGGCGCTGCCGCCGAATCTTGCGACCCTCTACGGACTCAGAGACCTGCGGATCTACAACCCGGCGATGCCCGCGGCATGGGAAAACCTGGTGGCTCCCTTGGTCGCCGGTCGGAAGGCAAGTCCCGGTCAGGGCGAGGTCCCCGCGTTCGGCCGGCCGCTCGATCCGCTCTATCCCCGGCTCGGCGTTCGCTTCTTGTTGAGCGAGCCGGGTACGACACTCCCGCCGCCGCTCTCTCTCGTTTTCGCCGATCCGACAGCGAGGATCTGGGAGGTCGCAGATCCGGTCCCCCTCCTGTTCGCCGCCGGCCGGCTGGAGCCGGAGGCCCGGCTCGCGATCGAGCGCCTCTCTCCCGCCTCGCTTCGGATCGAAGTGCCCCCGGTGCTGCGCAACGAGGCCTGGCACCTTTCGAGCGGAATTCTTGACGAAGGAGGCTGGCGGGTGCGCGCTTCGGGCCGTCCGGTCGCCACCCGCCGGGAGCTGGGAGCCCTGCTTTCGGCCGAGATCCCGTCGGGCACCGAACGGATCGAAATCTCCTACCGCCCGCCGGGGCTTCTGGCCGGCTGCCTGCTCGCCGCCCTGGCTCTTCTTCTCGCCGCATATCGGGCGGCCGCATTTCGCGGACGCGCACCCCAAAAGGCCGGCGGCGGCTAGAATCACCGCATGTCCGAGACCCGCAAGCTCACCGTCCGCTGTCCCGATTGCAATTCCGACCTGGTCATCGATGCCGCGACCGGCGAGGTGCTTTCGCACCGCAAGCCGAAGGCGCCTTTGGCCGGCGGCCGGGATTTCGCCTCGCTGTTCCGCGAGATGGACGAGAGCAAGGCGAAGGCGGAGACCCTGTTCGAGCGGGAGAAGGCGGCGTTCGAAGACCGCGATCGGCTGCTCGAAGAAAAGTTCCGCGAAGCGATGAAGCGCGCCGAGGAAGATCCGGATCAAGGTCCGCCGAAACGGCCGTTCGATCTCGACTAGGGTTCGATCCGCTTCCGAATCAAAGACTTGAGGTAAACTAACCCTCCGCTTGGCCCCCTCATGGGGCCCCCGCCGAACGCTTTTGGACCGCGCCCCCCGGTCGTTTGGGGTTGCCTCGCGGCAGGGCGCTTCGAGCGAAGCGACGTTGTTTCACAGCATCCTTAGCGCCTTCATTGGGCGCGCACGAGAGAGGAGCCTAGTTTTGACCCCATGGTGGCTGCGCCCCACGGCAGAGGGCGCATCGAAGGAAGAAACCCAACAAGAACCCGCTGTCCCCTCCGTCCCCGAGCCCGCAGAGAGCTCCGAACCGGTCGTCGAAGCGGCAGCAGCCGCGCCGATCGTCGACAGCGCCCCGCTGGCCCCGTCGTTCCCGCCGTTCCCGCCGAACCCGCTGATTACCGAATCCCCGATCCTGCCGCCGCCGCCCGCCCCGCTCGTCGAAACCGCCGCGCCGGCCGAGCCGGTCTGGCGCCCCTGGCGCACGACCACGGACGAGATCGCTCCGCCGGTCTCCTCCCTGCTCGACCACGAGCCCGAACCGGCGCCGGCTTTTTTCGCTCCTCCGCCGTCGCCCTTCGTGGCGGAGCCGATCGAACCCGCCGAGCCCATTGCTAGCGAACCGGTTTCGATGACTCCGGTAGCCCCCATCGCTCCCGTCGTGCCAATCGAGCCGATCCTGCCGGCAGCCACCGTTTCGGCCGCCGACCTGGCCGTCGAACCGGCCGAAGCGACCGAAGCGGCTGCTGAAACTCCCGAGACCGAAGAAGCGCGCGAGGGTCGCCGCCGTTCCCGTCGCCGCGGCGGCCGTCGGCGCAACGGCCGCGGTGCCGGGGCTGCCGACCCCTCGCTCGCGTCACCCGACGAAGAGGACGAGGACGACGAAGAGATCGAGCCGGCCCCGATGCCGGTCCCGATCGCTCCGCCCACCCGCCGCGCGCCCGTGCAGGAAGAGATGGTCCTGCGCCGCCGCGAGACGGCGTTCGATTACGACGGCATGGGCCCCCGCGAGATCGTCGTCACCATGCCCGAGCGGCGCAGCGCCGACGAGCGCAAGATCGCGCTGTTTTGCGACCTGGAAAACGTGGCGCTCGGCGTGCGCGACTCCGAGATCAAGAAGTTCGACATCGAGCTGGTGCTCGAACGGCTGCTCGAAAAAGGCAAGATCATCGTCAAGAAGGCCTATGCCGACTGGGAGCGCTACAGCGACTACAAGCGGCCGTTCCACGAGGCGGCGATCGAGCTGATCGACATTCCGCAGAAGCACTACTCGGGCAAGAACAGCGCGGACATCAAGATGGTGGTGGACGCGATGGATCTCTCCTACTCGAAGGAGCACCTCGACACGTTCGTCCTGCTCTCGGGCGACAGCGACTTTTCTCCGCTGGTCTCGAAGCTCAAGGAGAACAACAAGTACGTCATCGGGATCGGCGTGAAGAACTCTTCGTCGGCGCTGCTGATCGACAACTGCGACGAGTTCATCTTCTACGAGGACGTCTGGCGCGATCAGCAAAAAGCGCCGCACGTGGTCGGCGTCAACAAGAAGAGCACCGAGGCGTTCAGCCTGATGGTCGAATCGATCCAGGCCCTGCTGCGCGAGAACAAAGACGTGCTTTGGGGCTCGATGATCAAGCAGACCATGCAGCGGAAGAAGCCGGCCTTCAACGAGGGCTACTACGGCTACAGCACCTTCTCCGAGCTGCTCGAAGACGC
>JBDTZG010000064.1:0-28078 GCA_040005235.1 Acidobacteriota bacterium | reverse complement strand
CGATTCTTCCTTAGCCGAAACCCAAAAAGTGTCTCAAAACCATTGACAGGTTCCGACTGCGGTCCCAGGAAGGGACTTTCCGCCGCGGATAGCGGCTATCCGACTCAGAATTGGGCTCGCGGCGGCCGAAAGCGGCTCGCGCGCGCTGAATTCCGCTATTCCTTCCCCCAGCTCGCCATCCCCCGCGGAAAGCGCCGGCCCGACGGGGGATCGCTACTGCGCGGGCGACAAGCGAGATTTTTCCCTCAAAAGCCACTTTTACCGCCCGCCCAGAGCCGCCGACGCCTTGACGATCTGCTGCTCGGCCACTTTTTCGGGTAGCGTGGGTTACCAGGGGCTTCTCCAGGAAAGACCTGCGGCCATGGTGGTAACCTATTTCTGAGGGAATGCACCATGAAGACCGCGACGGCGCTGAAATTCGAGGGGGAAGTTACCGAAGACGGGCAGCTTCACGTCGAATTGCCTTCGGGCGTCTTGCGGGGGCCTGTTTTGGTGACTCTGGAAGCGTTGACTGAAGAGGCCCTCCTGTTGTCCGAGGAGGATCTTCGGGGAGCGGGCCTGACCGCGGCCGAGATCGCCGCGTCGCCCGAGATCGGCTCCTGGGCCGAGGATCGCGAAATGCCGAGCGGCGCCGAATACGTCGAGCACCTTCGCGCGGCCGCCCCGCGCTACTCGTGGTGAGCGACGCGATCCTCGACACCTCCGTGTTGATCGACCTACTCCGTGGCTTTCAACCCGCCAAAGAGTGGTTCGAGCAGCTGGGGCGCCGCCGCCTCGCGATCACTCCCGTGGTTTGGATGGAGACGGTCCAAGGGGCACGAGACGGTGCCCGCCGCGCCCAGGCGATCCGCCTACTTCGCCAATTTCACGTCGAGCATCCCACTGCGGACGACAACCGCTGGGCCATGCGCCAGACCGCCCGTTTCCACCTGAGCCATGGCGTTCACCTTCAGGACGCCATGATCGCCTCGGTGGCAGTGCGGCTCGCGGTCCCGCTGTTCACCACGAATTTGAAGCACTTCCTGCCGCTTCCTTCGCTCGATACCCAGAAGCCGTATTAGCCGCCCTACCGCCCGCCCAACGCCGCCGTTGCCTTGTCGATCTGCGCGGCGTAGCCTCGCAGCGTTTCCGCCACGATTTCCGTTTCGCGGGCCGCCAGGTCCCAGTTCCGGGCTTCGATTGCTTCGCGGATTCCCGGTAGGGTCTTGACGCCGTAGCCGGTGTAGAAGCCGGGGGCGTAGATTTGGTGGACGTACCAGGGCCGGCCGGGGAGACCTTCCGGGCGGGTGAGGGCTCGCTCGCTGCCGATCAGCAGGTCGCCCAGCTTTTGGAGCTCGGCCGTTTCGTAGGGTCGGCCCGAACGGGCGCGATCCGCGGCGGCGGCGGTGAAGGCCTTGGCGCTCTTTTGCACCGCGGCGACCGCGTTCTGGAGCGGCGCGAAGTTGAGGAAGGGCACCGGACCTTTGGCCTTGGGCAGCACGTAGGGATGGCGCGGATCGAACGCCTGGGCATAGATGCCGTCGGAGATCATGCGGCTCTGCTCTTCGGTCTCGGTGCGTAGGTTGTCGGCCAACTCCCGCACCTGGTCGGCATACTGGGCGACGTTGTCGGCAAAACCGGTGAACTCGAACGGCAGCACGTCGGCCTGGGCGAGCCGCAGGATGATTCGCCCGCCCGTCTGGGCGAGCGTCACGCCGTAGGCTCCGTCCGGATCGACGAAACGAACGAAGTGGTCGAAGCTGTCGTAGGCCGTGTGGTACTGGCCGTACTCCTCCTCACCGCTGTAGCCCACGTCGATCGACGCGATGCCCAGGTGTTGCAGGAACGGGGTGAAATCCGAACCGGAGCCGAGGGCGCCGATCCGCAGGTTCGCCCGGTCGCGCGCCTCGCGCTTCTCGTCCGCCGAACCCGTCAGGCGCTGGTTGGCCCGCGTACGTTCAAGGACGCTCACCCCTTTTTCCGGATCGACCACGTCGCGGGCAACGTCGTTCAAGAAAGCTTCCAGTGAGTGCGAGCCACCAAGCCCGAGGAAACCGCGGGAGTTGCTGTCGCTGTTGACGTAGGCAACCGCTTTGACGCGCAACTCGTCGGCATGGGTTTCAACCCATTCGGTCGAGCCGAGCAGGCCCGGTTCTTCGCCGTCCCAGGAGGCGTAGACGATCGTCCGGCGCGGCTTCCAGCCGGTCTTGGCGAGCGCGCCGATCGCTTTCGCTTCGGAGAGCATGGCGACCTGGCCTGACAGCGGATCGCTCGCGCCGTGGACCCAGGCGTCGTGGTGATTGCCGCGGATAACCCACTCGTCGGGCAGCTCGGAGCCGCGAAGCGTGGCAATCACGTCGTACGCGGTCGCCATGTCCCAGTTGAAAGCGAGCGCAAGGTGGACCTTCGCGGGCCCGGGACCTAGGTGATAGGTGATCGGAAGGCCGCCCCGGTACGACTCGGGTGCCACCGGCCCGCCGAGCGCGCGGAGAAGCGGAAGCGCGTCGGCGTAGGAGATCGGCAGGACGGGGATCTTGGTGAGCGTCGCCGCGTCCTTGATGTCGATCCTCTTGGCGTCCGCCGTGGCGCCGATTCCCGGGGTGAGCGGATCGCCCGAACGCAGCGGGGCGTCGGCCACCGAGCCGCGCTGGACCGCGTGGTCGCTCCTCATTCCACCCTTGGGGTAAACGTCTCCCTGGGCATAGCCGTCGTCGGCCGGGTCGGAGTAGAGAATGCAGGCGAGCGCTCCGTGCTCCGCCGCAACCTTCGGCTTGATGCCGCGCCAGGAATGGCCGTAGCGGGCGATCACGATCTTGCCCTTGACGTCGATCCCGCGCTGCTCCAGCTCTTCGTAGTCCGAAGGGATGCCGTAATTGACGTAGACCAGCTCGGCCGTGGCGTCGCCGTCGATCGAGTAGACGTTATAAGGCGGCAGCATCTCGGCCGTCTGGCCGGAGGTCGAATCGCCCGGGATCGGCGGCTCGGTGAGCGAGGCTACGAAGGAGGTCGGCGCCACCAGCTCCAGCTTCCGCAGCTTCGGGGTCGGGAAGAGAACGCTGAACTCTTCGATCCGGGTGTCGAAACCGAACGAGCGGTAGAGCTCGGCGATGAGCTCGGCGTTCTGCTTGCCGTAGGGCGAGCCGATGTGGTGCGGATGCGCGGAGAGCCGCTTCATCCAGGCGCGCTGGTCCTCGGCTTTGAGCCCATGATCCAACTGCTGCTCGATGGCCCGCTCGGCGGCCGAGCGGTCGGTCGAGAAACCGAGCAGGGTCGGGGCTTGAGGCCCGTCGGCGTGAGCGAAACGTACGGCGAAGAGCAGAACGAGACCAAGCCGGACCGATCGGCGCATGGGAAACCTCCGAGACTTTGAGGGGTGGATCGACGCCCAAAAACCGCGGCGACCCTAGCACCGGCTCCGCGAGCTGTAAACGCTCTTGGTCCCGCTTGCGGCCGGCAGAAAACATAAGATTGGACGAAACTCTGGGAGAGCCCCCCGATGCGCATCGAAACCCTCGCCATTCACGCCGGACGCCGGATCGAGCCCGCCTCGGGCGGGGTCTCCGCGTCGCTCCACCTCGCCACGACGTTCGAACGGGCGGAGGACGGCTCCTACCCCAAGGGTCACATCTACTCGCGCGAGAGCCAGCCGAACCGGAGCGATCTCGAACAGTGCCTGGCCGCGCTCGAAGGGGGAACGACGGCGGCGGCTTTCGCGACCGGCTCGGCGGCCACCGCGACTCTGCTCCAGGCGCTCGGCCCCGGCGATCACGTGATCGCTCCGGACGACGTGTTCTACGGCACGCGAACCTTGCTGACCGAGACGTTCGGGGCCTGGGGCCTCGAATCGAGCTTCGTCGACATGGCGGATCTCGATGCGGTCGAGCGGGCAATGCGTCCGACCACGCGGCTGGTCTGGCTCGAAACGCCATCGAATCCGCTGCTCGGGATCGCCGACATCTCCCGCGTGGCGGAACGGGCCAAGCCGCACGGCGCGCTCACCCTGGTCGACAACACCTGGGCGACCCCCGTGCTCCAACGGCCGCTGATGCTCGGCGCGGATCTCGTCCTCCATTCGACGACCAAGTATCTCGGGGGCCACTGCGACGTCCTCGGCGGCGCACTGGTTGCGCGCGAGGAAAACCCGCTGTTCGCCCGAGTGCGGCGGCTTCAGGCGAGCGCCGGGGCGGGCGCCTCGGCATTCGACAGCTGGCTGGTTCTGCGCGGGGTGCGGAGCCTGCCGGCACGGATGCGAATGCACGGTGAAAACGCCGCCCGGCTCGCGACGTTCTTGGCCGAGCACCCAAGCGTCGAGAGGGTGTTCTTCCCCGGTCTTCCCGACCATCCGGGGCATGAGATCGCCAAGCGCCAGATGACCGGCTGGGGCGGCATGCTCTCCTTCGTCGTCCCCGGCGGCCGGGCGCGGGCGTTCGAGGTCGCCTCGAAGGTGAAGGTCTTTACCCGTGCGACTTCCTTGGGCGGCGTCGAAAGCCTGGTCGAGCACCGCGCCTCGGTCGAAGGGCCGAACACTCGGGCGCCCGAAGGGCTGTTGCGCGTCTCGGTCGGGCTGGAGCATCCGGACGACCTGATCGAGGATCTCGCCCAGGCTTTAAAGTAGACAACGAGCCCGCCGTCGACGCGTCGCCGTACGGCGGGCACCGGGGCGAACTACTTCGGTTTGCAGGAACTTGTAGCGCGGTCGTAGACCTGGCCCTGCATCTCACAGGTGTTGCATTGGAAGGTACCGTAGGTCAGCGTCGGAGTGCCGGAGGCGATGCAGCCTTCGCCACCGGGGTCGCACTCGGACGATTGCGAACAGCTCTGCAACAAGCGATCCCAGCAACACTTGGTGACATTGCACTGGAAGGCTCCGTATTGAGCGGTCTTCGTGCCGGAATAGACGCAGCCCTCTCCGCCGGGATCGCACTGCGAGTCTTTCGAGCAGCCTTGGACCAGGCGATCCCAACAGCATTGGTTGCCGGACGTGACGTTCTGCTTGGGTTCGAGATACCACTGGGCGTTGGCGTTACCTGGGTTGCCGCTATTGTCGATGTAGGGCGACTGAGTCGCGGCATTGAGATACAGGTACTCGTTCCAGTAAATGCTCTTGATCGCCGAATTCTGCGTCTGGCCGATCCGAGTGATCGTATAGTTGGTCGGGGAGAGCACCCACCCGGGTGCGAAGAGCTGGCCCGCGCCGGTGACGGCGGTGTAGCTGAGGAAGAGCAACGGCGCGTCGGTCATTCGCAGCGTTGCATTGTCCCTGACACCGAGTGCATCCCTGGCGCCGACGAGCGTAAATTCGAGCGGCGCGCTTCCCCCCTTGGCGTAGACGTAGCTCCCCGAGGCGAGGCCGCTTGGCGCAGTCAGGTACTGGCCATTGACGACGCTCTTGATCCGAACGCGGGTTCCGCTGTCCGCGGGAAGGTCGGGGATCGTCCAACCCGCCGGAGGCTGCTGGTACGTAAGCGGCGATCTCCACTGCCAGGAAAAGTAGGTGTGCATCGACGTGTCGAAGAGATCCTCGTAGCCGGGCCATGGGACGGCGTTGTAGAGACACACGTTTTGCAGGGCCTGCAGCTTTGCCACGTAAGCCTGCTGCGTGGTGCCCTTGCTGAGCCGGTCCATGCACTGCTGCACGGTATCGCCGGGGCCGCTGTCGCCATCGGCCAGAACGTATTTTTCGAGCCGGTTCGCCGGGTTCGCATACCAGCCGGTCACCTCCTGCGAGTCGAAACTCAACCAGTTGTTGACCAGCGCCGTCGCTTCTGCGACGGCCACGGCCTCGCGCTGGGCCGGAGGTATCCCCATAGTGCGGATGAATGCCGCCCACAGGTCCTTGGTGGCCTCCACCGCCACGAGGGCGGGAGTTTTCATATTGCTGGCCTTGTAGCCGCCCCAGAAAGGATTCAGCCCCGTGCCCTTGTTCCAGACCACATCGCCGCTCGCGTAGCTGAGAGTCTCTAGGTTGGAGTGGGTGTGCTGCTCAGAGCCTTTCGCGCAGAGGTAGCTCTTCACCTGACGCACCTTCGTGAAGTTGTCGACGTCGACGCGAACCGTGTGCTCGGAGCTGAACGAATCCTCGAAGAGATGAACCGTGCGGCCAAACAGAAAGTAGTTGCGGTCCACCTGGACTGCGGTAGAACCGGCGGCGCCTCCGTCATAAACCGAGATGACGCTCGAGGGGGCCATGGCCGCCGCGACAAAATATTTGATGAAGCGAACCTGAGAGCGATAGGCGGCACCGGAACCGCCCTCTCCATTGCTGTCGTCGTAACGGCGCATGAAGTGGTCGTACTGCACCTCGACGGGTTCCTGGGCGACCGCGTCCCAACAGTCGCTGGCGATGGCGGGCACCTTACCCGCAATCACGTTATAGCCGGCGATATCGACCCAGCGCTCCCCGACGATGGCATCGTAGACGGGCTTGTATCGCGCGGCATAGCGTGCACACGCATCATCCGACTGAGGACAGGCAACCCCTTTGATGCGCTGAACCTCAGCCTGAGCGCCGGGGGACGACAGGTTGAGATTCTTGGCCTTCCCCAGCGTCCAGCCGGAGCGGGGATCCTTCGGATCGACGACGTCCGGAGCGCTCGCGGGTGTATAGCCCAGCAGCTCGATTCCCGCCATGCGGGTGACCCATTCGTGCCCCATGGGGATGGTGTTGAAGATCGATACGCCAACGCCACTCTGCGTATACGCCAAGATCCGAGACGGGACAACGAAGGGAGAGGTGGCGAGAAGGATTGCGACGGCGGGTATGGCCCAGCGGTTTCTCAACAAGGATGTCCTTTTCGTAAGCGCGGTGCTTAGAAGGAGGTTTCTATGAACGACAGTGGGGTGAGTGACAGAGGAAAGATTACGCCAGGTAGGAACCGGCGGGCGAAACAAAGCCCGAACCGGGACCGTATGACGGCTTGAGAGAGTTTCTGCCGTTTCTTCGGGAGGGTCGCCTGGTGGACAGCCTGCTGCGTGAAATCCGCTACGCCTTGCGGATGCTGGGAAAAACCCCGGCCACGACGATCGCCGCCATCGCCTGTATCGGCCTCGGGATCGGGACCACGACCACCATCTTCAGCGTGGTGAACGCGATCCTGCTTCGGCCGTTTCCGTTCGCCGACCCAGACCGCATTCTCGCCCTCCATACGGCACAGCCGCAAAACGACATCGAGCATGCCGACTTTTCATATCCCGCGTACCGGGAGCTGGTCGAGCACAAGGGGGCCTTCTCCGAGGTCGCCGGGTTCACCGAGCGGAGCCTGACCCTCGCGGGCCAGGAAGAGCCGGAACGAATCGTCGGCCTCGACATGTCGGCAAGCCTGTTTCCTCTGCTCGGGGTCAAACCCGCGCTGGGCCGCCTGCTTCGGCCGGAAGATGATCGGCCGGGGGCTCCGGGGACGCTCCTGATTTCGCACGAGCTTTGGTTGCGCCGTTTCGGCGGCAACCCACAAGTCATCGGTACCTCGATCTTGGTCAACAACCGGGCGTCCACCATCATCGGCGTGATGCCTCCTAATTTTCAGTTTTCGCAGAAATGTCTGGCCTGGCAGCCTCTGGCGCTCGACCATCACGAGAATCCGCGCGCCGATCGCGGCATCTCGATCTTCGCCCGTCTTGCTCCTCACGCGACCGAGGGTCAAGCTCGCGCCCAAATGGAGGCGTTCGCGACCCAACTCGCGGCCGACTACCCGGAAGACAAGGGCTGGAGCGCCGAAATTCGCAGCCTGCGGCGAGAAATGGTCGGCGAAGGCATGGACCGGATGGTGCTGATCATGATGTTCATGGTCCTGTTCGTCCTGGCGATCGCCTGCGCCAATGTAGCGAATCTGTTCCTTTCGCGGGTGAGCTCCCGAGGTCGCGAGCTCGCGGTGCGTGCGGCGCTAGGCGCCGGCCGTCGGCGTCTGGTGCGGGAGGTCCTGATCGAGAGCGTCCTCGTCGGCTTGGGCGGCGGCCTGCTGGGCGTGGCGCTCGCGAAGTTCGGCGTGTTCTGGATGATGGCTTCGATCCCCGCGGACAACCAGCCGCCGTACTGGATTCGGGTCGTGATCGACGGGCCGGTTTTGGCGTTTACCGCCGCCGCCGCCATCGCCACGGGCATTTTGTTCGGCCTCGCTCCGGCGCTTCAGGCCACGGGCAAAAACCTGCAAGGGGTGCTCAAGTCGGGCGGCCGATCCGAGGCCGGCGGCCGGTCCCAGCTGCGTAGCGTCCTGGTGGTCGGCGAGCTGGTGCTCGCCCTCGTCCTCCTGGTCGGCGCCGCGCTCATGATGCGCAGTTTCCTCGCGGTCCGTAGCGCGGATCCGGGTTTCAACCTCGACAAGATGATGACGCTTCGCATCTATCTTCCCGGAGAGACCTACGCCGACCCCCAGGCCAAGGCGCGGCGGGTCGAGGAGATCGCGCGGCGACTCGAATCGTTGCCCGGGGTCGAGGCGGTGGCGGCTTCGAACCTGATCCCGCTCGGCGGCGGCGGCGCGGGAGGCGCGATCGAGATCGCCGGCCATCCGGCACAGCCGGGCCAAGAGCCGCACTCTTATTGGGCCGGCGTGACGGCGCATTTCTTCGGCGCGTCTGGAGTGAAACTGGTCGCAGGCCGCATGTTCACCGGCTCCGAAGGCGCGGCCAAGGCACCTTTTGCGGTGATCAACCAGGCTTTCGCCAAGAAACGCTGGCCGAAACAAAATCCGATCGGCCAACGCTTCCGGCTGCTGGAGGAAGAGGGCAAACCGTGGATCACGGTGGTCGGCCTGGTCCCCGATTTCCATTACGACGGTTTCGACCCCAGCCACGAAGGGGTGGAACCCGCGGCATTCCTCCCGTATCTGTGGGCGCCGACTCCGAACACCGGTTTTTCGATCCGGACCAGCAGCCCGCCCGAGACGATCGCTCTCGCGGCGCGCCGGGAGATTCGGGCCGCCGATCCGGGCCTGCCGGTGTTCGACGTCCAAAGCCTGCGCGCGCTGTTCGACTCGCGAATTTGGGATCAGCGCTTCTTCGGCGGCATGTTCTCGATCTTCGCGGCCATCGCGCTCGTCCTCGCGGCGATCGGGGTCTACGGCGTGCTCTCCTTCCTGGTCGGCCAACGGCGGAGAGAGATCGGCGTTCGGGTGGCGCTCGGCGCCCGGCGCAATCAGGTGCTGAGCCTGGTGGTCGGGCAGGGCGCTAAGCTCGCGCTGCTCGGCGTCGCCATTGGCGTGCCCCTCGCCATCCTCCTCTCTATGGCCCTGTCGAAAATCCTCTACGGCGTCGAGCCCTACGATCCGGTTTCGATCCTCTCTGTCGCGAGCCTGCTCGCCGGAGTCGCAATCTTCGCGAGCTACCTGCCCGCGACCCGCGCGACCCAGGTCAATCCGGTAGAGGCCCTGCGTAGCGAGTAGAGCGGTGTAGAGCGCCGGGGGGATTTGAAGTCGCCCGAAGCGTTGTGCTATAAAACGCGCCGCAGGTCGTACGGCGCATTCGTCTAGGGGTCTAGGACGTCGCCCTCTCACGGCGGGAACACGGGTTCGAATCCCGTATGCGCTACCAAACGTTCCTCAGGGTGGTGAAGTGCTGTAACTCCTCGTAGAATGAGTCAGTTCGTCTCATCGAGTTACGTAGCCATGCCCTCGAAGGTCCTCTGCAGATCCACCACGGGCTTGTTGTCGATGACGAGGGCCAGCGGCGCGAAGTGGTGCTCCACGCCATGGGGCGGCACGGCCTCGGGCTCCTTGACCGTTCCGGGCCACTCGACGTCCCCCGTGGCCGTACGCGCCGGGATCAGCCAGTAGTCGCCCGGCCGGTAGGTCCCCTCTAGCTGGAACTGGATCTGAACGCCGTTCTCCAGGGAGAGCCAGCCATCGCTGGCCTCGCCGAACACGAAGAGCACGCCACCCTTCGGCTGCCTCGCATCCTCCTTCTTTTTGTACGAGGACTCCTTGTGATCCCAACGGCGCAGGAAGGCGTGCTTCCGCGTCGCTTCGTCCTGCTCGTCATAACCCGGTAGATTGCTGTTGTCACCCGCCGCCTTTTCGAGGGTGACCGTGGCGCGGGCGGCGTCGATATCCGTGACTTTCAGCAGAGGCCCAGGCTTGCCGCTCAGATCGATCACGTCGTCGACGAGCTCCACCCATTCGTCCCGCTTCAGGCCGGTGGCCTCGTCCCGCCCCAGGCTGCCAAGCTGCGCCGTCATTCCCCGCAGACCGCGGATGGGGAAGATCACCGAGCCGTTCTCCCGCGACCACTTGAAGGTCACCGTCTTCGTGGCGGCTGGGCCACCTTCTTCGTAGGCCTGGATCTCCACGCGGTAGAGCTGGTTCTCGGCTCCCCGGTAGCGGGCCTCGGGAGAGGCGATGCAGGGATTGGTGTCGTCGCCTTCCATCTTCGCTCGGGCCTTGAGCTTGCCGCGATTGGGCGGCTGCCAGAAGCTCACCCACTTCTGCCATTGGTTCATGACCGCGTCCTTGGTCTCGCCCACGCCGCCGCCGCCGGGCGCCTCGCCGACCGCCCGCACCTGCCAGACGAGCTGCGCCCTCGTGGCGGTGTCCAGCCTGCCCAGCGCCACCTCGCGGATGGTGTCATCCTGAACCCAGGTGATGTGCCGCTCCCAGACGTCCAGGTATACCAGGAAGGGAAACTTATCGGGAAGGTTTCTCAACTCGGGGTAATCGCGCTGCTTGGAGTAATCGATCGGTTGCCGGTCCGCGACCCCGGGTTTTTCGATCCCCGGGTTCTCGCAGAGGAGACCGTCGACGTAATAGTGGCCCGGTCCGATCGTCAGGTCCGCGACCTTGCCGTTGGCTTCCACCTTGGCGATCGTGAAGCCTAGGCCTTCCTTCGGCCCGCCGAACGGTCCGATCACGTCCGCCGCCAGAGTCCGCAAATAGTGCAGCAGGATCGCCGCCTGCTCGTTCCAATCGGCGTCGAGCTGGACCCGGCCCTGCTGCATCAGGACGCGGGTGAAATTCTTCCGGGGATCGAAAGTGACGCGTGAGAAGTCGCCTTTCATGGTGCCTCCTGGTCGGCGTAGATCAAGTCGGCGTCCCCGCCGGCCGGTGTGTATTCTTCGAGGCGGGCCCGAAGGTTCGCGGCCCGCTGCGGCTCATAAAGGTGATGGAAGACGCCCATTTCCGATTGATCGTCCGCGCCGCGCCGGATCTCCTCCGCGCAATTGTCGGAAAGGCGGGCGTAGAGGGGCGAGCCGTAGCGCACGCTGCGGAAGCGCGGACGCACCCGCACTTCCTCGCCGGCGCCGGCGAGGTCGGGCTGGCATTCGAAACGCCGCGGCGTGCGGGTGTCCGGATCCAGGAGATAAGAGGAGAAGCGCAGGCAGCCGATCCGGCGCCGCGCCACGCGGATCACGCCTTCGAAGATGCTGTTCTCTCCCAAATCCAGCGCGTGCACCCGCACCTGTCCGAAGACCGTGCACCGCTGCACCGTCAAGCGGACGTGCGCCATGGCGGCCTCTACCGCGCCCACGGCCAGCTCGTCCGGGCGAGTGGCGTCCACGATGCTGTCGCTGATCCGCATCCAAATGGGATCGGTGCCCACCTCGTCCTGACTGACATAGATCGAGCCCACGATAGAGCGCTCGATCACCACGCGCATGGCGGTGAGGTCGAAAAGCTCCAGGCTGGGCTCGTTGGGCCAGCGGGGATTGCAATCATTTTCCAGTCCCCAGCCCGGCACCAGGGCGCAGTGGCGCAGGGTCAAGGCCGCCAGATCCCCCCGCACCTGCACGCTCCGGCCCACCACCATCACCCCGTCGAGCGTGAAGGCGCTGCCGGCCTCGCCCGTCACGGTGAGGGCGTCCGTCGTTGAAACCCTCGTCTCGGGCAGGCTGATCACCGGCCGCGTCCGCCGCGCCGCGCGGATCTGCAACGTCTGATCCTGCTTCAGATCGACGTCGATCGATTCGGCGTAAAACTCGCTGTCAAGGATCTCGATCACCGCGTGCGGATGCTTCGCGGCGAGCGCAAGGGCTTCGCCGATAGACCGGACGTGGAGGGGATCGTCATCCTTTTTGGGCCCGCGCTTGGCGACCTGAATGACCGTCGCGCCTTTCGGCTGCGAAAGGAGCCGATCGTACTCCCCACCGCCGATGTCGGCGCTGAAACCATAGCTGTAGGAGACCCAGACGTCCTTGTCCCGCCGGTCCCGCGGGAAGACGATCCGTCCCGTCTCCGGGTCCACCGCCACCTTGTCCTTCGGCGGGGCGTAGCGCCAGTCGCTCAAGTCCGCCACTACGATGCGCTCCAGCGGGACCGGTTCGGGAACGCTCTCCGTGGAACCCTTCGCTTTTTTGCCGACCCAGATGTAAACGCTCTTGTCCGGACCGTAATAATCCCCTTTCCTCGCCTCGAAAGCCCGGCGGGAGATCGGGATGGGAAGGTTCAGCTCCCCCGCGATCGCGGTGGGATCGTCCTCGGCCATGGGACGCACGAAGAGCGGCGCGTCATTGCACAGCACGCTGAACGTGAACAGGTTCTTCGCCGACTTCTCCACCAGGCAGGCGGGAGCCATGGTGATCGGATAGGAGCGCAGCCGCCAGACGAACAGCCCGACGCCGGAGAGGCCGGGAGGCCGGCCCACGCCGGCCGTGTAGGCCGGTCCCGTGAACGGGCTCCCCAGGTGGCCCAGGGCCTCGCCTCGGCGCAGGTCCAGGGTGCGGCCGCGGTCGAGCCGGAGATGGCTCATATGCTGGGTGAAGCCGAGCAGCTTGTAGAGCTCCACCGCCCGCGCCGGCCAGCCCGCCACGTCCCGCGCCAGCAGCTCCAGGAGCGCCAGCGTCCCCTTGCTCCGCCTGTAGCGCAGCGTGTTCGCCACCTCGCGGCGGGGAATCAAAGCCTTGTTGAGGTCCGCCCCGCCGGGACGCCCCGCTTCGGGGACCGGCCGGTAACCGATCAGGTCTCCGAGGTACGGCACCACCCAGTCCTGGCAGGTCTCGATGAACCAGTTCTCATAGAGCTGGTCGATGTCCTCCTCGACCGCGCTCACCTGCTCGGCGATCACCCGCAGCAGAGCCCGCAGCGGCTCCCCCTGGTCGAAGTCGCGCCGCCGGTGGGCGGCGGGCAGGAGCTCATACAGGCGGTCTTCCGGGCCGTTCATGACTTCAGCTCCTTGAGGATCAGCGTGTCCGCCACCTCGGACGATAAATAGAGCAGTTGCGCGGGGTGGATCGTCCCGTCGTCGTCGATCGCCGCCAGGGAGGCCCGGAGACGCTTCTTCGGCTGATCCTTGAGATCGGTCTCCGCCAGGAGGTCCTCGGGATCGCGGGTCGTGAACACGTTCACGTCCACGAAATCGACCCCCGGCACCCTTTGGATGGCGCGGTAGGCCTCGCTCAAAACCGCGTCCTGCCCCAGGTCGCTGCGGTCGAACCCGAACGCCTGGAGCATGGCGGCGCGGATCTTCGGCTCCACCTTCTCCCAGAGATAATCCGGCAGCACCCGCACCTCGGCCTCGACGATCAGGAAGGATCGCTCGCGCACGTCGATGAGCAACGCTTGGCGCGGATCGCCATACAAGCGCAGGGCCGCTTCGAGATTCTGGAGCAGCTCGGAATCCGTTCCGATCGGGATGTCGTCCTCTCCCGCGATGGTGACGTGGACGAGCTCGGCGAAGCCGTCCGAGAGGAGCGTGGCCCGGGCCTTGCCGATGCCGGCGAAGGTGCGGGTGAAATCCTCGTAGTCCTGCACCGAGACGAGGCGATCGAGGGCCAGCACCGCCAGGGGCGCGTTGCGCCGTGCCTGATCGCGGCTCTCCTTGTCCGCGCCGCCGGTGGCCGGGAGCGGATTGATCACGTCCTTGACGCCCAGAGGCCGGGTGGCCAGTTGGGTGATCTGTTCCTTCTTGACGTTGCCCCCCTTGCCGATGCCGTTGCGGTAGGTCGCCCGCACGTTCTCGGGGCCGGTGGGCAGTCGCGCGCCGCGCTCGCCGTTGCCAAACACAACCGTGGTCTGGCCGCCGGCGTCGATGCGCACGATGTAACTCCGGTCGGTCTTCTGGAGGCCGACCAGGCTGTCCGCCTCGTGCCAGAGGAGGTCGTTGACCCGCATCTTGAGCGTGCTCTCGACGCCGGACGGCGTGGGCGCCGAGACGTAGGTGAGAGGCGGCTGCTTCAACGTGAAGGATTGCAGGGATTTGCTGGCGTCGCCGCTCCCCATCACCTCGAAGCGCGTCTCGCCGTGGGTGGCCTTGGCGACGTTGCCGTAGATCACGACGGTGTCTCGCTTGTACCGGTACTGCAGCTCCTTCGCGAGCGTCAACGTAGTGTGGGTGCGGTCGCCGGGAAGCGGCCTTTTCGGTCGAGGCTTCTCCGGAACCGTGTCGGAGCCGGGGAGGGAATCGATCGTGCTGACGCCATGCTTTACACCGGCCAGCATCATCAGCTCGCTCGCCTTGATTCCCGGCACCACCTGCTCCTTGCCGTCGAAATCGATCTCCCGCACGTCGGTGCGCTCGCCGCTGACGATCAGCCAGCGGCCGGTCATCAGGCCGTCATAGAACCGGGCTAGCTCGATCTCGCCGCCGCCCACCGCCTCTTCCACGGGATCGATCGGCGCCTCCGCCAGCGGCAGGAGCTCGCTCTGGGCGAAGATGGCGGTGCCGCGGATGACGTCGAAGGAGTCTTCTGGCTCCTCCTCATCATTCGAATTGAGGTCGAGCCAGGGTTTGTTCACGGCAAGCCGTGTCGATTTGGCGGCGATACCGTAGGCCTCCCGGGAGCGCTCGGCGGTCTCCCGGACCCTCGCGATGATCAGTGGCTCCTTGATCCGTTCGGTCACGGAGGGACGGTGGAACACGACCCAGCTCTCGGGCCTTATCTGGGGATACGGGGCGTCGAGCCAGACGATCCGCGACAGCCCGTCCGGGTCGGGGTTGGACGGATCGAACTTGTCGACCTCCTCGAGGGGCCGATCGTCGCCTTGGGTAAACAGGATAACGCCCTGATCATCCGGCTTCGAGCTGGTCAATTTCCGTGGCGCGTTGTGGCCGAAGACCGAGGCCCGGACGCGCAATGCGTGGACCTCGAAATCGGGGAGCGCGGTGGCGGGCGCGTTCGCCCAGGCCGTATACAGCATGCCGCGCAGCTCCGGCCGGGACGACGCCAGCAGCTTGCCGTTCACATCCGACCCCGGCTGGAAGAGCTCCTGGGAGCTGCGATCCAGTTGAGCACTGCTCCGGTTCTGCGGCTTGGGCGGTTTCGCGAGCTGGTCGATGAGCACGCTCGAAGGGATCGCCGGCGACGCGGAGGCGACGCTCCTCTCCTTGAAGAGATCGGATTGCAACGCCTCCTGGAGGTTCGCGATGACGCTCATGAGCCACGCCGCCACTTTCGTTGAGGGTCCCTTCTCCAGGCCGCTCTGGGCCTCCTGCATCAAGACCCGCAGCTCGGATTCGTTGATCTTCAACGGGTCCTTTGCCTCGATCGCCTTGAGACCGCTGATCACCCGGGGGGGGGTGTTGGCCGGCAGCTTGCGGCTTTGCAGATTGCTGAGGTCCAGTTTGATGAAGTCGATCGCGGGCGGCGGAGGCGGCGCCTGCGGGACAGTCCTCAACCAGGGCTGCACGGTGACTCGCGTCCGGTCCTTCAACGCGTCCGGCTCTACCATGACTACCCGGTAGAGGTCCGGCCGGCCTTTCGGACCGATCAGCAGCGGATCGTTCACCTTCACCTGCGTGTTGACCCCCTGGAGATAAACGCCCCTCCCCCGGTCATTCTCCGTCGTGATTGCATTCTGCGGCCGCGTGAGCCGCACCTGGAGGTTGTTCCAGGCCGCGCAGGCGGTGAGGTCTTCCATCGTCTCGAAGGTCTGCGGCAGCTCGCCGGGACCGGGCACGCTGCGGGCGGCGGCGCCCGCGGGGATCAACGCCTCGGGCCCTTCGTCCAGCAAGTAGGCCAGATACGTGCTCGCCGCCACTCCCGGGCGCGGCTCATAACCCACCAGCCGCGCCAACTCCAGCACGGAGCGCCGTTCCGTGGACGTGCGCAGATAGCCCTCGTTGGCGATGCGCTCCTGGTAGAACGTCAGCACGTCGCCCACCAGGGCCCAGGCATCCAGCAGGGCCAGGGAGGGATCGGCAGCGTCGCGGGTGGTCAGCCCTTCCAGCGCCATGAAATCGGAGCTGGAAAGGCGTGCCTGCATGGTCTCCAGGAACGAGGCGTGCGTACCCACGCGGTAGGCAAGGGCATCCAGGCCGGGCCGGTTGGCGATCGTTCGCGGCGTCAGGGGCTCGGTTCCTTCACAGCACCCGCAACCGCACGCGCCACCTCCGCAAGAACAATTGTCACTCATCGGCCACCTCGCATCTCGGGCTTGATCCAACCGTTGTCCGGGAACCGACGGTCTCCATCGAGCCGGGCGATCTCCAGCGGGGCCAGAGGAAGGAAACCTTTTTCGATCTCGCCGGCGGGACCCTCGTGGAGCCGGTGGAACTTGACGATCTCCACGCTCTCCACGCCGGTGACCGACTGCGCGGCGGCGATCAGCCGCGAGAGGGCGATCCCCTCGCCAAAGGAGAGGTTGTCGGCATGAAAGAAACCGCGCCGGCCATCCGGCAGCGCCCGGCTCCCCAGGATCTCCAGGAGCGCGGCCTCGACGTGGCCGCTCACGAAAGAAGGACGCACGCAGACGCGCAGTTCGATGTAGAGCGGCACGGAGAGGGCCCGCTTCACCACGACGTCGTGGCCGATCCGCCGGTAGCGGCGGAGCTTCCGCTCGATCTCGTGCAGCAGCCCGCCCACGTTCTCCTCGCCGCTCCACGGGTCCACGGCCACCAGCACCTCGGGCCAGCTCCCCGCCCAACGCATCACGGCGGCGGCGCGCTGCACCCGGCCTGGAAACTCGCGCTCGACGATGCGGGCGTAGTCGTCCGCGGTGATCGCCCGCTGCAAATCCTTTCGGAAGGCGTGTGGCGCCAGTAGACGGACCTCGGCGAGCGGCTCGGGAGCCGTTCCGCCTTGCGCCGCCAACGGGTTCCGCGGCCGCAGATTCACGCCGGAGATCGTGAGGCCGTCCGCTAGGACGAGGTGACGGATCGACTCCGCGCCCACGTTTCCCGCCGGCCCGTTCCCCATGCGGTAGGAGGCCTGGAAGACCTTGCCCGCCGGGGGCGCGAAGCCCATCTCGCCGTCGCCGAACCGCAGGTGGGCGCGGCCGTCATCGTCCACCTCCGCCACGAAGTGCCGGTCCCCGGGACCGGACTCCAGGAGGTCCCGCCGTACGCTCCACGCCTCGGAGATCGTCACCTGAGGCATGGCCTGGCGCGGGTCCTGGGCAAGCAGGCGCGAGGCCGGGACATGGCGCGAGCGCGGCGGCAAAGGCTGGCGGAACGACAGCGGCCCCTGCTCCAGGAAGGGCCGGAACCGGCCGGAGAGCAGCGGCGTTTCAGCGAGCCGTCCCTCGCCTTCACAAAGGGGCTTGGTCTTGCCCGGTGGCACCGGGTCCCATTCCTTGTCCTCCACCGTGCGGCCGTGATCCACCAGCAGAATGTTGCCCCGCGCCACGCTCACCGGGTCCAGGATGCGGCAATTCTTGCCGCCGAGGCTGGAGACGCAGAGCGGGAAGGTCAGGGCGTCCTCGCGCGCCCACTCGATCTCCACGATCGGCTGGTTGTAGAGCTCGTCCACGCTCGTCGTTACACGCGTCAGCCGCACCACCTGCCGGTGGGAGCGGTCGGCGTCGGCGGGATGGCCGGTCCTCGGGCCGCGCACCTCTTCGAAGAGGAGCGGGTCGCCCGGATTCAGGTCCAGGCGGCGGCGGGGCTCGCGGGGCTCCGGCGACGGCGCGCAGTCGTCGTCGTGATCCGGCTTCCCATACCCGTAGGGCTTCTCCGGCTTCGGCGTCGGCGGCTCCTCCTTGATCCATTCGTCGCGCAGCGTGGCCCGCGTGGCATGGCGCGGCAGGCAGCACTCGCGATCTCCCCAGGTATAAAGGCGGATCTCGTTGTGCGCCTCGCGCAGCTCGACCGGCCGGTCTTCCAGCGGCTCGAAGACCTCGTACAGGACCGCGGAGAAACCCTTCAAGTCTTCGCGGGTGAGCGGCTTGCCCGCGGCCGGCGAGGGATTGAAACCGGTGATGAAATGGAACTGACCGGGCTTGAGGGACTGGTCGGCGCTCGCGTCCACGAACACCCACGCTCTGGAGTTGCAGCCCTCGTGCATCGGGTAGTCCACGAGGCGGACGTGACGCCGGACGGAGGTCCTCCGCCGCGCCGTGTCGAGGTAGGCCTCGGTGGCGACGGCATCCTGGTAATAGCTCAGGTGATCGCCCACGTAGGCCAGCAGCTCCACGAGCGTAACGCCGAGGTCCGGCACGTGGCGCTCGCGCCAATCCGGCAGGGTGACCGCAATGCGGTCCAGGATCAGTTGCCGGAAGCTGGCGTAATCCTTCGCCAGGTAATTGATCGCCGGCTCCTCCAGGGGCTCCGGCGGGCAGTGCGGCTCCTCCCTGCAATCGAAATCGCTCGGGCAACCGATCTTGAAATCGAGATCGAGACAGGCGTAGCGAGGGTCGATACCGGGGAACGGCCGCGAGGTCGGCCGGCCCTGCTCATCCGTCTCGCGCAGGCAGAGCCGGTAGGGCGAGAAGCCGCCGATCCCGTCGAGCCGGAGGTGCAGGCAGTCGTCCCGCTCCTCGTCCTCCATGCGGCAGAATTGCAAGTCCACCACCCGCACCGGCCTACCGCCGCCGCACGGCTCGATGACAATGTTTTCCGGCTGCAGGCCCGCGGGTGCCTTGTCGAGGAAATAGAGCGTGACCGTCTGCTGGTCCTCGCCGACCTCCAGGTAGTCGAGCCCGTTCCAGTCCTTCGCCTTGCGGACGTCGTGATGGCGCCGCTCGTCGTTGCAGATCAATCCGGGATCGCTCTTCATGAGCCGCTCCGTTCGAAGGTGTCGACGCGCGTCTCGCCGGTGCGGAGCACGACGTACTGAAGGACGACGTACAGCGTCGAGTCGCGGCTGGTGACCTCCAGGGCCTGCACCTGGATCACGTCGCCCAGCCAGCGCTGGAGGGAGGCCTGGATGGTGAACTGGAGAGCCGCCGCCAGCTCCGGGCTGTTGGGCGCGAAGACCAGTTGCAGCAGGCCGCTGCCGAAGTCCGGCCGGTTGACCCGCTCGCCGGGATTGGTGAAGAGCAACTGCTCGATCATGTCCCGGACGTGGTCGTCGTACCCGGTCGTGGCGGTGCGGCCGAGGCGATCGCAATGGAAGGGATAATCGATGTTCATCCGGTCCTCACGTTACATTCCGGTCGCCCGCGTCTGGGTGGCCACGATCAACAAGGGCGTGCCCGTGGGCGCGCAGATGGCCTGGCTGTCCAGCAGCAGAAGGGGCTGGCCGTTCGAGGTGATCCGCGTGGCGGCGGTGATCCATTGCGCGGTGACGCACGGGCCGTTGCCGGCGGTCGGCGGCGGCATGGCGCAGCCCGCCACCACGTAGGGGGCCGCGAGGATGACCGTCGGCATGCCGTTCACCGTCACGCGGGGATTGGAGACCGTCGGCTGCGCCTGCCCGCCGTGCGAGCAGAGCACCGTGGCGCCGACGTGAAGAAGGAATCCAGGCATCGTTCTCCTCCCCTTTCAGATGACCACCAGCGCGCCGTTGTTGATCGTTACCGAGGGTCCCACCATGACCAGGCTCGCGCCCTTGCCGTTCTGGATGTAGATCCCCGTGTCGTTGACGATGAGCGTCGCGCCCGTGGTGCTCTTGAGCATGATCCCGCCGGTCGGCCCAGGCAGGTCGCTGATCACCAGCGTGTTCTGGAGCGTGCTCTGGAGCACGATGTTGGGATTCCCCGGTACTCCCGCCAGCGCCAGCACCGGCACCTCGGCGGCGATCCCCCAGAAGCCGCCGACCCAGATCGGATAGTCAGGGTCTCCCTGCTCGAACTCCACCCACACGCCGGAGCCGATCTGCGGCACCACGAAGGTGCCCATCTGCTTGCCGGCGAGCGGCACGCAGGGCATGGCCCAACTGGTGGGGATGAAACCCGAGACGTCCGGCACCATCGCCTGGATGCGGCCGAGCTGCATGGGATCGATGTTGTTGATCACCGTGCCGCGGTATTTGCCGTAGAACTTCTCTCCATGGCTCATACGGGCACCCTGGGAACCGTCGAGATCAGGCCGTTGCGGGAGAGGTTGAAGCTCTGCTTGTACTCGCCCCGTTTGATGTTGTGCGTCACGTTCTTGACGTAATAGAGGCCGTCGAACGCCGTGCCCACGCCGCGCACCCCCACCAGTTCGCGGGCGCGCAGGGGCCGGCCGTAGCGCAGCACGTCGAGGTTCCCCTGGGCATTCACCACTTCCGCCGTTTGCGCCGCCTTGGCGAGGCCCACCAGAGCCGCCCGCACCGGCCCGTACTTGGCCGTCTCCCGAAACTCCGGGAACTGCTTGGGGATCGCCGGCACGAGGCCCAGCGGCGGGTTGAGCGGCGTGATGCTGGTAATGGGGATTACAAAGAGCACCTTGCTCTCCTGGTTCTGCACGTAGACGATCGGCAGCGCGGCATTCTCCCCGCTGTAGCTGAAGCTCAGCGATTCGACGTTGGTCTCGGCGTCCATGTCCACATTGAGGGCCGGCTGCGGCACGCCGACTTTGATCTCCGGCCCCCAGTACGCGATGCTGGTCCCCGTCACCGGCCCCGGCTTGAGGTAGAAGACGTAGCCCACCTCCTCGGCGAGGGCCCGGATGTAGGCCAGATCGCTCCCCTGTTGCCGCGGGATACGGTCCGTGGGGATCGGGATGTCGATCAGCACGCTGGGGATCACCATCGGGATGACCCCGAACAGCGCGTATTTCGCCAGCAGCAACAGCACCCGGGCTTCGTTCGGCATGGCCGGAAGCGGCAGGTTCTTGATCGGATTGAACAGGTCCCAGTTCATCACCGCCGTCAGGTCGGTCCCCGTCACCGTCAGCGTCGAGGTGGAGCTGTCCGATCCGGACGCGACGTCCGTGCGCGTGACCACGCCGTCGATCAGCACCTCGGCCTGGCCGTTTACAGTGGCGATCAAAACGACGCGGATGATGGGCGGCAGCGAGCTTCCCGCCACCAGGAACAGGGTTTCGAGCGGCGACCGCTTCCCCAGGTTGAAGGTGAGCTGGAAACCGCTCTCCGCCATGGCGCCGGACGACACCGTGACCTGCACGCTGGCCAGGGCGTCGATCACGTCCTGTCCCACCGGCAGAGGCACCATCGGCCCTACCATCAGCGTCAGATAGAAACCGTTATTCATCGTCCCCGCCCGGCAGGCCCTCCGGCAAGGGGATGCGCAGCCGCCGGCCGATCTCCTCCGTCAGCTCGTCCGGCCGCAACGCCCGGTTGGCGTCGCAGAGCCGCCAGAAAAGCTCGGGGTCACCCAGGTGCCGGGCCGCGATGTTGTCCAGCCGGTCGCCCTCGGTCACGGCGTGTACGCGCAGCAGCCCGAAACGCTCCGGCTGGGGCACGAATCGGCGCCGCAGATAAATGACCTCCTCGCCCTCCGCCGTCATCAGCTTCACCGTCTCGATGCCGTAATAGCGGCTGGAGGGTGAAAAGAGCG
Source organism: Acidobacteriota bacterium (assembly GCA_040005235.1). Taxonomy (GTDB): domain Bacteria; phylum Acidobacteriota; class Thermoanaerobaculia; order Multivoradales; family UBA5704; genus DASYKS01. The sequence goes on along the minus strand of JBDTZG010000064.1, from coordinate 6,581 downwards.
TGTTGGACAGCGGCACCGCTTGCAGCATGTTCTGGAACAGGTCGCTCATGGGATGCCTCCGATTCCCAGGGGGCCGAAGCCGCCGCCGGCGATCTTCGCCGCCAGTTGCTCCTTCTGCTGGAAATAGCTCATGAACAGGCTGCCGGCTTTGTGGACGAAGCCGACGTCGTTGATATTGAGCACCCGCATGCCCAGGCTCACCTTGGCGCGGATGGGGTTGAGGTTGGGATCGAACGCCTCCTCGGTGACGCTGAAGTCCGTCACCCGCACGGGCAGGATGCGGCTCTTGCTCCAGACGAAGATCGTCAGCGGCGCTTCCATAGGCGCGATCTCCAGCGTTCCCGACTGAGCCCGCGAATGGTTCTCCAAAACCTGGGCGCTGGAGGGGTAGATGATCGTCTCCAGCGCGGCCAACTGGGGATGCAGCCCGAGCTCCACGGCGATCCGGTTCTGCCCCTCGTCCGGCAGCTCGAGCTGGTCCGTCACGTCGATCTCCGCCTCCAGCTTGAGCGTCTCGACCGGAGGCGCCTTGAGCCGCAGTGCCTGCGAGCGGTCGGCACTGTCGCCCACCCCCTGCACCTGCAGCGTCCGCGACAGCGAGTCCGGGTTGTACTGCAGCACGACGATCCGCCGCACCGCCGCCGTGACCGGATCGATCAGCACGAGGCCGCCTTTGAGGATGCGGGGGAAACGGGGGAAGTTGGTCATCAGGTCGGTTCCCTTTCAGCGCGCCGGCTCGGAGCAGAATTCCGCGCTCAAATTGATCTTACGGAGCCCTTCCGCGGAAATAGGTTTCCCTGGGCAATCCGTGTTCCGTACCGAGAACTCGACCGCACGCGTGAAATACGCTTTCATGTCGTCCTGGTACTTCTTCTGGGCCCCCTGGAACTGTTGCTCGGTGTCTCCCACCTTGCCCTGGAAAGCAGGGAGGTCATACGTGCGGAGAAAAAACAGGAAATCGACTCCGTGCCGGCCCTCGTGATACCGCAGGTCCGTCTGTGGATCTCCGGGGACCGTTCCTCGCCCGTACTTGGATGGGTTTTCGGGCAAGGCGGTCGGGTTGTAGCTCGTCTGAAGCGTGATCCGGACCTTCGGCACGGGATCGACCGAAGTCACGACACCCTTGTTCAGGGTGCCTCCGGGAGTGTCGGTCTTGAGGCTGACAACCCCCGTCCTTCCCCCCTCTTCCTGGACGGCCGCGCTGCGGGTATCCGGCAGGAAAGTCACTTCCGCACCCTTGATGTCCAGCTTCGCCGAACCGTCCTGTCCGACCTCGACGTCCAGTCCCAGCGGCGTGGTGATCTTTTTGAGACGGATCAGCTTGGTGATCTGCTCCTTCACCTTGGGATCAGGCGCGCTCTTCTGATAGTCACTCAAGTCCGACTCGGACAGAGCCTGAAGCCGTTCCACCAGTTTGGAGTCGGAGAAGTCGGCGGGAGTAAGAAGGATTGCCTCCATTGTCCGGAAATTGCCGAAGCTGAAGTCGTCCAGGATCCTCTCCCGGCCAATGCTCTTGACGATGTCCTTGCGGTCCTCAGGATTCGACTCACGGAATAGCTTGATGATCGCGCCTTCATCGCCCCAGAGCGTGGCGCCCTCCAGCATCTCCCGGACAAGGAGCGTCCTGATCTTCACCGACAGGGAACGGGACTTTCCCTCCTCGACGATCTGCCGGGCCTTGAGGTCACTGTCATAGTCGTCTTCGATCTTGCCCGACTTCTCCAGGCGCGCCAGATACTCCTTGATATCCGAATCATTGAAGCCGTAGCGGAAGATGCTGCGGAAGATGCTGCTGAAGAACCCGGAAGCCGACCTCTGGACCGTCGTCGGGCTCTCCCTCTGCTGGACGACGTGGGTGAGCTCATGAGCGAGCAGTTTCCGCCCTTCGGGCGTCTCCGGCGCGTATTGCCCGTCCCGGAAGACAACGTCGCTGCCGACCGTGTAGGCCAGCGCGTCCACCGCGGCCGCCGAACGCGAGGCCACATCGCCGGTGTGGACCAGCACCCGGCTGAAGTCATGACCGATCCGAGGCTCCATGAACGCCCGGACTCCGGCGCCGAGCGGCTGTCCCGGAGAGCGCAGGGCTTCGCCTACGACGGCCGGCGCCTCTCCCGGGCCTTCCGTTGCCGCCATCCTGCGGAGCGAGGGCCGCGCGGCGGAGATGCCGAAAGGTGCGCCGGAGCGGCCGCTCGTCACCGTTTCGGCGACCCGGTCCGCCTCCCGCTCGAAGAGATCTTCCGGCGGCCCCAGGGCCAGCTTTCTCTGAAGCCCACCGCCAGCGGACTCTTTCTTGCCCTTCTTGCGGCACTCCTCGCACTCGCCGCCGCCAGTGTGCTGCCCGCAGGCGCAATGGCGCTGCAGAAGCCCCGCAGGGCGGAAGGGGGCTGCCGGTTGCTGGGCTGGTGCCAGATTCGATCGATTCACTCGTTCCGTTCCTCGCCGCTCAACCTGAATGTCGGCGCTGTCTTAAGTAGGCGACGAAAGGCTGAATACGTTACCGAGGCGTGAAGGAACCGTGGAGATTTCTCACTCCACCACAAGATCATGGACGGCTCCGACGAACAGGACATCCTCACTCGTCAACAGACTCTCCAGGATCTTGAACCGTAAGAGCCGGCCGACCTGCCGCCAGGGACCGTCCGCGGGTACCTCCTGGTCATGGAAGATCGCCAGATGGCGCCCGGCAAAACGCTCGGGCGCGCCGAGCCGGAGCGCTGTCGCGGCATAGCTCACCTCGGCACCGGACTCAAAATGGTCCGTCATGGCCCGCTCCGCAAACTCCTCGACCGTTGCCTTGATCTCGATCCTCGGGTTGTCCATCGATCGTTTCCTCACTTCACTTTCTTGGCCGGGAGATGCCAGCCTCTGACTTCCTTCTCCCCTTCATACCTGCGTCCGACCCGTGTCCTGCCCACTGGGTTGTAATGAGGAGACGCCGTGACCTCCTTGCGGATGGCCGGCTCATCGATCGAGCCGTCAGGCTTGCGGTAGTCCGGTTCCGCGGGGGCCATGCCATGGCGGATTCGGTACTTCTCGCCTTCCACGCGAGCGTCGACCTCGGATGCGTTGACCTCCGCATGAGCGACTTCATGAACCAGGGTGGCGCTCGCTTCCGCATTCGTCATCGCGACGTTCAAGCGGATCTCTCTGGCACGCGGACAAAGCGGCCGGACGACGCGGCAGGTATTCCCCCACAGGCCGGGGATCAAGGTCTCCTCGATCCGGCCGTCCGGGTACTCCCACTTGTCGAAGGCTCCGGTGAAGCTCAATATCTTGTAGCTCTCGCGAATCAGGAAATCGATCACCTTGACGTCGCCATGGCGGAAGACGTTCTTGAGGATGCCCTCTACAGACCAAGTGCCCATCTCTTCCAGGGAGAGATCGTCCTGCTCCTGATCGGCCAAGACGAGAAGCTCTTTCAGCTCCTTGCCGTCGAGTGCCCCTTTCAGCTTGGGGAGGCCGACCTTCTGGAGAATGGCGGTACGCTCGCCGACGATTGACTCGCGCAGCAAATCCATGGTGGCTTCCTGATCCGCTTCGGAGGGATGGCCGGTGATCATCTCTTCGATCAGCAGGGCCCGCGTGAAAACCGGGAGGATCTGGAAATCCTTCTCACCCGCCTTCCACCGGCGGACGACGTCACGCGCCTTGTTGTCGCTGTCGAAGTCCCCTTCGATCTTGTGAGTCGTATCGAGAAAGGCCAGGTAGTCCTTCAGCTCCTTGGGCTCAAAAGTTCCGCCGCCGAAAAACCTGGTGATGGCTTGCCAGACGCCAAGCCGCTGAAGAACCGGCTCCGCCGGTCTCTGCCGGATCTCCCCGATTGGAGTCACGCCCGCGGCGGCGCGGTCCGCCTCCCGTTCACTCGCGTCACCCGCGGGTACGATTCCCACGGGCGCAAGGTCCGGCAACTCTTTCTGCTGGGCGACGTGGGTTAACTCATGAGTGAGGAGCCGCCGGCCGGCTGGAGTTTCCGGACTGTACTGGCCGGCACCGAATACGACGTTGCGCCCTACCGTAAATGCCTGAGCCGCGACGGATCTCGCCGATTCGGCCGCATGGCTGCCGGTATGTACCCGCAGCCTACTGAAGTCCTGGTTGAAACGGGTTTTCATCACGCTACTCGTCGCGGCATCGAGCGGCTGTCCGGACGAGCGCAGCACGTCATCGACAACCGGAGGCACCGTCCCTTTTGCGCGGCGCGGAAGGTCGGTAGCGAAAGGTCCTGTCGACCGGTCCCGGGCTCGCGGCCCGCACTGACGCTTCATCGCCACGCCCTCCGTTTACCGCGAATAAAGTTCCCAGGCCGGACTCTCCCAGCCGCGCCGACCGCGCCGTTCGTGCCCCGCCGATTCACTTCCCCAGCCCCTACCCATGGACTGTGCGATTTGTATCCGCAGAAGGCCGTCCTTGGAGACGCGGGAAACTGAAAGGTCATCATGATGCTCGCTCAAGGAATCGTGATTTTGGGCAGGCCGTTGGCAAGCTCCCCTGCCCAGTTGGCCTGCTCCGCTGCAATGCAACCATGGTCAGTATCAAAATCATATTTTTTGAACGCTTTGTCCTTTTTTGATCCTAACGGCTCGACCGCCGCCTTAATGTCCTTGAAATTTCCACCTGCGATGAGCGCCGAGTTCGCTTTCCTAGCAAACACACAACTGATGTCGAAGTGGCCTTGCTCGTGTCTCAGTAACCGTTCGGATTCAAGTTGGGCCACACGCGTGCACTCCGCGCCTAGCACAGTTTTGCATTCATCCTTTGAGGTCGCCGTCACAGAAGGATTAGGCGTTATGGCTGCGCCGCATTTTGAATTGGGATTCGAACTCAGCGTCATCGTTCCTGTTTGATTGGGCTTCAACTTCTTGAACTGTGATTCGCAGTTCCTGATGTTTTTGCCGCATTGTGTCTTGGAGGGATTGGTCGGGTCTTTGAATTCACCTCTGACCCACGATTTACCTGAATCAAGCTGGGCCTGGAAGACTCGCGTCTGATCCGTCGTTTTGCCGAGGACTCGCTGGAGGCATGCCGCCCTCTGCGGATCCATTGGTTTATCTTTCACTGGCGCGGTCGTAAAGGCCGAAAAATTACCTTTTGGCGCACCTGTGAAGTCGTCCCACGCCAGAGACCGGCGCGGAACACATTCTTCCGGGTCAGCTTTCGCGCCCTTCATGCAACTGAACAACTGGTCTTCTGTCTTGCCTGTCAGGTCTGCCACGGGGCCGGCTTCATCCAAACCCACAAACGCCGGGTGGCGCTGCAAAGAGGGCCCCACAGAGCGCTCCAAAACCTTCACTTCGTCTTCCTCTTCGTCGAGTGTCTCGGCGGCGCGATGCGCTTCGCTCTCGAGCGCGTCATCTTCTGGTCCAAGGACGATACTTGGCAGAGAGCCTATCGAGCTGCGCTGGACGCTCGATCTCCGCCCACCGCCGGCCTGCTGTACGACGTGGGTCAACTCATGCGCGAGCAGTCGTCGCCCCGCGATGGTTCCCGGTGCGTACTCTCCCGCACCGAAAACCACATCACGCCCGACCGTGTAAGCCTGGGCATTTACGACTCGTGCTGAGTCCGCCGCTTGCGTACCCGTATGGACCCGCACCTGGCTGAAGTCCCGGCCGAACCGGGACTCCATGAAGCCGAGCGTCCCGGCATCCAGAGGCGGCGCGGACGATCGCAGCACCTCATGGACGATCGGCGGGACCTCGGAAGGCTCGGTGCCCTGGCTCCTCCGCCTCTGCATCTTCTGCTTTTTTTTGCACTCCTCGCACTTCCCACCGCCGGCATGCTGGCCGCACGCGCACTTTCGTTGGAGGACGCCATCCTGGACCGGCGGCGCGGTTTTCGCTTGAGGCGGGGCCGCGGCCTGCCTCATCACTTCCCAGTCCCCCCATAAACCGACTGCGCGATCTGGTGCCCCAACCGCGAAGGACTCCCATCTGCGCCGATCTCGAACCCTGCCGCCCGCACGGACGGCACGGCTCCGCCCGACGCCAGGCTTCCGATCCCGCCCTCGCCGATCAGCCGTCCCAACTCGGCTTCCACCGCCGCCTGCAGAAGCGGGCGCTGCGCGTGATCGAGATCGATCCCTTCCAGAACCAGTCGATCGATGTGGAGGTTCACTTTCATGCCTTCGCCTCCACGGGCTCGGTCCAGCGGAAATCGGCTTCGTTGATGGGACGGCCGAGCTTCAGGAACTCGGTGCGGGCGGCGGCGAGGACGTGCGGCATGGTCACCGGCGTTCCCGTGTCGGCGGCGAGGAAGGCGGCGTTCATGGCCACGTTGTTGATAGCTCCACCATTCAATCCGAGACGGGCCAGGCGGCTGAATTCCAGGCCGGTCTGTTTCGTCTCGGGCGGGAAGACGCGCTTCCAGATCTCCCGGCGCTCGCCCTCGGCGTGGGCGGGGAAATCCAACAGGAAGCGGAGGCGCCGCAGGAAGGCGGAATCCAGCGAGCTCTTGAGGTTGGTCGCCAGGATCGCCAGCCCCCGGTAGGACTCGATGCGCTGGAGGAGATAGTTGATCTCGATGTTGGCGTAGCGGTCGTGGCTGTCCTTGACCTCGCTGCGCTTGCCGAACAGGGCGTCCGC
>JBDTZG010000005.1:0-181184 GCA_040005235.1 Acidobacteriota bacterium | reverse complement strand
TCGAATTGGAGGTTCTGGAGGAGTGGAAAGCCAACCGGATCTTCGAGCGCAGCCTTGAGCGCCCCGCACCGGAGGGCGATTTCGTCTTCTACGACGGGCCGCCGACGGCGAACAACGTGCCGCACGTGGGCCACGTCGTCACCCGGGTGGTGAAGGACTTGATTCCACGGTTCCGCACCATGCGCGGCCATCGGGTCGCCCGGAAGGCCGGCTGGGACACCCACGGCCTACCGGTCGAGATCGAGGTCGAAAAGCGGCTCGGCTTCTCGGGCAAGCAGCAGATCGAGGCCTACGGCATCGCCGAGTTCAACCGGGCCTGCCTGGACAGCGTCCACACCTACGAACGGCAATGGCGGGCGATGACCGAACGGGTGGGCTATTGGCTCGACCTGGACGACGCGTATTGGACCTACAAGAACGAGTACATCGAGTCGGTCTGGTGGTCCCTGGGCAAGCTCTGGGATCAGGGCCTGTTGATCGAGGGATACAAGATCCAGCCCTACTGCGCCCGCTGCGGCACCACCCTGTCGAGCCACGAGGTGGCGCAGAACTACAAAGAGGCGGAAGACCCGTCGATCTGGACCCTGTTCCGGCTCCATGCCGGGATGAAGGCGACCGACGAAAACGGCGCCGAGGTCGATCTTTCGGGTGTCGGCCTGGTCGGCTGGACCACGACCCCCTGGACCACGCTCGCCAATGCCGGAGTCGCGGCTCATCCCGACCTGCTCTACAAGCTGATCGACAATCCCGGCAAGCCCGGGGAGCGTCTGCTGATCGGCGAAGGGCTCGGCACTCCCGTGCCGCTCGCGGCCGAGATCGACGGGCACAGGAAGCAGCTCGACCTGCGCGAGCAGCCGGCCCTCGCCCGGTTCCGGGGCAAGGCGCTCGAAGGGATGACCTACGAACGGCTGTTCACCTATCTCGATCCGGAGGTGCCCGGGCGGGTGGTCCTGGGCAACTACGTGACTTCGACCGAGGGGACCGGTCTCGTCCACACCGCGCCGCCGTTCGGCGAGGACGACTATCAGACCGGCCTGCGCTACGGCCTTCCGCTCTGGCTGACCGTCGATGGCGAGGGAAAGATGGTCCCGGCCGCCGGAGAATTCGCCGGGCTCTGGTTCAAGGACGCCGACCCGAAGATCATTCAGGATCTGAAGCGCCGCGGCCTGATGCTCCACTCCGACCGCTACAAGCACAACTACCCGTTCTGTTGGCGCTGCGACCGGCCGCTGCTCTATTACGCCACCACCAGCTGGTTCGTCCGCACGACGCAGAAGAAGGACGACCTGGTGGCCCTGAACCGCACCATCCACTGGCACCCGGAGCATGTGGGGGTGGGTCGCTTCGGCAACTGGCTCGAAAACGTGGTCGATTGGGCGCTCTCGCGGCGCCGCTATTGGGGGACCCCGCTCCCGGTCTGGCGCTGCGACGCGGAGGGGTGCAACGAAATTTGGGTCGCCGGTTCGTACGCCAAGCTGTTCGAGAAGCTCGGCCGGCCGCTGCCCGAAAACGTCTACGACCGCGAGCAGTTCGACCCGCATCGACCGTTCATCGACGATCTAAGCTGGCCTTGCGCGAAGTGCGGGGCGGGAACGATGCACCGCGTCTCCGAGGTGATCGACGCCTGGTTCGACTCGGGCGCCATGCCGTTTGCCCAGCATCACTACCTGGGCGAACCGCTGCCCGATTTCGATCCCGAGAAGGGAGTCGGCTACCCCGCCGATTTCATTTCCGAAGCGGTCGACCAGACTCGTGGCTGGTTCTACACCCTGCATGCGCTCGGCACGCTCCTGTTCGGCCAGGTCGCCTATCGGCACTGCGTCGTGCTCGGCCACGTCGCCGACGAGCAGGGCCGCAAGATGTCGAAGCGCCTGGGCAACGTGGTCGAGCCGATGGGGGTGATCGCCGAGACCGGCGCGGACGCCATGCGCTGGTATTTCTGCGTCAACAACCCGGAGATCAACTCCCGCTTCTCGGCCAAGTTGGTCCGCGAAGCGGCGCAGAAGTTCCTGCTGCCGCTCTGGAACGCCGTCTCGTTCTTCACCATCTACGCCAACCTCGACGGCTGGCGGCCGGGAACCCCGGGGATCGAAACGCCGTTCGCCGAGCGCCCCGCGCTCGATCGCTGGGTCCTGCTGCGGCTCGACCGGGTGACCGAAGAGGTGACCGAGCGGCTCGACGGCTACGACCTCGCCGAGGCGGCCCGGACGATCGAGTCGTTCGTCGACGATCTGACGAATTGGTACATCCGCCGCAGCCGCGGCCGTTTCTGGTCGGCCGACGCCCAAGGCTCGGACGCCGACAAGCATTCGGCCTACCAGGCGCTCTACGAGGTGCTGACCACCCTTTCCCGCGTGCTCGCGCCGTTCGTACCTTTCGTCGCCGAGGTTCTCCACCGCCATCTGGTCCGGAGCCAGAATCCGGACGCGGCCGCGAGTGTTCATCTCGAAGATTGGCCTGCTTTGCAATCCGGCACTCCGGCGGGCCGGGCCGACGCCGCGCTCGAAACCGGCATGGCGACCGTGCAGCGGATCGTCCGGCTGGGGCACGCGGCGCGGAACGTCCACTCCTTGAAGACCCGCCAACCGCTCGCCTCGGTCACCCTGGTCGCTGCGGATGGGTCCCTTGCCGCGCTCGTCGAGCCCTACCTCGACATTCTGCGCGACGAGCTGAACGTCAAAGAGGTGCGCTGGGCCGCGGATCGGAAGGAATACGTCCACGCCGACGTCCGGCCGGTCTTCCCGAAGCTCGGCAAGCGATTTGGCAAGCGGATGCCGGAGATCAAGGCCGCCCTCGAAGCAGCTTCGGGTGAGGCGCTGCTCGAACAGCTGGAAGCGACCGGCAAGCTGACCATCGATCTTGCCGGCGAGTCCGTAGAGCTGGTCACCGAAGAGGTGGAGATCCGCCTGGTCGAGCGCGAAGGGACGGCCACCCAAGGCGACCGCGAGTTGCTGGTCGCCCTCGACACCCACGTCACCCCCGAGCTGCTCGCCGAAGGCTGGGCGCGCGAGGTGGTGAGCCGGATCCAGACCGCGCGGAAAGAGCAGCACCTCGATTACGCCGACCGCATCCGCATACGCCACCGATCGGCCGAGGCGCTCGCGGCGGCACTTTCGACGCATCGCGACTGGATTCTGGGCGAGACGCTCGGAGTCGAAATGATTGCGGCGGGCGATACCGCCGGATTGGCCGAAGCGCCGATCGAAGGGCACGACTTCGCATTCGCGATTGAAAAGATCGGGCGCTGACCCCAACTTCCAGGAGCCGACCATGGCCGGAATCTTCAAGGCATACGACGTCCGGGGCACGGTCCCCGATCAGGTAAACGAAACCATCGCCCGGCAGATCGGGCTCGCGTTTCAGCACGTGCTCGACGCGGAGGATCGCGCGCTTGGAAATCAAGTGGTGGTGAGCCGCGACATGCGCTCGCACAGCCCGGGGCTCGCCGAAGCGCTGATCGACGGCCTGCTCGCCGCGGGGCTCGACGTGCTCGACATCGGAATGGCCACCACGCCGATGAACTATTTCGCGATCGGCCACCACAAGACGGCCGGCGGCGTCCAAGTCACGGCGAGTCACAATCCGGCGAAATACAACGGCTTCAAATTCAGCCGCCACGGCGCGCTGCCGGTCTCGGGAGAAGGCGGCATTGCGCTGATGGAAAAGAAGATCGCCGAAGGCGACCTGCCGGAAGCCGCCGTGCGCGGCACCCGAACCAAAGGCGACGTGGCGGAGGCCTACAAAACGCACGTCCTTTCGTTCCTCCGCGACGAAGGCAAAAAGAAGCTCAAAGTCGCGGTCGATGCAGGCAACGGCATGGTGGTGATCGAACGGCCGATCCTCGAAGCCTGCGGCATCGAGATGATCCCGCTCTATTTCGAGCTGGACGGCACGTTCCCGAACCACGAGGCGAATCCGCTCAAGGCGGAGAACCTGGTCGATCTCCAGAAACTGGTGCATGAGCACAAAGCCGATCTGGGGATCGCGTTCGACGGCGATTCGGATCGCGCGGCGTTCATCGACGAAAACGGCGAAGCGATCGGCAGCGATCTGGCGACGGCACTCATCGCGGGCGCCCTCCTCGATCGCGAGCCGGGCAAGGCGGTGATCTACGACCTGCGCTCCTCGCGCGCCACGGGTGAATACATCTCGGAGCACGGCGGAGTCCCGGTCCGCGAGCGGGTCGGCCATTCGTTCATGAAGGCCACCCTGCGCGAAAAGAAAGGAATCTTCGGCGGCGAGCTCGCCGGCCACTATTACTTCCGCGACCATTTCCACGCCGACTGCCCGCTGCTCGCGGTAATCGAAGTCTTCAACCTCCTCCGTTCGACGGGCAAGCCGCTCTCGGAGCTGGTCGCTCCGCTAAACCGCTACGCCAAGAGCCAGGAGATCAACTTCGAGGTCGAAGACAAAGCCGGCATGATCGCCCAGCTCGCCGAGAAGTATAAAGACGCGACGATCGACTACCTCGACGGCATCACGATCTCCTACCCCGACTGGTGGGCGAACGTCCGACCGAGCAACACCGAGCCGTTCTTAAGGTTGGTGATGGAGGCCAAGACGGCCGAGATGCTCAAAGAGAAGGAGCACGAATTCTTCGCGATGTTGGGGGAGCCGGCGGAATAGGGGCGAGAGCTCGGTCTGCGCAAGAGTCTTGAGCCCTTCGAGACTTCCAGGGGCTCGTTTGAGGAGTTCCTCGAGATGGCGGCGCGGTACTGCGTCCGGCACATGCCGACCCTATCGGATCCCGTCGCGAAGGAGTTTCTGTACTTCAAAGAGCCCTCTCAACTCAGCCGCTGAGACGGTCAGTAACTTCCCGGAGCGCCGAAGGTGGCGGTACCTTCGATCGATCGCCTCCTGCAGAGCCTCGACCTGCTCCGGGGTCGCTCCATACTCCCGCTGGGCCAAGTCGGTTGATTCCACCTGCACCGCGCGGAGGGCGATGATGTCAGCTCCCGAGATGCTGCCGATGTCATCACCATTTGCCGCAGCCGACAGCCAATGGCCGAGGTTCTTCTTCGCCTTGGTAATGGTGAGAGTCTTCACGGAGACTCTATACAATCTCCCCAAGCGAGGGTCAAGCCGCCGCTGGCGTGGCGGTGGAGCCCCATCCGCAGGCGCTTTTCCTGGGATCGCCAGGCTCCAACCTGGCGATCCCAGGAGGCGACACCTTGAGCCGGGTGCCGAGGTCGGATACCGTGCGGTGACCAAGTTATGGAGACCGACCGCAAGAAGATCCTCATCCTCGCCGGGCCGAACGGCGCCGGGAAGACCACCTTCGCCCGGGAGTTCCTGCCGAACGAGGCAAACTGCCCCATCTTCGTCAACGCCGACCTGATCGCGGCCGGCCTCTCCCCCTTCAACCCCGACGCCGCCGCGTTTCGTGCCGGACGCCTGATGCTCGAAGAAATCGCGAGCCACGCCGCCGCGGGACGAAGCTTCGCCTTCGAAACAACCTTGTCCGGCTTGAGCTATGCGCGCATGATTCCGCGATGGCGGGCTGAGGGGTATTCCGTCGAGCTCTACTTCTTAGTGCTCGCCTCACCGGAGGAAGCTATAGCTCGAGTCGCCAAGCGGGTGGCGCAGGGCGGGCACGACGTTCCGCAGGGGACCATTCGCCGTCGCTTTGCATCCGGACTGTGTAACTTTAAAGTTACCTACCGGCAGTTGGTCGACTACCGGCGCCTATTCGACAATAGCAGCGATCAACCACGACTCTTGGAGGAAGGAGAGAATCCGATGAGTAACCTACAGTGGCGGAGTCGCCCCGACCCCGATACGGAAGGCGCGATGGCGGCGCTGGTCCGAGCTGGAAAGCGCTCTAGTGAGATTGCGCCAAACGGACACCGCTATCGTGGTAATGCGTAATGGAGAACTCACCTGGGAAAAGCAGTCTCCTAAGAAAGTCACAAGCACGGCCTGTTGACGTTTGAGTCTCCTCGGGTTCACGCCATCAACAGTATCGTAGCCTATCAACGGGTTAAGCCCTACAGGAACGTTAGCCAGGGTCGATCGACTAGAAACAGGAGCCTCCCGCATCCCTGAGTGATTCACACTGCGGGCCTAGCTACTTGCGTCATTTATTTTCGCTCGAAACTATAGGTCCTTACATAGCCAGCGAAGAAAGGTAAATATGTTCATCTTCTATTCAACCGAACAAAGTGAGGATAATGAGCGCTTCCACAAAGGTGTCCTGTTTGAGCAGCTCCTTCGTACTTATCTCGAAAAGGGCGGATACACGATTGACGTAACTCGCAGGAAAGAGAACTCCCTGGAATATGACCTACATGGAGAGCACACAGTTGATGGTCGCCGGGTAATTGGAGAGGCGAAGGCGCACAGTGACACTATCGCGGCCCCATTGCTCACTTCCTTCGTCGGGAAATCGCTGCCCTTCCTGCACGGGGAGAAGCCCTACGCAGCGCTATTTCTTGCAACCAGCCCAATTTCACCTGAAGCCGAGGACTACCTCCGAAACCTTAGGCAGACAACACAGTATCAGGTAGTCTCAATGTGCGGACTCGAATTGGAGCTTCAGATTAGGAAAGTCCTTGACTTGCCGACTGAGCCCGATGTTCTACGAATTACAAAGCCGCTAATGCCTCGGGCCACTGCACAGCACCTGCTCCATACCAATCGAGGCACCTACATCTTGGCGTTAGGGTCTCAAAAAGAAGCTGTGTTTGATGACCGCTTTTTAGTAATCTCCCGGGACGGAATTCCCGTTTCCGACATAAAGTTTCTCGATGCCCTAGCTATCAATTTACCCACTCTTCAAGGGCTTGAGTCCGTGCTTCCGAATAGCATTAATGCAGATCGAGCGCCCACTGATATCGGTAACCAAAGGGAAATTCCCTATGGCCTAATCACGGCGACTGATTGGCTGGATTTTCGCAGACCCGCAGGCAAGGGATACTTCGTTGGTAGACAGGTAGAGCAGTTACGCCTACAGGCCTTACTTGATCCTTCAGTGAAGACTCATGGCGCGGTCATCGAAGTGAAATCCCGATCTGGTGTTGGCAAGAGTTCCCTGCTAGCAGTAGTTGCCGAAAACTGGCGCGACCAAGGCGCGAGAGTCGAGCTTCACGATGCACGGGACGTAAAGTCCGTGACAGATGTACTTGCCCTCGTTCGTCGCCTTACAAAGTCAGGTCGCCAAATCCAGAACCTCGAAGACGTTGCGCCAGCATTAGCGAGCCTAGGAGAGGAGGGCCTACCATCTCTGAATATCTTCATGGTCGACCAATTCGAGGCAACTTTTCAGGCACCAGATGTTTTTCATGCCTACGAACACATTGCGCTGTGCGTTGCCGCTGGCAATCCACATGCGGCATTTGTGTTTGCTAGGAAAGACGACCTATTAACGACTCATGATGAAATCGTTGTCAACCTCGAACGGCTCAGAAGCCTGGCCAACTCAGTGAATCTGCAAGATTTTTCGCGCGAAGAAGCATTGGCACTGCTGCGCGCAATCGCGTCAAGCCAATCACGCCATTTAACCACTACAATCCTTGGCCAGGTGTTAGAATTTGCTCACGGTTTCCCGTGGTTGATTAAGAGAACCATGGCGCATGTGGCAACCAAACTCAGCGCAGGGCTAAGTCAGGCTGAGTTACTTTCAGGAGGCCTCCATCTCGAAGATTTGTTTGAGGAAGAAATCGGCGAGCTTGATGAGCATGAACGCGGGTATTTGACGAGGCTAGCTGCTATTTTACCTGCAACATACCACAGCATAGTTCGGAGGTTTGAGGATGATCCTTTTCTCCCTGACATGCTAGAAAAGCTGACTCATAGGCGGCTCTTGCGGTTTTCCGCTGGAACATACGACACCTACAACGATGTCTTCAAAGACTACCTCCTCTACGAACGTCTTCCCGAGAGAGCGCAAGCTCAAGTGATCAGATTAGGTCTAGTTGCCACAATGCGGTGCTTCAGGGAATTGGGTGGCACAACTGAATTTGAGGCTGAGGATTTATCGAAGAGGCTAGGGAAACCCATGGGTAGCACGTACAACCTACTTCGCGAATTGAGGCTCGTAGGACTGGTCGCCCGAGAAGGTGGCATGTGGAAAGTTCCGGAGGTCGCGCGGCAGTATGAGCATCAGGGTCGACTTGGCGAGTACGTGAGGCAGTCTATTCTCAAGAATAGGGTGGTCTCGGAATTTCTCGTAAAGCTGGAAAAAGAAGGCCCCGTAGCACGGGAGATTGTGCCCCTCTGGCTAAGAGAGTACTTCCCATTCGTCGAGGCCAAAAGCGCCGTCTGGAGCAACTACGGGAACCTATTGGTTGACTGGCTAAGGCGTCTTAAATTTTGCCGCGTTTCTAGCGACGATGTGCTCACTATCGAAAAACAGGATCGGGACTCGGTACTGAGAGATCTGGGAAATCTCGACTTGTCAGGGCGTGGCCATAGGCGAGCGGACCTGCCTTTTCTTCCCAACATTCCATATTCTACCGCGATAAGAGTTCTTCAGAGTGCCTTGACTCGAACTCTTTCCTTGCGTAAGTTGACTAGGAGCGAAGAGGTGGCTCGGATTGATCTTTTGCGGCTTGGGGCATTGAGAGAGGCCAAGAATGGACTTTGGGAAGCTCGTTGGACCGTCGATAGGTTCAGCGAGGAATCTCGCCGCCTGCTTTCCGCCACACCATATACATGTTTCTGGAAATCTCTCAGCGAAGGTACCGAATGGGGGGATGCTGCGAATGGAGCCTTTGAGCTGGGGTCACTGGCACCCAGTACCCGCCTCCATTTGGGAAAGAAGCTTGCCAATTGGGGACGCAACCTAGGATTACTTTCCATGCAGCGTCTTGTATTTCAAAAATCTAAACCTAGAGCTTCCAGCCAACGATCACCGAAGAGGGGATAGCTTCGGCTACACCGAGCGCAGCGGTGAGCTAATCGTCCTCCTGGCCGGTGGCGACAAATCCTCGCAGTCGCAAGATATCCAGCTGGCTATCCGGCTGGCCAAGAACCTGTAGGAGCCGTTCGAAATGCCAAAGACCGCTAGACCCAAGACCGTACCCTACGATGTCGCCGAGCAGCTACAGACTCCCGAGGAGATGGCGGCCTATCTTGACGCTTGGCTGTCCGAAACTCCGGACGATGCCACCGGGATCGCTCGCGCCTTGGGCGACATTGCGCGCGCTCGCGGGAGGTCGCAGGTCGCCCGGGATGCGGGACTCAGCAGGGAGAGCCTCTACAAAGCGCTCAGCGAGAACGGCAACCCGAGCTTCGCAACCGTGCTCAAGGTAGCCCGCGCGCTTGGGGTACGTCTCCACGCCGAAGCCGCTTGAGGATTCTCCTCGCCGGGTTTGTCCGCTTGACGGGCGCCTGCCACCCAAGGCGATCGAACGGCCCTTCAGGCCTTGACCGGAAATCGAGTCCACATACCCAGGCCGTTGGCCTGGGCTGAAATAGGGCGGCCCTTCGGGCCTCAAAGAAAGAGTCTACTTAGTGGCGAGGCAGCACCGCTCGCCTCACGCCTTGCTGCGGAAAGCCCAGACGGCCAGGAATCCGGCGCCCAGCGCTCCGAGCCAGGAAAACCAGACGGGGAGCTGGGCCGTGCCCACGACCAGCGGGAGCGCAAGGATCGCTCGGTAGGCATGCGCGAAGGCGACGAGGACGAAGACGAGACCGGAGATGCGGAGATAGTTCTGGGTGGTCATGAGCGCTTCCTCCGATGGGTTTAGATTCGGGAGCAGCCTATACCGGGGATTTCGTCGGGGTCGCAGGGGGCCGCATTCCGGCTCCCGCTGGCGACTTCGGGCAGCTCCGGCGGCGAGAGATGGGGCCGGCGGAAGTAGCGGTCGATCGATTAGGTTCGCGTAGCCAATCGTATGGCCGTCTCCTTGCCAGGCCCCTTTCGGCTCTACAATGAGCCCGTGGAGCTTCGCTTCTTCATTGACCCGGAGAGCGGTGAGCCGCACATCTATGACCATGAAGTCGACGAATCCGAGGTCGAGGACATACTGCATAGGCCCGGGGAAGATCGACCTGGGAGTGAAGGATCCCGAATCGCCATCGGCCAAACCAGGAACGGACGCCACCTTCGCGTTGTCTATGTGCCGGATAAGGAACCCAACAGCGTGTTTGTCATCACGGCCTATGAGCTTCGAGGCAAACCGCTGATGGCCTACCGGCGTCGAAAAAAGGCGAGGAGCATGAGATGAAGCAGAGTAGATTCCCGGAAGGATGGGACCAGGACCGAATCGGCCGGGTTCTGGCTCATTATGAGCAACAGCCTGAGGACGAGGCTGCGGCGGAAGATCAGGCTTCTTTCGAGGATCAGACTCAAACGGTGATGGAGATCCCCACCGGGCTCGTCCCTGCCGTGCGAGAGCTCATCGCGAAACACCGGTAGACCTGGGTCGTGCCCACGACCAGCTGCAGGCCAAGGATCGCTCGGTAGGCATGCGCGATAGCGACGAGGACGAAGATGAGGCCGGAGATGCGGAGATAGTTCCGGGTGGCCATGAGTCCCTCCTCCGATGAGCGGTAGGTTTAGGAGCAGCCTATCCGGGGATTTCGTCGCGGTGCAAGGGTCTGCGGTTCAGGCAGAGTGCCGTCGTACAATTCGCCCATGAGCGAGACTGACCGACTCGAACGCAACAAGAAGAACGTGATGGCGTTTTACGACCTGATGTTCAACCAATGCCAGCCGGCCGAGGCCGTGGCCCGCTACGTTGGCGCCACCTACATCCAGCACAACCCGGAAGTCGCCGACGGCGAAGAGGCTTTCGTCGCCTACTTTGAGCGGATGGCGCGCGAGTATCCGGGCAAGCGGGTTCATTTCAAGCGCTCGCTCGCCGAGGGCGATTTCGTCGTGCTCCACTGCCATCAGGAATGGCCGATTGACGACCACTGGGCGGGCATCGACATCTTCCGCTGCGACGAGGCCGGCAAGGTCGTCGAGCATTGGGACGTTCTCCAACGGGTGCCCGCCGAGTCGGCGAACGGCAACACGATGTTCTGAACAGCCGGCGGCGACAAAGCTCGCTGGCGGCGTCAGGGATTCGGCAAAGCCGTCCAAGCGAGGGACGAGACCAGATCTAGAAATTCCTTAGGGGGGGCAGCCGGAGACTCCCCCCAAAAGGCGCTGACAATGACCCAGACCGGACCGACTTCGACCTGGGCAGAAAGTAGGTGAGGATAGTCTCCCGGTTTACCGGGCTTCCAGGATGGGTCTTTGGACCAGACCATCGCTCCATGGGCGAGGGGAATCCAGTTCAATCGAGCCCCGCTCTTGCCGAATTGGGATTCAAGCATTTCTCGGGCGAGTTCGGGCTTGAGAGACTTGGGGCCGTCCGGGGGGATCAGGCCCGAGATTTTGATCAAGAAGGTATCTGCCTTCGGAGATCTGTATTCAAGATTGAGAAAGCCGATTTCCTGCTTGCTTCCCTCCCGGCTCTCCCACCAGCCGTCCGGTACCGCAAGCTGCAAAGTACCCAGGCGCTTCAGGAGAAAGGTACTGGGGATCGGATTTTCGATCGGAAGCGCTGCCGCGGTTCCATCCTTTGGACGGGTTCGTAAGATCGACGTAAGTTCCTCGGCGGCCCAGGTAGGAGGATAGGGCGCCCCGAGGACGCCCTTGTGTTCCTTCGCCGTGGCAAGAAGGATCTCCGCCCACTTCACGCCGTTTGCGTCCGAAGCTTTCTTAGCTGCGGCGAGTGCCTTTTCCAATTCGGCCTTCCCGCCAGGTTGACCAGCGCTCAGGTGGACCGCCGCCAGATCCACCTTGGCCAAGATGTGGCCAGGCTCCAACTGGAGGGCGCGCATCAAGCTGCGCTCCGCCAGCGCATAGTCCTTGAGAGTCCAGGCTCCGTACCCCAGATTCGTAAAGGTCTCCAGGGTTTGTGGAGCCTTGGGGAAGCGTTGGGCCATCTGCTCGGCAACTTCCAAAGCTTCAGTCAATGCATTGGCGGCGATCAAGACGTTCGAGAGGTTGTTCCAAGAATCCACTCGATCGGGGCCAAGCTCCACCGTGCGCCACCCCGCGCGGGCGGCCTTTTGAAGAAACCCTGCTTGCCGCAGGGCGGAGGTGTACTCCAGCCAGATGTCCCAAGAATCGGGCGCCAACTCCACGGCCTTCTCGTAAGCATCCAAGGCTTCCGGCAACCGCCCGGATGCCATGGCTCCATAGGCTTCGTCGAAGACTTTCGCGGCGGCGGGTGACAGTGAGGCCTGCTCTGTCGTCGCCGCGAATGCAACGGCATGAAGCAAAAAGGCAGACGCGCTCAAGGCGCAGAGTGCGGATCGTAATTTCCGGACCATAGTAGGGGCTCCTCACCCAATAGGATGCACGATGAGACTTTCCGTTTAGAGACGCTGCTGCGATCTTGAGCCCGGCGCCAGCCGACGTCAAAGCCCTGGCTTGGGGCGGGCAATCCATCTGGCTGCTCGTGCTCTGGGGATACTGGCTGGATCGGCACCGCGAGCCGGGCGGTCACCAGACCGTTGGCGTAGCAGCACAAAGCTAACCAAGCTCTCGGACTTGAATCCCCAGCATCGGCCGCGTGGCGCAGTTCTCGGACCGATACGGCAGCCATCGGACGCGTACTGACAGTTCTCGGACCCATCTCACAGTTACCGGACGCACTCCACTGAGATCGGACGCACAGTGGAATTTCGACGCGCGATAGGCGCCACCTCGGACCGAAAGCGCAGAAATCGGACCGCCCGTCGAATTATCGGACCGAAAAATGGAAATTCGGACGCGTCATCGGTCTCGACTACGGACGACCACGGCAAGGAGTTTCGGGCGCGACGGAGGGATGTACCGGGGCACCTGTCGCTTATAATTCGCCAGGGAGAACCCGCCGACCGACGTCCTCGGCTGAATCGCGCCCGCCCTACACCCGCGTGCTCTCGCTCCGGGCGAACGAGGCGGTCATCGCGGCGGGGTCGATCTTCGGCACGTCGAATTCGACCTTGCCGGCGTCGAGCTTGATCAGGCGATCGGCCACGTCGTAATAGTGGTCGTCGTGGCTGATCACGAACACCGTCTTGCCGCGCTTTTTGAGCTCCGGCAGCAGCTCGCGGTAGAAGATCTGTTTGAAGAACGGATCTTGGTCGGCGGCCCATTCGTCGAAAAGGTAGATCGGCCGGTCTTCGAGGTAGGCCGCGAGCAGCGCCAGGCGCTTCTTCTGGCCCTGCGACAGCTCGATCGTCGACAACCGGCCCCCTTCGACCTTCACCTTCGAAGCGAGCCGCAGGCGTTCCAGATAGCGCAGGGCGTCGGCGTCCAACTGGTCGATCTCGCCGCCGCCGACCAGCCGATCGAACAGGAAGAAATCGGAGAAGACCACCGCGAAATGGTCGCGGTATTCGGCGCGGTTGGCGTCGGTCACCGGCCGGCCGGCGAAGCGGATCTCCCCCACCTCGGGCGGGTAGAGCCCGAGCAGGATCTTCGCCAACGTGGTTTTCCCGCTGCCGTTGCCGCCGACCAGGAAGATGATTTCGCCGGGGGTAAACGACAGTTCGATCGGACCGAGTGTGAAGCTTTCGCTCTCGCCCCCCGAGCCTTCCGCGCGGTAGGTGTGGCGGAGGCCGGCCAACTCGATCGAGCCCCAATCGCGATTGAGATCCTTCGTTCCGCGCCCCGCCCCTTGCGCCTCGCCCGCCTCCTGGGCGAGCGACAGGCCCAATCGTTCGACCGCCCGCGCCGAGATGACCGAACGGCCGAGGACCGGCAGCATGTTGAGCAGGACTTCGAGCGGGGTCATCAGCTGAAACAGGACGAGCGCGATGCCGACCTGCGTCGACGAGGGCATTTCCTGGCCCTTCGGCACGACGAACACCATCAGGCCGAGGATGATGAAAAAGAGCACCTGCCCCCAGCTCGCGGCCAAGGCGAACAGGATGCCGCCGCTGCGCGCATCGCGCTGGAGCTTCCGGGCGTTGGACTCGACGTCCACCATGTAGGTCTCGCGCCGGAGGGTGTGCATCTTCAGCTCTTTGGTCCCTTCGGTGAGCGCGCGGAGGTTCTTGAGTAGTCCGTCCATCTCCTTGCGGACGCGCTCGAAAAAGACCAATCCCCTGCCGATCGGAAAGCGGTAGGTCGCGACACCGATGATCATGAACAGGACGACGTAAGAGAGCGCCGTCGGCGAAAGGTAGCCGAGGTACCCCAGGCAGCCGAGGACGATCGCCAGATGCATGAACATCATGGGCAGCTGCGACAACGCGTCGACGATCTGCCCGATGTCGCTCGTAAGAATGGTCATCAGCCGGTGCGGGCCGACGTTTTCCAGCTGGCGCAAGGGCGCGGCCAGAATTCGGCGCGCCAGCTGCAGCCGCGCCTGGAGCATGCTCTTCTGCGATAGATGGAGCAGAAGAATCTGCGACGAGATGCGGAAGACCGGCAACAGCGCGCACAGGCCGATGAACCGCCAGCCCAGGCCGGAGGCCGGCCCGCCGTGGGCGATCGCGGTATTGATCGACACCACGAGCGCCGTGTTGGCGAGGCCGCCCGCGACCCCCGCGAGGACGACCCCGACGATCAAGAAACCCGCGAAAGGCACGCCGCGCGACAGGCGGCGGATGAACGCAAGCAGGACGAAAAGATCAGCCATGCACCGGCGCGGCTCCCACCGCAATGGCGGGGCTGTCGACTTCGGCCAGCTCGGTCCAGGTTTTGGGGTCGGCCATCGCGACCAGCACCTTGCGCTCCCCTTCGAAAGTCGAACGCCCATGGGCGGCGAGCATGTTGTCGAGCATCAGCAGATCGCCCGGCTCCCAGAGGAACTTGACCGTCTCGGCGTCGTAACAGGCGCGCAGGTGGTCGAGCACGTCGTCCTCGATCGGCGAACCGTCCCCGTAGTAGGTATGGGTCGGCAGGTCCTCGATGTCGAACTCGTCGAGCAGGGCTTCGCGGACGCTCGGCGCCATGGTCGAGACGTTGAAAAACGTCGCATGGTTGAACCAGACCAGCTCTCCCGTGTACGGATGGCGCGAAATCGCCGGGCGCACCGCGCGGGTGCGCAGGCGATCGCCGTCCT
Organism: Acidobacteriota bacterium; assembly: GCA_040005235.1. Lineage (GTDB taxonomy): Bacteria > Acidobacteriota > Thermoanaerobaculia > Multivoradales > UBA5704 > DASYKS01. The sequence goes on along the minus strand of JBDTZG010000005.1, from coordinate 166,188 downwards.
TCCACTCCACCTGGATGCCGCTCTTGGCGCAATGAGCCTCGACCTGGGCGCGGTCGTCGGTCTGGAACACCTCCCGCCAGGGAAGGCCGAAACCGTCGCCGAAGTTGCGGACGTAGGTCCACTTCTTGTCGATGAACTTCTGCCGGATCTCTGGATCGATCCGCTCGAAGATCTTCCGGGTGTCGGCGATCGGCGTCTCGCCGCCGCGGGTCGCGCATTTGAAGGAGAAGAACCCGATACGCATCGGCCAGGCGTTCTGATACGAGTTCTCGTTGTGCAGGAAGATCGGCTGATCCGGCGGATAGTCGGTCGAGGTGTAGACCTTCCCCGCCACGGTATGGCGCGGCGAAGAGCGCTCCTTGTACTCCAACATGTCGCCCGCGATCGAGCGAAAGGCGCGCTCGAACTCGTCGACCTGGGCTATGGGGAAGCCGCGGAACAGCAGGCCGCCGTGCTCCAGCAGCTGCTCGGTCAACTGCGCGCGGTGCCCTTCGGCCCATGCGGCGAGATCGACGCCGGGGACCGAAGGACGCAGGACGAGCGGCAGCTTGCCGCCGCCCGGAAGGGCCTCGGAATGCACCAGGTCTTCAGTCGATACGCTAACGGCCCGGCGCATCGGCTGGCCGATCGATTTGAGGGAGGGTTTGGCCATCGGTTCGGTCATGACGAGCTCCGTAGGGGAAGAGAAAGAGGCACAACGGTCCACCCTGTAGTAGTGGGAGCAATAGGGGCAAGCGAGACACTGACCCTCCGTTCGACCGTCAAGTCTTGTATCGAGAGAGCAAACCCGCAACAATGGCGGCCGAGAGGCGCCTTCTTCCGGCCGCTACAATCTTCGCCATGGATTGGAACTCCCGCTACCGGACCACCGGATCGCTGAACCTTGCCCTGTCTCCGTCCGGCAAGCTGGTCGGCACCAACTCGATCTCGCGCCCGCCCCAAGAGGTCGAGCTCGACGCCCTGCCGGTCCTGATCGCGTTCGCCAAAGGCGACACCCCACGTGAGGTCTTCGCCCGTCTGGCCGAGGATTGGGAAATCGAAGAGGAGGGCTTCGCCGCCGCGGTCGGAGTGCTGATCGAGCAGAACCTGATCACCCCCGAAGGCGACCAGGCGACCGAGCCGATGCTCGCGACCTCCGGCTTCGCTTCGCCGTTCACCCATCACCACATGCTCCGCGACGGGCTGCGGGTCGATGCCTACCGCGCCGCGATCGAACGCTATTGCCCCGGGCGACACGTGATGGAGATCGGCTGCGGCACCGGGGTGTTGTCTCTGTTCGCCGCCCGCGCGGGGGCTCTCTCGGTCGACGCGATCGAGGAGAGCACGATCGCCGAGGCCGCCGCGGAGCTGTTCGCGGCCAATCCCTGCGGCGTGCCGGTCACCCTCCATCGAGGCAACAGCCGTGACGTGCACCTCGACCGGCCGGCGGAGGTATTGATCCACGAGCTGTTCGGCACCGACCCGTTCGAGGAGAATTTGCTGCCCGCCCTGGCCGACGCCAAGGCCCGCCTCTTGGCACCCGGCGCGCGATTCCTGCCCGCCCGCCTGGAGGTCGCCTGCGTGGGGATCGACAGCGCGGCGAGCGGCCTTCAGGACCCACAGAAGATTCGCACGGAGGCATCCGCCTACGCCGACCGGTTCGGTCTGGAGATGGCGCCCTGGCTCGAACGCCTGGCCAAGCTCGATCCGCAGGCCCTACGGTCGATGGCGCGAGAACCGTCGTATCGGACGCTCTCGGCCGAGTGTCCGCTGTTTTCACTCGATTTCGCCACCGACGACCTCACGATGCCGGCCCAAGCGCCGAAGCCGTGCCTCGCGATCCAAGCCGCCGGAAACCTCGGCGCCCTGGTGATCTTCTTCCGCGCCCGCTTCGACGACGAGATCGTCCTCTCGACCGCCCCCGACGCGCCCGCCACCCACTGGGGCCACGACATCCGCATCCTCCCCCAGGCCAGGGAAGTAAAACCTGGCGACGAGATCCCCCTCAAGGCGACGCTCGACGGCTTGTACGGACGGCAGAAACTGCGGCTGGCGTTGGCCTGAAAATAGCTCAGCCGAACCGGCCCGTAATGTAGTCCTCGGTCTGCTTCTTGATTGGGTTGATGAACAGTTTGCCGGTGTCCCCGTATTCGATCAGCTCGCCCAGGTAGAGGAATGCGGTGTAGTCCGAGACCCGCGAGGCCTGCTGCATGTTGTGCGTGACGATCACCTGGGTGTACTGATCTTTGAGATCCTGCATCAGCTCCTCGATCCGGGCGGTGGCGATCGGATCGAGTGCGGAGCAGGGCTCGTCGAGCAGGATCACTTCGGGCTCGACCGCGATCGCCCGGGCGATGCACAGGCGCTGCTGCTGGCCGCCCGACATGCCGAGAGCGCTTTCGTCGAGGCGGTCCTTCACCTCGTCCCAAAGCGCAGCGCGGTGCAGGCTCCGCTCGACGATCTCGTCCAGCTCGGCCTTCTTTTTGATTCCTTGGATGCGCGCGCCGTACGCAACGTTTTCGTAGATCGACTTGGGGAACGGATTCGATTTCTGAAACACCATGCCGATGCGCTTGCGCAGGCGGTTGATGTCCAGATTCGGGTCGTAGATGCTCTCCCCCTCGAAGCGGATGTCGCCTTCGGTGCGCACGCCGTCCACCAGGTCGTTCAGCCGGTTGACGCACCGCAGCAGCGTCGACTTGCCGCAGCCGGAGGGTCCGATGAACGCGGTGATCTTCTTGGGCGGGATCTTGAGCGAGATCTCTTTGAGCGCCTTCTTCTCGCCGTACCAGAGGGACAGGCGATCGACCTCAAGAATCGGATCGTCGATCTGGGGCGAGAACGAAAGATCGCGGCCGACGGCAGACGCCTCTCGGGCGGCGGCCGGAAGGGGGCTGGGGGCGAGCTCCTGCATCCGCTCTCTCCTCGAATGAGCTTCCGTCACAACGGTGCCGATCATACGGCGCTCCCCGCATACTTTTTGCGCAGGTGGTTGCGCAGCGCGATCGCTGCGAGGTTCATAATCGTCACCACGATGATCAACAGCAAGGCGGTCGCGAACACCAAGGGCGTCGTCGCCTCGATGTTCGGGCTCTGGAAACCGACGTCGTAGATGTGAAACCCGAGGTGCATGAATTTGCGCTCGAAATGGATGAACGGCGCATGGCCGTCGACCGGCAGGGCCGGTGCGAGCTTGACCATGCCGACGATCATCAGCGGCGCCACCTCGCCCGCGGCGCGCGCCATGGCGAGGATCATGCCGGTGAGAATTCCGGGCGCCGCGGCGGGCAGGACGACCCGCCAGAGCGTCTCGAACTTGGTGGCGCCGAGAGCGAGCGATCCTTCGCGGACAATGCGCGGCACCGCGGCGAGACCCTCTTCCGCCGCGACGATGACGACCGGCACGGTGAGCAGCGCGAGCGTGAGCGCCGCCCAGAGGATGCCACCGGTGCCGAACGTCGGCGTCGGCAGCGATTCGGGATAGAAGATCCGGTCAATCGAGCCACCGATCAGATAGACGAAGAAACCGAGGCCGAAGACGCCGAAGACGATCGACGGCACGCCCGCCAGATTGTTGACCGCGATCCGCACCATCCGCACCAGGGGGCCCTGCTTGGCGTACTCCCGCAAGTAGAGCGCGGCGAGCACACCGAGCGGAACGACCGCGAAGCTCATCAGGAAGACCATCATCACGGTGCCGAAGATCGAGGGGAAGATGCCCCCTTCGGTGTTCGATTCGCGCGGATCGTCGGTGATGAAGCTCCAGATCCGGTGGAAGTAGAGCCGGCTCTTGCCCCAGCCGCTCATCGAGTTTGGCCGGATCGCCTGGACGATGCCGGAGAGCGGCATCTCCTTCGTCGTTCCGTCCACCGCTTCCAGCACCACCGTGTCGCGTTCGAGCGCCGTGCGCATCGCCGAGAGGCGGTCGGCGAGCTTCTGGTATTCGGCCTCGCGCTCGGCGAGGTCCTGGGCAAGCGCCGCGGAGCGTTGCGCTTTGTCGGCCGGTGGCAAGGTCGAATGATCGAGTTTCTTCTGATCCAGGCGCAGCGCCTCGATCGCGGCGTTGATCTCGCCGATCTCCCCTTTTTCCAGCTTCTCGACCGCTTTCTGCTCGACGCGCTTCTTCTCGTGCAGCGGACCGAACGTGCGCCACGAGGCCTCCGCGCCGGTCGCCACGGTTTTGCCGTCGACGTGGATCTCGCGGATCGAGCCGTAGAAATTGCCGTATTCGAGCCGCTCCAGCAGCAGCGCCTTGGGCGGGGTGGCGATCGACGCGATGTCTTTGCGATCGATCCAGGCGAAATCGAGCCCGGCGAGGTCGCGGTTGCCGGTCTTTAGCCGCAGCCGGTCGACTCCGGCGCGCTGGCCCTCGGTCGGGCGCTTCTCGGCCTCCCAGACTTCGCCCAGGATCTTCTTGCCGTCCTTCATCGTCAGCTCGGTCAGATCGCGCTGCCAAAAGTACCGGCCGCCGTTCCAGGCGAGCAGCGCGAGAATGCCCACCACGAGCAGCAGGTTGAGCGCGAGAGCGCCGCCGCAGAGCGCGGTGAACGAATCGCCGAGCAGGTCGGAACGGCGTCGGGCCGGTTTGGGGCTAGGGCGGGTCATCGTTTCTTTCCCGAATCGGCCTAGAGCTGCGAGTACCGTTCGCGGAGCCGCTGCCGCACGACCTCGGCGAGGGTGTTGACCAGGAAGGTCATCGCGAACAGCAGCAGGGCGGCGAGAAACAGCGTCCGGTAGAGCGAGCCCCCTTGCGCCGCTTCGGGGATCTCGACCGCGATGTTGGCCGACAGGGTGCGGAAACCGTTGAACGGATTCCATTCGAGGATCGGCGTGTTGCCGGTCGCCATCAGCACGATCATGGTCTCGCCGACCGCCCGGCCGAAGCCGATCATGATGCCGGAAAAGATTCCGGGCGAGGCGGTCGGCAGCACCACGCGAGTCACCGTCTGCCAGCGGTTGGCACCGAGGGCCAAAGAACCCGCCACCAAATTTTGCGGCACGTTCGAAAACGCGTCCTCGGCGATCGCGAAGATGATCGGGATGACCGCGAAGCCCATCGCCAAGCCGACGATGATGGCGTTCCTCTGGTCGTAGGTCCAGCCGGTGGTGGCGTGCAGCCAGGTCTGGAAATTGCCGCCGAACGCAAGTTGCTCGAACGGCTTGCGCAACAGATAGCAAAGCCCAAGCCCCGCGAGAATCGCAAGCGCATAGAGGCCCGCCTCGCTGCCGGGTCGGAATCGGTTGCGCCGTTCGAGCGGCACGAGGTGCCAGAGGCTGCCCGTGAGCCAGACCATGCCCGGCAAGATCAGAAAGGATAAAAAAAGTGCCGGCAGCACCTGCTCGACCCGCGGCGCGAGCCAAAGCCCGGCCAAGAAACCGAGCACCACGCTCGGCAGTGAGGCCATGATCTCGATCACCGGCTTGAGCACCCGCTTGAACGCCGGGTGCATGAACTGGGAGATGTACATGGCGGAGAACACCCCGAGCGGAATCGCCAGCAGCAGCGAGTAGAGGGTCCCCTTGAGCGTGCCGACCAGCAGCGGCACGAGCGACAGCTTGGGCTCGAAATCGTCGGTCGCCGAAGAGGACTGCCAGGCATAGGCCGGCTCGGGGTACCCCTCGTACCAGATCTTGCCGAACAGCGCCCGCCAGGAGATCTCCGGATGCGGATTGAAGACCGACAGCTCCGCGAGCTTCGATCCGGCGGCGAGCACCGCGCCGTCGGCCTTCGGGCTGAACGCGAGCCCGGTCGGTTGCGCAAACGGCCCGCGGCCGAGCCAGAGCGTCCGCTCCGAGGTCGACCAATAGAGGCCCAGCCGGCCGCTTTCGTCGGCGGCCAAGAAACCCTTGCCCCGGCCGGAAGGCGCGAGCAGCCGCACTGCGCTCGGCAGCGCCGGAAAATCACGGACGCGGGTGAGGCGGGACTCGCCGTCCTTCTGTTCGACCGGAAACCAGACCGACAGCGCGCCGTTCGCCTGGCCCACGACCAGCGACCGGCCGCCGATAAGCGGCGAGAGCGCCGTGATGCCGGAACGGCCGGCCGCCGCAACCCCCGCTTCCCCAAGCTGCGCGGCGTCCAGGCGCCACCAGAGTAGGCCACCGTCGGCCGCTCCGGCCCACAGGTTCTTCTGCTCCTCGTCGAACACCAGCGCGGTGAGCGGTCGGCCGAGCTTCACCTCGCTACGATCGACCGACTCGGTCGTTTCGCCGGTGATGCCGTTGGTTTCGACCGACCGGCGGGTGACGGCCAGGGTACCGTCCGCCAGCTGCGCCGCCGCGATCGCGCCACCGTCTTCTCCCAGCTGGGCGGCAAAGACGCGGAGCCGCCGGCCCAGAGGGTCCAGCGGCAGTAGGATCGGCGGATCGAATCGCGGCGCGGTCTTCCGCACCGAGCCGTCGGCGCCGCCAAAAGTCACATCGAAACCGACCGGCACGATCGCCACCCGGCCGTCGGCGAGCGCCGCGGTCAACGCCCGGCCGCCGGGAGGAGACGAGGCGGCGGTGACCGCAATCACCGGTTCTGCGATCGGCCGCTCCGCTTCGACCTTGCCGCTTTCGGCCCGCACCGCGACCACCCGGCCGTCGGCAGAGATGGCGGCCACCAGCTCGCGATGCTCGTCGGTGAGCGTCGCCGAGAGCACCGCCCCCGAAACCTCCGCGGTGCGCTCCGGGGCGACCCGGGGCCGCGCGAAAATGGGCCAGATCTCGACCAGGATGAAGACCAGGATACCGAGGATGCTCGCGATGATCGCGATCCCCCCGGCGGAAACCACCGAACGGGCGATCCGGTCTGCCCAAAACCGCCGCCGCGGAGTGGGCGCCGGTAGAAGGCGAGGATGGACCCGGCGCTTCGCGGCGAGAGTAGAGGGCTCGGAGGGCTCAGACATGGGGAAATGTCGAATGGCGAATCGAGATTCAGAAATGGGCAATGCCGAAGCGGCGAACCAAGAACCGAGAGAGGTCAACTCTCGGTTCGTGATTCGACATTCGTCATTCCTTTACTTGACTTTCCCGAGCTCCTGGGACGCGACCGCCGCCTTGAGCGGCAGGAAGCCGTCCTTGACCACGATCTGCTGCCCTTCCTGGGAGAGTATGAACTTCACAAACTCGCGAACCAGCGGATCGAGCGGCTTGTTCGGAGCCTGGTTGATGTAGACGTAGAGGTAGCGCGAGATCGGATACTTGCCCGCGTAAACGTTTTCCGCATCGTCGCTGAACATCGCCCCCGCGGTCTTGCCCAACGACAGAGCCTTGACCCCCGAGGTCTTGTAGCCGATGCCGCTGTAGCCGATGCCGAAACGGTCGGACGAAATCCCCTGGACGACCGACGCCGAACCCGGCTGCTCTTTGACCGTGTCCTTGTAGTCGCCCTTGCAGAGCGCCACTTCCTTGAAATAGCCGTACGTGCCGGAGGCGGAGTTCCGGCCGTAGATGCTGATCGGCTGGTTCGCCCATTCGCCCGTCGCCCCCAGGTCGCCCCACTTGACGGCGTTCTTCTTGCCGCCGCAGGCCCGGGTCTTCGAAAACACCATGTCCACTTGGCTGATCGTCAGGCTCTGGAGCGGGTTGTCCTTGTTGACGAACACCCCGATGCCGTCGAGCGCCACCCGGATCTGCGTCGGCTTGTAGCCGTACTTCTTCTCGAACTGGTCGATCTCCTCGGCCTTCATCTCGCGGCTCATCGGCCCGAGCTGCGAGGTGCCCGCAATCAATGCCGGCGGCGCGGTGGAAGAGCCCTTCCCCTCGATCTGAATGCGGACGTTGGGATACTGCTTCTTGAACCCTTCGGCCCACAGCGTCATCGCGTTGTTCAAAGTGTCCGAGCCGACCGAGCTGACGTTGCCCGAGACGCCGCTCACCTTCGAATATCCGGGGATCGATGCGTCGACCTTCCCGGCCTGCGCCAGAAGGGACGTCTCTCCCAGGAGCACCGCGAACGACGCCATCCCCACGACCATGGCGATCTTCGAGCTGCGCTTCATCGCTTTCTCCATTCTCCCAAACCAGGGTAGATATCTTTTAAGTTCGATCGCGAAACGGCCGAAGCCGTCCGAGCGAACCGAAAGATCGCATCAGGGTTTGGCAGGTGGGGAGCCGAGGTGTGACAGCGATGTGACAGGGCGGGCGAAGCCCCTCCACCCATTGTTTCGCGCGCTTCGATCCGGCCCAGCCCCAACCTCAGTTCGGCGAGATCTCGTCCATCGCGTAGCGGTAGATTGCGCCGCAGAAGGCGCATTCGGCGGGGATGGCTCCGTCTTCCGGATTGCGGAGGGGAGCCAGCTCTTCGTGGGGGAGGCGCTGGAGCATTTCGAGCAGGCGGCCTCGACTACAGCGGCAGCGGTAGCGGACGGGGCTTTCGTCGAGCGATTCCCAATCGAGGCCTTCGAACAGGGTGGCGAGAGCGTGGTCGAGGTTGCCGTGGCCGAGCATTTGACCGACTCCGGGGAGGGCGGCGATGTTTTGTTCCAGGCGTTCGAGCGTCTCTTCGGCGACGCCGGGAAAAGCTTCGACGATCACCCCTCCCGCCCCGCCGATGCCGGTCGGTTCGAGCAACACACCGAGCAGCACGGCCGAGCGGGTCTGTTCGCTCTGGTCGAGATAGTGGGCGAGCTGGTTGCCCATCGCGCCGGAGGTGAGTTTCACCTGGCTGTCGTGGCTCGCGCCGTCAGGCAGCTCGCGGACGACGCGGAGGGTGCCCTGGCCGATGGCATCCGCCACCGGGAGTCCGCCGCCGGCGAGAGGCGGCAGGTCGAGCTGCGGCTTGCCGACCGTGCCGCGCAGGTTTCCTTCGGCGTCGGCTTGGGCGAAGACCTTGCCGAGCGGGCCATCTCCGCGCAGCTCGATCGAGACCGAACCGATCTCTTTGAGCGACAGGCGGAGCAGCAGCGCGGCGCTCGCCAGCGCCTGGCCGAGTGCCGCGGTCGCGACGGGCGACAGGTCGAGCCGGTCGCGCACGTCGGCGACCACCGGGGCGACGTCCACCGCCACCCAGCGCAGCCAGCCCCCTCCGGCAAGGCCGGAGCGCAACGTCCCGGTAGCTCCCGCGAGGCTCATGCCGCCTCTCGTTTCGTCAGGCCGAGATCCCCCTCGGCGGCGTCCGCGATTTCCGCGACATCCGCGACGACCGCGGCGCTCGCCAGCCGGTAGACGTCGCGCCAGGGGATTCCCCGGTCGAGCGCGATCCGCCGGCAGTCTTCGAACTCCGGCGCCGCGGCGAAGGTTCGGCCGGCGAGCCGGGCGCGCTTGACCGCCACGGGACCGAACTGCGTTTCGACCACCACCACCTCGCGCTCGGCCTCGATCCGTTCGGCCCGTTGGATGCGGCAGCCGAGCGATCCCGATTCGAGCAGCAGCAGACCGGCAAGCGGCTCCAGCTGATCGGGGCGGCAGAGCAGTGTCACCAGCGTACCCGGCCGGTTCTTCTTCATCTGAACCGGCGTGAAATAGACATCGAGCGCGCCTGCGGCGAGCAGGCGCTCCATCAGAAAACCGAATCCTTCGCCGGGCAGGTCGTCGATCTCGCACTCGACGACCGCGACTTCGGCCCGGCGACCGAGGGTCCCCAGAGCGCCGAGCCCGCCGAGCACCCCGACCGAGCTCGCGCTCGGCGCGGTTCCCACCGTTGCCCGGCCGCGGATCACCCGGAAGACGTTCGGCCGGCCGGGGGTGTCGCGCTTGCCGAGGCCGTAGCCGATCGCCTCGGAAATCATGCCGGGAAACTCGACGTATTCGTCGACCAACTCGGCGAGCAGGGTGGCTCCGGTCGGCGTCGTCAGCTCCCCCCCGCCGCTGCCGTAGACCGGAATGCCGGAAAGCAACAAGGCGGTCGCCGGAGCGGGCACCGCGAGCTCGCCATGGGCCGCCTTCACCCGGCCGCCGCCAACGTTGATCGCCGAGGCGGTGATTCGCGCCGGACGGAAATGCTCGATCGCCGCGGCAGCGCCCACCAGATCGACGATCGAATCGACCGCGCCGACCTCGTGAAAGTGAACCTGCTCGATCGGCACCCCGTGGACCTTCGCCTCCGCCTCGCCCAGCCGGACGAACAGCCGCTCGGCCCGCTCGCGAACCGGGGCGGCGAGACCGCTCGCGGCGAGCATTCCCCGGATTTCCGACAGGTGCCGGCCATGGGAGTGACCGTGGGAATGGCCGGAGTCGGAATGCGAATGCCCGGGTTCGTGGCCATGATCGTCGTGCGAGTGGGGATGAGCATGGGAATGCGGGTGATGGTGATGCCCGTGCGCCGGGCCGGTCTCGATTTCTTCCGGGTCGGGTCCCTCGATCGAACGGCCGTGCTCCAGCACGCGGAAGCGGATGCCGGTCACCCCACCGCGCACCGCGCGACGCATCTCGAAACCGATCCCCGGCAGCCCCAGCCGCTCGATCGTCTCGACCAGCACCTCGGGCGGCAGGCCGGCGTCTAAACAGGCGCCGAGGAACATGTCGCCCGCGATGCCGCTCGCGGCGTCCAGGTGGAGATGCACGGGGGCGTCGGAAGAGGAGGAAGAGGAAGAGGCTCGCACGAGGGAAACGCTACCACGGCCGCCGATCGCGGATCGACGCCCAGCGCCCTCCGCCGCCGAGGATCAGGTGGTCGATCAGCCGCAGGCCAAGCAGGTCGGCTGCCTGGACCAGGCGCCGGGTGAACTCGTAATCCTCCAGGCTTGGCGCCGGGTCGCCGCTCGGATGGGTGTGGAAGACGACGAACCCCGTGGCTCCGCGCAGAAGCGCCTCCTTGAGCACCTCGCGCGGCTCTACCGAGGCCCGGTCGATCGTGCCGCGGTAGATTTCCCGCTCGCCGATCAGCCGATTCCTGAGGTTTAGAAACAGGGCGCCCATCACCTCCTGGTCGCGCTCGCTGTAACGCAGCTGGAGGTAGCGGACGACCTCCGCCGGCCGGGTAAGTGGCTCGTCGGGCAGCTGCTCGCGGGCCAGGCGGCGGCCGATTTCGAGCGCGGCGAGCAGGCTCGCGGCCTTGGCGGGTCCGACTCCGAGGCGGCGGACCTCGCGGGGATCGACGCTTTCCAGCCCGGCCAGGCCGCCGTGCGCCGAAAGCAGCTCGCGCGCCACTTCGAGCGCCGAGGCCCCGGCCCGGCCGGTGCGCAGCAGCACGGCGAGCAGCTCGCCGTCCGAGAGCACCCGGGCGCCCTGCTCCAGCAGGCGCTCGCGCGGGCGATCCGCTTCCGGAACTTCCCGCATGGGCAGGCCGCCGGAGGGCCGAGCGGCCGGGCGAGGGGCGGAGGGAGAATGAAAAAGTTCGGGATTCTGTTTCATACCCTCCCAGGACGCGAAACGGGGTCTTCGATCCCGATGGTTCGGGCAAATTTCTGCTAGAAATCGCCGACTCGATCGAAAGGAGCGAACCGCCCATGTCCCACGCATCGCAGAATTTCGGCCTGCTCGAAGAGGAGCACAGCCGTTACGAGACCGCCCGCGCGGTCGTCCTTCCCGTGCCGTTCGAGCGCACCACGTCGTACGGCAAGGGGACGGTTCACGGCCCGGCCGCCATCATCCGGGCGTCGCAGTCGATGGAGCTATGGGACGAGGAGTTGGGCGACGAGCCGTTCACGCAAGGGATCGCGACGCTTCCGCCGTTTCATCCCGAGGCGTTCGAGATGGCCGCGGCGATGGCCGACCTCGAAGCGGCCTGCCTACCCCACGTCGAGCGGAAGAAGTTCCTCGCCGTCCTCGGCGGCGAGCATTCGCTGTCGATCGCCCCGGTGCGGGCGGCCCGGAAAGCCTGGGCCGGCGAGGGAGAGATCGGCGTAGTCCAGTTCGACGCCCACTCCGATCTGCGCGAGGAATTCGAGGGAACCCCGTACAGCCACGCGAGCGTGCTGCGGCGGATTCACGAGGACGGCATCCCATCGCTCGCGATCGGCATCCGCTCGCTGTCGAGCCCCGAGGCCGAGCTGATCCGGGCGAAGAACATGCCGGTGATCTGGGGCCACCAGCTCGACCGCGCCGATCAGATGCTGCCGGAGATGCTCAGCACCCTCCCCGAGCACGTCTACCTGACGTTCGACATCGACTTCTTCGATCCGTCGCTCGTCCCCGCCACCGGAACCCCCGAGCCCGGAGGCGGCGCCTGGTGGCCGACCCTCCGCCTGCTGCGCCAGATCTTCAAGACCAAGAAAGTGGTTGCGATGGACCTGGTCGAGCTGGCGCCCTTCGGGCCGCTGCCCGCAAGCGATTTCGTGGCGGCAAAGCTGGTCTACAAATGCCTCGGGTACCTCAAAGCAGCCGAGGAAGGGCGGCTGTAACACGCAGGGAGTAGAGACGTCCCCAGGACGCAACCACGATCCTATCCGGGTGCTAGCCGTCGGGGCGTCTCCAGCGCAACAACGACCACAGGCGCCCACGAAGCGCAAAACAGGCAGGGATAGCAGGTATAGCGCGCCCCGCCCATCCGCCCTGCCCGCGATCGACTGTCGTGGTTGACCGGAGACGCCCCGACAGCCAGCACCCGGAGAGGATCGTGGTTGCGTCCTGGGGACGTCTCTACCCCGCGGCCTAGGGGCTGGTGATAACCGAAGGCTGGCGGGCGGCCATCACCCGCACAACACGCTGCCCCCGTTCACGTTCAGCACCTCGCCGGTCACGTGCCGCGCGAGCGACGAGGCAAGAAACAAAATCGGCCCCGCGATGTCGTCGGCCGTCGCGATCTTCCCTAAAGGGATTCCCGCGGCGGCTTTCGCGCCCTCCTCTCCGGCGAGCGCCTCAGCAATCATGTCGGTCGTCACCCAGCCGGGGGCCACGGCGTTCACCCGGATTTTGGGCGCCAGCTCGACCGCCCAGGACTTGGTCGCCGCAATCAGCGCTCCTTTGCTTGCGGCGTAAGCGCTGTAGTGCGATTCGCCGCACTGGCCGGCGGTCGAGCTGACGTTGATGATCGACGGGCCGGGCGAGCCGGCGAACAGCGGCAGCGCTTCGCGGATCAGATGGAACGGTGCCGCGAGGTTGAGCGCGAGGGTGGCGGCCAGGTGTTTCGCCAGTCCCCTGCCGTCGAGCTTCGCGAGGGGGCCTTCGACCCAGATTCCGGCGTTGTTCACCAGCACATCGAGGCCGCTCCAGCGCTCGCGGACGAATTCGAACAGCGCCGGGATCTCTTGCGGGTTCGACAGATCGACGCCCCAGGCGAGATGGCCGAACTCGGCAGGGGCGGGCAGCTCGCCGAGGAGGCGCTCCGCCGCCTCGGCGTGATCCCGGTATTGGACCAATACGGCGGACCCGGCTTCGGCGAACGCCCTGGCGCAGGCGGCGCCGATTCCCCGGCTGCCGCCGGTGATCAGCACCCTGCGCCCTTCGAGGCCTAAGCCGGCACCCATGGGGAGGTTACCCGATCGACTCGACGATCATCGCGATCCCCTGACCGCCGCCGATGCAGGCCGAGGCCACTCCCGTACCACCGCCGCGGCGCGCCAGCTCTTTGGTGAGGGTGATCAGCAGCCGCGTTCCGGACGCTCCGAGCGGATGGCCGAGGGCGATCGCTCCGCCGTTGACGTTGAGCTTCTCCATGTCCAGCTCCAGGTCTTTGGCCACCGCGAGGATCTGACCGGCAAACGCCTCGTTGATCTCGATCAGGTCGAGGTCGGAGAGCGCCATGCCGGCTACTTTAAGCGCCGCGCGGATCGCGGGCGCAGGGCCGATCCCCATGCGCGATGGCTCGACCCCGACGACGCTCCAGGAAAGGATGCGAGCGAGAGGCTTCCAGCCCCGCTCCGCCGCCCGTTCCTCGGTCGAAAGAATCATCATCGCCGCGCCGTCGACGATTCCCGAGGCGTTGCCCGCCGTGACGAAGCCGTCCTTGTCGAACGCGGTCGGGAGCCCCGCGAGGTCTTCCATCGTGGTCTCGGGGCGCAGGTGGTCGTCGCGCTCGATCTTTTTTGCCCGCTTACCCTTCCCCACCTCGATCGGCGCCACCTCTTCGGCCAGCTTGCCGCTGCTCCAGCCGGCTCCCGCGCGCTGTTGCGAGCGGATCGCGAAGGTGTCCTGCTCCTCGCGCGAGATCGAATAGTCGCGCGCCAGATTGTTGCTGGTCTGGGCCATGTAGCAACCGCAGAACGGATCGTTGAGCGACGCCATCAACAAATCTTCGAGCGCCCCCTGGCCGAGCCGGAAGCCTTTTCGCGCGCCGCGGATCACGTGCGGCGCCTGCGACATGTTTTCCATTCCGCCGACCAGGCAGGTCGCGGCTTCGCCCGCGAGGATCGCGTGCGAGCCTGAGATCACCGACTGGATGCCCGAGCCGCACAGCCGATTGACGGTGAGCGCCGGGACCTCCTTCGGCACCCCCGCCTTCAACGCCACGTGGCGGGCACCATAGATCGCGTCGGCCGAAGTCTGGAGGGCGTTGCCGACGAACGTCTGGTCAATCTCGGTCGGCGCGATTTCGGTCCGCTCGAACAATGCCCGCGACGCGTGGGCCGCGAGATCGATCGCAGTGATTTCGGCGAAATCGCCGTTGTAGGAAAGCATCGGGGTGCGGACCCCGTCGACGAGCACAAGGTTACGAATGTCCATCAAGCCTCCTCGAATTTGGCTGAAATGCGCGACCCCTCGCGTATCCTAATCGACGCCATGGAGAATCCCCGCGCGCCCGCCCGGCGGGCCCATCCTGAGGTCAGCCCGGAAGGATGGCTCTCGGGCGCCCGCCGCGTCCCGTCCCCCAACTGCGACGACCGCCCCGTGGGGAGCCTCGTGCGCCTGCTGGTGATCCACGCGATCAGCCTGCCGCCGGGCGAGTTCGGGGGCAAAGCGGTCCTGGACTTCTTCACCAACCGGCTCGACCCCTCCGGGCATTCCTACTTTGCGACGATCGCTAGCCTGAAGGTCTCGGCGCATTTTTTTCTCCGCCGCGGCGGAGAGCTGATTCAGCTCGTCCCGTGCGCCAAGCGCGCCTGGCACGCGGGGGTCTCGTCCTGGCGCGGGCGAAGCGCCTGCAATGATTTTTCGCTCGGCATCGAGCTCGAAGGGTGCGACGACCGGCCATTTACCGGCAAGCAGTACCTGCGCCTCGCGCAGCTCTCCCGCGCTCTACAAAGCGCCTACCCGATCGAGGAGATCGTCGGGCATTCGGAGATAGCCCCCGGCCGGAAGACCGACCCGGGGCCGTGTTTCGATTGGCCGCGCTACCGGCGGCTCCTCTAAGGAAAAATCTTGCCGGGGTTCAAGATGCCGTTCGGATCGAACGCCTTCTTGATCTGCCGCATCGCCGCAATCTCGGCCGCGCTCCGGCTGTGGTGGAGCACCTTCCGCTTGAGCAGACCGACGCCATGCTCCGCCGAGACGCTGCCGCCGAAACGGCCGACGAGCGAAGCGATCTCCTCGGTGACCGACTCGCAGCGGGCGAGGAAGTCCTCCCGCGAGACCTCTTCGGGGCGAAGGATATTGAGGTGGAGATTGCCGTCGCCGATGTGGCCGTACCAGAGGATCTCCCACCCTGGGTAGCTCAGAGCGATCAGCGCGTCCGCCGCGGCGAGAAATTCCGGCAGGGCGGAGACGACGACCGAAAGGTCGTTCTTGTACGGCAGGCGGGGAGCGATCGTCTCGGAGATCGATTCGCGCATCTGCCAAAGCTGCCGGCAGTCGGGCTCCTCACGGGCCACCACGGCATCGACCACCTGGCCCGCGGCGATCGACCGCTCCAGAACCGCGAGGGCTGGGGCGAGCGCCGATTCATCGCGCGCTTCCACTTCCGCAAGGGCATAGAATGGGTAGCTCTCGGCGAACGGCGGAGTGAGATTTCTGGCCGTGAGCACCGGGCGCAGGGCAGAGTCGGAGACGAACTCATAGGCGCCGAGCGGGCAGGAGCGCCGCAGCTCGACGAACAGATCGACCAGCGAGCGGAAACCGCATACACCCGCCAGCAACACGGCTCGCGGTCCGGGGAGCCGATCGAGCCGGAGGGTCGCTTCGACGACGATGCCGAGCGTTCCTTCGCTGCCGATGAACAGATGGCGGAAATCGTAGCCGGTGGCGTTTTTTACCAACCCGCGGTTCAGGTCGAGGATCTCACCCGTTCCGGTGACGACTTTAAGGCCCGCCACCCATTCGCGCATCGAGCCATGGCGCACGACCCGCACGCCGCCTGCATTGGTCGCGACGTTGCCGCCGATCTGCGCGGACCCCGCTGCGGCGAAATCGATGGGGAAGAACAGGTCCCGCTCTCGCGCGAAGGCCTGCACCGCAGCGGTCGGAACCCCTGCCTCAACCCGAACGGTGCGATCGATGGTCGAGAAGTCGAGAATTCGATTCATCTCGCGGAGCGAGACCACGATCTCCTGGCGGGCCGCCACCGCGCCGCCGGAGAGCCCCGTCCGGCCGCCAGAGGGCACGAGCGGCAGGCGGCGCTCGTTGGCGAACCGGACGATCCGCGCGACCTCGTCGACCGACCGGGGAAAGACGACGGCGAGCGGATCGGGCGGGAAGACCCGGGTCCAGTCGGTGCCGTAGAGGGCGCGCGAGTCCGGATCGTCGAGCACTCTATCCGCGGCAAGCAGCGCGCGAAGAGCGGAAACCGTTTCGTGAGCGGGAGCAGACACCGACCCGATCGTAACAGCCGATCGGAATCGGAGGTTTTACTGCCGGGGTCGCATCAGCCGACGGTGGTCAGAACTTTGGGACCGGACGGCAACGGCGATCCCGCCGCGGGCTCCAAGGTGATCAGGATCGCCTTGGTTCCGGCGGGCATCGACTCGGCGGAGAGCTTCACCACCTCGCCCGGGCGTGCCGTGAACGTGCCGCCCGAGACCGCCGCGCTCTCGCCCATGAACCAGAGTTGATACCCCTTGCCGGTCTCGGTCGGATGGAGGTTCGAGAGCGAGAGGACCCAATGGCTGTGGTCGGAGGCGACGAACAAGATGCCGCGGGCGTCCGGCTGGACCAGCTCGGCGGCCGGCGCGAGCCGGTTGATCGAGACCCCCGGGTCGGTCACCAAGGAGTACTTGCCTTCCATGTCTTCCAGCTTTTTCTTCGCCTGCTGTGCGTCCGCGGTCTGCCGCTCCGCCGCCGCGAGCTTGACGTAGAGCGCCGCCACCTGGTCGGACTGCTCGTTGAGGTTGCGCAGCAGATAGAGCGAGAGTCCGGCGAGCGCGAAGGCGAGGGTCGCCGCGAGCGCCAAAGGCCAGCGGGACTGGCGCCGCATCGCGGTGCGGGAACCGGTCGGAGCGAACGGCACGGTGGCCGACCGGTCCACCGGGGGGAATTCGATCGGCGAGGCCGAAGGCATTGCAGCCATGGGGGCAACCGGAGCCATCGGAGCCGCCGGAGCAATTGGAGCCACCGAAGCCACCGGAGCCATGGGAGCCATGGGAGCCAACGGCGCTTCGGCCGCGGGGAGGGACGCGCTTTCCGCAACCACCGCCGGGGAATCGCCCGCCATCGCCGGGAAACCCAGATCGGCGGCCAGCCGCTGCCAGACCCGATCCTCGGGAACTTCCCGGTCGAGGCTCGCCGGCAGCAGGCCCAGGACCTCGACGTAGAGACGGCGCAGAGCCTCGTCGGCAGATCCCTCCGCCGATCCTTCGCCCATCGCGAAGGCATCGAGGGCCTCAAGGATCGCCTGGTCCTCGGGATCGGCCGAATCGGGCGCCATGCTGTCGGTTTCGATGTTCACAGCAGCTCTCGGATCTCTTGACGGAGGTTTTTGCGCAGTTTTTTCATCGCGAGCAGGGTTCGAGTTTTTACGGTTCCCAGCGGGATGCCCGTTCGCTCGGAAATCTCGCTCTGCGTGAGGCCCTCAAAGAAGGCCATCTCCAGCGCTTGTCGCTGCTCGGCCGGAAGGCTGAGGAGCTCGGACCGCACCCGCCCCTCTCTCTGTCTATCTAATACGTTCACCGCACCTTCGGGGGATGTATAGGAATCTCCTCCCTCTTGGTACGCCGCGCCGTGGACCCGCTCCACCACCCGCCGATTGCGCAGCCGGTCGATCGCGCGGCTGCGCATGATCAAGACCAGCCAGGTGGAAACGGACGAACGTTCGGAATCGTAGCGAAGGTGCTCCTGCCAGACGCGGAGGAAGACCTCTTGCAGCACCTCTTCCGCATCTTCCAGCGTGTTCAGGATCCGCTTGCCCAGGGCAAGAAGATTCGAGGCATGACGCCGGTAGAGCTCCTGAAGGGCCTCTGGCCGGCGCTCACCGATCAGCCGCAACAACACGGCGTCGGGAACCGGAACGATCGGAGATTCGGGAGTCGCTAGGGATGACATCAATGCGGAAGCCGATCTGGTCTGGGCTTAGGACGGGGTCAACTGCCTGTCTCAACCTGGGTTGCGAAGCGCAGAAACTCCTCTTCGGAACCTCTAGGATAGCATGCCGCCCGAGCCGGTAGAAGCTCCAGCGAGGGAAAATGATGAGCGAAGCGAGCCAAGACACGGTGCGGCAGCCGGCGATCCGCGTTCTGATGATGCCCAAGGATACCAATGCCCTGGGAACGATCTTCGGCGGCATCATCTTGTCCTACATCGACCAGGCGGGCGCGGTCGAAGCGTATCGCCACGGCGCCGGCCGCCTGGTGACGGTGGCGATGCGCGAGGTGGTGTTCCACCAGCCGGTGTTCGTCGGCGATCTGGTGTCGTTCTTTACCGCCACCGAGAAGCTCGGCCGG
Source organism: Acidobacteriota bacterium (assembly GCA_040005235.1). Taxonomy (GTDB): domain Bacteria; phylum Acidobacteriota; class Thermoanaerobaculia; order Multivoradales; family UBA5704; genus DASYKS01. Next base: position 147,601 of record JBDTZG010000005.1, on the reverse strand, counting down.
ACGTCGGTCACGGTACGGGTGGTGGTCGAGGCGGAGCGCCAGCGCGGGGAGCAGGCGCACGTCCGGGTTAAGGTGACCGAGGCGGAAGTGGTCTACGTCCACGTCGATGCCAAGGGCCAGCCCGCCCCGATCGAGCCGCCCCCAACCGCCGAACCATGAAGCCCGGCCCGGCCGACGCGCCTCCGGCCGAATCCGATCCGGCCGAGGCCGATCGCTTCCTACGGCTCGTCCGACAATACGACGGCCTGCGCCAGGTGGTCGAGGAGATTTCGAGCGAGCTGGAGCTGCGGCCGCTGCTTACTTCGATCGTCCGCCACGCCTGTGAGCTGCTCGACGCCTGGGACGGCTCGATCGGTCTGTACGACGAGAGGCGGGTGGTCTTTCGCACCGAGGCGATCTACCGCATGCCGCTCGCCGAGCTGGGGCGCGAAATGCATTCCGGCGTGGGCCTCGCCGGCCTGGTGCTGGAGCGGCGCGCCGCGGTGGTGCTCGAACGCTACGACCAGGTGCCGCTGCCGGTTCTGCCGATCCTGCCCGAGCTGGCGGCCAACGCGGTGCTCGGCATGCCGATCTTCTGGCGCGATCGGCTGATCGGCTTTTTCGGCATCGGCGCCCCCCCGCCGCGCCGGTTCGACGAGAAGGACGTCGAGATCCTCGGTCTGCTCGGCCGCCACGCCGCGGTAGCGATCGAAAACGCCCGGCTTTACGAGCGGGTCCAGCAGAGCGCCGTGCTCGAAGAGAGAAACCGGCTCGCCCGCGAGCTGCACGATTCGGTGACCCAGAAGATGTTCAGCCTGGCGCTGATCGCCCAGACGCTCGCCCCCGCCTGGAAGCGCGACCCGGCCGAAGGCGAGCGGCGCACCGAGCGGCTGGTCGAGCTGTCCGGCACGGCGCTCGCCGAAATGCGCAGCCTGCTCGCCGAGCTGCGCCCGCCCTCTCCCCCGCTCGCCGAGCTTTCGGCGCCGGGCGATCCCGGAGTGCGGATCGAAGGCGGCCTGATCGCGGCGCTACGCAACCTGATCCGCGAGCATGCCAAGGACGGCCTCAAGGTGGCGTTCCTCCTGCGCGGCTATGACGGAGAGGACGACGATCTGGAGCACACACTCTTTCGGGTGGCGCAAGAGGCGCTCGCCAACGTGGCCAAACACGCCAAGGTCGAAGAGGCGACGGTGTTGCTCGCCCAAGAAGGACCGCGGATCGAGATTCGGGTGGTCGACGACGGAGTCGGCTTCCACCCGAACCGCCGGAAGCCGCGCCCGGCCGGCGCAGCTCCCGGCGAAGGGCTGGGAATCACCGCGATGCGCGAACGGATGGAACGCCAGGGCGGTCGCCTGCGCCTATCCTCCCGGCCGGGCGGTGGAACCATCGTCCAGGCGATCGTTCACCGCGGGGAGTCGCCATGAATTCACACGTCCGGGTCCTGGTCGCCGACGATCACGAGATCGTTCGCGAGGGACTTTGCACCCTGTTTTCCGAAGAGACCGACTTTTCCGTCGTCGGCGAGGCGAGGAACGGCGAGGAGGCCGTGGCTTTGGCGCTCGATCTCACTCCCGACGTCGTGCTGATGGATCTAATGATGCCGAGGCTCGACGGCATCGAAGCGACGCGACGCATCCTCGCCGAAGCGCCGGGCGTCCACGTTCTGGTGCTCACCTCCTTCGCCGACGAGCCCCACGTCCGCCGCGCGATCGCCGCTGGGGCCCACGGCTTCCTGCTCAAGGACGTCCTCAAGGAGGAGCTGCTGCGCTCGATCCGCGCGGTCGCCGAAGGGCGCCCGGCGCTCCACGCCGAAGCCCAGCGCCACCTGATGCGCCGGGTGGCCGGAGGCGGCCGGCCGGTCGCCGAAGAGCTGACCGAGCGCGAGCTGGCCGTCCTCCAGCTGATCGGCCGCGGCCGCTCGAACAAGGAGATCGCCAAGGCCCTCCACCTCTCGGAAGGCACAGTGAAAGGACACGTCTCCGCCGTGTTGTCGAAGCTCGGGGTGGAAGACCGCACCCAGGCCGCGCTGTTTGCCGTGCGCGAAGGTTTGGTGCCGTTGCGGGATGAGTGAGAGATACAATCTGCACTCCGCTCCCTATTCATCCCGCGAGGAGATCTCGATGAATCACACTCAGGGCCGGCACCTTTCCGGCAAGCGCATTTTCCCCGAACCGCTCACCGGCAAAGAGAGTCTGGTCGAGGTGATCGATCGGGCGTTCACGGCCTATAACGGGGCCAGGCTGCGCGAGGCGTGCGAGCTGCTGACCGAGAAGATGCTCCAGGAGGACGTGACGGTCGGCATGTCGCTTTCCGGCGCACTCACCCCCGGCGGCTACGGCAAGTCGTGCCTGGTTCCTCTGATCGAAGCCGGCTGCATCGATTGGATGATCTCGACCGGCGCGAACCTCTACCACGACACGCACCACGCGATCGGCTTGAAGCTCCACCGCGGCAATCCGGCCTGGAACGACGTGGTGCTGCGCGAAGAGGGCGTGGTTCGAATCTACGACATCGTGTTCGACTACTCGGTCCTTTTGGAGACCGACAAGTTCTACCGCATGGTGATGCGCCAGCCGGAGTTCGACAAGTCGATGTCCACCCCCGAGTTCCACTACCGGGTGGGCCGCTACGTCGCCGCGGTCGAGGAGAAGCTCGACCTGGTGGGCACCTCGTTGATCGCCGCCGCCTACCGGAACGCGGTGCCGATCTTCACCTCGTCGCCCGGCGACAGCTCGATCGGCATGAACGTCGCCGAGCTGTCGCTCGAAGGGTCGAAGCTCAACTTCGACATCAACGCCGACGTCAACCAATCGGCGTCGATCGTCTGGCAGGCGAAAGAATCCGGCGGCAAGTCGGCCTGCTGGATCGTCGGCGGCGGCAGCCCGAAGAACTTCCTGCTCCAGACCGAGCCGCAGATCCAGGAGGTGCTCGGCCTGTCGGAAGCCGGTCACGACTATTTCCTCCAGATCACCGACGCCCGGCCCGACACCGGCGGTCTCTCGGGCGCGACACCGGGCGAGGCGGTCTCGTGGGGGAAGGTCGATCCGGACAAACTGCCCGACGCGGTGGTGGTCTACAACGACTCGACGATCGTGTTGCCGCTGCTGACCGCCTACATCTTGGGTAAAGGGGTGCGCCGCGAACCGAAGCGGCTGTACGAGAAGCTGCCCGAGTTCATGGCGAAATTGATCGCCCAATTCGCCGAGAAGCGCGAGGAGCGGATCGCCGAAGGGAAGTTCACGGGGTAGGACGACGCCGAAAAAAGCCGGGCAGGGGCCTGGCGAGCCCAGGAAAAGCACCGTTTCAGTGCGAGTGGCCCAGCTCTTCGATTCGGGCGACCACGTCGCGGTAGTTGCTGTTGATGCCGTACAGCTCGACGAACGTCTTGTACGCCGTGTCGTTGTCGCCGGTCGAGAGGTGAGCGTTGCCCAGGTCGTAGAGTAGGCCGAGCGAATCGTCCTCGGAGATTCCCGGGGCGTCGAGCCCGCGGCGGTACCATTTGACCGCCAGCTCCGGAATGCCTTTTTCCAGGAAGCAGAGTCCGAGGTTCGAGCAGCAGGAGACCAGGAAACTGCGATCCTTGGCGGCGAGCTGGAACTCGCCGATCGCCTCGTCGATCAGGCCCATCTCGCGGTAGGCGATGCCGAGGTTGAAGTGGGTGTCGTAGTCGGTCGAAGAAAGATTCTCCGAGACCCCCTTCTTGAATCCTTCGACGATCTCTTCGAGCGTCTGCTCGGCCGGGCCGGCGAGCAAGTCGCCGCCGCCCACCTCGCGCTCCAGCTCCTGCTCCAGCTCGCCCGCGAGATCGAAGAAATCGTCGTCGGAAAACGCCCGATCGCTCCGGCCTGACGCTGGGGCCGCCAGGGCGGGCGCCGCCGGCTCGGCCGAGCGCATCGCCTCGGCCTCGTCGAGCCAGCTCATGCTCGTATCGTCCAGACTCGGCGGTTCCGGGGTCGAAGAGAGCGGCGGGCCGAACTCGCGCAGGCCGGGCACGACGAAATCCTCGTCGTCCAAGTCTTCAAGCGAGGCGGCGATGCCGCGCGGATCGAACATCTCGTTCGGCGGCGGCGACAGCTCCCAGGCCGAATCCTCCTCGGCCGGGATCGACAGCACCTCGGGCGCCGGGGCCGGAGGCGCCGGGGGGGCTGCGGCGATCGAAGCGGTCGGCGGCGACGCAACCGGGGGGTCGACCGGAGGAGGGACCGGTGCCGGAACCGGTGCCGCGGGAATCGGCCGCCGGGCCGGCTTGCCTTTGCCCGCCGGGCCGATCAGCGCGGCCAACTCGCGATCGATGACGTTCGAAGGCCGGGGCTTCGCCGCCGGAGCCTTGGCCGAGGCCGGGGCCGGGGGCTCGGCGACTTCGACGACTGGGGGCTCGGCGGTTTCGACGACTGGGGGCTCGGCGACTTCGACGACCGGGGGCTCGATCGCCGGAGATACGGCGTCGAACGAAAACTCGATCGGAATCGAAGCCTCCGTTACCGGCGCGGGCGGCGGCGAAAGCTCTTCGAACATGCCGCCGAAATCGGCGCGAGGCAACGGCTCGGGCGCCGGAGCAGGGGCTCGCGGCGGCGCTTTGGCCGGCAAGGCCGGGGTCTCTTCGACCACGATGCCGACGCTGACCAGCTTCCTGCGGACCTGGTCCCAGACTTCCGACTTGCGCCGGCCGACGGCGTTGACCATGTTCTGGCCGACCTCGGCCGCCGGGCCGAGACGGCCGCGGTCGAGATGGAGCTGCACCAGCAGGGCGTACGCCTCCAGATGGCGGGGATCGGCGCGCAACGCGTCGTGCAGGCGCTCGATCGCCTTGTCTTCGAGGCCGTAGCGCGCAAGCACCTCCGCCTCGGTGAGGAGATCTTCCTGCTGCTCCGGCACTCTGGCATGGAGCCCCGCCGCTGTCCGCTCCAGCTCCTCGGCGTCGAGCCGGGAGGTCGAGGACTCCGCGGGCTGGCTCGCCTGGTCGGCCTCCAGGATCTCGCGAAACGGATCGATCAGCGCGAACGAGCCGGTCCTGCCCATCTCGCCGAGGTCGATCTCGGCGATCTCGCTCCACGTCGCCTCGTCGTCTTCCAGGGACGGCCGGACTGCCGGGCTCTTGGGCTTCTCGAACGGCGCCGGCTCCTTGGCGAAGATCTCCGGCGCGGGTTCTTCCTGCACCTCCGCGTCGAGCGCCCAGGCCGGCCGGCGCGGCGCCCCGCCGAGCATGTCGGGCGGCGGCTTGACCAGGCTCGCCGGCTCATCTTCCTCCATCTCCAGGACGAAGACCTCGTCGAGATCCAGATCGATCTCGCCGCTCTCTTCCCGCTCTCTTTCATGGACCACCGGGGCGACGCCAGCAACGCTCGCGGCGCTCCCGGCACCGGCCGCGTCGACGAACGCCTGATCCCATTCGGGAACCCCCGGCTTGGTGTCCCGCGCGGGGGCCGGCGCCGGCTCCTCTTCGTCGAGATCGAGCTCGACCGAAAACGGTTGCGTCACCGGCTCTGGCTCAGGGACCCGAGGGGCCAGAGACTGCACCGGCATCGGAACCGTCGAGCGGGCCGAAGGGGAGGTTGCACCGGAAAGAGTTCCTTCGCCGCCGATCAGGCGCGCAATCCGCTCGGCTTCCGGATTGCGCTCGATTGCGAGCGCCAGGAAACGCGCCGCGGCGGCCTGGCCGCCCGCCTGGCGCAGCTTGAGCACCGCGTCGGTCAGGAACGGGAGGTTCTGGGAATCGATCGCCAGCGCCCGCTCGTAGACCTGGGCCGCCTCCGGCACGTGGCCCGCCGCGAGCATCAGCTCGGCGATCGTACGGTACTCGCCGAGCGCTTTCTCGAACAGCTTCTGCTGCTGGAAGATCTCGGCGAGTTTGACGTGGTGGGAGGGGTTTTCCGGTTCGAGATCGACCAGCCGGCCGTAGATCGCACTCGCCGAGGTCGCGTTGTCGTGCTTCTGGTAGTAGTCGGCGAGCACCTGGAACTGCGTGCGCGCCTCGTTGAGCAGCCCCTGCTTGGCGTACAGCTCCGCGAGCGCCTCGTAGACTTCGAGCAGCGTCGGGTTGAGCTTGATGATCTTTTTGTAGATCGCGATCGCTTTGACGAAGAAGCCTTCCTCCGTGTAGCTCTCCGCGATCTGGGTGAAGAAATCGATCGCCTCGTCGACCCGCTGGATCCGCGCGTAGAGGTCGCCGATCCGATTGAGCGTGTTGATGTCGTTCGGGTTGTCGGCGAGCAACTTCCGGTATTCGCGGATCGCCGGCTCGATCTTGCCGCGGGCGACGAACTTCTCCGCCGTCTGGACGATCTGGTCGCGCGCCACGGCGGCCATCAGCAGAGCTCCTCCAGGTCGGGCTTGACCTTGCGGAACGTCAGGCGGTGCACCGGCGACGGCCCCAATCGGGAAAGCGCCGCCACGTGCTCGGGAACGCCGTACCCTTTATGGGCGGCGAAGCCGTACCCCGGGTGCCGCTCTCCGAGCCGGACCATGTCCCGGTCGCGCTCGACCTTGGCGAGGATCGAGGCGCAGGCGACCGCGTAGCTGAGCGAGTCGCCGCGCACTACGGGCAAGCAGGGATAGGAGAGACCGGAGAGGAACAGCGCGTCGATCACCGCGCAGTCGGGTTCGGGAGCGAGGCCTGCGAGCGCGCCACGCATCGCGAGGCGGGTGGCTTCGAGGATGTTCACGCGATCGATCACGTCGGCTGAGATCGAGCAGACGGAATAGGCGAGCGCCGTCCGCCGGATCTCGCCGGCCAGACGCTCGCGTTCTTCCGCGGAAAGCTCCTTGCTGTCGTCGACCCCCGGAACCAGCACCCAGGGGTTGACGATCACCGCGGCGGCGACGACCGGCCCGGCGAGGCAACCTCGCCCGGCTTCGTCGACCCCGGCCACTCGGGCAAAGCCGCAGCGGGCCAGGTGATTTTCGAGATTGCACAGCAGCCGCAGGCGGTACGCCTCGGCACACAACTCGAGAAACGTCGGACCCGTCCGAGCGGCCGACGACGAGGCTTTCGTCACCGCGCTCCTTTCACGCTGCGAGCTTTTAGCGCGCGCTATTTGCCGCGCTTGTCTTCGCGCCGCTCGTCGATCCGCGCCGCCTTGCCGCGCAGGTCGCGCAGGTAATAGAGCTTCGCGCGCCGCACCCGGCCGCGACGGATGACTTCGATCTTGTCGACCAGCGGTGCATGGAGCGGAAAGATGCGCTCGACGCCGATGCTGCCGGACATCTTGCGGACGGTGAACGTCTCGCGCGTGCCACCCGCACGCCGCGCGATCACGACACCCTGGAAGATCTGGATGCGCTCTTTGTCACCCTCTTTGACCCGGACGTGGACCTTCACCGTGTCGCCGGGGCGGAAATCCGGCATGCCCGTGCGGAGATAGGCGCTCTCAACCTGCTGTAGCTGATTCATGACCTCACCTCGAAACCTGCTCATATCCTGATGATTGCGCACTCTGCCGTGCCGGCCAAGTCGCTGATTATTCTCAAAGACATCCCCCCGCGCAAGCCGACCGCGGGCTCCGGCGTGGATTTCGCTTTCCTCTCCGCTCCTTCGGGCGCCTTCGGCAGCAGCCACTCGCTCCGAGGAAATCGAAATCCACGCTTCCTTACTCCGGTCGGCGCCCCTCTTTGAGCGCCGCCAATTCCCGCTCCTGCTCCGGGCTCAACCGCGCCCCGGCGAGCAGATCGGGCCTCTTCTCCCACGTCGCCCGCAGCGCCATCCGTTCCCGCCAGCGCACGATCGCGGCGTGATTTCCGGACATCAGCACTTCGGGCACCGCTTTCTCCTCAAACACCGGCGGCCGGCTGTAGTGCGGGAAATCGAGCAGCCCCGCACGAAAGCTGTCGTTTTCAACCGACCCGGCCAGCTGCACCACTCCCGGGACCTGCCGCGAGATCGCCTCGATCAAAACCATCGCCGGCAGCTCGCCACCCGAGAGCACGTAGTCGCCGATCGAGATCTCCTCGTCGACCACGCTTTCCCGCACCCTCTCGTCGATCCCCTCGTAGCGGCCGCAGAGCAGAATCAAATCGCCCCGTCCGGCCAGCTCGCGAACCTTCGCCTCGTCCAGCCGCCGCCCCTGGGGCGACAGCAGCACCCGCCAGGGCGTCGCTCCTTCCGACAGCTTCCGCACCGCGCGAATCCACGGCGGCGCCGTCATCACCATTCCGCCGCCGCCGCCATACGGTTCGTCGTCGACGCTCCGGTGCCGGTCCTCCGAGTACCCGCGCAAATCGAAGACCCGTATGTCGATCAGACCCTTGCCCATCGCCTTCCCAATCAGGCTGGTCGCGAGAAACGGCGCGAACAGCTCCGGAAAGATCGTCAGGACTTGGATGCGCACGTTTCGATCAGACCGTCCGGCAGCGCCAGCTCGATCCGCCCCCGTAGGACATCGACCTCGCGCAAAAAACTCTGGACGAACGGGATCGGCAACCGCCGCTCGCCATCCGCCACGATCAACAACAGCCCGCCGCCGTCCTCGATCACGTCGACCACTTTGCCCAGCTCCCGGCCCGCTTCGATGCAGCGGCAGCCGATCAGCTGGAAGTGGTAGTAGACCCCCGGCTCGGCCGGCGGCACCCGCTCCCGCTCGACCTCGAACACCGCACCGCGCAGCGTCTCGGCCCCGTCGCGATCGGCCAGCCCCTGGAAGGTAACCAGGGCGCCGCCGCGAAACGCGCGGTGGCTCGCCACCTTCACCCGTCGCGGAGATTTCCCCGGAACCAGGGCGAGCAACTCGCTGCCCGGATCGAACCGGCCGAGCACCTCCGACTCGACGAGCACCGACAGCTCGCCTTTGAGCCCGTGCGGACGCAGCACTCTCCCGACCGTGACGGTCGGGGGAAGGTCGTCGCGCAGCGCTTCAGGGTCAGCCATGGGAATCGGTCATCGAAGGGCCGCGCGGAAAGCCCGAGCGGACTCGGGCTCCCTGGGCGTCGAAGAGACTTTTAGTCTTCGATGATTTCCAGCCCGTACGGGATCGCCTCGCGAGCATTGCGGGTTTCGAGCAAAGTCCGCAACGCACGTACCGTGCGACCCTGCCGGCCGATGACCTTGCCGAGATCCTCCGGAGCCACCTCGACCTCCAGAAGGATCTCGTCGCCGCTAGGAAACTCGGCCACCTTCACCTTTTCGGGCTGGTCGACCAGTCGACGGATCAGTTCCTCGACTTCGCTCCGGACTTCCGGCACGGCCGCCACAGGGATCAGGACGCCTTCGCGAACAGCTTCTTGACGGTCGGCGAGAGCTGCGCGCCCTTGCTGACCCAATACTGCAAGCGGTCGCCGTCGATCTTCATCTGGGCGGGCTGCTTCTTGGGGTCGTACCAGCCGATCTCCTCGACCGCAGCGGCCAGGGGGGTACGGCGGGTGTCGGAGACGACGACCCGGAAAAACGGCGCGTTCCTCGCGCCCATCCGGCGGAGCCGAATTCTAACCATGCTCGATTGACCTCGAATCTCAGTTGTCTGGAACGCCAACGGGCGCCGGTACAGGCTTCGCCCACAGGGCGCAGACCGCACGAAGGCGAGGACTCTAGCAGAAATGGGCGAGGCGGCCAAGAAGGAGGATGGGGGCGAGATCGGAGATACCTGGGTATTCCAAGGGGTGCTACCATTGAGGCTATGAAAGTCGGAGTCTCCCTGCCAGCTAATCTTCTCGCCTTCGCCGATCAAGAAGCCGAGCGTCGCGGCACCACACGATCCGGCCTCCTGGCTCACCTACTTGAGGTTGAACAGACTCAGGCCCAGGTAAGGAGCTACATCGACAAGCACGGCTGGGATGTTGCCGATGACGAATCGCGTTGGCGGCAATACCAACAGGCGCGGATGGCCGAAGAGTACCGTGACGACGAGTGGTGAAGTCCTGCCACGCCGGGGGGAAGTCTGGTGGGTGCGAGCGGACAAGCTTCGACCGGCCGTCGTTGTCCAGAGCAACGCGGTGCGCGAGCCTCGAGTTCGGTCGTTTCTCGTGGTGCCGTTGACCACACGCCTGCACTTGGCCGGGCTGCCTGGAAACTTCCAACTTTCTCGAAGATCTACAGGCCTTCCGAAGGAATCGGTGGCGAATGTTTACGACGTGCAGAAGGCTCTTCGCTCCGATTTCGTCGAGCCCATCGGAATCCTCTCCTCAGAGAGCATGGTGGACTTAGACGCGGGGCTACGCCTCGTGCTCAACCTTTAATTTGGACCAGAGTCGGTCGACCGGACGAAACGGTCGTGCCGGTGTCACCATCGACCCAAGGCGAGCCAAGAGGGTCTGATGCTAAAGTCGCCCCCATGCCTCGCCCTATCCCAACCTCCAAAGGTCCGTTCCGAGCCGACCAGATTCGCTCGGGCGATCCTTATGAGCTGTCCAACGGCCATGCCATCCAGTGCATGACCACGGGCGGTCGCAGCTCGCGCGCCAACCTCCTAGGGGGCTCGCAGGATGGGTCGAGGGAGCGCCACCGCTCGCGGTGGAATACGCCGATACGGGACAAGACGAGAAGGAGCTCGCTCTTAAGATCTCCGAGCTTCTGGCCCCCGGCACACGGCTGGTCTGGGTCGTTCGCCTCTCCGGACCGCGCCGGGTCGAGGTCCACCAGAGTGGGCAAGAAATGCACCTCGTGCTTCCCGGCGAGGAGCTGACCGCACCCGGGATACTGCAAAACCCCGTGCCCGTGAATGCACTCTACGACCGCGAGGCAGCACACGCGGTCACCTTTCGTAACCTGCTCCAGCGCCAGGGCTATCGAGATCTCGACGAGGTCCGCGGCGAAGGGCAACAGCAAGGCTTGCGTGAATCCATCCTCGCCGTCCTCACGGCTCGCGGTCTGCCGGTCGACGACGCGGCCCGCACCGCCCTTGAAGCGATCGGCGATCCGGTCGCACTGCGAATCCACCTCGCCCGGGCGGCGACGGTGGCGACGACGGACGAAGTTTTCATCGCCGACTGAAAGGCTTAGCCAAAAGCGACGCCGCGGCGGCGGTCTCGGGAAGGCTTCTGCGCTGGATGCCCCCGCAACCTTGCGCGACGCCCATGCCGACCGCGAATCCCGGTTTCGCTGAAGAGACCCGCGAGCCGGCGCCGGAAGATTCTCACCTTCTCCTGTAGACTTCCGATTCGACGCGCAGCACCGGTGAGTCGGCCCAGATCACCACTGAGCCGGCCCAGAACACCAGTGAGACGGACCAGATCACCACTGATCTGGACCAAGACACCAGTGAGCTGGACCGGATCACCACTGAGCTGGACCAAAACACCAGTGAGCTGGACCGTATCACCACTGAGCTGGACCAAAACACCACTGAGCTGGACCAGATCACCACTGAGCTGGACCAGATCACCAGTGAGCTGGCCTAGATCACTACTGAGCTGGACCAAAACACAGGTGAGCTAGACCAGATCACTAGTGAGCTGGACCGGATCACCTGTGAGCTGGACTTAAATACCCTCTCCCCAGACCTTCAGCCGAGCCAGATCCACGGAAACGCCTTGACCACCGAGAAGCGCTTTCTCTCCTCGACGCTCGCGGCGTATGGGAGCCAGATCGGCCGGGCGGTGTTGCGGGCCGGTTCGGACGTTCTGCTCGCGCGGCTGATCGTGCCTAAAGATCATGGGCTGTTCGAGGTGGCGCTCGGGATTGCGGTGATCGCCGGGATCTTTCGCGATTTGGGGCTTGGGTATCAGCTGATCCGCGACGAGCGGAAACCGTACGGGACGGTGTTTGCCTGGACCGCGAGCACGGGGGCGATTCTGGCGGTCGGCGTGGCCGCCTCGGCGCCTTTGTTCAGGGGCCTGTTCGAGGGGCGGCTCACTACGATTCTGCCCTGGTTCGCGGTCTACATCTTTCTGGACGGCCTGGCCGTCGTGCCGAAACTCTGGTTCGAGCGCCGGCTGGAAGTCGGCCGCCTGGTCGGTCCCGAGCTGCTGCGGGGGCTCGCGATCGCCGCGGTGGGCATTGCGCTCGCGTTTCGCGGCGCGGGGGTCTGGTCGCTGGTCTGCGCAGAGCTTACCGGGGCGGCGTTGTTCGCGGCGCTGCTTTGGGTCAGGGCGTGGGGAAAGATTCCGCTGGACGTCGACCTGCACCTTCTGCCGAAGCTAATCCGCGAGAGCAGCACCCTGTTTCTGATCGCGCTCGCCGCATTGCCGATGCCTTATATCGCCCGTTTCGCGCTCAGCTCGAAGGGCGCGGCCGAGGTCGGCTATTTCGGCAAGGCTCGCGGCTGGGGCTTTCGCCTTCAGGAGCTGGTGCTGCCCGCCGTCGCCCGGGTGCTTTATCCGGCGTTGGTCGAATACCGCAACGACCGGCCGCGCTTTCTCGTGGCGTTCCGGTTGGGCACCGTGTCGATTCTGGCTCTGGAGACGCTCGCCGCGTACTTCCTGTTCTTCAACGCTCACTTGGTGCTGGTCGGGATCCTGCTCGGTCCGGCTTGGGAGCGGGCGGTGCCGATCCTTCAGGCGCTCTCCTTTGTGCCGCTGACCGATCCGATGTCCCGGCTGGGCGGCGAGCTACTGAAAGTCGAGAGAGAGGACCGGATCTGGCTCGCGATCGTCCTGCTCAATTTCGCCTCGCTGGTTGGATTCGGCATCCCGTTCGCCCATCGCTGGGGAGGCGTGGGGGTAGCGTGGGCGCATTTTCTGCTGCTCGGCAACCTGCTGATGACCTGGAAGGTGGCGCAAATCGCGGGACTTGAGTTCTGGCGGCTGGTGCGCGACCTGGCGTTCGTCTACCTGCTGCCGCTGCCGATGTTCCTGCTGGCGGCCTGGCAATTGCCTGAAGGGTCCTGGGCACGGCTCGCGGCGTCGCTCGCCGCCTGCGTGATCGCCGGGTTGGGCTACCTCGCGCGCTTCCGCCGGCCGTTCCGCGATTTTTTCTTCGCCGGGATCAAGCCCGAATGAGCCGAACGGGCAAGATCGCGTTCGTGATGCCGGGGATCGGCATCGAGAACCGGGGCGCCGAGGCGTTCGTGACCGAGCTGGCGGAGGCTCTGGCGACGCGCGGATTTGCTCCGGTGATCTTTTCGCGCGGCGCGCCGCTTCTCTCCCCAGAGGTCGCCCATGAGGCGATCCGCGCCGTCCCGCGCGATGCCCGCTGGCTCGACCGGGCATATCGGGCGACGCGATGGACCAAGAAAGTCCTCGATACGCTGTTCCTCGATCCGCTGTCGATCGAATGGGGCACCGCGGCTCTTTCGGCGCGGAGCCGGATCGCGCGCGGTAGGTTCGATCTTCTGGTGATGGAAGGCGGCCTGGTGGGCGCCCGGGTCGCCCGGTGGCTCAAGAGGACGCGCGGCCTACCGTGGATCGACCTCGCGCACGGCAACGACCCGAAATGGGAAGGGGCTTTCGCCCGGCAAAACCCGGATCGCGTGGTCTGCTTTACCGAGGCGGCGGCGCAGATGATTCGCCAGCGGGCGCCGCGGGCGCAGATTCAGGTGGTTCCCCACGGGGTCGATCTCGAACGGTTCAGATTGGGGTTGGAGCCCGTGGCGCTCGACCTCGAACGGCCGATCGTGCTCACCGCGGGGGCGATCGATTCGCACAAGCGGATGGGCCTCGCGGTCCAGGCGCTCGCCCGATTGGGACGCGGCAGCCTGATCGCCCTCGGCCGGGGGCCGGAGGAGGAGGCGCTCGACGCCCTCGGCGCGCGGGTTCTCGGGAGCCGACGCTATCTGCGCACCGCCGTGCCGCGGAGCGAGATGCCCCGGTGGTACGCGGCGGCCGATTGTTTTACCCTTCCCTCGCGGACGGAGTCTTTCGGCTTGACCTATTTGGAAGCGATGGCGTGCGGAAAACCGGCGGTCGCGACCGACGATGCGGTGCGCCGCGAGGTGATCGGCGAAGCGGGCCGGTTCTGCGATCCGGAGGATCTCGACGCCTACGCCGGGGCGATCGGCGAGGCGCTCGATGCGGATTGGGGCCAGGGAGCTGACAACCTGCCGCGCCGCCGGGCCGAGCGATTTCCGGTCGACGCCACGATCGATGCATACGTCGCGCTCTACCATGAGCTGGCCCGATAGACCGTCTTCTTAAAAACATGCCCGCCTTCCCGCCCGTTTTGATGCTCCATCACGTCGAGCCGATGCCGCTCGTGCCGGCCCCCCTTCATGCGAATTCGTACCTTTCGCGGCGGGAATTCGCCGCGTTTCTCGATCAGCTCGCGGCCGGCGGCTTCCGGACGGTGACTCTCGCCGAGGCCTGTCTGCGGAGCCCGCTTCCCCGCCGGGCGGTGGTGTTGACCTTCGACGACGGCTGTTCCTGCTTTGCCGATCATGCCTGGCCGGAGCTTTCCGCCCGAGGCATGACTGCGACGCTGTTCGCCTTGAGCGGCGCGCTCGGCGGCTCTTCGAATCAGGAGCTGCGAGGCACCAACCGGTGGGATCGGCGGGATCCCCAGGCGATGGAGCGGGAGGAGCGCCTGCTCAATGGGCCGGAGCTGGCCGCGCTCGCCCGAGCTGGGGTGGAGATCGGCTGCCACGGCAAGCTCCATCGTGATCTGACCGCCTGCTCGGACACCGAGCTGGAGGACGAGGTCGCGACCTCGCGCCGCGAGCTTTCCGCCGCCGTGGGGCAACCGGTCGCGACGTTTTGCTTTCCCTACGGCCAGCTCGATCCTCGAGCTCGCGCCGCGGTCGAGCGGGCGGGGTATTTGGCCGCGGTGTCGATCCATGGCGCGGCGAATGCGAAACGGGCGGATCGCCTGGCGCTGCCGCGGATGATCGTCAACCCGGGCGAGAGCGCGTTCGAGCGCCGGATCAAGGCGTCGGGGCTCTATCCCCTCTGGAGCCGGCTGCCGCGCCTCGGAATTCTGCGCGCCCTGCGGGCTTTCCGCTCCGGGGTGAGGAGGTACGCCTGATGGCCGCCGCCGATGGAATCAACTCCGCCGGCTTTTGGCCCCGGCTGCAGAAGGATTTCGCCCGCCTGCGCGCCGTCAAAGGGCGAGGGCTTACTCCTTCGCTGATCGACGCGTTCCTGTTCGATTCCGGGTTTCAGGCGCTGGTCGCCCATCGTCTGGCGCACGCTCTAACCCAGACCGGAATTCCGCTCCTCCCCGCGGTCTGCCGCCGTTGGGCGATCGCGGCCTGCGCGATCGACATCCTGCCGCGCGCCGAAATCGGCGGCGGCTGCATCGTGGCCCACGGCATTGGCTTGGTGATCGGTGGCCGGACGGTAATCGGCGAGGACTGCACGCTGCTCCACGGCGTAACGCTCGGCGAGGCGCGATTTACCGAGAGCGACTGCCCGCAACTGGGCAACCGGGTGACGGTCGGCGCCGGAGCGATCGTCCTGGGCAAAATCGTGATCGGCGACGACGCGATGATCGGCGCCGGCTCGGTGGTGCTCGCCGACGTGGGCCCGGGAACGACGGTTGCAGGGGTTCCGGCCCGCGTTATCGGCTGAAAACGAAAGAAAATCGAAAGAAATAGAAGGAATAGAAGATGAAGCGATCGACCGCCATCCTGTTTGGCCTGGCGAGCCTGCTGCCGGCCGCCTCATTGGCGGCGACGAATCCGCCGCGGACGATTTGCGACGCCTCGGCCGCCCTCACCGTGATCGGTGTCGATTCTGCCGCCGGCATGACGCTTCTTGCCTTGCGCTCGGCAGAGTCTTCCGGCGGTAATCCGCCGGGGCCGCCGAGGCCGCCGGGATGGGTGATCGAGCTGGACTCGACCGGCGACCGGGCGCGGGCGTTTGCCGATCCCGCGACCGGCCGGTTCGGCGGTTCGGTGGGTCCGGGTCCCGTGCTCGCGGCGCAGCCCTGCTCGGGATCGTGCCTCCAGCCGGTGCGCTGGAACGACGGCGCGTTCCGGCCGCTCGGCGAGCCACTCACGGTGCCTCGGGGAGCGACCAGCGCCGCCACTTACGATGCGGCCGGCGCGCCCTGGTTCGTGCTGCTCGCCGATCCTGCCCCCGGCGCTTCCGGTGCTTCCCGCGGCGCGGTGGGAGGAAACCTGCGGGCTTGGGCTTGGCGCTTCGACGGCGAATGGAGCGAACGAGGCAATCAGGTCGTCTCGGCGGTCGGCGACCTGCCCGCCGCGCCGGCCCCCGGCTCGGCCGATGGGATCGTCGTGGGCACCGGCCGCTTTCGCGCCGGCTCGCCGCCCGCCCTCTGGGCTGCGGGCCTGCCGGCCCTCCCGGCGGAACGGCGCGGTCAGTTGCTCGCGCTTTCCGAGCACGACGCCGCGTATCTCTCTTCCGACGGCGCGGTCTACGCCTCGACCGACGCCGGAGCGAGTTGGAAGCGCTCGACCTGGACGCCCTGGGGTCCGTCGACGGCCGGCCCCTGGCATCAGGGAACCGATTACTGGGTGGATCTGCCGCTCGGCGAGCGGCGCGGCTCGCTCCAGCTCGCCTGGTTCGACCGCCGGGTGCCGAGCAACGAGCGATTGATCCTTGCCCGCCGCGATCCCGACGGCACCTGGGTCAACCAGATCGAAGCCCCGAGCGAAATCCGCACCAAGGACGGCGACCGCCTGGCGGTGAGCCATGTTCTACTGCCGAAGGAAGGGCGGTGGCTGTTGCTTTCCGGATGCGTCGCGACGAAGGAGGGATCCGGCCTGGTTCTCCGGACGTTCGACGGCCGCAAGCTGTCGGAGCCGCGATTTGTGGCGATCGAGGTCGTCGAAGGCCCAACTCGGTAGGGGCGGCCACGCGGGGCCGCCCCTAGTATGCATGCGGACTTTAAGGGCTGAGCCGCCTTACTTCGGCAGCGCCGGGATGCGCAGCTTCTGGCCCGGGTAGATCTCGTCCGCGTCCTTGAGCATCGGCCGGTTGGCCTCGAAGATGACCGGGTACTTGCTGGCATTGCCATAGTGATGAGCGGCGATTTTCGACAGCGTATCGCCCTTCACCACCTCGTAATACGTCGCCTCCGGTTCCGGGTTCGCGACCTGCAACTTGTCGTCGACCTGGGCGATGCCGTCGACGTTGCCGACCATCAGGACCGTCTTTTCGCGCGTCGCCTGCGTGTCGGCCTTGCCGGTCAGGGTGACCTTGTCGTTCTTGACGTTCACGCCGAGGTCGTCGATCTTGAAGCCCATGTCGGCGATCAGCTTGACCAGGGCGACTTCGTGCTTACGGTCGTTCAGCTCGTGAACCTGCTCCGGCGTCGGACCACCCGGAGCCGCCTGGGCCGCGGCGGGCGCGTCGTCATGAATGATATGCAGCTTCTTACCGGCGCTCTTGAGGAAATCGATCAGACCCATCTGTTCTCTCCTTTGTCCTTCCCTGAATTCGCGTACTACTCGAAGCCCTCGCAGAGCCATAAGGACAGCACCGAGGGGCACCTCAGTCTATGCAAAAAGATTGCCGCGATCGACGGCATCCCAGAGACATTGCTGAAACGCCTTCAGGGCAAGCCGATTCCCTACCGTACGTCGCCTTGCGAGGCGCCCAACTCTTTGCGCATCGCCTCCAGCCGGCCGAGGTGCCCTTTCTGGTCTTCGACCACCCCGGCGAGAGCGTCCTGGGCTCCCCCTTCGAGGTCGCGCAGCATCTTGGGGTAAAGGACGTCGTTCTCGTAGCGCTCTTCCGAGATCGCGCCGACCACGTCGGCCTCGCCGCCGAGCACCTGCTCCGACGCTTCGAGCAGCCGAACCGCCAGCTGGTCTTTCGATTCCGCCAACTCGCGCCAGCGTCCGGCCAGGTTGCTCAGACCGTCCCGCTCGGCGCGGGTGGCATAGGCGCGAAACCGGGCGGCGCTCGCCGCCTCGGCGGTAAATCCGGTCTTCAAATACTCTTGGGAACGCGGGATCCTCGACACGATGAGCTCTCCTCCACTTCGAGCTAAGATAAAAGGACCGGACGGTGAACGAGACCGGCCAAGGAAGCTCATTCTACGGGAGTCCCGACACCCCGGCGCAACCCGGCGCAACCCGGCGCCTCCAGAATCGTAGGATCTTTCGGGCTCTAGACAATCCCCGCCCATCCCCGTGAAGCCCGAGACCAAAAAACGCGCAGCCGTCGCCTTCGGCCTTTTCTTGTTCGCCGTCGTCTTGGCGGCGGTCGCGAACGCCCAGGTCGCCTACCTGAGCTCGGCGGCCAAGGCGATCCTCGCGGCTTTGATCGTGCTGCTCCTCGGCTGGATCGCGGTCCGGGCCTATCGGGCGTTCTTGTGGAAAGTCGGCCGGCGCCTCGCGTTTTCCTACTTTCTAGTAGGGGTGCTGCCGATCCCGATGGTGCTGATCGCGATGGCGATCGGGCTCTATATCCTCTCCGGGTTCTTCCTCGGTCACCTTTTTCGCGACGGTACCCGCAAACTGACGTCCGAGCTGCGCCAGAGCGCCATGATCGCGTTTCACGAGATGGCGCACGACGATCACCAGGCGGCATCGGCCGGGCCGGAGATCGTCTTCGGGTACTACCGGGACGGCAAGAGGATCGGCGGCGATCCGCGAACACCGCCCAAGTGGCCTGACTGGCTGTTGCGTTCGACCGCGCCCAGGCCTCTGGCGGCCGAACGGAAACGCGAAGAGCCGACGACCTTCGTCTCGCGGAAGAACGGGGCGCCCACCCTGGCCGCCGCCGCGGGCGATGCGAAGCGGGGAGTGGTGGCGCTCTACGTCGGCGATCTCGAACAGGAATTGTCCGACCGGAGCGACCTGTGGATCGAGCTGTATCGACCGGAAGACGTGCACCAGGACGACAACCTCTCGATCCAAGCCGGCGGCAGGACGTTCAACCTCCAGCGGCTTCATGAGGGACCGGCGCAAGGCGAAGCGGCGAAATTTTTCAAAGCGCGCTCGCGCGGCGAGCGCTTTTGGGATGCTCCGTTCCTGATCTGGGGGGAAGCGGCGGGCACCCTGCTCGATCTCGAGAACGGCTCGCGCTCCGCGGAATACGTCGCGGCGAAGCTCCGGACGACCCCGCGGATGATCCGCCTGCACTTTTTTTCGCCCTCCGCCGAATTCGACGCCGCGGTCTGGGCCGGTTTGGTGATCGTCGTCTTCCTCCTGTTCGATGTCTACGTGGTGGCGGCGCTGATGGCCTCGGTGCTGATCTTCGGCATCTCGCGCGCGGTGAACCGCTTGTCCCTGGCGACCGCCGCGGTGCAAGAGGGGAACTTCGAGGTGCGAATCCCCGTCAAAAGGCGCGATCAGATCGGTGCGATGCAGCGCTCGTTCAACGCCATGGCTGCAAACCTGGAGCTCCTGGTCGCGAGCGCGGCACAAAAGGAGTTACTCGACAAGGAGCTGGCGATCGCCCGCGACCTGCAAAAGAGCCTGCTTCCGATCGCGCTGCCGACCGGCCGGGGGGTTGAATTCGCGACCCTGTTCGAGCCGAGCGCGGCGATCGGCGGCGACTATTTCGACGTTCTGCCGTTCGGCGAGGATCTCGCGGTGATGATCGCCGACGTCTCGGGCCACGGCCTGCACACCGGCCTGCGGATGGCGATGGTCAAAGCCGGCCTGCAGATCCTGGTCGAGGAGATCGGCAAGCCCACCGAGATCATGCGCCGGCTCGACCGGGTGGTCCGGGGCGAGAGCGGCACCCGCTTCTTCGTCACCGCGACGCTCGCGAGGATCGATTTGAAGAAGGGCGAGATCGAGCTGACCAACGCCGGCCACCCCCCCACCTATCATCTACGGGACGGAAAAGTGCGGGAGATCATGCTGCCCGGCTCTCCCTTGGGCGTGATGCGCCAGAGCTACGGCGCCGAGACGATCCATCTCCTGCCCGGGGATGTCGTGGTCTGGCTTTCGGATGGTTTGATCGAAGCCTCGAACGCCCAGGACGAGCCGTTCGGCTACGACTGCGTCGTGCGAGCCCTTTCGGGCCCCGCCGATTCGGCGGAGCAGGTGCGGGACCGGCTGCTCACCGAGATCGAGGCTCACACCGCGGGGCACCCCGCCGATGACGATCGGACGTTGGTGGTCTTCCGCTACGCGCCGGAATCCGGCGGCTGATTCGCCACACCCCAACGTCGATCGGCCAGGTCGGCGACCTCCCGCGCGCAACCCCAGGAGAGCGTGAGCCCCGAGCCGCCGTGGCCATAGTTGTGAATCACGCCATGCCGCTCGTCCACCTCTTCGACCTCTAACCGAATCGCCGGTCGCCCGGGGCGGAGGCCGACGCTCTGGGCAACGACGTGGCCCTCGACAAGATTCGGGGCGAACCGAGAACATCGGGCGATGATCCGTTCGGTGTCGGACGGAACCGGCGTCAGATCTTCGTTGTTCGGCTCGACGGTGCCGCCGAGCACGATGTCTTCGGAACGCGGGATGATGTACGAAATGCCATCGCGCCCCTTTTCATCGAGGTACCAGCGCTTGAGCTCGACGCCCGAGATCCGGACCAACTGGCCGCGCACCGGGTAGACCTCCGGGTCGTTGAACAACTCGCGGGCGCCGAGCCCCGTGCAATTGACCACCCGATCGGTCTCGGCGAACGCTTCGCTCACCGAGGTCAAAGCGCGCAGGTGGAGCACTCCCCCGAACGCGACGAATCGGCGATGGAGGTATTCGAGGTAGATCGGCATCTCGGCGATCGGGGCGGCGAAGATCTCGCCCTGTCGGCCATGAGGGAGATCCCCCTGGCCCGCCTCGCGCAGCGCTCGCACCGCCGGCCGCCAGGTCGAGCCGTCCGACAGATCGGGGTCGCAGAGCACTCCTTCGCGCATCGTCACTCCGCTCTCGGGGTCGATCGAAAGCTCGGCGAGGCGGTCATAGGTCTCTTTCGCCCAGGCGCCGACCCGCTCGGCGGGCGCCGCATGGAACGGGAACCAGACCGCACCGGCCACCGCCGAGGTGGTGGCGGCGGGAGGGTCGCGCGCCCAGATCTCCACCTGGTAGCCGCGCAGGAGCAGCTCTACGCCTGAGCTGAGGCCCGAGACCCCGGCACCGAGGACGACGACGGGGGGGACGGAGGGGTTTACGATCATGGCGGGGATTATCTATCGCATTTCACGCGCGTCGCTCGCCACTCCGCGATCTGTTCGCCGTCGGGCCGGGAGGATTCTCCGGCATTCGCGACCAAGGTAAGCGCCTGGTCGAGCAGGCCGCGGCCTTCGGTGGCGGAGATCGGAGTTGCCTTCTCGGTACAGAGAAATTCGCCGAGGCGGGCGACCGCGCGGGCGAGGTCGGGGTGGGTCGGTTCGTGCACCGCCCGGCGGACGGCGAGGGCTCGGCGGAGGTAGGACTCTCTTGCGTCGGGGTGGTGCAGGCGGCCCTCGACTTCGGCCATGTCGTTCAGGCTTTGGGCCACCTCCCAATGGTTTTCGCCGCGCGTCTCCAGACGGATCCGGAGCGCCCGCTCATACTGGTCGCGCGCCGCTTGCGGGCGGTGGAGAGCCAGCTCGACCTCCGCCAGACCGCGCATCGGCCAGGCCGTGGTGGGATGCCGTCCGTAGCGCTTGAGAGCGGCCTCGATGGCGTGCTCGAACTCGATTTTGGCGTCCAGCGGACGGTGGAGATCCATGTAGGTCCAGCCCAAGACGTTGCGGTGGATCGTCTCCGCGACGTAGCCCTTGCCGAAGATTCTCTCTGAAAGCTGGATCGACTCCTGGATCGCCCTCAGGGCCTCTGGGTAGCGGCGCTGCTTCCCGCGAACTTCGGCAAGATTTACCAGCGTGGCCGCGTAGCGCGGGCTCTCGCGGCCGTAGACCTTGGCGAAGATCGCCAGGCACCGTTCGGTCGCTGCGGCCGCCCCTTTCCAGTCGTCCATGCGGAAGAGTAGAAGGCCGTAGTTGCCCCAGGCTTTGCCGCTCTCGCCGCTTTCAGGACCGAAAGTCTCGGCAAGGATCGACAGACTCTCCTCGAACGTCTTCTTGGCGAGCGCGAACTCCCCGAGCGATTTCAAGGTGTTGCCGTATTGGCTTAGCAGGACGCCGACCTTGGCGTGGCGGGACCCCAGCGCGATCCGCCGTCCGGCGAGCGCCTGTTGGAAGAGCGCCTTGGCCTCCGTGTCACGCCCCTGGACGTGCCGGAGGATCGCGAGGACCCCTTTGGCTCCCGCCGTCGTCGCGTGGTTCGGGCCCAGGCGCATTTCGAGATCGGGGATCGAAGGCTCGATCAGCTTCTCCGCCCTCTCCAGGTCGCCCATCTGGACCCAAATGCCGCCGAGCAGCACGTGCATACGGGCGCGCATCTCCGGCTCGGCCGAAAGAGCGGTCTCGACACTCTGGGCGCCACGTTCGAGAATCTCCTTGCCGGTGAGCGGATGGTCGGTCTGGTCGTTCGGATTCGCGGCGTCGAAGATCGAGGCGACCAGGTCGGCGACGCGCGTCGAGGTCTCGGCCTCCCGGCGCGCCTGCAAAGCGGCGGCGTTCGCCCGATCGCGCTCCCGGCCCAGCTGCCGGACGTGAACCGCCAAGCCGGTGGCCGCCGCCAGCGTGACCATCAAGGTCGCGAGCGATGCGGCGCGGTGGCGCTTGAGGACCTTCGCGGCCCGATAGGGCCACGAGGCGGGACGCGCCCCGACCGGCCGCCCTTCGAGGTAGAGTCGCAGGTCCTCGGCCAGCGCGGCCACCGACCGGTAGCGATCCGCCACATTCGAACGAAGCGCCTTCATCACGATCGCGTCGAGATCCCCCGCGACGGCGCGCGGTTCGTCCGCCTCCTCCCCCGCTTGCCGTCGCTTGGAGAGCGCACCGCTCGGCGGCGGCAGCAGAACTTCTCGATAGCCCCGCTCTAGCTCACCGCCCACCGTGGAGGGCTCGTGCGGGCGCTTTCCGACCAGCAGCTCGTAAAGCACGACGCCGAGCGAGAAAACGTCCGTCGAGGTCGTGACCCTCTCGCCCCGGATCTGTTCGGGGCTGGCGTAGGCGGGGGTCAACGCGCGCAGGAGGGTCGCGTTCTCCAGGTCCGCGCCTCCGAGCGTCGGGTCGAGAAGGGCGGCGATGCCGAAGTCGAGGAGCTTGGGGTTGCCGGCGAGCGAGACCATGATGTTCGCCGGCTTCAAATCGCGATGGACGATCAGGTTCTGGTGGGCATAGCTGACCGCGGCGAGGACTTGCAGGAAGAGGCGCAGGCGATCGGCGATCGATACCCGGCGCGTTTGGCAATAGGTCAGGAGATCGCTCCCCTCAACGTACTCCATGGCGAGGAAAGCAAAGCCGCCGCCGGTTCGGCCGGCGTCGTACAGGCGGGCGATCCCGGGGTGTTCGAGCCCGGCGAGGATGCGCTTTTCGGCCTCGAACCGCTGCAGGAATCGATCCGCCTCGACACCGCCGATGATCTTCAAAGCCACCCGCCGCTTGATCCCATCGAGATCCTGGTCGGCGAGGTAGACCCACGAAGAACCGCCCCGACCCACCAGACGGCCGACTCGATATCCCCGCACCTCGACCGGAACGTCGGGAACCGCGACCGCCGCCGGAGAGTCCAGAGGAGAGCGCGAACGGTCGGCGTGCTCGAAAAGGGCGGCGAGCTCCGCGGCCAGATCCGGTTCGAAGACGGCGAGCGCGGCCAGGCGCTCGCCGCGCGCTTGGGGATCGACGTCGGACAGCTCGTCGAACAGCTCCCGCAGGCGGCGGAAGGCACCGGCGCCGTTCCTTTGACCCTCGGGCGGGCGAGGATCGATCCGTAGCGTGACGCCGAGGCTCATCGCCATCACCTCTTGGAGCTGTATGAAGTTCACTCCCGGTATGGCGTAATACGTTACTCCAAGGGGCCAGCGGTTTGGGGAGCTACCCTTCGCCCCGATCCCGCCTCGGTCGTTCGAGCCCCAAGGCCGCGGCTCCCCGCCTTCCGAGCCGCCCAGGCGACAGCGCCTTCGACGATCGCTGCCACCTCTTCGGGGCGGAAACGCGAAGCGGCGGCAAGCCCCGCCCGGCGCGCCCGGAGCCACTTTCGGCGGTCGAGCAGCAGGCGCTCTGCCGCGTCCGCCATCGCTGCGGAATCGCCGGGCGGAACCAGCGACGCCGCGCCGGTCGCGAAGCCGCGGATCGAGGGGATCGCCGAGGCCACGGCGGGGGTTCCAGCGGCCATCGCTTCGAGCAACGGCAGGCCGAAGCCTTCCCCTTCTCGCGAGGGGAGCAGGAGGAGGTCCGCGGAGGCGACCTCGTGGGCGATCACTTCGGGCGAAACGCCACAGAGGTAGCGATCGGGTTCGAGCTGCTTTCTCTCTTCGGCGTCGAGTGGCAAGATCGAAAAGCGCAGGACCCGAGCGGGAAGACCTCGTTCGCGAAGGCGGGCAATCGCCGCTAGCGCCGTGGGCACTCCCTTGACCGGAGCGGCGAAGATGCCCGGTAGGGCGATCCAGGGAATCCCGCCCGGCCCCGGCCGGTCCTCTGGCGTAAAGCGCGGATCGAGCGACGGCGGCGCAATCGCCGACTCGCGACCGAAGCGCTCGCGAAGGAACGGCGCGAGGTGCGGCGAAACGACCAGCGTCGGCAGCGGCTCGCGATAGACCGCCTCGATCTCGGGAAGGCAAGGCTGAAGATGTTCGAGCGATCCTTCGTACCCCTGACAAAAATGGGCGACCGGCCCGAGGTCCAGATCGAGCGCCTGGCGGACCGTCGTCCAATACGTCGCTATTACCAGATCGAACCGATCGGTCGTCTGAGCCGTCTGCGTCCGGTCGAGATAGGTGCCGCCGAAGGGAACCCAGGTCGGCCGCGCCCCCTCCGCCGCGATCGTCACCTGGTGACCGAGTCGGCGGAGCAGCTCGGCGTGCTGGAACACGACTTTGTTGCCGCCGTTCAGCTCCGGATTCGGGAGGAGATAGAGAAGCTTCACCGTTGGACTCCCGTAGCGCCGGAAGACACCGCCCAGCGGCCCAGCTCGCGCCCGGCCTCGTCGCTCGCGAGCACCGTCCACTCTCCAGCGGGCAGCCGCTCGGCGATCTCTTCGGGCAGGCGCCAGAATCCGCTCGGGATCTCGATCCGCTCCGCGGCGGCCGGAAACCCCCAGAGGCTCGGCGAGACTTCGATCCAGATCGTGCCTGATCCACCCGGCAGCCTCGCCACGAGCGCGTCCTGGTCGAGACCTTCGGAAAGTAAAGAGGGCAACGGATCGACCGTTACCGCCTCCGCGGGGGCGACCGAGGCGAGCAGGCGGGAGAATCCTACGCCGTACCACCGGTGGCGGAAGCGCTCCGCCGACTCCTCGAACCAGGCCTGGGACGCCGGTTCGCGCAACGCGCTCTGGGCGTACAGGTGAACCGCACGGGCGGCGGGCACCCACCGCGGGTCGAGCCCGCGGGCCGCAAGGCGCATCAGCCAATCGGTCTCCTCGAAATAGAGCCGGTACCCCTCGTCGAACGGGCCGACCGCCTCCCAGGCGTCGCGGCGGATCGCGAGCAACCCTCCGGAGAGCCAGGGGGTTCTGAGTGGCTCCGCCGCCAGCCAATGCTCCCTCGCGTGGTCCCGCCAATGGGCGCGGGCCCGGTCGGCGCGGGCGCCGCCCCGGTGCGCCGCCGCGGCGCGCAGTTCATCGCGCCGGGTGCGCCGCTCGGTGGGCGGAAGGAGAAGTCGCTCGCCCCGGTCCCAATAGAACTTGGGACCCGCCACCGCCGCCCCCCGATCCAGCTCTGCGAGCAACGCCGCGAGGCACCCCGGCCGGACCAGCACGTCGGGATTGAGGATTACGATCGCGTCGACGGGATCTTTGGATCCGGCCTCCAGACAGTAGGCAACCCCCCGGTTCACCCCACCGCCAAATCCGAGATTCTCACCCGGCTCGATGATCTCGATCGAAAGTTGGTGGAGCCGCTCCCGTCCTTCGGCGTCGCTGCCGTTGTCGACCAGGACGATGCGCGCCTCGGATCCAGGGGAGTCGGCACGTAGCGCGGCGACGCATTCCGCGGCGAGATCCGGCGTCCGGTAGTGGACGATGACGATCGCGAGGCGCACGGGCAGGCGACCGTCGGCCGCGGAGTCGGAGGAAAGATCCGCCGCGGGCGGAATCACGCCCGGCGCGCGAACGTGCATTTGTTGCAGATGAAATTCGCTGGTGCCTCGTCGAGGCCGTAGATCATCCGCCGCATCTTTGCCAGCTCGGGGCCACGCAGCACGTCGAGCACCGAGGTCTCCGCCAGATCGCCCACAATGTGGAACTCGTCGTAGTCCTCGCAGCAGAGCACCACCTGGGCGCGAGGTGTGATGTGCAGGTGCTCGATCGGTCGCGAGCCCAAGTTGTCGCAGCCGCGCAGCTTCTTGCCGTCGCGCTGAACCCCAAGGCCGATCTGAAGATACCCGGCGCGATCCATCACCTCGAACGACTTGACCTCGAAGCGGCTGCCTGCGAACCGTTCGCCGATCTCGGCGAAATCGCGTTGGTGGTTTTCGTCGCCGGTGCCGAGCACGATCACATCCATCTTTTCGGCGACCGCTTTGTCCTTGGCGTACTCCAAGTTCTTGAGCACCAGCGGCAGTTGGTCTCCCCCGCGTTCGGTCTTGTAGCGCTCGCGATCGAGCGTCGAGAGGTTGATCGAGAGGAACCGCAGGCCGCCCATCTCGACCAGCGCGTCGATCCGGTCGGGAGTGAGGCCGGAGCCGTTCGTCAGCACGGCGGGCGGAAGCCCGGCGGCGCGGATCGTCCGGACCTGCTCGACGAACCGCTTGTCGAGCGTCGGTTCGTTGTAATTGATCATGAACACCGCTTCGATCGTCTCGCGGAAGGCGGCCAGCTCCCCAACGATCCGCTCGTACAGCGCGGTCGGCATGAAGTAGTCCTCGCGCGGCGCGATCGAGACCGGGCAGAAGTAGCAGGCCTGGTTGCACACCGTATGCGCTTCGAGCGAGACGATCCGGAGCCGGAACTCCTTCGACGGATCTTCCCCTGCCGGAAGCAGCCAGCGCCCCGCAATGAGCCGTTCGCGCACTTCCGGCGCCAGATCCTCGACTGCCGAAAAGCCGGAGGCCAGGCGCGAGATCTCGGCGTACCCCGGCGTACCGGGGGTCAGCTCGACGCCCGTGAGGGGATGGTAGATCCGCGCCGCATCGACATGGGCGAACGGGTGGAGCGCGAGCCGGGTTGCCGGCTCTTCGGGCAGAACCGCAAGCGCGGTCCGGAATTCATCATTCATGCGGGAAGCTCATCGTTCGCTTGAGAAGTTGGAAGAAGCCTTCGGCCGCTCCATTGTACGTCCCAAGCGTGCTCGACGTTGATCAGGCCAATTCGGTAGTCCGCGCTCTCGACCGCAAAAGCCGCCCGGAGCAGCCGTTGGTCGTAGACGTGGAGCGACCGGTGGTCGAGGAGGAAGACGTAGAGAGAGAACTCGCCCTTGACGATCGGAAGGGCCGGAACGTCGAGCACGACCTCGTATCTTCGCTCTCCGGAGACTGCCGGCAGACCATCCAGGTGGGTCGAAAACGAGCAGACTTCGACTCCGTCGGTCCGGTTGATCCCGACCCCGAGGTGGAATCCCAGTGTCGGATCGTCGGTCGCCCAGGAGACTTCCAGCCGGAACGGCGAGCCGGACGCGTACCGGGAGGGGTCCGCCTCGGTACCGCCTTTTCCTCCACGCTCCGTGCCCGGGACGGCCAACTGGCGAACCCCGATCAGCCGCGCGAGACCGGCGACCGTCGGTTCTGGAATCGCCGCCGACTCTTGATCCGAAGCGGCAACCGGAACCGGTTCGTCCCCCCGAGAAGCGGCGGAGCCGCTCTTCTTCACCAGGAAGTTCTCGTACTCGTGGATTACGTCGAGCACCGGGCCGAGCGCCTGCGGCCGGCCGTTCTTGAGCCAAAGCGCCTGCTGGCAGAAGGCCGAGACGTAGTACATCGCATGCGAGCAGAACAGCAGGGTGCCCCCGGCGCCGACGAATCGTTCCAGCCGATCCATGCACTTCTTCTGGAAATAGCCGTCGCCCACCGAGAGCGCCTCGTCGATGATCAACACGTCGGGCTCAACCTGGGTGGCGATCGCGAAACCGAGCCTCATCGCCATGCCGGTCGAATAGACCTTCACCGGCTGATCGATGAAGTCGCCCAGCTCCGCGAAATCGAGGATCGCGGGCGTCTTTTCCCGGACCTCCCCCTCCGAAAGCCCGAGCATCGCGGCGTTCAGCACGATGTTCTGGCGCCCGGTGAACTCCGGGTGAAACCCCGATCCCAGCTCCAAGATCGAGGCGATCTTCCCGCGAACCTCCGACCGTCCCGCGCTGGGGCTGGTGATCCCGGCGAGAATCTTGAGCAGGGTCGACTTCCCCGCGCCGTTCTCCCCGACGATCGCGAGCCCCTGGCCCTGCGGCAGATCGAAGCTCACCCCATCCAAAGCCCGAAACTCCCGATGTCTCGGCCTGCCGCCAAAAGGCACCAGCAGCCGATGCCATGGCTGGGCATAGACCCGATACACCTTTTCGAGATTCTGGACCTGGACCGCCGGATCAGCCATCGAACGGGGATTCTACCCGTTCGGCACGGGCCGAGGCCGGGAAGGCCTCGACCGGCCCACCAGGGGCGCGGCTAGTGCCCCAGCCCCAGCTCCTCGATCGACTTCACCTCCAAAATCCGCTCGGTGAGGCCGCCCAACTCGTCAAGCGAATCGATCGCCTCAACCCTCGCCCGAACCGCAGGCGGGACCTCCCCGAACCGCCGCAGGATTTGCCGGAGCAGAGTGCTTCGGACGCCTTGCTCGACTCCCTGCTCGAGGCCCTGCTCAAGGCCCTCAGCAAGAAACTTCTGCCGGTACTCCGCTACCATCTGCTCGGCCCATGTCATTTCCATCGCTTCGACCTCCGGATTCTCTTGGGCGAGGCGCATCGCGGCGTACTCCTCCGCATCGCTTCCTGCCAATTGTAGGTAAGTTTGCGCGCAGTTGGCCAACAGAAATCGCTCGACCTCGTTCAGCCGGGCGGTGGCAATCTTCCGCAGAAGCTCCAACTTCAACCGGGCTCGGCCCATCCTGCCCGGCCAAGCGAGGGCGGCGAACGCCCAGGCGAGCGGCTCCGGCCGATCGAGCATCTTCCTCGCCGGAAGCTTCGACAAGCCGAGCGACAGGTAGTTGAAGCAAAGGATCTCTCGATCGAACGCTCGCTCGACGTGCTCCGTCCAGCGGGCGCCGGCCGGGCCGCCGCGCATGAAGACGACGATCGAAACCACCGGTCCGGGGTCGCGCAGATAGAGATGGTAAGAGTAGCGCGCGACGCGGCGGCCGATCTTGCCGCCGAAGCGGCGCTCGATCTCTATATGGACGCGCAGTTTCCGTCCGGAGGCGGAATCGAGAGCCTCTGCGAGAAGGTCGACCTCATGTCGATCGCCCTCCGGCAGATCGTGGAACACCTCTTTATCCAGGAAGGTGAATCCTCCCGGACCGAGGCTCCCGACAAGGCGAGTCGCGAGGTCGGAGTCGAGCAAAAACAGCAGATCGGGGAAAAAGGTCCGAAACAGGTCCTTCCACAACTGGTCGTGGCTGGTCATAGCGGCACGTACCTCCTGCCGCTTAAAGGACGTAAATGACCCCCTTCACTCTTGCAACTTCGGCCAGACTTCGTTGCGGCAGGCTGAAGAGCCTACCCAAGCCTCCGCCGAAGCCAGTCGCGGAGCGCAGGCTTCAGGCCGATCGCCTGCTTTGCGGTCCGGGCACGGTGATCCAGGTCTCTCAGGTGGGGGAGCAGCGCACGCACCAGAGACTCCGATCCAATCCCCACCGTCTCAGGCCGGTCGATCCGGGCAAGCCAACCTGCCAGGTGGACTGCCCGTTCCTCGACGCCACGGGCAACGAAGGCGTCGCGGATCGCTCCGGGCGGCTCGTGTGGGTGGACGATGCGCCCGTCCGCATTGATCTGCTCGGGCAAAAACTCATGGCTGAAGATCGCGGCCCGAGGGTCGAGTTTCTGCAAGGTGGATTCGAGCACGTCCGTCGCGGAAGCGTAGAGGTCGACGTCCATCCAGAGCAGGGCGACCGGATCGGGGAGATGCGGCAACGTGTCGCGGAACCAGCCTTCGACGAAGCGTACCCGCTCGAGGCGGCCGAACAGGCGGACGTTGGCTTCGACCTCTGCTCGGGCGCCGCGAAAATCGCCGGGGCGGTACCCTTCCTCCCCTGCCCCGGCCTCACCGGGCAGGCCCTGGAACGAATCGGCCACGACCAGATCGCGACCTAAAAAGGCACAGGCGTGGCTCAGGCAGCTGGAAGAAAACCCCTTGAAGCACCCGCATTCGAGTAGGACGCCCGGCACTCCGGCGGAAACCAGGAGGTACAGGTGGTTCGCGATATGGAGCAGCTCTTCGGGCGAGGTGCCGATACCGCCACCGGCTACATCCGGTGAACGGGGAAAGCACTCCTCGATTGCGTGAAACGTCTCGTACGACGATTTGAGGAAATAGAGATAACGGCGCGCCGCGGGATCGCGCCGCGCTTCGGAAATTAACCAGGCCGCGAGTTTCGCGGCCTGGTCGGAGGTCGAAGCGAGACCAGCCGCGGCGGCTTGCGGGGCAAGATCGGCCGGCAGCACGGTTTATCGCCGAGTCACGGTCTCGTCACGGCCGAGGCCCGGCGACCCGGGCATTCGCCAGGACGGTTCCCGACCGCACCTCGACCTCGACCGAGAAGGCGTCGGCCGTTCCGATCGGATGGGATGCGGCGCGAACCGCGCGCAGGCCTGGCGCCACGTCGAGGTCGCGGAGGGCGCCAAGCACCGATCCGTCGGCCGCGCGGTAGACGAGATCGACCGAGGCGGATTGGTCGGTGGGGTTGAACAGGAGAATCGTCGTCTTGAGGTCGCGCGTCGCGCGGAGCCCGGTCAAGTTCCAGACTTCTCCCCCTTTGGCCGCCTCCCGCTCGGAGAGGACCGAGATCGCCGATTCGATCTTCGGCAACCGGCCGCCGGCCTCGCCGCTTTCGATCACCAGAGCGCCCGGGCCGCTCCCCCAGCGATCGCCGGGCACAGACCTACGCTCATTCGGTCCGAGCTGGATCCGCTCCGAGCCGCGGGCGAGTGCGGCATCCGGCCCGGCGGACAGGAAGCGAACGACCAGGGAGAGCGGCTGAGTACCCGGGTTGACGAAGGTCACCGGCTCCTTGCCGAAAGCGCCGAGCAAGACGCGCCGGCCCGGAGAATCGCGATTGGCGGAAACCCCGGTTGCAGCGCCCGCCGAAACGTCCTTCCTTGCGGTCGAACCGGCGGGAGCGGCGGAGGCGATCGTCCCGCCGACCACCGCGCCGTCTTGGAAATTCCAGGTTCGAGACGCAACGCTTCCCGCGGACGAGTCGTTGAACGTCGCGGGCACCCCCGCGTAGATCGGCGACGGGACGATGAAATCGGCATTCGGTACGGTGAGCGTAGTCCGCTTGTGAATATCGAAGATCGAGTACGCCGCGCGGTAGTAGAGGTCGCCGACGAATTTGCCCATCCGCCCACCGGTCCGGTTGAAGCCGCTCGGACTGTCGCGGTAATACCAGGTCCAATACGAGGTCGGAATCCCGGCGATCGTGACGATCTGGGACGGCGTCATGTCGACCGGCGCCGTAGGCGTCGTGACATCGTAGACCGCCTCGCGAACCGTGCCGCCGCCGCAGATCTGGTCGGAACCGAACATCAGATACGAGGCCGTGGGAGTGCGGGAAAACGTGACGTAGAACTGGGGGGTCCCGGCAAACATCGTCTTGCTCCACACGGGAGCGCCCAGCCCCGCGCAGCCGGAGGTCGTCGAGATGCAGCTGACGTCGTAGATCCGCGCCTCGGCGTCGTGACGGGTCGCGAGATAGTACTTCCCCGAAGAAAGGTCGTGCCAGAGCGCAATCCCGTAGACCGACTCGCCGGTGAGCGCCGAGAGCTTCAAGACGGGGTTGACGACGTCGGCAACGTTCCAGATCGAGACTCCTCTCGCCGTTCCCCGGCTCGCTACAACGAAATTGTCCGCTCCATCGACGTAGGTGAAGGAACTGTCCGTGCTGATCTGTCGGACCATCACCCCTGGGCACGCGCCGCCGTTGTCCAGGCAGCCGCTGTAATCCCGAGCCCGGGTCATGTCGTAGGCGAGCAACCCGGTCAGCTCTCCCGTCACCGTCGAGTGTCCGTCGATGAACGCATAGGCCCGGCCGCCGATCGTCGCGGCGTAGACCTGCGTGGCGTTCTTGTCGCCGTCTTGATACGCCAAACGGGGATGGAACTTGTCGGCGTTGTCGAAGATCGCGATCCCGACGCTCGGCTGGCCGACCAGAGCCGCGAGATCGCCCTGCACCGCGATGTCCGAGAGCACCTGCTTGCGCTCACCGGAGGGCCACTGGCGCCAAGTCGCAGGGCCGTCCACGGTCTTGATGAACGCCGGCGCCTCGGGAGTCGTGTGCAGATCCCAGATCTGCATGCCATGAGAGATCGCGGTATAGAGATAGCCGTTGTCGATGTCGAGCGACAGCCAGACCGGTTCGGCGCTGCCATAGCGGTCCGCCGGATTGCCCGGCAGGGCGAACTCGTTGAAGTCGGTGTTGTCGCGTAGGAACGACATCGGCGTCGTATCGACCGGTTTGAGCGTGCCCCAGAGCGAACTCGGCACGGGAGACGCCGGGGTTTTGCATTGCAAGAAGCCGCAACTGGCGTCGGAAGCGCAGTTTTGCGCGACCGAGGGACCGGCGAGGCCCAACAAAGAGAGACCCGATCCGCAAACGAAAACCCGGAAAAGATTTGTCGATGTCACCTTGCTCACCTCCGGTGCGCTAAGACGGCGCGCGGCGCAACCGCCGCTCTGCCGATTCCTCTAGGGCTCTTGTCGTCGATGGTACCGCGTCCCGGGGGGAACGGGAAATCGAGCGGCAGACGTAACATCTCGAACAAAACCGCGACCAGCTCGCCTCTTGCACCGGCCCGGTGCGGATTGCGAAATTCCCAGACGACTCGGCCCTGGGGATCGACC
Organism: Acidobacteriota bacterium; assembly: GCA_040005235.1. Classification (GTDB taxonomy): domain Bacteria; phylum Acidobacteriota; class Thermoanaerobaculia; order Multivoradales; family UBA5704; genus DASYKS01. Next base: position 114,921 of record JBDTZG010000005.1, on the reverse strand, counting down.
TCCAGCGCACGGCCGTTTTCGGACTCCGTGATCAACGTGTTTCCCCCCGCGAGCCTCTGGCAGGAACCGAGGGTCTTCGAGAACAACTCTTGGCCGGCACGCCCTCCGAATTGCCAGAGGACGCGATTGGGGAAGGGACCGAAAGGATCGATCTCCAACACCCGCGATCTATCTCCCCCCAACCCGGTGTTATCGAACATCAACAAATGACCGTCATGAAGAAGCGTCGGTTGGTGCTGCCGCCGGAAGCTTCCGGTCTCGGCCCAGACGATTTCCTCGCGATCCGGATCGAGGATTGCGATCGTGTCGAGCTTGAGCACCGAGATCAGGACGTTGCCTTTGCGCAATTCGGGATTTCGGGCCGCGAACCGGCCATCCAGAATCTCCAGCGTGTTGGTGTGGAAGATGTCGCCCGCGGGGGGCCGCCGCGAAAGCAGGCCGCGATAGCGGGAATGCTCGAAAGCATGAAGGATCGAGATCCGGCGCCGGACCGTACCGTCGGACTTGAGTACCGTGATCATGTCTTCGAGGATTCCTTCCTTCGGGTTCAGACGGGGAATAAGCTTTCCGTCGCGGTCGAGCACCCAGATGTCACCGTCGGCCGTCACCTCGAGATCGTGATGAATCCCGCCCCGGTGCGACCAGATGACGCGCGATCGGGCGTCCAGCTTCACCAGCCCCTGCCCCTCGTAGATGCCCAGCAGGTCGCCATTGGGAAACAGAAAGGCCCGGCGCCAATACTCCAATTTGGCCATCGCCGGATCTTTCGCGAGATCGGGCCAAAGCCGGCGGAGGGGATAGCGCCAGGCGTGAAGGGGGCGACCGTCCATGTCCATCAGCACCGCTTCGGCGGCATGCCCCGAAAGGTAGAGGTTCAGCCCCTTTTGTTCCGCTCCGGGAATCAGATGGCCGACGACCGGGTGATCTTCGGCCGGCCGATACCCTTGGAGATAGGGCAAGGCCCGCAGATTCGGCAGCGATTGCTCGCCCTCGGCCGATGCAGCGCCGCCGGGGCGCGCCCGGCGCCATTTACCCGAGAGATCGGCGTCCTCGGGGCCGCCGGACTGATTGGACTCCGGCCGAGCGGTAGTGGGCGCGGCCGAAGGGCCTACTTTGGCCTCCGAAGGCGCGGAATCCGGCCCTTTCAAGCCGCAGCTCGAAGCCAGACCGACGAGCAGAAGAATCAAAGAGGGAAGAGCCGGCAAGGCTGCCGACCGAAGGGATCGCGGGGATTGCAGCAAGCGGGAAGTAAAAGAGGCCGCCGGAGTCACCTCCGACGGCCTCTCGTCGTACACCGGTTCGCTGGTCCCGTTACCGCTACCGGGTCTCACCGCGGATGTACGCGGGATCGTTGGTCCGGTTGTTGATCACCTGACCGGCGGCCAGAACCTTACCCGCCTTGACCAACACCTGAACCGTGAAGCCGTCCTCGATCGCCAAGCCTCCCAGGGGGTGCTCGCTCGGACGGATCTGCTTCATCTTGCCCGGGCCGAGCGGCAGGCTGGTAAACCGGCCGAGGATCGTGCCATCCAGCTTGCGATAGATCACGTCGTAGAGACCCTGATCGGTCGAAGGATTCATCAGCCAGATCGTCGTGCGCCAGGATGAACCCTGACGCATCCCCACCAGAGCCTGACCCTTACCCACGCCGGCCGCCTCTTGGTCGGACTGCGGGATCATCGACTGACCGAACCGGCGCGCCGGATTCGCGTTGTCGTAGCTCTCACCGGTCAAGCGCGGCAATGGTCCGTCCGCCGTCGTGCTCTGGAAGGACAGGTACCCGACCTGATCCGTGATGTGCCACTTGTCGGCGATCACGTTGGCCAGACGCTGGCTCTCGCCCGGCTGGAGCGTGACTCGAACCGGCGTCTGCGGCAGGCTCGATACGCCGACCGCGGTGAACGTCATGTCGATCGCGATCGCCTGGGCGAGCGGGTTCGACAGGACTGCGTCGGTCTGGTACAGCGTGTGGTTGAGCCCCGGCTGGCTGAGTGAGCCGATCAGGAAGAGCTTCTTGCCGGCCGGCGTTTCGGCGCTGGCGAACGCCGGATCTTGCGTCGCCACCCGGAGGTTGGTGCCGTAAGGATAGATCCGTCCGCCCGACTTCGGTTCGATCTCAACCCGGTAATCCGTGGCGTTGGCCACGCCGAGATCGCGGATTTCCTGAGGCTGGAACTGCTTCTGGCCGAAGCGGCCAAGCGTCAGGTCGTCCGACTGGCCTATTTGGTGGCCCAGCGCATCGAAGAGGCGGATCTGGTAGACGGCGGGTTCCGAGTGCGGATTGCTTAAGCCGAAGTAGGCCACGCGATCCGAGTTGTCGTTGAGCCCGATTAGGTACATCCGAGCCTGGGCGTCGGCGGTACCGGCGGTGTCGGACATCGAGATGCCGGGCACCGTTTGACCGAACTTCGAGCCGTCCGTCTGCAACGTGTTGTTGAACGACAGGACGACCGGATTGGCCGAACCGTCGGTCACCTCAGCGGTGATGAAGCCGACCGTGTTCTCGCGAGAGAACAACTGACCCAAGACGTCTCCGACGAACAGCGTTCCACCGGCGGGAATGGTCCGGGTCTGGAGCGGCGGATTCGCCTCCACCGTTCCCCGCTTCAAGAACTTGAGGTCGACCGTGATCGGTTGGTCGCCCGGGTTGAAGACGTACAGATCGCTCGACTGGGTGACCACGCCGCGCGTCTGGGCGATCCAGGGGAGGATGACCGACTTGCCGCCGGTGGTCGTAACGCCCGTGATCTGGAAGACCCGAGTCTTCGTCTTGGTCTGGGAGCCGTTGGTTCCGGTGAGGGAGACCGTGTAGCTCCCGGCCGCGGCGTAGGTGTGAACCGCCGTGCTGCCGCTCGCACCCGGGGTGGAATCGCCAAAGCTCCAGGTGAGATTGCTCGCCCCGACGCTGGTCGAGGTGAAGTTGATCACGGCGCCTGTGTCGCCCGTGCAGAGCTCGATCCCGAACTGGCTGGTGCAGGGTGCCGAGGTCGAGAAATCGATCTCGAAGGTCGGCGGCGGCGGACCGCCGACGACGACAGCCGTCACCTTCTCCGAGACGCAGGTGCCGAACAGGCACCCCGGTCCTGTGCCCGACTTGGTGACCGTGAGTCGAACGCTGTAGGTCCCCGTAGTCCCAAAGGCATGAGAAGCCGTCACACCGGAGGCCGACTGGCCATCGCCGAACTCCCAGGCATAGCCCGTAGGCGAGCCGGTCGAGCTGGTGCCGTTGAAGGTGATGGCCTGGCCCGCGGTCGGGCTGCTCGGCGTGAACGTGAACAATGAGGCCAGCGTTCCGCCGCCGCCGCCCGTTCCGGGATCAGTGATCGTCACCTGCCGGGTGCCGGTGGATCCCACGCAAGCGGTGTTGCTCGCCGTGACCGTCTTGCTGCCGACGGTCGTCCAGGTGATCGAGACCGTCGAAGCGGTCGAGCCGCCGTTGATCGTGCCGCCGCCCGCTCCCCAGACCCATCCCGCAGAGGCCGGATTGCAGCCCGAAGCGCTCGCCGTAAGGGTCGCCGGTACGTTGATGTTCCCCGAGCTGGCTCCGCCCACCGTAACGCTCACCGGAGTGACGACGCCGCTCAAGATGATGTTCGAGTGAGTGAACACGTTCTCTTCCGAGGCTCCTCGCCGCACCCGAAGCTTCGGCCCGTACGTACCCGCGACCGTATAGGTATGGCTGGTCTGGGGTGTGGTGCGTCCCGACTCTTCGTACGATCCGTTGCCGTCCCAGTCGTAGTCGTAGAACTGGGCACCCTGAGAGCTGTCGACGAAGGTGATCGGCACATTGAGGTCAGCGATGCATCCGAAGCCGCAGAACAGCCCGGAAGCCTGGAACATGGCAATCAATGGCGAGGTCTGCAGGATCGTAATCGAGAGCGGGTCGCTGGTCTTCTCGGCCTCGACACAGTTCCGGACCTTCACGCGGACGACCTTCGATCCGATGCTCGTATAGGTGAACGTTGGGTTCGGTCCGGCCACCGGATCATTGGTGTATGGCTTGAAACCCGTGCCGTCGCCGAAATCCCAGCTCCATTCGGTGGCACCCGCAGCCACGACATGGAACTGAACCGTGCCGGCCACGAAAGGATCGGCGGTCGGTGCGAACAGATTAGGCAAGGGCGAAAGGGCGCCGAGTGTGAAGTCGACCGACCGGGTCGCCGTTGAGATCGTGTTTTGGACCTGGAGAGTCGCCGTGTAGTCGCCCGAGAGCGTTCCGACCGTGCTCCACGTGAAGCTCGGGCTGGTGCTGGAGGTGACCGGCGAGCCGCCCGGACGGGTCGTTACCTGCCAGCTATAGCCGAGCGTCGGCTGGCCGGTCACTCCCGTCGCCGAGAAGGTCACCGGCTGGCAGACGATCGGATTCTGCGGCGAGAGCGAGACGCTCGCGATCACCGGTGCAGGATCGAGCACGGTGAGCGTCTTGTTCCGCGATCCGCTCCCTGCCGGGTTGGTCGCAGTCAACGAGATCGTCTTCGCTCCGACGCTGTCGAACGTCACCCCGATCGGGTTGGGCGCCGAGGAGGCGGTCGGATTGCCGTCAGGCTGGAAGTTCCAGGCCCACGAGGTGGGCGCTCCGGAGGAGAGATCGTTGAAGCTCACCGCGGTGCCCGGATAGATGTTCGCCGGGCTCCAATCGAAATCGACGACCGGGGCAACGCCGCCCGTCCGTCGGTGGATGTCGAGGAGCGATTGGGCCGCACGATAGAAATACTGGTTCTCGAACTTGCCCATTCTGGGCATGACCCGGTTGAAGCCCGTAGGGTTGCGCCGGTAGTAATAATCCCAATATCCGGTTTGCTGGCCGCCGAGGGTGACCTTCTGCGGCGGCGTGATGTCGTGCGCCTGCGAGGGAACCGAGACGTCAACCAGGAACTCGCGCTGCGGGTCGGGGGGGAAAGCGCCGCAGGCGTTGTCCGAACCGAAGTAGAGGAACGGGCGCCCCGCGCTGCTGGAATAGGTGACGTACAGTTCCTCGGTTCCGCCGGGCATCGCCTTTGACCAAATCGGGCTGCCGATGCTGCAGGAGGATCCGGTAATGCAGGATACGTCGTAGATGCTGCCGGCAAAGTCCGTCCGCACACCGAGGTAGTAGCGGCCGCCGCTCTTCCACATCGCGACGCCATAGACGCTGGACAGCCCTGAAAGCTTCTGCACCGGCGCACCGGGATTTGCGACATCCCAGATCTCGACGCTGGCGAGCGGCCCGGTTCCCAGGGCGACGAAGTTGTCGACGCCGTCGACGTAGCGAACCTGGGTGCGAGCCGCGATATGGCCGACGTATACCCCCGAGCAACTACCGGCGAAGTCGTCGAGGCAGGGAACCGAAGGGGCGATCGCGCGAGCCCGAGTCATGTTGTAGGCGAGCAGGCCGCCCGGCCGGCTGACAGGGTGCGCGCCGCCCGCATCCGCGGCGAAAAACGCATATTCCTGGTTGCCGATCGTCGTCGTATAGACCTGATTGCCGACGTAGCCGGAATTCTGGTAGAGCAGACGGGGGGTCGTCCGATCGGTGAAATCCCAGAGGGTTACACCGATGTCGGATTGGCCGGCGATCGCCCCCAGGGTTCCTTCGACGTCGATGTCGCGCAGCGGCACCTTTAGTTCGCCTTGGGGCCAGAAGAGAAACGTCGACGGCGCCGCGATCGTCTTGACCGACACCGGGTTGGCCGGGGTCGATCGGATGTCCCAAACTTGAAAACCGTGAGAAATCACCGCGTAGAGGTATCCGGAATCGATGTCCAAAGACATCCAGAGCGGATTTGCGACCCCGTACGAGCTGGTGAACTCGTTGAAATCAGTGTTATCCCGGGCCGGCGCGATCACTCCCACGTCAACCGGCTCGAGCTCTCCCCACAGTTGCTGAGGGACCGGGTGCGCGGGAGTCTTGCAGGCCATGAACCCGCAGCCTCCGTCCCCTTCGCAATTCTGCGCAAGGGCTCGGTAATTCGAGAGTCCGCTCGCAACCAAGACGGCGAACAGAAGGCTGAAACGGGCTGAGCTATGGATTTGATTCATAAGTCTCTCGGGCTCCCCATGGGGCAAGACGATCAGAACCTGAGAAGCGGGGCACCGCGATTGCGCGGAACCGGCTTCCCGCGACGGGGGGACGAGCCGATCGGTAGCGTACGCGGTCGCGTTCGGGTCCGATCATGCGCGCTCTGGAAAATGCCAAGGCTGGCGGCTCCTCCGATCTGCCTCACGCCAGGGCGGCGAGGGCCAGATCGCGGAAGCCAAAGAATCCAAAAGGGAAGAGCGGAAAACTAGGGGTGGGTTCGTTCGAACCCACCCCAGGGGCTTCTTGATTTAGCCGCCGATCAGGAAGTGGCTGGCCGCGCAGGCGCTGTCGAGCTGGATCGCGTCATAACCAACGCTGAACCTGCCCGAAGCGTCCATGATCACCGTCACCCAAGCCTGAGCCGCCGCCGGATCTTCCGGCGGGTTGGAACCCGCCGCAGCCACCGTGGTGTTCAGGTTCAGGAAGATCCAGCCGAAGTCGAACGACACCGGGAAGTCCTGTCCGTCAACGGCCGTACGCTGCGACTCGGCCGGGAACGGAATCAGGAAGTCGCCCGGAGGCGGCGGCGAGAACGGCGGAACCTGCTGCAGCTCGGGGGTCTCGGCCTCGTCGAAGATCACGATCTGCTCTTCGCCGAGCGGGTACCACGCCGGGGTCGTGCCGCACTTGAACGCGTTCTGGTCGACCTTCGAGTCGCGCCACACGATGTAGTCCGTACCACCGGTGAACGCTCCGCCGTTGATGTAGCGGGCGGCGAAGTTCGTCGAGAGCGGCTCGCGGTTGTCCGCGGCCGTCCAGTTCACGTAACGACCATAGAAGGTGTACTGACCGGCGACCGAGGTCTCCGGGTTCGTGGCCGAAGCCTGGATGTGGACGAGCGTCTCACCCTGGGCGAAGTTCTCGCCCGAGTTGACGTAGAAGTAGTCGCCCCAGAGCACGTTCTGGTTGGTCGCGTCGCCCGTGCCGCCGGAAGCGAAGTAGCCGGCATCACCCGGGAAGCGCAGGGTGCAGTTGTTGACGGTGTCGACCGTGACGTAGCCACGGGCGATGTTGTCGCCAAAGGCCCGACCAGCGCAGCCGTTCAGGATGGCCGAGAACGTACCCGTGTGCGCGGCGCGCAGGTGGGTGACGAACGAGGCCGGAACCGCCGGCGGCGGCAACTGGCCGTTGCAGCTGGCGAAGTTGATGTCCTGCGAGAAGGTACCCTTGTGGCTGATGGTGTCACCCGGGTCCTGGCCCGCCGACGCGGTGCGCGGCACCGTGCCGTTGAAGATGTCGCGGATGCTGATGGACTGGACGTCATAACCGGTGAGGTAGACGTTGAAGTCGAACGTCGGGACCGAGAGATCCGACCACAGGACGACGTGGGCGAGAACGGCGGTCGCGGAGGCATTGTTGATGGAGAACAGGGTGTTGATCCCGTTCGGGTTGTTCAGATCGACCTCGAAGTACGGCAGCAGCAGGGTCGCCGCCGGCACGTCATCGATGGTGCAGATCGTCGCAACGGCCTGGCCGCCCAGGGCCAAAAGGCCCAAGAGAGCGAGACAGCTAACCGTTTTCTTCATTGTTGACAATCTCCTAGCACGTGGTTGAGAAAACCTGCGATGTTCCATCCGATGGGTAGAGCTTGCTGGCTTAAGACCAGCTCGGGAACATCACCTCCCGTTCAAAGTTTGGCAATCCGTAAAGTCGTTTCGAACGCACACGGTCCTAGTGACCGGGGGCTGGGCGTTTTCGAGTCGAAGAGGGTCACCGTGCTGGTACGTTCGCGATGTTTTGCGGACGAGTCGGGTCGCCTCAGGCGTTTATGCTGCCGCACTATAGAGTTCGGTTCGTTCGGGTGTCAAGGGGTTGATGATGCCTTTTCGGTCGCGGGGGCTTCGTTCGCCGAGAAATGCCAGGCCTGGATCGCTCCGCCCGAGGGGCAGCGGCCAGGGGCGAGGAGGGGCGAGGCCTCCCCGGCGAAGGTGCTCAGAAGCTCGGCTTTTCCATCCTTGTCCACGTCGATCAACACAGCGTGATAGCCCTTGCAGTCTTCCAGCTTGGGAATCCCGGCGTCATCCTTGACGAATCTACCCTTGCCGTCGCCGAGGAAGATCCAGGTCTCGCCGTCGCCGGTCAAGGCAACCAGGTCCGCCTTCTTGTCGCCGTTCAGATCCCCCGCGGCCAGGGCGGTGACCGAAGTGCGCCCATCGACCACCCAGAGCGAAACCCGCTTCCAGCTGCCGTCGGCCTGCGCCAGCTGAACGTCGACCCCGGTGCGCCAGAGGCCGAGTTCGCGATTGACGAACCCGGCGGCGAAGTCATTTCTTCCGTCGCCGTTGAAATCGGCGATCGCCACCCCCCGGATGTAGCCCGAGGGGCGCAGCGTAGAAATGTTGATGCTCTGCCAGGATCCGTCCTTCTTGGCGTAGTTCACGATGTCTTTACGGCTGAAGGTATTGGATGGAACCAGGATGTCCTTTCGGCCGTCATGATTCAGGTCGCCGAGAACGATGGCGTCGCCGAACAGCTGGTCGGTTCCCGTCCCTTGATCTTTCCGTACCCAGGTGCCGTTGCCCTGATTGAGATAGATCACGATGCCGTTTGAGTCTTCGTTGTTCGTGTTGGATCGATCGACCGAAAGGCGCGGCCCTTCGCCGAGCGCGATGATGTCGGGCCGCTTGTCGCCGTTCCAATCGGTGATCGTGACCGCCCGGCTCGAAAATCCCGGCGCCACGCCCCCTTTCGACACGACGAAATCGAGCCCCTTGCTCCAGTCGGTGAATTTGCCCTTGCCGTCGCCCAACAGGGCGATCACGCCATGGAGGTGGACTGCGAGCACCAAGTCGAGGTGCTTGTCGCCGTTCAAGTCGGCCACTGCGACGTCGCCGTAGTCGTAAGGCCGCTGGGCGTATTTCGCCTCCGACCAATAACGCCAGTTGCCCTTGCCGTCACCGAGGAAGATCTGCGGCACGGACAGGGTCTTGCGCGCCGCGCCGTGCACGACGTCGAGAAAACCATCCTCGTTCATGTCCGCCAGGACGAACCCATGACGCCATTGGCCGGTCGCCGGCAGCCCCTTGGAGAACGCGGTCGCCTTCACGCTCGCCGTCTGGGGAACCTGGACGTAGCTCTTCGCTGCGGCATCCAGCATCTCCGGGCTCGGCGGCTCCGGGCGGGCGGACATCGGGGTTTCGGCCGCCGTCTGCCTGTAGACCCGGTAATAGAAGTTTTCGTCGTCTTCCTTCTCGATCTTGAGGACGATGCCCCAGACGGTCCGGACGGTTCCATCGTCGTTCTTTTGGTATGGCCCGGCCGACTTGGCCAGCTTGTCGAGGAAGTATTGGCGCCCTTCCGGGTCCTTCAACCAGACTCCATCCGGCGGCTGGGGTCCCGTATTGGCAGGATCGGTGCTCGTGGGCTCCAAATCGGAAGGGGTGTCCGCAGGATGCGCGGGGTTCGCGGTCTCCGCGATGTTGGCATCCTTCTCGGTCGCGACCTCCGGTTTCGCCTTCGTACCCGCCGGAGCCGCGGTCGCCTGGGCCTGACCGGCCAGGCTGCAAAGAAGGAACGCCGAGAGCGCGGCGAGAATGGGACGAAGGTGGGACGTGGGCATTTCTTGCCTCCAGGTCATCGGTGGGACCAGAGCGTACTTTGGGTCGCGGCCGTCGAAGAGCAAGATCCGGGCCGCGGAAGGCCGTATTCTAGATCTCGTCGACGAAGCTGGCCTTGAGGCGCCTGAAAAGCCACCCGCCGAGAGCGAAAAACCCGCATGCGAAAAGGCCGAGCGACACCAGGGAGGCGCGCGAAGGAAGCGGCGAATCGGCGAGAAGCGCCGCTCGGTAGAGCCCGACGAGGCCGGTTAACGGGTTGAGCCCGACCCAAAAACGAAGCCGTTCTGGCACGTACGACGCCGGATAGACGATCGGCGTCAGGTAAAACCAAGCCGTCAGCCCCATCCCCAAGATTTGCGCGACATCGCGAAAAAAGACGTGGATGGCGGCCAACAGCCATCCCACTCCCAGGGTGAGCGCCACCTGAACCGGGATCGCCAGCAGCAGCAGCGGCAGGCCACGCCAGGAGATCTCTCCGGTCCAGGCGACTACGGCGAAGAACGCGAGCATCGCGATCCCCTCGTGGACCAGCGCCGCGAGCACGACCGCGAGGCCGAGGATCTCGGCCGGAAAGCGCAATTTCTTGACCAGACTCGAATTGTCGGTCACCGAGGTGGTGGCGCGCAGGATCCCCTCCTGAACCGCCATCCACGGGAGCAGACCGCTGAACAGGAAGATCGCGAAGTTGCCGTTCTTCACCCCGACCGCCGGCACCTTCATGATCGAGGAAAACACGAACCCGAACAGCGCCAACATCCATAGCGGCTGCGCGAACGACCAGACCAGGCCGAATAGGGAACCGGCATAGCGCCCCTTGACGTCGCGCCGGACCAGTTCTTTGAGCAGGAAGAGACGGCTGTTCATCGGGCGGCGGCCGAATTCACGAGGGACCCGGAGCGTCTAACCTCAGACGCCCGAAGCGTGTCGAACCGTGGGGAAATTCTGGTCACGGCGGCGGAGTTTACAGGTGCCGGCCATTTCCGGGCGCGCCAACCCCGCCGTCGGGTCAGGACAGCGCCGCTTCGGCCTTCGCCGGCTCCTTGATGCTCCGAGCGCGGCGACCGCGGTCCTCGGACCGGACGCCGAACGCTTCGAGCGCCGGGTTGGAGAACCCCATGTGGGCGCGGGCGAGGGCTGAGAGCCGGCGGATCGCCTGTTCGGCCTCCCGGTCGAGCTGGCGGCGACGGACCACGCCCTCTTTTCTCTGGCCCTCCAGGCGCTGCAAGTCGGATTGCGTCTCGCGCAAATCGGCGACTTTCTGCCGGGCGAGCGCGAAGGTCGCATCAACTCCGGGAAGGTCCCCGAGCACTTCTTGGATGTTCTGAACCATGCTCTGCCACCGGTCCAACCGGGCTGCGTAGGACTTGATGCCCATCGGGAACTCCTTTCTCGGAAGAAACGATCTGTGTTCTTGGCCGAGAAGAATAGCACCCAGAAATCGGGAAGACTGCGGAGAATGCGCGGAACGCTCCGGTCAAGCAACGGATCGGCCTGTAGGGTGCGCGGAACGCTCCTTAAACTCAGCGGAAAACAAATCGCCTTCAGCGGAATGATCCCTGGGTTGGCAGGAAAGCTCCGTCGTTTTCGCGGTATATCCCGCCGGACTCCAGGACCACCCCTGGACTTCCGAGGAAGGCTACTTTGGATTCCAGGAAGGCACCTCTGATCCACAGGATGCTTCCTCTGGCTCTCAGGAAAACTCCTCCGGCTCTCCGGAATGCTCCTCTAAATCACCGGAAAAGGCCGTTACCCTGGCGGAGTACACCGTGGGATCTCCGGATGATTCCGCGTAGGACAAGGTGCATTCCTCCGAACAGGAGGAGTTTTCCTGCGAGCTCGAGGAGAGTTCCGGGGAATCCACGGAGCGTTTCGGGGAGTCCGGGGAGAATTCCGCCGAACGCCAGGAGATTTCCGCCCAAGACCCGGAGTTCTCCGCTCTAGAAGCGGAGCTTTTCGCTCAGCCCAAGAAGAATTCCGCAGGCCGCCAGAAGTCCCTTCTGGGCTTCGAACGGTGCTGTGACCGACCGGGTGACCACGTGTTGGTCTCGGAGCACTTCCGTCACCTCTCGCGCCGGCAAGCGAGCGCAATTCGCCGGTCCTCGCAGACTGAGACTCCCCAGACATTGAGACCCGTGTCGCCGCCGGTTCCCCGCATTGGAGTCTACAGATGCGGAGCGGTTGAGAAGTGCGCCGGGATCTACCCCTTGTTTGGATCTAAAACGCTTCAGCCGACTGATCCGTACAGTACCATTAGGCGCGCGAGCGCTATGCAGCTCGGCTCGGGGAATCGCCCCTGGCCGAACACGAAGGGAAGGCCATTCATGAAGAAAGCTACCCCCCGCAGCACCCGTTTCGCTCCAGCCCGGCTGGACGCCGTGGCCGGTGGAATTCACGCCCAGATCATCGATCTCGGTAACCCGGCGCCGCCGCCCTCCGACATCGGCGCGCATATCGTCGATATCGGCTAGTCCGCCTTTGGCCGTGCCCGGCTTTCGGGCACGGCTCTTCCCGTTCACCGACGCATCGATTGACGTCTGTCCATTCCGGCGGTATTCTTCCATCCAAACCGGCGTCTCTATGCCATTTTGACATAGCCGCTCCGAGTGAGATGAGTCGACATGATCGCTTCGCCCAAGATTCGCCAGGTCCAGCTCGTCGGCCGGAAGATACGGCAGCTCCGTCGCGACCATAAGTTGACGCAGGTGGAGCTCTCTTCCCGTCTCGGCATCCAGCAGTCCGACCTTTCCCGCATGGAGAAGGGTGAGTACCGGGTGAGCCTGGACACCCTGTTCCGCATCGTCGCCGAGTTCAAGCTCTCGATCGGTGAGTTCTTCGACGAGGTGAATCAAGCCAACGAGGCTTCGACCCGTGCGCTCCGCGTCGCCCGCGACCTGAGCAGCCTGGACGAGGCCGCACAGCGCGAGGTCGAGGATTTCGTAGCCTTCAAACGAGAGCAGCTCGAACGTCGCTCCGACGAGTCGGGTGAGTGAGTGGGGATCTCTACGATGGATCTGATCGAAACGACCGCTACCTACGAAATCCTGCGCGAGCGGGGCCTCAAGTCCCTGAATCAAGGCGACCTGGAAGTCGCCCACCGTCTCTTCGACGAAGCGCTCGTTCGGGCGCGCGAGGATGGCGAGGAACGCCTGATCGACCGCGCCTTCTGCAACCTTGCCGCGGTCGAAATCGAGACCGGGGCGATCTCGGATGGCGATCTGATCCGGTTGCGCGAGATCCTTATGCGCAATACCGACCTCGAAAACTGCTGGCTCGCAGCCTACAACCTGGCACACGCCCACGAGCTTCGAAAGGCCTTCAAGAAGGGCCTTTTCTACGCCCGGATTTCGTTGGATCGAGCCGTAGTTCTCGGTCGCGATGATTGGAAGGCCGTCTCGCACAACAGCATCGGGAACATCCTGGCCGCCGAGAGCTATTTCGACCAGGCCCTGGCGGAGTACGAACAGGCGTTGAAACTGATGCCTTCAGAACGAAAACTGGAGCGTGCGCTCATACTCGAGAACCTCGGATACTGTCGAACCGTCGAAGGACGCTTTGCCGACGGCTTTCGTGATCTCTACCAGTCGCTCCGGACGCTGCGTTCCCTGGGCGCTCGCGGATTTGAGCGTGGGCCTCATATGAGCCTCTGCTTTGCACTACTTGAAGTGGGTCGCTATCGCGCGGCCTACCGACATGGCCTTATTGCGCTGCAGATTGCAGAGAGCGTAGGCGATAACGACGTCGTCAAGAATGCCCTATACCTGCTGGGAGAGGCCGCGAATCTCGCTCACGACTCCGGCGTCGCGCACGAGCATTTCCTCGACCTTCAAGAACGATTCTTCCCGAATGACCGTTATCTTCCGGACTTCCTGCTCGCAATCGATGTCCGCAAGCTGATCAACCTGAAAGCGTGAGATCGATGAAGATGCAACGAACCATCCAGATCCTTCTTGTCATCGGACTCGCGGCTTTAGCGCCGGTTCGTGCCGACGCGCACGATGTCGCACTGGGTTCGAACGGCGAATTGTATCGAGTGCAGGCCGGGGTGTATCGAGACCTGTTTCCCAGCGCCGCCTTTGCTCAGACCGATGTCGTGGTGCTCGCCCTGGACCTGACGCGACCTGGAACCGACGGACCGACCACGCAGCGGATGCTCGTTCCAGGAACCGGTGGCAACGATATCGAGAGTTCTCCCTCCTTGTTCTTCGAGGAGTCGTCGAAGAGTATTTTTCTGGTCTGGGAGAGCCGCATCAACCCTCTCCATTCCGTTCTCTATCTGACGAACCTCACGGATGGCGAGTTTGGTGACGTAGTTCAGATCTCCGGCGACCGGTATAGCTTCAAAAGTTTCCCTCGGATTGCAGTGAGCCGGGATACCTTCGAGCTCACAGGCGCCGCCGGTGCTCCCGAGCGTCACTATCGAACCATCGTTGAGACCGTCTGGTGGGAAACGACGGGGGCGGAGGACCGCGCTGTTTACGCACCGGTCATCTTGATCGACGGCGTTTACCTTGGTTGGAACCCCGTCTTCTTGTTGGACGATCTGGCGGAAGGGGGTGGCGATAGAGTCCTCGACATTCCGACCGGGTCGCTTCTCCACGCGCCATCCATTCAGCTTGGCGACGAAGGTTCCACGGTTGCGACGTTCGTGAACTCACAGACCGAGCGCCTGAATACGGTAGAGATCGATGTAATGCCAGTCGATCTATCGGACATCGCGGCTCGGGTGCGCGCAAAGATCCTCACTTTTCCCCGAATCCCGACTCCGGTTTCGCTACTCGCCGATGCGATACGTTCGCAGATCATCGAGATTGGAAGTACCCTTCATCCGAGCATCAGAGGTTTCCTTGCGGAACAAATTCGCTCCCAGATCATCGAGATTGGAAGCCGTTATGCTCCGGGTCAAGTTCGCCGCCTTGCCGACGCTATCCGTTCTCAGATCATCGAGATTGGTGCGGACGCCTTAGGCGGGCGTGGCGGACGCCAGCAAAACTTGGCCTACCGGATCGCCGAGGTCATGGCGACGCCGACGGCCGAGCCGGCGGTGGAAAACCCGGGGCATGCGCTTGCGCTCCATACCGCCGTCGATCTTCCGGTTCCGGACACCGGCGACGCCGTGCCTAGCATTTACACCTCGACCCACGGCGATTCCCTGATCGTCAGTTGGTTGCAGGACGACAAGATTCTCTACCGCGAATCCACCGCGAACGGCTGGACGGACGTTCTGAGCATCACCCTCGGTCCGAACATGACCAGCGAACAGGCGGAGCAGATCCTGGCGCAGCGCGCCAAGAACCGCTGACCCCTTCCGGAATTTGAGAATCCGAAGCCGGCTCGACCGAAAGGTCCGGCCGGCTTTCGTGTTTTTGGCTCTTGGAGGGGCCTAATCGAACAGCTCGAGCGGCCCCGCGACCGCGCGGGCGGGAACTACGCGACCGCCCGACTTCTCCATCTCGGCTGCGATCTGTTCTTTCCTTTCGGCCGGAACGAGCAGCGCGACGCAGCCGCCGGCCCCCGCTCCACACGCCTTGCCTCCCCAGCCACCGAGCGCCGCCGAGCGATCGAGAAGTTCTTCGATCTTCGGGGTCGAGATCCCCTCCGCCAAACGGCTGCGCGCCTGCCATTCGCGGCGCAGCAGGCGGCCGGCCTGGGGAAAATCGTTTCGTTCGAGCGCCTCGGCCATCGCTTCGGCCACCTCGGCGATCTCACCTAGTGCGGAGCAGACCTCGGGGTCCTTTTCCAGGCAGCGGCGGACGACCTGCCAGTTCTGGCCGGCCGAGAAATGGCTCGCACCCGTGTCGACCAACAACAGGTGATCCGACAGCGCATCGAGATCCACCGCGAGTCGGCGAACCTGTTCCCCACCGGGCCGGTGCAGAATCTCGAGCGCTCCGCCCAACAAAGCGGGGTAGTGATCTTGAAGGCCGGTCGGCAGACCCATCAACCGGGCTTCGAGGTCGCGCGCGAGGTGGGTTCGCTCGGCGGCCGAGGAGCGCGGCAGGTCGAAAACCTCCTCGGCGAGAGCAAGAAACGCAACACCGATCGCCGAGCTGCCGCCCAATCCCCCGCCGCGCGGCGAGTCGCTCGCGAGATCCAAGCAAAAAGGGGGCAGGTCGAGAGCTTCGGCAAAGACACCAATCAACGCCGAGTCTTGCCGCGCGGAGAGAGCGGAAAGAGAAGGGGCGACGATCTCGGTCCCCGACTGGCGGACCTGATAGTGCCCGTCAGGACTCGGAACCAGCGTTAGGCGCACCGCGACGTCGATCGCGACGTTCACCGTCCGGGCGCCGGGAAACGCCAACCCGAGCGGCCAGATGTCGAGCGTTCCGCCCGCCAGATCTACGCGGCACCAGGCGAGACAGCGCATGTTACGCCCTAGCGAGCGACGACGACCGGGGTCGCCGTACTACCGGCCGGAACGCGTCGGCCCGCCATCTGCGGCGCCCCGGATAGCGGAGCCGGCAGGCCCAGGGCGCCCCCCAGCCGGTCGACCTGACCGGAGACCCATGCCCGACGCACCTCGTTCCGCCAACCGCGGAACGACGCGAGCTGGCGGGACGGCAGATCCTGATCTCGGACGCTGGTGAGCGAGAGCGGGTCGATCCAGCGCCCTTGATGCTGAACCCGGTAGTCGAGGTGCGGTCCGGTCGCGAGACCGGTCATTCCGGTGTAAGCGATGGTGTCGCCCTGATGGACCCGCGCTCCCGGCCGAATGCCGCTGCCGAACCGCGAAAGATGCAGGTAGGCCGTCACGTAATCGTCCGCATGGCGGACCTTCACCACGTTGCCGCCCCCTCGCTCGAAACCCGCGGAGACGACCACGCCGCCCGCCGTGGATTGGACCGGCGTGCCGATCGGGGCTCCATAGTCGATCCCATAGTGCGGCCGAAAGACGCCGAGCACCGGATGGAACCGGCGCATGCTGAAGCGCGAGGTGATGTGGGAGTAACGCAGCGGCGAGCGCAGAAACATTTTGCGCAGAGGCTGGCCTTCGCCGTCGTAAAAAGTGCCGTCCGTACCGAAACGGATCGCCTCTTTCCGGCCACCATCGCCCTCGTAGGCGACCGCGATCACCTTCTGCACTCCGTAGGGTTTGCCGTCGACGAGCACCTCTTCGTACAGCGCTTCGAACCGATCGCCACGATGGAGATCGCGCGCGAAATCGACGTCCCATTGGAGAATTTCGGCGATCCGATAGGCTAGCGACGGCGGGCCGCCGGCCGCCTGGACCGACGAGTCGAACGCGCCGTCGATTGAGCCGCGGACCACGCGGAGCCGAGAGGTGCGGGCGAAATCCCGCCACCGGGACTTCCAGCCGCTGGTGCCCCTTGCCATTTCGAGCCGCCCCACGCCCGACACCGTAAGGTCGAGGCCGGCCAAAGTCGCCCGTGGCCCAAAATATGCAGAAAACCGGTTGCCGGCGCGCAGCCGACGGGGGTCGAGATCGCGAGAAAAAGCGGCGACCGCCTGCTCGGCGTCCGCCCCTTCAAGGCCTAAGCGTGTGAACAGCGTAGGGACGGTCTCGCCGCGGTTCAGCGAATATTCGACCGGGACCCGGGCGCGATCGAGCCATCGCGACGTGGCGGTCGGAGAAGCGAGCCGCGGGGCGAACTCCTCGCGGAAGGCGGGAATGGAGGTTACCGGGAACGGCGAGCGATTATAGGCTTCCAACCGGTTGGTGGAAACGCTGAGCATCCAGCCGACGAGCGCCAGTCCGACCGGCACCGCCAATCGCAATACGGAGAGGGCGTGACGCCTATGGAATGCCATCCGGCCGGGGGTCCTCCTCGCCGTCTCTGAAGGCGGAATTGAAGGGCGGCCGAGACCAGGGCGTCAGCGACCACGGGCAGTGTAGCAGGCGGCTTCCGCCGCCCGCAACCCGTTTCCAGACCTAATTTACCGAACCAGCTCGGCAATCACCGCATCTGGATCCTCGGGCAGCTTTCCGCGGTATGCCACTTGGCCGTCCTTGAGCACCAGGAGACCGGGCAGAGTGGCGATCGCATACTTTCGCGAAAAACCGCCGTTGCTGTCGAGAAAAACCGGCACGCTCAAGCCCTTACCCGCCAGAAAACTAGAGACCGCGGCCTTCTCCTCCTGGAACGAGACCGTCACCACGCGGGCCTTGCCCGACCAGTGGCCGGCGATCTGGTTGACCCGCTCCACGATGTCGCGCGACTTCGGCGACCAGGAAGCCCAGACGACCACCACCGTGGCGCCCTGACCGACATCGGCTTCCGACAGGCTCTCGCCGCCCATTCCGGAAAGACGCCAGCCACCCTGGGCCTGAAGCGGGTTGGCGCCAACGACGAGCACTAAAAATACACCGAGGACGAGTAGCGCTTGCAAGCGCGAGGAAGTACGCATGGGATGAGCCCTCCTAATGGGGGCGGGCCGCAGAGCGGCGGTGAGGCATGCTGGTGAGAATCTTCAACCGCAGGTGTTCGGGCGCGCAGCAGCGCTCGCACCGCTCGCGCACCAGAATCAGAACCTTCCGAGTCTTGCCGACCTGATGGGCGCACTCGGGACAACGATCGACATGCGCCTGGAACGGCGCCAGGAGGTCTTCCTCCAACTCGTTGTCGAAGAATAGATAGATCACTTCGCTGATCCGCTTACAGTCCATCGATTCGGTCCCCCGGAATCGTTCGATCGATTTGGCAAGACATAGGGTCAGCTCGGTGGTCTCTCTCGATTCTACCGGCGAAAACTCCAAGAGCGTTCGGGAAATTCCGCAACACGGGGCGGCCTCCGGCAAACCTCATTTCGACGTCGCCGGACTGGGCCGGCTTCTCATCTTGGTCGGCTCGCCGCCGCGCAGGTAGCCGTGACCCTTGGCGAACTCGAGCATTGCCGCTTCGAGCAGCCGACGGCCGCGGTAAAGACGGCTCATCACCGTGCCCACCGGAACCTCCAGGATCTCGGCGATCTCCTTGTAGGAGAAGTTTTCGAGATCGGCGAGGATCACCACCATTCGGTAGTCAGGCGGTAGTTTTTCGAGCGCCTTTTGGACGTCCTCGTCGAGCACGTCTTCCAGCAGCTCCTCTTCCGGGTTCGGATTCTGGCGCGCGACTTCCTCGCTCACCTGGCTCTCGAAGCTCTCCTCGATATCGGCGAAGTCCGAAAACGCCGGGGCCAGCTGTTTCTTGCGATAGTTGTTAATGAACGTGTTCTTCATGATCTTGAAGAGCCACGCCTTGAAGTTGGTACCTTCTTCGAACTTGTCGTAGTAGCGGTAGGCTTTGAGGTATGTCTCCTGCACCAAGTCTTCCGCGTCCTCCGAATTGCGCGCCATCCGGTAGGCGGTGTTGTAGAGCGCATCGACGAAGGGCATGGCCGCCGCCTCGAAGTCCCACCCCTTTTGGTGGTCACCGCTCTCTTTTGCCACGGGAGCTCCCCTCGCCATTTACGGCACCTGATCTCGATTCCGGCGCTCCGATCCGGGCGCCCTCAACCGAGAGCTTATCGCATGGCGAGCAGGCTCTGTTTGACCAGGTCGATCAGCGGGCCGGGAAAGATCCCGAGAGCAAGCGTAAGGGCAGCGCAGAGGCCGACGCCGATCGAGGCGGCCGAAATCGCCGGGGGGGGCGACGTCTCCCAATGCATGGCCGGTTCGGCGGCGGGCGTAAAATAGAGGAAGACGACGATCCGGAAGTAGAAATAGAGCGAGAGGGCGCTCGTCAGCACACCCACCACGGCGACCCCGGTCCAGCCGGCTTCGACCGCCGCCGCGAACAGGAACACCTTGCCGAAGAATCCGCCGGTCGGCGGAATCCCGGTAAGCCCGATCAGGAAAATCAGCATCGAGGCCGACAGATACGGCGAACGGCGGCCGAGCCCGGCGTAGTCGGAGCAGGATTCCGCCGCATATTGGCCCCGGCTCCAGAGGGCGACGACCGAAAAGGCCCCGATCGTCATGAACGCATACGCCGCGGCATAGAACATCGCGGCCCAGAGGCCGGTTTCGGAGGCGGCGAGCACCCCGATCAAGAGGTAGCCGGCGTGGGCGATTGAGCTGTAGGCGAGCAGCCGCTTGACGTTCGACTGGGTGAGCGCCCCGACGTTGCCCCAGAACATGCTCAGCACGGCGATCCCGGCGATCACCGGCTGCCACTCGACCCGCACTCCCCCGAAGGCGAGAAGAAACACCCGGCCGAGCACCGCAAACGACGCGAGCTTCGAGGCGCTGGCGAGAAACGCAGTGATCGGCGTGGGCGCTCCGACGTACACGTCCGGAACCCAAAAATGAAACGGCGCCGCGGCGATCTTGAACAACAACCCGGCGGCGACCAGCAGGCCGCCCAGCGGCGCGATCCGGCTGCCTTGAGCAAGCGCCGCGGGCATGGCCTGCGCCAGCGCTTCGAGGTCGAGAGTGCCGGTCGCCCCATAGAGCAGCGAAATGCCGTAGAGAAGAATGGCCGACGAGAGCGCGCCGAGCACGAAATATTTGATCGCCGCCTCGTTCGAGCGCCGCTCGCGAGTAAAGATCCCGGCCAGGATGTAACTCGAAAGCGCCATCGTTTCGAGCGCGATCCAGAGCGTCAGCAGATCGAGTGCCGCGACCATCAGCATCAAGGCGGAGGTCGCGATCAGGAGCAGCGCGAAATACTCCGACGCGCGGGAGGCGATCGACTCGAGGCCCCGCGACGACATCAGGACCACCAGCCCGACGGAGGCGAGCGCCAGGAGCTGCCAGAAGAACGAATAGCCGTCGAGGGCGAGGCTGCCGCCGAACAACCGGGCGGGGACCCTACCCACCACCGAGCGCACCTCGAACAGAACCGCCGCCCCCAGCGCCAGGCTGAATCCCGCGACTCTGGCGGCGTCCTTTTGCGACAGACCCTTGCCGATCGCCCCGGCCACGAGCAGCAGCATGCCCGCCGCCCCCAGGAGCAGCTCCGGTCCGATCAGAGCGACATCTCTGAGCGAGATGGCCGAAGGAAAAGGCATCTCAGCGTCCCAGAGCCGCGTCGGGGGTCGCGACCGTTGCCGCCCGCTCGGCGTTCTCCACCAGAAAGGCGACCGGCTTTTCCAGAATCCGGAAGAACGGCTTGGGGTAAAGGCCGATCCAGAAGCAAAGCGCCACGATCGGCAGCAGGTAGACCAGCTCGCGGCCCGAAAGATCCGGGAGTTTCCGGTTCTCCTCGTGGCTCACCGGACCGAAGAAGACCCGCTGGAACATCCAGAGCATGTACGCCGCACCGAGCACGATCCCGAGCGTCGCGGCGATCGCCCAGAGCCAGCTCCGAGAGAAAGCGCCGATCAGGATCGTGAATTCGCCGACGAAGCCGTTTAAGGTCGGCACGCCAATCGATGCGAGGGTGACGATCAGGAAGATCGTCGCGTACCGCGGCATGACAGCCGAAAGGCCGCCGAAATCCGCGATCTGCCGCGTATGCCGCCGCTCGTAGAGCACGCCGACCAGCAGGAACAGCGCACCGGTCGAAAGACCGTGATTGATCATCTGGAGCACGCCGCCCGAAAGGCCTGGGCCGTTCAAGGCGAAGATGCCGAGCGTCACGAATCCCAGGTGCGAGACCGACGAGTAGGCGACCAGCTTCTTCATGTCACGCTGCGCCATCGCGCAAAGCGCACCGTAGAGAATGGCGACGACCGAAAGACCGACCATCCAAGGGACCAGCCGGCGCGTCGCCTCGGGGAGAATCGGCAGCGAAAACCGGACGAAGCCGTAGGTTCCCATCTTGAGCAGAACGCCCGCGAGGATCACCGACCCTGCGGTCGGAGCTTCGACGTGCGCATCAGGCAGCCAGGTGTGAAACGGGAACATCGGCACTTTGATCGCAAAGCCGACGAAGAAGGCCAGAAAGATCCAGAATTGCAGATCGGCCGGGATCGACGGCCCGATGCGATGGAACTGTTCGATCGAGAACGAGAGCGGGTTGCCCGCGCCGGTCCAACCGAACAATCCCCGCCCGTTCCAGAAGTAGAGCGCGAGAATCCCCAGCAGCATCAGCACCGAACCGACGAGGGTATAGAGGAAGAACTTGATCGAAGCATAGAGCCGCCGCGGCCCGCCCCAGATGCCTATCAAGAAATACATCGGCACCAGCATGACCTCCCAAAAGACGTAGAACAGGAAGAAGTCGAGCGCGCAGAACACCCCCAACATGCCGGTTTGTAGGAGCAGCAGGAATGTGTAGTACTCCTTTTCCCGCTCGCGGATCGCGCTCCAGGACGAAAGAAACGCGAGCGTGCCCAAGAGGGTGGTGAGCAGCACCAGCAGCAGGGCGATGCCGTCGATCCCCATCTCGTAGCGGACGCCGATCGAGGGAATCCAATCGAGACCTTCCTTGAACTGAAAGAGCGGGCCTTGGGGGTCGAACATGAACCAGAGCGGCAGCGAGAGGAGAAAATCGATCAGCGCCACCCCGAACGCGAATCGCCGGATGGTCGCCGGATCGCGCAGAGCGAACATCACCACGAGCGCCCCCGCCAAAGGCAGGAAGCAGATCAGCGAAAGGATCGGTACTTCGTGTACCCCGTCGAACATGGCGCTCCCCCTCGAAAACGAACCGACCCTTACCGCCACACCGCGTAGAGGCACACCAGAACGAATGCGCTCAGAGCGAGCGCGAAGGCGTAGTTGGAGACCGCCCCGGTCTGGACCCGCCGCAGGGAGCGCGAGAAGCGATCGAGCAACCAAGCGGAAAGGTTCACCAGCCCGTCGATCACATGGCGGTCGAACAGACCCGAAACCCAAGAGCCGAAGACCGCCAGTCGCCCCGCCCCCTCGACCAGGCCGCGGTCGATCGCCTGGGCATCGAATTTCGCCGCGAGGCGCGAAAGCCCCCAGGCGCCGCGCACGATCGTTGCGTCGTAGATCTCGTCCACCCAAGCTTTGTGGACCAGGAGCGCATAGAGCCAGGGGAATCGCTCGGCGAGCGCCGCGCCGCGCTCCGACCCCAAGCGATACAGGCGCAGCGCCATGAGGATCGCGAGGGTCGCCACCCCGAGCGCGAGCACCATCCCGCCGATCTCGGCGGCCTGCGATAACTCGCCGAGCTCCGCGGGAGCTTTCCCCGAAAGCTGCGCCACCACCGGCTCAAGGAACCGGCCGAATCGATTCTCTCCGCCGAGCGACTCCGGAATTCCCAGCCACCCGGCGGCGACCGCCCCGACCGCGAGAATGAATAGCGGCAGCGCCATCGTCCAGGGTGCCTCATGCAGGGGATGCTCGGATTTCGGATCGCCGCGGTAAGACCCCAGGAACGCCAAGGCAAACGCGCGGAACATGTAGAAGGCCGTGAGCCCCGCGGTCAACAAGCCGGCCGCGTAGAGAACCCAGTGCCCGGAAGTACCGCTCGCCGCTGCGGCCGAGAGGATTGCGTCTTTGCTCCAGAATCCCGCGAACGGCACAATTCCGGCGATCGCGAGGGCACCGATTCCGAACGCCCGCGCGGTCCGGGGCAGGCGGCTCCACAGCCCGCCCATCCGCCGCAGATCCTGCTCTCCGCCGAGCGCGTGAATCACCGCTCCCGCGGCGAGAAACAACAACGCCTTGAAAAACGCATGGGTCGCGAGATGGAAGATCGCCGCCGCGTACGCCCCGAGCCCTGCGGCAAGAAACATGTAGCCGAGCTGCGAAATGGTCGAATAGGCGAGCACCTTTTTAAGATCGGTCTGCACCAGGGCGAACCCTGCGGCGACGAGGGCGGTCACGGCACCCACCCAGGCGACCAGGGCGGAAATCCCCGGCGCGAGCTGGAAAATCGCGTTCGACCGCACCACCAGGTAGACCCCGGCGGTCACCATCGTCGCGGCATGGATCAGCGCCGAAACGGGAGTCGGCCCGGCCATCGCGTCGGGAAGCCAGACGTAAAGGGGAATCTGCGCGCTCTTGCCCGTCGCCCCCAGGAATAGACAGAGAGTCACGAACCCGGCAAACGACAGGCCGAGCCCGTACGGCGATCGCAGCGCATCGCCCGAAGCGGCGATGAGGGACGAAAGCTCCGAGAACTGAAGCGTGCCGAAGCGGCCGACCAGGGCGAACAGCCCGGCGAGCAGGGCGAAGTCGCCGATCCGGTTGACGATTAACGCCTTCCGCCCCGCGTCGGCCGCGCTCTCGCGATCGAAATAGAAGCCGATCAACAGGTACGAGCAGAGCCCCACGCCTTCCCAACCGAGAAACATCGAGGCGTAGCCATCGCCCAGGACGAGCACGAGCATCGCCACCAGAAACAGGTTCAGATAGGTGAAGTAGCGGCGGAACCCCGGCTCGCCCGCCATGTAGCCGACCGAGTAGAGATGAATCCAAAAGCCGACGAACGTGACGACGAACAGCATCACGACCGACAGCGGGTCGAGCAGAAGCCCGAAACCGATCGAAAGTTTTGCCGCGCCGCGCATGGCTCCGGACATCGGCAGCGCACCGGGGGACATCCATTCCCACAGGTGCAGATCGAATGGCCGCGGCGACAGGGAGCGCAGGTAGTCGGCAATCACCCCGAGCGCCAGGAGCGCCGCGGCTCCCGAGCTGCCGCAGGCGATCCAAGCGACCGTCTTCTCCGAGGCGCGGCGCCCCACCAGCAACCCGTTCGCCAAAACGCCCAGGAGCGGCAGGACCGGCACGAGCCAGAGGAGACCGCGCATCGGTCTAGCCTTCCAGCTCTTGGGCCGCATCGACCCGCGTCGTCTGGCGCAGGCGGAACATGGCGAGCAAGATGCCCAAACCCACCGCCGCCTCCCCCGCCGCAACGGTGATCGTGAACATCGTGAACACCTGGCCGAGCAGATCGCCGCGCTGATAGGAGAACGCCACCAGATTCAAGTTCACGGCGTTCAACATCAACTCGATCGACATCAGGATCGTGATCAGGTTGCGCCGGTTGATCACGCCGAACAGCCCGATCCCGAACAGCATCAGGCTGAGCGCCAGGTAGTGCTCGGTTCCCACGTTCCACACGCTCGCCAAATCGGAGGGTTTCATTCGCGCCTCCCGAGCACCACCGCGCCGATCATCGCGACGAGCAGAAAAAGTGACGCGATCTCGAAAGGCAAAAGGTAATGGCGGAACAGCTCCTGGCCAAGCGCCTGCGGGTTGCCGACGACCTCGCCGCCGAAAGTCCGCAACCGTTCGGCCGAGCCGGCGGTCGACACCCCGGCCCAATTCGCGCGGGCAATCACTCCCACTACCCCAACGAACAGAAGCGAAAGCAACAACGCCCAGGGCGTCTGGCGCCAGACCCGCTCCGACGCTTCGATCCGGTTCAGGTTGACCAGCATGATGACGAACAGGAAGAGCACCATGATCCCGCCGCCATAGACGAAAATCTGGACGATGCCCACGAACCCCGCATGGCGCAGCAGAAAAAGCGCCGCCACGGCGAGAAACGTCACCAGAAGCGACAGCGCGCCGTTCATCGGGCTTTTCCACGTGACCACGCCGACGGCACCCGCCAGAGAGAGCCCCGCGAACAGGTAGAACAGAATCGCCGCGCCGTTTTCCTGAAGAAACCCCGCGAGAAAGCTCATTCCGCGATCTCCTCGTCGGTATAGGCGGGGCGTCCGCGCCATTCTTCGAGCTGCCCCTTGTCCGCGTAGAGATGTTGCCAACGATCGTAGGTCGCCAGCTCATACGTCTTGGTGGTCAGCCAAATCGATTTCGGCTCGGTCGGGCAGCCCGTCTCGCACAGGCCGCAGAACATGCAGCGCTGGAGGTCGATGTCGAATCGATCGAGCTTCTTTTCCTTCTTGCCCGTCGCCTCGTTCAGCTCCTGGTGCCAATCGATATAGATGATGTCGATCGGGCAGTCGATCGCGCAGAGGTTGCACTTGATGCAGCGTTCCTCGTCGAGCCGGAACATGCCGCGGAACCGGTGCGCGGGCGCCAGGCGCTCCTCCGGGTACTGCACCGTCTCCTTCTTCCGGAAGAGGGCGCGGCCGGTGATCGCCAGACCCGCGAACAGGTCGAGCAGCAGAAACCGGTCGAGGAAACGCCTCCAGGCGGTCACCCGTCTCACCTCGCGAGCCAGAGCTTGATCAGGGCGGTCCCGAAGATGTTCGCGAGCGCGAGCGGCAAGAGCCATTTCCAACCGAGCGCCATCAGCTGATCGAAGCGATAGCGCGGGAAGGTGCCGCGAAACCAGATGTAGACGAACAGGAAGACAAAGACTTTGAGTGCGAACCAGATCGCCCCCGGCACCACGTCGAGCGGCGAAAGCCAGGCAACGCTGGGGAACGGCCGCAGCCAGCCGCCCAAGAACAGCGTGGTCGCGACGGCGGACACCGCGATCATGTTCGCGTACTCGCCGAGGAAGAACAGAGCGAAGCGCATTCCGCTGTATTCGGTGTGGAACCCCGCCACCAGCTCGGATTCCGCTTCGGGCAGGTCGAACGGATTGCGGTTCGTCTCGGCCACCCCGGCCACCATATAGATGAAGAACGAGACCAGCTGTGGAAAGACGTACCAGACCCGCGCGCCGCGCTGCGCCTCGACAATCCCGACCATCGACATCGTTCCCGCGAGCATCAAGGGTCCGACCAGGGCGAGCCCCTGCGGCACCTCGTAAGAGATCATCTGCGCTGCAGCGCGCAGGCCGCCCATCAAGGAAAACTTGTTGTTCGACGACCAGCCGCCGAGGATCAAACCGTAGACCCCGATCGTCGCGACTGCGATGACGAACAGAACCCCCGTGTCGATGTCGGTGACGAACCCCGAGAACCCGCCGGGGGTCGAAGACGGCGGACCGACCGGCACGACGGAGAAGATCACCAGAGCGGGAGCCACCACCAGGCAGGGCGCGAGCACGAACGCCCAACGCACCGCGCGGCTGGGGATCGTGTCTTCCTTCACCAGCAGTTTCATCACGTCCGCGATCGGCTGGAGCAGTCCCCACGGCCCTACCCGGTTCGGGCCGACGCGAACCTGGAGGAAGCCGAGGATCTTCCGCTCGGCGAGCACCAGATAGGTGATCACCGGCAGGATCGCGAGGAATACCAGGCCGAGGATCTTGAGCGCAGGCGAGATCGCAAAATAGAACAGCGTGTCCCCCGCCGCCGCGCGCAGTGATTCGAGTCCGAACGGCAGGGTGGCGACCACAGCGACTGGAATCACCGGTCGACCTCGCCGAGGACGATGTCGGTCGATCCGATCAACGCCACCAGGTCGGCCACCATGTGACCGATCGCGAGATCGGGCAGCGCCTGAAGATTCATGAACGAAGGCGGCCGGACGTGACAGCGATAGGGGTTTGGGCTTCCGTCGCCCACGATGTAGAAACCGATCTCCCCCTTCGGTCCCTCGATTCCGTGGTAGACCTCGGCCTTCGGGCCTTTGAGCACGCGTGGCCGCTTCGCCAGGATCGGCCCGCCGTCGGTCCCCGGAAGCAAATCGAGGCACTGGAGGACGATCTTGGTCGACTCCCTCATCTCTGCCATCCGCACGAGGTACCGGTCGTAGGTGTCGCCGTTCTGGGCGACCGGCACCGCGAATTCGACCTCGCCGTACGCCTCGTAGGGGCGCGCTTTCCTCAAATCGAAGCCGACGCCACTCGCCCGCAGCATCGGGCCGGTCACGCCGAGATCGATCGCCGCCTCGGGCGACAGGACGCCCACACCGACCGTGCGCCGCTTCCAGATCCGGTTCTCGGTGAGCAGCCCCTCGTACTCGTCGATCTTCGCAGGATAGTCGTCGCAGAATCGGCGGCAGGCGTCCGCCCAGCCGGCCGGCAGATCGAACGGCAGGCCGCCGGGGCGCATGCAGTTGAGGGTCAGGCGCGCGCCGCAATATTGCTCGAACAGGTCGAGCACCCGCTCCCGTTCGCGGAAGCAGTAGAAGAACGGCGTCATCGCCCCGATGTCGATCGCGTGGGTCGCGAGCCAGACCAGGTGCGAGGAGATCCGCTGGAGCTCGGCGAGGATCGTCCGGATGTAGCGCGCCCGTGGCGGCACGGTGAGCCCCACCAGCTTCTCGACCGCCCCTACGTATGCGAGGTTGTTGGTCGCCGCAGCCACGTAATCCATCCGGTCGGTGTGCGGCACGTTTTGAAAGAACGGATGCAGCTCGAACAGCTTCTCGGTGCCGCGATGGAGATAGCCTATGATCGGGTAACAACCGACGATCCGCTCCCCTTCGATCTTTAAATTCAATCGCAGCACGCCGTGGGTCGCCGGATGCTGCGGCCCGAACGACAGCTCCATCTCCTCGCCCTGAAAAAGGGCATCGGTGGGCTCGGCGCTCATCCGTCCTCGCCCTCTTCCTCTTCGGTGCTCGGCGCCGGCTTCGGCGGTTTCCACCCCGTACCGGTCCCAGCGACTGGCCCCGTGGTTTCTCCGTAATGCTCGGGATAGATCGCGGCCCCCGTGTCGATCCCCTCGACCGGAAACTCCTTGCGCAGCGGGTGGCCGTTGAACCCCTCCCAGAGGAGAATGCGGGTCATGTCGGGATGGCCTTCGAAGCGCACACCGTACATGTCGAAAACCTCGCGCTCCGGCCAGTTGGCACCGCGATAGACGCCGGTGAGCGTAGGCACCGGAGTCGCCTCGTCGGTCTGGGTCTTCAAGCGCACGACCCGGTACGCCCGATCGGGAGGCAGGCTCGCGAGATGAACGACGACATCGAACCGCGGCTCGCGGTTGGGGTAGTCGGCGCCGCACAGATCGACGATCAGCGAGAAGCCGTGCGTGGTTTTCAGCTCCCGCGCCACGTCCGCCAACCGCTCGCGCTCGACGTCGAGGGTCAGATCGCCCGCGAAAGTCTTCGCCGACCGGATCGCCTCGGGCAGGGCCTCGCGCAGCGCCGCCGCGAGCGGATCGTCGTCCGCCTCGCGCCACTCCGGGACGACCGGGTCCCGCTCCCAAGCCGGTTTTTCAGTCGGCTTTTCAGTCGGTTTTTCGGCGGGCATTTCGGCCGGAGCCGCGGCAGCGGCCTCGCCGGCTTCGCTCATCGCGGCGCCTCGCCGGGCCGCGGCTTGGGGCGTTCCAGGACTCCCCCGGCGCTCTTCATCCGGTCGATCTTCCGCTGCAGGTGGAGCAGGCCCCAGAGCAGCGCCTCGGGTCGCGGCGGGCAGCCGGGCACGTAGACGTCTACCGGGATGACCCGATC
This sequence comes from Acidobacteriota bacterium, assembly GCA_040005235.1. Classification (GTDB taxonomy): domain Bacteria; phylum Acidobacteriota; class Thermoanaerobaculia; order Multivoradales; family UBA5704; genus DASYKS01. The sequence continues at coordinate 86,246 of JBDTZG010000005.1, read as the reverse complement.
GACCCCTTGAGTCACCGCGTAGGTCCGGTACGGCCCGCCGCAGGTGGCGCAGGCGCCCATCGCGATCGACCATTTCGGCTCGGGCATCTGATCCCACAACCGGCGGACGATCGGCGCCATTTTCTCGGTCACGGTGCCGGCGACAATCATCAGGTCGCTCTGCCGCGGCGTCGCCCGAAACACCTCGGCGCCGAAGCGCGACATGTCGTGTCGCGGATCGAGGACCGCCATCATCTCGATCGCGCAGCAGGCGAGGCCGAACTGCATCGGCCAAATCGCCGACCGGCGCGCCCAATTGAAGATCTTGTCGTACGTGGTAGTAAGAACGTTCGACTCCACAGCGCCCGAGGGTGAGTCGCCTGTCTCGTCCAGAACCTTCAAGCCCATTCCAGCGCCCCCCGGTTCCAAACGTAGACGTACCCGCCGATCAAAATCGCAAGGAAGACCATCATCTCGACGAACCCGAACAGCGCGAGCTTGTCGAACAAGACGGCCCAAGGGAGCAAAAAGACGGTCTCGACGTCGAACACCACGAACAGCACCGCGATCAGGTAATAGCGCACCGAAAACCGGTGGTCGTGGGCGAAACTGACCGCCTCGTTGCCGCACTCGTACGGATCGAGGTTCGTCCTCCCGAACCCCCGATGCCGAAGCAACCGAGCCACGAGCAGCGTGGACGCCAGAAACAACCCGGCGATGACCACGAATACGAGGATCGGGAGGTAATTGGCCATTCGTCTCCTAGAACCCTACAGGCGTCTCTGGAGCGACCTTCTCCGGACATCGTGCCTTGAGCTGCCCGGATTGTGTCCCGCGCCCCCAGGGGTGTCAACGGGCCGGCGGGGTGGGGCGGGGGTGGCAGGCCTAGTCGGCATGGTTGGCGAATCGGGGTCGGCGCTCGTGTGCCATACTCTCTTGAGAGGAATCAGCCCTTATCCTGCTTGATGTGGGGGCCAGCGACCACAAGAGGTGTGGAGTGAGATCTTCCACCAAGCGAGTCATTCCCGAGATCGGCCCAAAAGTCACAGCCCACCGAAGCGAGGTCGTTCCGGCTCGAAAGAAAGTCGTTGCGCCTGAGAGGCCGGGTTTGCTGGCCAAGCTCCAGAGGATCAGGATCGAGGGGCCGGAAGATTTCGCCGCCAATCTCGACCAGATTGCCACTCGTTCGTCGTAGTGCGCCAAGCGGGTGTCGAAGTCGCCCTCGCTTTCGATGATCACTTTGACCAGGCCGGTTTTCGGGTCCTGACCTCCCCTGCCCCCCGGCCTTGACGCCGCCCGGCCGGGTGGAGGTAAATCAGCTACTTGGCGGGGTGAGCGGGGAGCGGGGAGCGGCACGGAGCCTCCCGTACTCTGTTCATGGCTTCTCGGCTCTCGCAGCAGAGAGCGCAGGCTCGACCTGATTGCGTGGGTGGAAAGTCATGAGGGAGAGCAGGCGCTTCTCCACGTCGAAATCGAGCTGCAGTTCCGCACCGCGACGGCGATTCGCCTCTTGGCCTACAACCGCCTGCTCGCCTTGCGGTTCGGCCTGCCCGTGCAAACCATCGCGTTGTACCTGCACGGCGGCCCTGCGGGAGCCCAGGTGGTCGAGCACCTGGAAGAGTCGTTGGGCTTTGAAGGAACGCGCTTCCGCTATCGAAGCTTGGGCCTCTCGCAAGCCCGGGCCGAGAACTTTCTCGCGTGCCCCGAACCGCTCGCTTGGGTCTGTGCGGCGCTCGCCCGGGCGCCGAACGGCGACAGGCGGGCTTTGAGACGCAAGTGTCTGTCGAAAATCGCGGCGGCCAAGGGAATCGACGACAGCGCGCGATTCCGTCTGTTCAACGGCGTGGCAACCTATTTAGAATTGGACGGCGGCGCCGCGACGGAGTACGCGGCGTTGCGAGCGGCCGAAACCGGCCCGGAGGCAAAGATGCGACCGATTACCTGGGAAGGGAAGGTGGAGGCACGGGGCGTGGAGCTGGGCTTGGCGCGTGGGCTGGAGGCTACGCACGAGGTTCTGTTACGTCAAATACGGACGCGATTCGCGACCCTGCCCGGACAGGCGATCGAGCGAATCCGGGCCATGACCTCAACCGAAGAGCTCGGTTCCCTCGCCGAGCGGCTGCTGACCGCCCGGTCTCTCGAAGAGCTGGGGCTGGCATAGGCGCCAGCCCGTCGTTTTGTAGTTCGGTCACCCAAAGTATCGAGACTCAACCCACCCTTTGACGTCTTTTAGGTCCGTACCCAGGCCTCGCCGGAAGAGGCCACTTCGGGAGGACCCAGGATGGCGGGTGGTCACGATCAACTTTGGAAGGATCTGATTCAGACGTTTCCGGCCGACTTCGTCCGGCTGGCCGGACCGGACCTGGCGCCCCGGCTGAAGCTCGACGCGATCGAGTTTCGGCCGGCCGAAGCGCCCTCGGACGCCCCTCGCAGCAGAGAGCGCAGGCTCGACCTGGTTGCGTGGGTGGAAAGTCACGAGGGCGAACAGCGTGGCAACCTATTTAGAATTGGACGGCGGCGCCGCAGCGGAGTACGCGGCGTTGCGAGCGGCCGAAACCGGCCCGGAGGCAAAGATGCGACCGATTACCTGGGAAGAGAAGGTCGAGGCGCGGGGGGTGGAACAAGGTCTCGCGCGGGGGGTGGAACAGGGTCTCGCGCGGGGTTTGGCGCGAGGGCTCGAAGACATGCACGAAGTTCTCCTGCGCCTGCTACGCAAACGTTTCCCGGCACTGCCCGGGCAAGCTGTCGAACGAGTCCAGGCGATCTCTTCCACCGATGAGCTCGGATCCCTCGCCGAACGCCTGCTGACCGCTCGGTCTCTCGAAGAGCTGGGGCTCGCCTAAGATTCTGACGGGCGAAGGCAGCAGACCCCTGGGGGGATCGGCCGGCCGTGGGGACATTCGGTTGGGTGGTCAAGGAAGGTGCAGACCTGATCCTCGAAGCCGTCGGCAATCGGTTTTTCTCCGCCGCATTCGCTGCCGCCGGCGGTAAGCGTCCGGGAGAGCAAGACCTCGGCGAGCCGCATCCGGCGCACCGCGGCCGCCGCGTGGGCGTAACCGTGATCGGTAAATGCGATCTTCCCTTCGGAGAAGAAGAGGAATCCCTCGGAGAGCAGGTCCGCCACGCCGCGGCGGGCGACCGAAACGGCGGCGCGGTCTTCGACCAGCAGGCGCCAGATCTCGGTGAGCGTGGGCACCGCATCGGCCGCGGTCTCCGCCGGGCGGGCGAGCCGGCCATGCTCCAACCGGATCTCGCGATCGGCGCGGGCGGCGATCGCTGCGGCGTGGGTGACCATCACTAGGGTGTGCCCCTCTTGGTGAAGGTCGGAGAGCAGGCGCATGACGACCGCTTCGTTCACCGCGTCGAGGTTGCCGGTCGGCTCGTCCGCCAGGATCAACGGCGGATGGTTGATCAGGGCGCGGGCGATGCAGACCCGCTGCTGCTCGCCTCCAGAAAGCTGGCTCGGCAAATGGCCGAGCCGTTGCCCCAGCCCCACGCGATCGAGCGCTTCGGTCGCCTCGCCCCGGTCGGTGGTGCTGTGGACGTATTGGGCGAGCATGACGTTTTCAAGCGCCGAGAGGTACGGGATCAGATGGAACTGCTGGAAGATCAGACCGATCGTCCGCTGCCGATAGGCCGAAAGCTCGCGGCTTGAAAGGGCGGCGAGATCGACTCCGGCGACCCGCACCGAGCCGCCCGTCGGCCGGTCGAGTCCGGCGAGGATATTGAGCAGCGTGGTCTTGCCCGACCCGGAGGGGCCGGTAATCGCGATCCACTCTCCCCGGCCGACGCCGAGCGACAGGTCGTCGACCGCCGGAAGCCCGCCGAATCGCCGCGACAGGCCGGAGATCTCGACCAGAGTCTCGGAGGAAGACATGGCCTCAATCCCCTTTCAAGACCCGGGCGGCGTCGAGCCGGCTGATTCGCGAGAGCGCGATGCTCATCGAAACGCCGACCACCAGGACCGCCACGATCGCGGCTCCGAGCAGACCCGAGCCGGAGACCGCGGCGGGCGATTGCGCGGCAGGCACTGCACCGAGCAGCCGATGGGCGAGATCGCGCGCCGCGAGTTCTCCGATCAGCTCGCCGACCAGCGCGGCGGCGAGCGCCGCGATCAACAGCTCGGAGGCGAGCAGGCGCCCCACCCGGCCGACCGTGCAGCCGAGAGCGAGCATCAGGCCGATCTCCGTCCGTCGTTCGCCGACCAGCGCGGCGGTTGCTGCCGAGACCGACAGGAGCGCGAGCAGAAGCGACACGCCGGATACCGCGGCGAGCAGGCGGAGCACCCGGCGGGTCACCTTCTCGTCCGAACGGCTGACCTTGAGCAAGGGCCGGGCTTCGACACCCGCAACCTGCGATTCGATCACTCGGGCGACATCGTCCAGCCGGGAGGGTTCGACGCGCACGTCGAGGCGCGGCCAATCTCGATCGGACCCGAGCGCCGCTCCTTGCGGCCCATGCACCCAGAGAACCCCGGCGATCCCCGCCACCCGGGCCGCCTCGGCGGCGGGAATCGCTCCGGGGCCGCCGATTTGGGGCCGTACCGTCAGGTTCGGTCCGAACGCTGCGAGATCGCGGCCCAGGGAAGTTTCCACCCGGTTCGCAAAGGCGCCGAGCGCAGCGACCGTCGCCGCCGCAACCGCCACGGCGGCAAGGATCAGCGCCAGCTGCCGCACCCGGCGGCGCAGGCTGGAGCCGACCAACCGCAGAAGCATCAGGCGGTCGCTTTCTTGAGCATCGCGGCCGGGTAGCGATCGAGCGCCCGGAAGACCGGCAGGACGCTCGCGAAGACCGCGAGCAGGAGGCCGAGAAGCATCGCCCAAGGAAGCAGCACGGGAGCCCAAGGGACGGCGACGCCGAGCGCGCCCGCCCCCACCCACCGACCGGCCGCGAGACCCACCGCGCCGCCGAACAGACCGCCGCCCAAACCGAGCAGGGCGGCCTCGGAAAGGAAGAAGAGCACCACCCGGCCCCGCGGCGCGCCGAGCGCGGTGAGCAGCCCGGCTTCGAGCCGCCGTTCGAGCACGGTGGCGGTCATCGCGGCCGAAGCGCCGACTGCGCCGCCCAACAGGGCGACGAACGCCAAAGCCAGAAGGACCGACCGCAGCCGGCCGAGGATCTCGGCCGTTGCGTCGGTGATGCCGCGGACGATTGCCGCCCGGGCGTTCGGCAGAGCTTGGCCGATCTGGTGCGCGATCGAAGAGGGGTAGGCCGTGCAGTACCAGGCGTCGTACTCCGCGCCGGTCATCCGCGCCGGGTCTTTCCGGTTCTGCTGTTCCGGCGTGGTCATCGCGAACACCTCGGCGCGCGCGATCCGGTCGGACGGCGCGTCCGCCGCGGCCAGGCCGTTCGCCGCGGCGAGCGGCACGAACGCCTGCTCCTCTTCGTCGCCGCCGCTCTCGACCCGGCCGACGACCCGGAAGGTCGCGCTCCGACCGCCCAGCTCGACGCGGGCCGCTTGGCCTTCGGCAAGCCCAAGCCGTTCCGCCAGCCGCCGGCCGAGCGCGATTTCGGGCTCTGCGCCGCCCTCGTCTTTCGGCCAACGGCCGACGATCCGCAGGGTGGTCCGCACCTTCGGCAAACCGGTGTGAAACTCTGCGTCCATCGGGTGATCGAACCAGGTGCCGATCAGCGGCGCCACGATCTCGTCCCCGGAAACCGCCGCCATCCGTACCCGCAGCTCGGCGAGCGGCGCCACGGCGACGATATTGTTGCGCCAGAAGATCTTCCGCAGTTTGACCAGATCGCCCGCGGCGAATCCGCCGCCGGGGATGGCGACCATCTGGAGGTTCGCGCCGTACGTGCCCAGCTCCGCCGCCAATCGATCACCCGAGGCGAGTAGCACCTCGGCCAGAGCGCTCGCGCCGAGCGTACCCAGGGCGATCGCGGTCACCGCGAGCAGTTTGCGGCGGGTGCCCCGACGCAACGATTCACCGAGCAGGCGTAGATACATCGCGTCGTTATCCGCCGTGGCCCGCCTGGCTCGGCATGCTCGGCATATTCGGCATGCCCGGCATACCGCCACCGGCGGCCGGGAACGCGCTGCTTTGGGCCAGATCCGAGGCGGCGATCACCAGATTGCCGCCGACGCTTTTAGACGCGAGTGGGATCGGGTTGCACCCCCCGGGTTGGCCGATCGTCGGCGGATAGACCGCCGAACCGCAATGCAGACAGACGATGTTCGAGCCTTCCTGGTAATAGCCGTGAGGGCCGCAGATCACGCAGGCGTCGAACGCCGCGGCGACCTCGCCGGGGGCCACTTGAATGGCGATGAAACGGACCGCCCGGCCGCCGATCTCCACCTGGTAACGATGGAGTTTCGTATCGGCGAGAGAGGCGAGCGGAATCCTTACCTGGCCATCCGCCACTTCGAGAGGAGTCGCCGCCGAGAGCGCCTTGGGTTTCGCCGAGTAGACCCAGCCCAGCCCGAGGACGACGAGGATCGCGAGGCCGAGCACCCCCGCCCAACGGCGGGAACGCACCTGGCGCTGATCCGCCGCTCGTTCGAGGCGCCGATCGGCGGCGGAAGCCGCATCGGCAGGAGTCGTGGCGGGCACTTTGCCGGCGCTGCCCGGGATCAGCAGCATGAGAAGAGGCAGCGCGAGCACCGCGGCGAGAAAGAAGAACTCGTTCTTGACCAGCGGGCCGACCGTCGCCATGGTCGTCTCGTTGGCCGGCACCCACCCCGCCTCCGACAGCTCGTGATAGCCGTTGATCAGCAGCTGGACCGTGAAGATCAAGAGGGCGATCCCGGTGACCGCGAAGAACCGCTTGAGGTCGATCCGCAGGCTGCCGCGAACGAACAGGACGCCGAAGGCGACCGCCAAGACTATGCCGATCAGGGCGCCGAGAAACGACTGAAGGCCGGTCGTGGTGAGCGAGACGGCGGAGAGGAAGAGCACCGTCTCCAGCCCCTCGCGGAAGACCATCAGGAAGGTGAACAGGAACAGCCCGAAACGGATCGAGCCGGAGCTTTCCCGGTCGAGGATCCGCGACAGCTTGCCCTTCATCTCGCCGGCCAGCTCGTGCGAGTGGCGCCACATCCAGATCAGCAGAGACGCGACCAGCAGGGCGGAAAAAACATAGAGCAGCCCCTCGAACACCTCTTCGTTGACCGCGATCCGGTAGAGCAGAAACGCCCCTGCGAGGCTCGCCCCGACCGCCGTCGCCAGGCCGCTCCATACCGCTCTGAGATACCGATCTCCCCCCTGCCGGCGGAGGAAGGCGACGATGATGCCGACCATGAGGGCCGCCTCGATTCCTTCGCGTAGCGTGATGACCAGGGCTTCAAACACCGGCGCCACCTCCTCGCACGCCGGCCGACGGCTGCTGGGCTCTCCCGGTTTCCCCCGGGACCGCACAGGCGTTGCACAGACTGCGAATCTCCAACGTATGATGAGTCGGCACGAAGCCGTGGGCGCGACAGATCTCGGTCTGGAGCGCCGCGATCCCGGGGCTCACAAACTCGACCACTCGGCCGCAGGCGGCGCAGATCAGGTGGTCGTGACGCTGGCCGCGATGAACGTGCTCATAGAGGAAACGGCGGTCGCTCAAGCCCCCGAGCCGCTGTTTGCTCGCGAGACCGCTCGCGACCAGCAGATCGAGGTTGCGGTAAACGGTCGCCCGCGAAATCTTCAACCCTTGGGAGCGCATCGCAGCGTGAAGCTCTTCGGCGTCGATATGACCGTGTTGAGCGAAAATCTCGTCGAACAGCGCCAGCCGCTCGGCGGTCACACGATGCCCGGAGCTGCGCAGATAGGCCAGGAACTGTTCTTTTTCACGGATCTCGGCCATCGCTTTGTGCCCGTTCGCGCCTCGCCTCGATATTATTGCGACCAAGTCTCAATATGTGCAAGAGATTCTGGACCGCGCTGGTCCGATTTGTCAAACCGACGCCGGAAAGGCGCATCTTGGACCCGTTGATCGAGCCCCCTGCTCCGCGTCCGCGGCTCCGCCTGGGGGTCCGAATCGGAGTGTTCGTGGTCGGTTGGATCTTGATCCTGGTGGGCGTCGCCGGCCTGGTTCTGCCCGGCATCCAGGGGGTTTTCACGATCGTCACCGGCGCCGCGTTGCTCTCGCTGGACAACGAGCTGATCTACCGGCTGATGCGCCGAGCTTTCCTGCGCTGGCCGCACCTGTGGGACCGGATCGAAAGGCTGCGCGAGAAGACCCATGAGCGCCTTCACCGGCTGTTCCGGCGCAACGAAAAGTAGCTCAGTCCTCGGCGGGGTTTGAAGCCAGTGGAGCCAGTGGGGCCGCAGGGGCTGCAACCGGCAGCCCGGCGAGGGCGGCGATTTGCCGCTCGACCTCGGCGATCAACGGGTTCATGCGCCGCACGCCGTAGGCCGCGGGGTCGATCGGCTCGCCGAAGCGCACCTCGACCGGCCCCGGCCGGATGTCCCATCGGCCGCGCGGCTGAACCTGCCGGGTCCCTCGGATGCCCACCGGCACGATCTGCAATCCGTGGCGGATCGCGAGCAAGAAACCGCCGCGCTGCAATTGGAGCAGCTCGCCGGTGCGCGAGCGAGTGCCCTCCGGGAACAGCAGGATCGAGGTGCCGGCCGACAGGTGAGCGGAAGCCGAGGCGAATGCCTGCCGCGCCTTGCTCCCATCCTCCCGATCGACCGGCACGAAACCCGCAGCGGCGAGACCCCAGCCGAAGAACGGGAGGCGAAACAGGCTCCGTTTCGCCATCATCCGCACCGGGCCGGGAACGGTCGAAAGGAGCGCCGGGATATCGAACATGCTCTGGTGATTGGCGAGCAGCACGTAGTTGCCCTGCGGGTCGAATCCCTCAGGAAGCTTGGCCATCACGCCCACGCCGCTCGCTTTGAGCAGGCCGCGCGCCCAAAAGCGCATCAGGACGAACCCCCAGCTGCCGCGCGGCGGCACCCAGGAGGCAGGCACCGACAGCGCGCCGAGCAGAATGCTGCCGAACAGCAGCCAGGCGTTGCCGGTCACCGTCATCAACCACGCCGCGAACCCGAAACGGGGCACCGGATCGGTCGGCAAGGGCGTCTTTTCTTCGGCCATGTCCGCCTATTCTCCAACACTTCCGATGAGTCACGGCGCTTGACGCTAGAATCTCGACCGATGCTCGAAGCGATCGACTATCCGCGCCGGTTCCTGTTCGTCCGGCTGCTCGGCGCAAGCCTGATTCTCGGCGCGCTCTACGATGCCGTGTTCGCCCTGGTCATGGTGGCGGCGCCCGACCTGCCGCAGCGAATCCTCAAGCTCCCCTTGCCGGGTGCGGACTTCTACCTCCACCTGATCGCCGTGCTCCTGCTCATGCTCGCCGCGCTCTATCTCACCGCGGCCCTCGATCAGCGGCGCTATACCGGGATCATCCTGGTCGCGATCGCCGGCCGGCTGCTGGGCGCCGCGGTGCTCGGCGCCGCGGCCTGGTCCGAGCCGCGGCTCGCCGGGCTCTGGCCGCTCGCCGCCGCGGACTTCGCGTTCGGCGCGGTCCACGCCCTCTCCTGGGGGATGACCCGGAAGTGAATCTTCGTCACAACCTAGAAGAGGCGGGAAACCTCGGCATCCTCGCCGCCCGGGCGTTCCGCGGCATGATCGCGCCGCCGTACGAGAAGGGTCTCTGGCTGGGCCAGATGGATCAAATCGGTGTCCGCTCGCTCGGGGTGGCAGGGGTCACCACCGTCTTCACCGGGATGGTGCTCGCTCTGCAAACCGCATTCAGCCTGCCCGCGATCGGCGTCAAATACTACATGGGCGCCGTGGTCTCAAAATCGCTGGTTCGCGAGCTGGGGCCGGTGCTGACCGCGTTGATCGTCGGCGGCCGGATCGGCGCCGGGATGACCGCCGAGCTGGGCACCATGAAAGTGACCGAGCAGATCGACGCCCTGCGCGGCATGGCGGTCGATCCGGTCAAAAAGCTGGTCGTGCCGAAGCTCGTGGCGACGTTGATCATGCTTCCCGCGCTCACTATTCTGGGCGACGCGCTGGGCATTCTCGGCGGCTTGCTGGTCGCCGTTCTCCAGCTGGGACTGGCCCCGGGTTTCTATCTGAACGACGTGTTCGACTCGCTCACCTTGGGCGACGTCTGTTCGGGCGTCGGCAAGACGTTCTTCTTCGCCTATTTCATCGCGATCATCGGCTGTTACAATGGGCTTACCTCGAAGGGCGGGGCCGACGGCGTCGGTCGCGCGACCACCAACACGGTCGTCCTTTCTTCGATCCTCGTCCTGGTTTCCGACACGATCCTGACCAAGCTTTTCTATCTCCTGACCTGACGCGAGCTCCGGTGACCGACGCACTGTTCGAAATCCGCGGCCTCGAGAAGTCCTATGGCGACCGCAAAATCCTCGCCGGAATCGACTTCGACGTCCGACGCGGCGAATGCCTGGTCATCCTCGGCCGGTCGGGCAGCGGCAAGAGCGTGACGCTGCGCCAGCTGAACGGCCTCGAACCGCCCGATGCCGGCGAGGTCCGTTTCGACGGCCTCCAAGTCTCAGGACTCTCCGAGCGCGAGCTGTTTCCCATCCGGAGGCGGATCGGCATGCTGTTTCAAGGCGGCGCGCTGTTCGACTCGATGGACATTTTCGACAACGTCGCCTTCCCGTTGCGCGAGCACACCTCGCTCTCCGAGGGGGAGATCGAGACGACGGTGCAGGCCAAGCTCGCGCTGGTCGGTCTTGAGGGGATCGAAGAAAAAATGCCGTCGGAGCTCTCCGGAGGAATGAAGAAACGCGCCGCGCTCGCCCGTTCGCTGGCGCTCGATCCGGAAGCGATGCTGTTCGACGAGCCGACCACCGGCCTCGATCCCATCACTTCGGCGACGATCGGACGGTTGATCCACTCGATCCAAGAGGAACTTGGCGTGACCTCGGTGGTGGTGACCCACGACGTCGCGCTCGCGCGCCGAATCGGCGACCGTCTGGCCTTCCTGGACGAGGGCCGATTCGTTTTCCTCGGCGATTGGCAGGAAGCCGACGCTTCCGGTCCGCGCACCCTCGCGGATTTTCTCACCGGACGCGAGGAGATCGCCCATGCCGCATGAGAGCCACAACCAGAGCACCGCAGTCCGGGTAGGAGCCCTCTTGCTCGCGAGCGTCGCGATTCTGGGCGTCGGGGTTCTCCTGATCGGCGACCGGCGCAGCCTGTTCGAACGCAAGAACAGCTACTACATCGATCTCCGCACGGTCTCGGGGCTCAAGCCGGGCAACCCCGTGCAGTTGAACGGCGTGGGGGTGGGCCAGGTCCATAAGATCGTCCTGCCGCGCGATCCCGCGGTCGAAGACATCCGCGTGTGGATCGAGGTCGATCGCAGCTACGAAGACCGGATTCGCGCATCGGCCGACGGCAAACCCTTGCTTGGACCGCAAGGCGATCTGCCCTACTCGGAGGCGCGGATCAAGACGCTCGGGCTGTTGGGCGACAAATACATCGAGCTGACTTCCGGCTCCGCCCCCTACCCGAGGGTCGAAGCCGAGGGAAAAATCCCCTCCGGCCAATTGACCAGCGTCGATGCCCTGGTCGCATCCGGTGAGGACGTGATGGGCAACGTGGTGGAGATCTCCCATTCGCTCTCGACCATCCTGGCGCGCATGGAGCGCGGCGAGGGACTCCTCGGCGAGCTGACGTCGGAGTCGCCGACGGGCAAACGGCTGCGCGAATCGATGGTCGGCACGTTCGAGACCACCGAGCGGATCGCCAACCGGCTGGATTCCGGCGAGGGTCCCCTTCCCCGGTTGCTCAACGACAGGCAGATGGCCAACCGGCTCGCCACCTCGCTTGATCGCTTCGAGCGGATTCTCGCCACCGCCGAAGGGGGACCCGGCCTGCTGCCCGGCCTGTTGAACGATCCGGCGGCAAAACAGAAATTCGACGAAACGCTGGCGTCGCTCCGGGCCGCTTCCCAAAACGTCGAGCGCTTCACCGGCGGACTCGACCAGAGCGACGCGCTGGTGCCCAAATTGCTCAAGGACGAGGAGTACGGGCGCAAGGTGACGGCCGATCTGTCGTCTCTGGTCGAACAGTTGAACGAGGTTTCCCAACGCTTGTCCCACGGGGAGGGCACGGCGGCGAAATTGATCAACGACCCGCAGATCTACGATGCGGTCAACGACATCGTGATCGGCGTCGAGGATTCGAAACTGCTCCGCTGGCTGATCCGCAACCGCCAAAAGGCGGGCATCAAGAAGCGGTACGACGACGCCCAAAAAGCCCCGGAAGCCCCGAAAGACCCGGAGACTCCAGTGGCCCCCCCGACCCCTCCAGCCACTTCGGAGCCGGAAACCTTAACTTCGCCCGCCCCGCCCCCTTCGGTGCCCCCCGCGCCCCCAGAGGACAATCCCGGGCCCCCGCCGCCGAGCGGCCCGCGAGAGGAGTAATCCAGCATGTCCCAGCACGTCCTGGTGACCGGCGGCGCCGGCTTCATCGGATCGCATCTCACCCGCCGCCTGCTCGGCCGCGGCGACCGGGTGACCGCGTACGATGACTTCAACGACTTCTACGACCCGGCGCGGAAGCGCGAGAACGTCGAGAAGATTCTCGCCTCCCCGGGAGCCGAGGGTTTCGCCCTGATCGAAGGGGACATTCGCGACGAGGCGCGCGTCGATCGCCTGTTTTCGGGCGAGCTCGATGCCGAACGGCGGAAATTCGACGCCGTGGTCCATCTCGCGGCGCGCGCCGGAGTGCGCCCGAGTCTTTCCGAGCCGATCCTCTACGAAGACGTCAACTGCATCGGCACGCTCCGGCTGCTCGAAGCGGCGCGCCGCCATGGCCCGAACGTCTTCCTGTTCGGCTCGTCCTCGTCGGTCTACGGCATCAACAAGAAGGTGCCGTTTGCCGAATCCGACGAGGTGAACCAGCCGATCAGTCCCTACGCCACGACCAAACGCGCGGGCGAGCTGCTCTGCTACAACTACCATCACCTTTACGGTTTCCGCGCTACTTGCCTGCGTTTCTTCACAGTCTACGGCCCGGCGCAGCGGCCGGAGATGGCGATCCACAAGTTCACCGATCTGCTCGCCCGGGGCGCCACGATTCCGCTTTACGGCGACGGCCAGACCCGGCGGGATTACACTTTCGTCGACGACATCGTCGACGGCCTGGAAGCGACGCTGGATGCCGCGCCGGGTTTCGAGATCCTGAATCTCGGCGGCGCGGAGACCACGGCGCTCGCCGACCTGGTCCGGTGGCTCGCCGAGGAGCTTGTCGTCGAACCGCGCATCGAGTATCTTCCCGACCAACCCGGCGACGTCCCGATCACCTACGCCGACGTCACGAAAGCCGGCAAGATCTTGGGCTACGCGCCCAAGGTTCCGATCCGCGAAGGTCTCCGCCGCTTCGTATACTGGTATCGAGAGCGACAATCGCAGAGAGCGCGAGGCGCGCACGAGGCCCTACGCGCGGGGAAATGACCTCGATCCCAGTTTTCACCTCTTCCGAGCGAGCTTCTAAACGATGAACGTCTGTGTCGTGGGTAGCGGCTATGTCGGCCTGGTCACCGGAGCGTGCCTGGCCGATTTCGGCATGAACGTAGTGGGCGTCGACAAGGACGCCGCAAAAGTCACGATGCTCACCGGCGGCAGAGTGCCGATCTACGAACCGGGTCTTGAAACCATCGTGCAGAAGAACATGGCGGAAGGGCGCCTCCGCTTTACGACCGATCTCGCCCCGGCGATCCAAGCCGCGCAGGTGATCTTCATCGCGGTCGGCACGCCGCCGCTGCCCGACGGGTCGGCCGATCTGACGTTCATCCGCGAGGTCGCCACCTCGATCGGCCAACACTTGAACGGCTACAAGGTCGTGGTCACCAAGAGCACGGTTCCGATCGGCACCGGCAAGATGATCGAGGAGATCGTCCGCACCGGCTCCGGCGAGCGCCATCCGTTCGCCGTGGTGAGCAACCCCGAATTCCTGCGCGAAGGCTCGGCGATCGAAGACTTCATGCAGCCCGACCGCGTGGTGATCGGCACCCGCGATCCGCGGGCGATCGAGATGATGCTCGACGTCTACTCGCCGCTCCACGCGGCCGACGTGCCGTTCGTGATCACCGACGTCGAGAGCGCCGAGCTGATCAAGTACGCGAGCAACGGTTTCTTGGCGACCAAGATCTCGTTCATCAACGAGATCGCGGTGCTCTGCGAGGCGCTCGGAGCCAACGTCGAGGTGGTCGCCCGGGGCATGGGCCTCGATAACCGGATCGGCCCGAAATTCCTCCACGCCGGCCCCGGCTTCGGCGGCTCCTGCTTCCCCAAAGATACCCGCGCCGTGGCGCAGATCGCCCGCGATCACGGCCGCGAGTTCCGGATCATCGAGGCCGTCCTCGCGGTGAACGTCGAGACTCAAGGAAGAATGGTCGAGAAGATCACCCACGAGCTGGGAACGATTGCGGGCAAGACCCTCGCGGTGCTCGGCCTCGCGTTCAAGCCGAACACCGACGACATTCGCGAGTCGCCCGCCTTACCCGTCGTCCGCGCATTGATCGATCAAGGGGCACACATCCGGACGTTCGATCCCGCGGCGATGGACGGCTGCCGGCCGATCCTCCCCGAGGCGACGTTCTGCGACAACGCCTACGAGGCGGCGACCGGCGCCGATGCGGTGATCATCCTTACCGAGTGGAATCCGTTCCGCAAGCTGGAGCTGGAGCGGCTGCGCGGCCTGGTGAAGACGCCGTTGATCATCGACCTACGCAACCTCTATGAGCCGGACAAGATGGCCGAAGCCGGGTTCGACTACATTTCGATCGGCCGGCCCGACGGCCGGGCGACCTTGCGTCCGGCGGGAGAGAAAGCATGAAGCGAGCGGTCGTCACCGGAGGCGCCGGCTTCCTCGGCTCCCATCTTTGCGAGCGCCTGCTCGCCGAGGGGCACCGCGTCACGGCGGTCGACAACCTGCTCACCGGCAGCCGCGACAACCTCGCGCATCTGGTGGACCATCCGGCGTTCTCGTTCGTCGAGCACGACGTGACGCGACCGTTCGAGATCGACGGCGAAGTCGATTACGTGCTCCATTTCGCCTCGCCCGCGAGCCCGATCGATTACCTGGAGCTGCCGATCCAGACGCTCAAGGTGGGCTCTCTCGGAACCCACAACGCGCTGGGTCTAGCCAAGGCGAAAAGCGCGCGATTCCTGCTCGCCTCGACCTCCGAAGTCTACGGCGATCCGCTGATCCACCCCCAGCCCGAGACCTATTGGGGCAACGTCAATCCGATCGGACCTAGAGGCGTCTACGACGAAGCCAAGCGCTTCGCCGAGGCGATGGCCATGGCCTACCACCGGGTCCATGGGCTGGAGGTCCGGATCGTCCGGATCTTCAACACCTACGGCCCGCGCATGCGGTTGCGCGACGGCCGGGTGGTGCCGAACTTCATGTCGCAGGCGCTCTTGGGCAAGCCGCTCACGGTCTACGGCGACGGCGGCCAGACGCGGTCGTTCTGCTTCGTCGAAGACCTGATCGACGGCATCTACCGGCTGCTCCAGTCGGACGCGAAAACCCCCGTCAACATCGGCAACCCGCACGAGATGACGATTTTGCAATTCGCCGAACGGATCAAAGCGCTCACCGGCTCGGACTCCCCGATCGTCTTCGAGCCGCTGCCGGAAGACGATCCGAAGACCCGCCAGCCGGACATCACGCTCGCCCGCACTCTCCTCGGCTGGGAGCCCAAAGTGGATCTCGATCCAGGCCTCGAACGGACGATCGCCTATTTCCGCCAGGCCCTCGACCGACAGAGCGCCAAGAGCTAAAGAGGAACCCGAGATGACGACCGTTACCTGCTCGCGCTGCGGCCTCCCCGACGCCCCGGCCCTCCCTCGCGCCCCCCTGCCCGGCCCGATGGGCAAGGAAATCCAGCAGCGCGTCTGCGCCGATTGCTGGACCGCCTGGCAGAACATGGAGGTCATGGTGATCAACGAGCTGCGCCTGAACTTCATGGACCCCAAGTCGCAGGAGACGCTCGAAAAGCAGATGCGCCGCTTCTTTCTTTGGGAGGGCGCCGACGACGCGCCCGAAGCGCTCGACGGCCTGACCGAAAGCGGCCGGGTCGGCTGATTCCCGACGGGCGGGGCTCCCCCACAGAATGTCGAACGATCCGGCTCTCGATGCAGCTCCGCGCGAATCCCGCCGGAAGCACCTACTCAAGTTCCTGGCGCTCGGAGCGATCGTGGTCGCCGGTTTCGCGGCGATCCGCTTCACCCCGCTGCGCGACCATCTGACCGGCCCGGCGCTTGAGGCGCTGCTCGCCGACCTGCGCGGCAAGCCTTGGGCACCGTTCGCCTTCGTCGGCGCCTGCATCGTCCTCCTGCCCTTCGGCGTTCCGGCCTCCCCCCTGATGCTCGCAGGGGGCGTCGTGTTCGGCGCCTGGTGGGGATCGCTGCTGAATTTCATCGGCGTGTTCGTCGGCGGCTCGATCACGTTCCTGCTCGGCCATTCGCTCGGCCGCGGCTTCATCGAACAACTCGGAGGCCACCGCCTCAAGAGGCTCGAAAAACGCATCGCCCGCGGCGGCTTCTGGGGCCTCGTCGGCCTCCGGTTCCTGCCCTTCCCGTTCACCGTGCTGAACTACGCCGCGGCGCTCGTGGGCGTCCGCCCCGCCACCTTTCTCCTCTCCACCGCGATCGGCATAGCCCCACCGATTGTGCTCTACACCTGGTTCGCCTCCGAGCTCTCCCACGCCGTAGGAGGAGAGCGCCAAGCGGTCCTCACCCGGATGGCGCTAGCCCTCGCCGCGTTGGCCGCGATGATCTTCGTGCCGAGGCTGGTGGTGGGGTGGAAGCGGCGGAAGCGCTTGGCCGAGCTGCGGCGGATGCGGCTCTCCGCGCGCTCCGGTGCTGCAAGGATGCCTGATATTATTTCAGGGTGAAAGTCGGCGAAATTCTCCGTAGGCTACAATCCGACGGTTGGTATCTCGTCGCTACCCGCGGAAGCCATCGCCAGTTCAAACACGCGGGCAGACCGGGCCGGGTCACGGTTCCCGGCAAGCCAAGCGACGACTTGGCACCGGGCACCTTGAACAGTATCCTCAAGCAAGCGGGTCTGAAGTGAGGAGATTCCAATGCGCTACGCGATCGTGATCGAGAAGGCTCCGGGCAACTACTCGGCCTACGTGCCCGATCTACCCGGTTGTATCGCCACGGGCGCCACCCTCACCGAGGTGGAAGCGGAGATCCGCGACGCGATCGTGTTCCATCTCGAAGGCCTTCGCGAGGACGGCCTGCCGGTGCCGGCTCCGGCAAGTCAGGTCGAGTACGTCGAGATCGCCGCCTAGTGGCGTCCGGACCCGGGTCTGAGCAAGGTCACGTGTCCCCCGAGCTAAATCCGAATCTGACCCCGCCCACCCTCCTCCTCGATGAGGTCGCCCGCCTCGCGGCCGAGCTGTCGTCCGGCGGACGAAAGCCGGCGGTCACCCTCGATTCGAACCTGGAGCGCGATCTCGGGCTCGATTCGTTGGGCCGGGTGGAGCTGCTGCGGCGGTGCGAGAAAGCGTTCGGCGTCAGGCTCGGGGAAGAAGTACTGACTTCGGTCGAAACGCCGCGCGATTTGCTCGGCGCGATCGGCCGGGCGGCAGGCGGCGCTCCTGGAGCGGAATCGCATTTCGCGGCGTCGGTGGAGATCCCAATTAACGCGGGCGAGGTCGCTCCCGATTCGACCCGCACGCTGCTCGAAGTGCTCGATTGGCATGTCGCGCGCCACCCGGAGCGGCGGCACATTCTGTTTTATCCCGGAGACTCCGAGCCCGAGGAGCTGACCTACGCCGGGCTCGACCGGCGCGCGCGGGCAGTTGCCGCGGGCTTGGCCCGGCTGGGAGTGGCACCGCGGTCCGCCGTCGCTTTGATGCTCCCTTCGGGCACCGATTATTTCGCCGCATTCCTGGGCGTCCTGCGGGTGGGCGCCGTGCCGGTTCCTCTTTATCCCCCGGCGCGGAAGAGCCAGATCGAGGACCACCTTCGCCGCCAAGCGGGCATTCTCGTCACCGCCCGCGCCAAGGCCTTGATCACGTTTTCCGAGGTGATGCCTCTCGCGCGCCTGCTCGGTCTTCAGGTGGACGGCCTGAAGGTGGTCTCCGTTCCCGATCTCGAAGCGGACCGCGGCGCGCCTGCCCCGGTGATCGACGTCCGGTCCGAAGATCTCGCGTTCCTCCAGTTCACCTCCGGCAGCACCGGGCAGCCCAAGGGCGTGATGCTCACTCACGCGAACCTTCTCGCCAACCTGCGGGCTATCGGCAAGGCCGCCGCCATCGGCCCGGGCGACGCGGTGGTGAGCTGGCTGCCGCTCTACCATGACATGGGTCTGATAGGGACCTGGATGGGCAGCCTCTATTTCGCCATGCCGCTGGCGCTGATGTCGCCCCTCACGTTCCTCTCGCGTCCCGTGCGTTGGCTGGAGCTGATCCACCGCCATCGCGCGACGCTCTCCGCCGCTCCGAACTTCGCCTACGAGCTTTGCCTGGGCAAGATCGACGACGCGGATCTGGAAAAGATCGAGGGCTTCAATCTCTCCTCCTGGCGCGCAGCTTTGAACGGCGCCGAGCCGGTCAGCCCCGAAACGATGCGCCGTTTCACCGAGCGGTTCGCGCGCTTCGGTTTCCGGCCCGAGACGATGTTTCCCGTCTACGGTTTGGCCGAGAACTCGCTCGCGGTGACTTTCCCGCCGCTCGGCCGACCGCCCGCGATCGACGAGATCGACCGGGCGACGTTTTCCTCCGAAGGCAAGGCGCAACTCGCGAAGCCGGACGATCCGGGCGCGCTCCGTTTTCCCAGCTGCGGCCTGCCGCTGCCGACCGTCGAGCTGCGGATCGCCGACGAAGCGGGGCGCGAGCTGCCCGAACGGCGCCAGGGCCGGGTCCAGTTTCGCGGCCCTTCCGCCACCGCCGGCTATTTCGAGAACCCCGAGGCGACCGCCCGCCTGATCGCGAACCAGCAGGGCCAGGAATGGCTCGACTCGGGCGACCTCGGCTACCTCGCGGCGGGCGAGCTGTACGTGACCGGCCGGAGCAAGGACATCATCTTCCGCGCCGGTCGCAACCTTTATCCGCACGAGTTGGAGCAGGCGGTGGGCGAAATCCCCGGCCTGCGCCGGGGCTGCGTCGCGGTGTTCGGAAGCCCCGATCCGAAAAGCGGCACCGAGCGGGTGATCGTCCTTGCCGAAACTCGCGAGCGCGATCCGGCCGAGCGCGAGAGGCTGCGCGAAGAGATCCAAAAGCGCGCCATCGAGCTGCTCGGCACCCCCGCCGACGACGTGGCGCTCGCCCCGCCGCAGACCGTGCCGAAGACGTCGAGCGGCAAGATCCGCCGTTCCTCCGCGCGGGAGATCTACGAATCGGGGCACTTCGCCGGAACCCGGAGCGTCGGCCTTCAGATGGCCCGACTGGCCGCCTCGGGAGTTTGGCGGCGCGCCCTCCGCGCGCTCAGCAGATTTGGCGAGACCCTCTGGGCCGGCTGGTTCTGGACCGTCGGAGCGCTGATCACGATCCCGGTCTGGCTCGCCGTGGTGCTCGCTCCGGGTTTAAGAAATCGGAGAAAGATCGCCCGGCTCTCCGCTCGTATCGGTTTCGGTCTCGCAGGGGTACCGATCAAGGTCGAAGCCGAGACCGCCAAGCCCACCGGTCCGCGCCTCTACGTCGTAAACCACCAGTCGTATCTCGACGCGATCGCGCTCACCGCGGCCCTGCCGCCGGACGTGGCCTTCGCCGCCAAGCGGGAGCTTTCCGGGTCGTGGTTTCCCCGCCTGCTGCTCGCCCGGCTCGGTACCGTGTTCGTCGAGCGTTTCGACGCGTCCCAAGGGGCGGGGGAAACCGCAAAGATCGCCGAGGCCATCCGCGCCGGGCATTCGATCGCGATCTTTCCCGAGGGGACGTTTCACCGCGCTCCGGGCGTCCACGCCTTCCGCCTCGGCGCCTTCAACGTCGCCGCGGAGACCGGTGCGCCGGTCGTACCGGTCGCGGTTCGCGGCACCCGCTCCCTCCTCCGCGGAGGAAGCTGGATGCCGCGCCGCACGCCGATCCACGTCACGATCCGGCCGGCGATCTCCCCGACGGGTAACGACCTGGCTGCAGCCGTCGCACTGCGCGATGCGGCCCGGCTGGAAGTGCTGGCGGCCTCGGGCGAACCCGACGCCGGGGAGCGGTTTCTGGAGTTGCCGAATCGGAAACGTCGGGGCTAGGACCTTACCGCGGAGAACCTCGATAAGGACCACACCCCTACTAAACCTCTCGCTCAACTAGTAATCGCAAGTTCCTCCACAGGCTCCACCACACACACCCAAGCATGTATTGAAGTCTTCACAGCAATAGCCATCGACGTTTATGAAGTAGCAGTAGTAATAATAGCAACCAGCGACTTTGGTGCTCTCGTGGGTCGCCATCGAGCCACCGCCCTTTTCCCCCGGTTTCACAGAGAGGTCAAGCGGCTCAACTGCCTGATGGTTCAGCTCCGAGGTTGCTGGCGCTCCCTGACCGAGCTTCTGAAAGAAAGCATCCGGTGTCGGGCAAGCTGCCTGTGCGGCAGGAACCGCGAAAACCACCATCGCTACGAGGAGAACGAGAAATCCGATCCGTTTCATGGACGACTCCCTTTCCGTCAGAGTGACGTACGTACTGCTGTGGACAGCTAGTTGTGAATCCCTACACTGCACAGTTTCACGTAGTCGCCACGGGTTCAAGAATAAACTTCTGTTATCAACGCTCACTGGCGCCGCACACCGATCTACGTCACGATCCGGCCGGCGATCTCCCCCTCCGGCAACGACCTGGCCGCAGCGGTCGCGCTGCGCGATGCCGCGCGCGCCGAGGTGCTGACCGCCTCCGGCGAGCCGGACGCCGGGGACCGTTTCCTGGAGCTGCCGAACCGCAGGCGGCGGAGCTGAACGGTCTTTCCCGGCCGCGGGAATCATTCGCCCTCTACCGGGAATCGCATTCCCGGTAGAGGGAATCGTTCGCCCTGCACAGGGAATCGCTTTCCCTGTAGCGGGAATCGTTCGCCCTGTACAGGGAAACGCTTTCCCCGTAGAGGGAAACGTTCGCCCAGAAGCGGGAACGGCTACAAGCGCCCGACCATCGCAATCAACCGCTCCGCGTTCTCCCGGACCGCGTCGCGCAGAGCCTCGGGGAACCGGATCTCGAACGGAAATGGCAACCGGCAGAGTTCGCGGGCGAACCAGGCGAGATCGTCGGCCTGGGCGGAGAGCAGCACGCCGCCTTCGACCGGTTCGAGGATACCAATGGCGGCGAACAGCGCGCGGCGCACTTTCGGCAGATCGCCGCGGATGAGCACCTCGATCGCGTGGGCGCGGGGAAGTGTTGCGACCCCTTCTTCGAGCTGTGCCAGCGCATCGAATTTTTCCGGTCGGACGAACGTGGCCTCCAGCTGGCGGGCCGAGACGATCCGGTCGACTCGAAACGAGCGCTGCCCTTGGCGCAGGTGGCAGTAACCCACGGCGTACCAGCAACCTCCCTGGTAGGCGAGGCCGTAAGGGTCGAAGTCGCGCTCGCTCTCCACTCCTTTGACCGTGCGATAACGAAGAAACAACCGGCGCTGCGATTGGGCCGCCGCGCTCAAGGTCGAAAGGGCGGCGGCCACCCCTACTTTCACTCCTCGCGGCAGGCCGAGCGCGATGGTCTCGTCCGCGGCGCGAATGCGGCGCTTCAGCTCTTCAGGCGCCACCCGCTCCAACTTCGCCTGGGCCGACGTCACTCCGGGCGATGCCTCATCCAACCCTAACGCGCGCGCAGCGAGCAAGCCCACGGACAACGCGAGCGCCTCGTCCTCGGTGAACATCATCGGCGGCAGCTTGAATCCGGCGACCAGGCCGTAGCCGCCGTGCTGGCCGCGTTCGGTGGTAATCGGGATTCCCAGCTCTTCAAGGCGCGCGATATAGCGCCGCACCGTACGCCGATCGACCCCCAGCCGCTCGGCCAGCTCGGCCCCACCCAGACTGCGGTGGGTCTGGAGCAGCTCAAGCAGCGCGAGCACGCGGGTCGTGGGGTGATACATGGGCCGGAGATTACTCCGGAATCAGGGCCGAACTTGTCCTCATTGGCTCGTAGTCTTTCCCCGCTGACCGGCACCCCGGCAGGGCCAGCGTCTAGACTGAAGGAGAATCCCATGACCTCGACCGCCCTCGCGGGTTTCGCCGCCTCCTCTTCCATCCCCGGCGCGCCGCCCCATGCGGTAGGCCCCACTCGAATGGCACCCGTCGCCGACCCGAAAGACGGCCGCCACGACTTCGATTTCCTCTTCGGCAAGTGGAAGGTCCACAACCGTCGGCTAGCGGCACGGCTCGCCGGCTCGACCGAATGGCTCGAATTCGACGCGACGAACGACTGCCACCCGAATCTTGGCGGGATCGCCAACGAGGACGAATTCGTCACCGATTACTGGGAAGGCTTTCGCGGCATGTCGTTCCGCTTCTTCGACCCCGGTCAAAAGACCTGGTCGATCTACTGGGCCGACAACCGCACCGGCGCGCTCCAACCGCCGGTGGTCGGATCGTTCCAAGGCGATCGAGGCATCTTCTTGGGACCGGACGAATTCGCCGGACAACCCATCCTCGTTCGCTTCATCTGGTCCAGAATCACGACGCCCGACCCGCGCTGGGAGCAGGCATTTTCGGAAGACGACGGCAAGACCTGGGAGACGAACTGGATCATGGATTTCACCCGCGACTTGAGCGGAGGCTCGGCGGAGTGATCCCTGCGCCCGATCTCCTGCTGTTCTTCGGCATCGTCTTCGGGGTCGTGATTCTCCCCGGCCTCGACATGGCGTTTATCTTGGGAAGCGCCTTGCTCGGCGGCCGGGCGCTCGGCTTTGCCGCGGTCGCGGGAATCGTCGC
Source organism: Acidobacteriota bacterium (assembly GCA_040005235.1). GTDB lineage: Bacteria > Acidobacteriota > Thermoanaerobaculia > Multivoradales > UBA5704 > DASYKS01. The sequence goes on along the minus strand of JBDTZG010000005.1, from coordinate 63,470 downwards.
GGGAGGGATCTGCCACGTCACGATCGGCGGCCTGGGAATCGCGATCGTGCTGCGGATCTTTCCCGCGGCGTTCTCCGCCCTGCTCGGCATCGGCGCCGCCTACATGGCCTGGATCGGCATCTCGCTCTGGAAGAGCGGCGCAACGCTCGGCCAGCCGGAAGGAGCGATCCTTCCCTCCAAAACCGCCACCTTCCGTCGCGCCGCGCTCACCAACCTGCTCAACCCGAAAGCCTACGCCTTCATGCTGGCGATCTTTCCCCAGTTCGTCCGAGCCGATCACGGCCCGATCGCCACTCAAGCCCTGGAGCTGGGAACGATCATTCCCCCACACAGATCGGAGTCTACGGAGCCCTCGTCTGCGCCGCAGACCGGGCGCGGGGCTGGCTGGGGCTTCACCCCAAGGTCGAACGTAGCATCGCGAGAGGCGTTGGGGTGTTGCTGGTTTGCACCGCGATCTGGAGCGCCACCGAGGCGTGGCAGCACCTCGACTCGCGATGATCAGCGGGTGATCACGGTCGAGAGCCTTTGGCGGCAGATCCTTACCAGAGGAGCGTATACTTCCCGATAGTAAGGAGGCGACATGCCAACGAGCACTCTGACCTCAAAAGGTCAAATCACGATCCCCAAGGAGGTCCGCGACCGGCTCGGCTTGAGGGAAGGCGATCGCTTGGTCTTCCGATTCGACGATCAAGGCAACCTTCTGGCCCGACCGGCAGCTCGTGGTCCTCTCGGACGGCTGTCCGGTCTTCTACACCATCTCGCTCAAGAGCGGCCCGTAACGGTCGAGGAGATGAACGAGGCGGTCAAGCGAAGGGCTGCGGAACGGTTCGCGAAGGCCACAGGGCGGTGATCGCTCTCGATACAAACATCCTAATCCGCCTCTTGGTAAGGGACGATCCTGGCCAAACCGCTCTAGCCGAACGGCTCCTCCAAGAATCGTCGGATGCAGGCGAGCCTTGCTACATCAGTGATCCGGTGCTCTGCGAAGTGGAGTGGGTGCTGGAGTCTAGTTATCGAGCGAAGAGGGGGGACATCCTGGCGGCGATGCAGGAGTTGCTTGCGGGAGAGCTCTTCGTCTTCGAGGACCGGGAGATCCTTCATCAGGCCATCGACAATTACCAGGACGGCAAAGCCGACTTCTCCGATTGCCTGATCGGAGCAAAGGCGCGTGGCCGGGGAGCGCGCACGACCTATACGTTTGAGCGGGTACTCACCAAGGCCCAGGGCTTCACGCGCCTCGTCTAGGCTTGGCGGCGACGATCGCGGCGATCTGGTTGTAGGAATGGCGGTTCACGGAGGGAATCGTATCCGGACCGTTGTAGCATCGGCAGGCCACAAATCGACCGGTTCTATCGATCCACTGAGCTCCCTGCTCCCGAGGTTCCTTCGATGATCACCCAAGACCCCAACGCCCGCGCCCTGCGCCTGGACGAAATCGAAGAAGTCCTGAAGACCACCGCGCCGCCGGAGGATGCCGCCTTGCTCCTGGCTTTCTCCCGGGCGTTCTACGCGGCGATGCCGGATTCCGCCGCCCTTGACGGAGACGCGAGGCGGACCGCCGAGCGCCTGACCCAACATTTCAACTTTTTCGCTCACGAACTGCCGGATGCCCACCAGGCGGGCCCGGGGGTTCCGGGTCTCCACGTAAGGGTGCGCAACCTCGGGGTTACGGAGACCCGGATGATTGCGGGGAAATCGATTTCCGCCGAGGTGACCGTGGTCGACACCCACACCCTCGACGCGCCGTTCATCTTTGAGAGTCTCAAGAACTATTTCCGCAAGGCTTCGATCCGCGTCATCTCTACCGTCCATCCCATCTTGAGCGTCAAGCGCCAGTGGGGCAAGGTCACGGCGATTGGGCCGGCGGGAGACGAGGGGACCCGGGAGGTCCACTGCCATTTCCGCATCGACAAGGTAGAGGACGAGGACCGGCTGCGCGAGATCGAGTCCGAGATCCATGCGGTTCTGAAGGCCGTCTTCGCTTCGGTTCACGACTTTTCGGCCATGTGCCGTGCCCTAAGCGAAACCGCGGGACGCATCCGCGACCGCAATGGCGACTCCGCGCGGGAGCAGTCCTCGAAGGAATTTCTTGAATGGCTGCAGAATGACAACTACATCCTGCAAGGCCTCGCCTGTTACAAGGTCACTACGGGGGGCGAGCTCGCCCGCCGGCCGGAGGCTTCGCTGGGCGTCTTTACGGACCCCGCGCTGTTGAGCGTGGTGTTTCCCCGCATGGTCGAGGAGATCGAGCAGCGCCTCATTCCCGGCCCCGAAGACGATCGGATCATCGTCATCGACTACGGCAACCACGCGTCCTCCCTCCATTCGGTGGAGCCGGTAGACGACGTGGTAATCCGCGAATGGGCCGCGGATGGGTCGCTTTCGGGCATCACCCTCCTGCTCGGCCGGTTCTCCATGACTTCGCTGATCGCGCGTCCCACAGACATCCCCCTCCTGCGGCAGAAGCAGGACTACCTCCTGGAGAACTGCGGCGGGCTCAAGAACTCCCACGCCTACCGGGAGACCCGGGCCGTTTTCAATCGCATGCCGAAGCGCGAGCTGTTCTATACCGACCGCACCTCCTTGAAGAAGATCGTCGACAAGATCGTCTTCGCCGCCGGCGATGACGACCTCTTCGTGCAGGTTCGCCAAGGGGTGGTCTACCAGGCCCTCTACGTGGTGTTTCCCCGCTCGCGGTACTCCGTCCAAATGGAGCGCGACCTCAAGAAGAAGTACGAGGAAGCCTTCGGCCCAATCACCTTCGTCACTTCCGCCGACCTGGGCAACACCTCGATGATCGTCGTCTATTTCGACGGCGAACATCTCACCGGGCCGATCGACGCCTCTCGGGCCGAGGAGATCGCCGCTCAGGAGACCAACTCCTGGACCGATCGGGTCTCTTTGGAGATGGTCGGCCACTTCGGGGATGCCCAAGGCCGAAGGCTTTTCGACCGCTACGTGCGCAGCGAGTCGCGCAGCGGCGTCTACCGGGAGATGACGCCCCCCGAGCAGGTCCCGGAGGACATCGAGTGCCTCGAGCAGCTGAGCCAAGGCCTGGGGGCGCGCGCGATGCCGCGGTCCGCCGAGGCGGCGACGCTCAAGATCTTCTCCCGCGAACCCTTGGTCCTTTCCGAGATTTTTCGCACGCTCACCAACCTGGGCCTCAACGTCGACGAGGAAGTGTCGATGAACCTGACCCTGCCCAATGGGCGCAGCGGCCACATCTACCAGTTCCAGACCCGGGCCAGCAGCCGGGTCATCGGGTCGCTCGCCACCGACATCTCCTCGGTGATCTCCGCCCTGCGCCTGATCGACGAGGGAAGGGCGACCGATGACGCGTTGCAGGCCCTGATCCTGGAAGGGGGCTTGAGCGCGCGGGAGATCGAGGTGCTGCGCTGCCTCCGCAATCATCTGCTGCAGCTCCGGACCCACTACAACGTCGAGACGGTGAACCAGGCCCTGCTCCGGAACACCCCCGCCACGGTCGCGATCTCCCGTCACTTCACCGCCCGGTTCGATCCCGCCCTGGGCGACGACCGCAAGCAGGCGGTCGTCGATTCCGGCCAGGAGGTCGAGGCCGCGCTCGATGCGATCGAGAGTCTCCAGGACGACGAGGTCCTGCGCGGTCTTTCCGGCCTGGTGAGCGCAGCCCTGCGAACCAACGCGTTCCAGGTGCCGGAGCGGCCGGTGATCTCGATCAAGTTCGATTCGAGGAGCATCCCTCTAGTGCCGAGCCCCAAGCCGATGTTCGAGATCGCCGTCCACTCGCGCAAGGTGCAAGGGGCGCACCTCCGCGGCGGCAAGGTCGCGCGAGGGGGCATCCGCTGGAGCGATCGGCACGACGATTTCCGCCAGGAAGTTCTCGGCCTGATGAAGACGCAGATGGTGAAGAACTCGATCATCGTCCCGGTGGGATCGAAGGGCGGCTTCGTCCTCAAGGGGACGGTTCCGGTCCGGCCGGCGCTCGACAACTACCTGATCGAGCGCTATAGCGAGTACGTGTCCGGCTTGCTCGACATCACGGACAACATCGTGGATGGGGCGGTTTTGCATCCACCCGACGTCGTCCGCTACGACGGAGACGACCCGTATCTCGTGGTCGCGGCCGACAAGGGCACCGCCCATCTGTCCGACACCGCCAACGGCGTGTCCAATCAATATGGCTTCTGGCTGGGCGACGCCTTCGCCTCGGGCGGCTCGGTCGGGTATGACCACAAGAAAGTCGGCATCACGGCGCGCGGCGCGTGGGAATGCGTCAAACACCACTTCGCCAACCTCGGGATGGATTGCCAGAGTGATCCGATCACGGTGGTGGGCATCGGCGACATGGCGGGCGACGTGTTCGGCAACGGGATGCTGATGAGCCGGGTTCTCCGGCTGGTCGCGGCCTTCAACCACGCCCACATTTTCGTCGATCCGACCCCCGACGCCTCGACCTCGTTCGCCGAGCGGGACCGGCTGTTCAGACTGCCCCGCTCCTCCTGGCGCGATTACAACGCGTCGCTGATCAGCGCGGGCGGAGGGATTTTCGATCGAAGCGCCAAGTCCATTCCGCTCAGCGGTGAAATGCGCACCGTCCTGGGGATGGAATCGCACGTGGCGGCCCTGTCGGGGGAGGAGTTGATTCGCGCCATCCTCCGGGCCCCCGTGGATCTGCTCTATAACGGCGGCATCGGCACCTATGTGAAGGCCTCCGACGAAGAGCATCAGGACGTCGGCGATCGGGCCAACGACCGGGTCCGTGTCGATGCCTCCCAGGTGCGGGCGCGCGTGGTTTCCGAAGGCGGCAACCTCGGCTTGACCCAGAAGGGCCGCCTGGAACTGGCCCGGCGCGCGGTGCTCTTGAATACGGACGCCATCGACAACTCCGCCGGGGTCGACATGTCCGACCACGAGGTCAACATCAAGATCCTCATGAGCATCCTCCTCAAAGCCGGCGCGCTCCAGAGCGTCGGCGAGCGCAACAAGCTGCTCGCCGAGATGACGGAGGCAGTGGCCGACCTGTGCCTGGCCGACAATTCCAACCAGGCCCTGGCGATCACCCTCGACGCCCTGCGCTCCCGGGCCGCGTTGGACGAAAACCTCGACTGCATCGACGCCCTGGTAGAGGCGCAATTCCTCAATCCCGTCGATGACTCGGTACCGGCGCACGATGTCCTGCGCCGAGATAGTGCGGAGACCGGCCTGCCGCGTCCCCTCCTCGCGATGTTGCTCGGCGAGACCAAGCGCTACCTCTCCGAAGCGGTGATGGCGACCGAGTTCCCCGGCTCTCCAGAAGGCGCGCCGCTGCTAGCCTCGTACTTCCCCGAGCGCCTGCAAAAGGAATATGCCAAGCACTTTGCCGCCCATCCCCTGAAGCGCGAGATCGTGGCCACGGTCGCGGTGAACCACATCGTCAACACCGCGGGCATCGCCTTCGTGCGCCGAGCGATGAAAGAAAGCGGGCGCGGAGTGGGCGAAGTGTTCGCCGCCTTCTACCAGGTCTCGAACGCCGAGGGCGCTAAGAAAGCCCGGGCGGCCATCCACGCCAAAGCCCAAGACGCGGCCTCAGGCCAGGCGGAGCTTCTGGCTTTCGAAACCGGGTTGGCGGATAAGGTGTTGAGGTTTCTGGCTGGGTAGGCGAGCGGACCTCAAGCCCTGGTAGGGGCGGAGCTTGCCTCCGCCCGAGATCTTCGATAGCACTGGGCGGAGGCAAGCTCCGCCCCAACGCCTCTTTGTAACGTCATCAACCGAACAGCGCCCCTCGCAGCACCTTTACCTCCCCCAGCAACTCCCGAGCCGCCACGACCGCATCGGCTGACGACACGATCGGCCCCAGCGGTGCCGCCTCGTGCACCTCGGGGTGCACGGCATCCGGATCGCCCAGCCCGGAATCCCGAAGCTGCCGCACCCGCGCGAGGATCGCGTCGCGGATCTCTTCGGCGTTGTCGACGCCGCGGAACTTACCGACGTGCAGGTCTTCTTGCTTCTTGTCGTGCCCCGGCCTTCGAGATCCGCCTCCTCCGGCGGAGTGGACTTCGAGATCGGCGATTCCGAGCAGGCGCTGGAGGGGGCCTTGTTGGACCGCTAGGTTCTGGATGTTGGCGAAGCTCATGGTTCGTTCGGCGACCTTGAGGAGGCCTTCGCGAATCCGCAGGCTTCTGTCGGTCACGATGTACCAGCGGAGCTTGTAGTCGAGGTGGACCATCAGGAAGGTGAACGGCAGGGCCGAGAGGTAGATCCCGAGACCGATCGCTTCGACGACGTCGAGCACCTTCTTGTACGGAAAGTCGGGGATGATCGAAAGCACCGCGAAGCCGCCGAACAGGCCGACTCCGGCTCCGATTTGTTTCCCCAGCCAGACCAGGAGTTGATAGCGATAGAGGCCCGGAGCGCCACGGAAGATGCGGATCGAATCGTGGGTGCCGGCCGGGGGGCCGGGCGGCGGTGGAATGCGCAGCACCCGCTCGACGAAGGCCATGGCGCGCGACCGGCGATCGAGATCAGGCATCGGCGCCTCCGGAGGGCTCGTTGGGATCACCGCGGTGTACGCCCTCCGCTTCGATCGCGGTGCGTAGCGCCCGTACCTCGGCCGCCACCTCGCGCAGGATCGCCGCGAGGTCGTCGGCCGGCGGCGCGCCGGGCAGGATGTTCGGTGCGGTCGATGGGGTCGATGCTGCCGAAGCGACGGGAGCGCTTCCGCCCGTCGAGCCTTTGGTGCCCCGCATCTTGGAGTAGAGAAAATCGCGCAGCCGTTCGAATTCGAGGATGCCCTCGATGGTCATCTCGGCGCCCGAGCTGCCGCTCGCGGTCTGCACCTGAATGCGCGCCAGGCCGAGCCAGCGCTCGACCAGGTTGCTGGTCAGGTGGATGTCCTGAATCCGCGCGTAGGTCAGGTTGATCTCGCGCCGGAACAAAATCCCCCAGCTCATCGAAACGCCCTGCTCGTCGAAGCGGTACCTCATCGTGTGGTAGCGGAAATAGAGGTACCCGAGCAGGAACGGCATGCCCGGTCCGGCGAGAAAGGAGAGCAGAACGTAGTAGGGGAACAGCTTGGGATCCGGCCGGTCGGTGGCGTAGACCGCGGTGGCTTCGGGGGAGTGCGGTTCCATGGGTGTGGGCCTCGGGCTTGTGAGGCGCCCAGCATACCTCGCGTCCTGCTCCGACCCTTTTTCCACTTCGGGTGAGGGAATCACCCCCCGCTCTCCGTTCAAAAGGCACGGCGCCGTTTCCGGAACCCCCGGGACGAGGCCTTCAACCTTTGAAAAACAGGAGAGACCCCCATGAACACCCAGCCTTCCTGCTTCAGCCGGGCCTCGATCCGCACGATCGCAGGTCTTGCCGCCTTCGCCTCCATCGCTTTCTCCAACCCCGCCAACGCCGCGTGCAACAACGGCGTGGTCGACGCGGGCGAAATCTGTGTCGCCCCGCCGGTTTCGATCTGGGCTCCGGGCGCTCCCCTGGTCGCCGTGATCTCGGCGGATTTGAATGGCGACGGCATCCTGGACGTCGCTGCCGCGACCGCGAACCGGAGCTTCGTCCGTCTGGGCACGGGCGTCGGCTTCGGCGCCTGGAGCTTCTGGTCCCAGCCGGGCGTCGGCTTCCGGGACATCGCGGCGGGCGATTTCGACGGCGACGGCGATCTCGACTTGGCACTCGCCGACAGCATCGGCAACCAGGTGATCGTTCGCTGGAACCAAGGGGGCATCAACTTCACGCCCGGCACGGCGTTCGCCGTCGGAGGTCAGCCGGTGCGGGTGCTCGCCGCCCGGCTGAACGCCGACGCGCGAGCCGATTTCGTGACGCTCAATCTCGCGAGCGACACGGCCACCGTGCGCCTCGCGGTGGCGGGGGGCTTCGCAGCCGGCGTCAATTACCCCGTGGGCGACACGGACGACATCGCGCTCGGCGATTGCGACGCTTCGGGGCGCCAAGATCTTATCTACTACAACGGCCAAGGGACGCCGGCATTTCTGATCGCACGCCGCAACAATGGAGCGGGCGGACTCGGTCCACAGATCGTCACGACGCTGCCGATGTTCGATCCGGTGTTCGGCCCCCTCGAACCGCAGGCGATCGCTGCAGGAGATCTAAACGGGGATGGGCTCGCGGACGCCACGGTGGCCACCAGCTGGTCGCGTCTCGTTCCGGCCACGAGCAACGGCAACTGCACCTTCACCCCGCGCCCCTACGGCTTTACCTGGGCCTTTACGTTCCGCATCCGCGCCTTCGACTTCGACGAAAACGGCGACACCGACATCGTGGCACCGCACGGCATCGGTAACCGCTACAGCGTGGCTTTCGGCAACGGCGCGGGGAGCTTCCTGCCCTATGACGATACCGTGCTGCCGGCCGCCGGGGTCTACGACCTCGCCTTCGGCGACTGGAACGGCGACGGTTTCGGCGACGTGTTGATCGCCGGCAATTCCGACCTTCTTTACCAGCGCGGTACGCCGTAAGGCACGACGAGTTACGAAGGGCCTCGAGGCAGGGGTGACACCGGGCCGGCAGGGTTTTCTCTCTGCCGGCCCTTAAGTTCGCCGACACTCAGCCGATTGCCAGCAGGACCTTCCCAACCGCCGCCCCCTGCTCCACCAGCTCGTGCGCCTCGGCGATCCGCTCGAGCGGCAAACGCACTGCGATGTTGTGCTCCAGGCGGTTCGCGGCGAGAAGGTCGCTGAGTTCCCGGATCGCGCGCGCTCGATCTTCGGCCGACAGGTTGTAGACGATGAAGAACGAGAAGCGGATGTTCTTGAGGATCGCGGGTCCGAACGGAACCGGAATCTCCGGAGCGCCGCTGCCGTAGACGACAATCCGCCCTTCCGGGCGCAGAGCCGCGAGATCGCTCTTTACGTTCGCCGCGGCATCCACCTCGATGATCCGGTCGAGCCCGGCGCCGCCGGTCGCCTCCATGCACTTCGCGACCCAATCCTCCGTCTTGTAATTCACCGCGAGATCGGCCCCCGCCGCGCGGGCGAGCGCCGCCTTCTCCTCGCTGCTCACCGTGGCGAGGATCTGCCGCGCGCCGTGAATTCTCGCGAACTGGATCGCATAGTGCCCCACCGCTCCCGCGCCGCCGGACACCAGCACGGATTTGCCCTCAACACCCCCGTCCACCAAAACCGCGTGCAAGGCGGTGAGCGCGGGAATGCCGAGACAGGCGCCCACCGCGAGATCGATCCCCTCGGCAAGCGGAACCGCCTGGGCCGCGGGCAGCACGACAAACTCCGCCGCGGTGCCGAACGGGCGCATCCAAGCGGCGTTCCACGTCCAGACGCGTTCGCCCAGCCGAGCGGGATCGACCCCCGCTCCCACCTGATCGATCACGCCCGCCCCATCGCTATGCGGCACAATGCGCGGAAATGGCAACGTCTTCGAACGGATCGCCGCCCGCGATTTGACATCCGAAGGATTGACCGCCGACCAGGCCACTCTGACCCGGACTTCCCCCGGACCGGCCTCCGGCGCCGGAAGATCACCGATCGTAAGAACTTCGCGGGCCGCGCCGGCTCGCTCGTAGTAGGCTGCACGCATACGTGGACCTCGCAGGTTGAAATGTGTCCGTCGCGCTCGGATAGCCGCTATCGGCCGTCGATAGCCGCTATCGGAGCTGGATAGCCGCTATCCGCGCTGGATAGCCGCTATCGGCCGTCGATAGCCGCTATCGGAGCTGAATAGCCGCTATCCGCGCTGGATAGCCGCTATCTGGACTGGATAGCGGCTATCGGCCGTCGATAGCCGCTATCGGAGCCGGATAGCCGCTATCCAGAAGGAAGGGGCCATTTCCGCCGCCCACCTGCGGCTGCGGTGTCGCGAGATTCTATCCCGAGCTCTACTCACACAAGGAGTGGCGGCGCCTCTAATTCGAGCACTATCCAGCGGAATCGCCAGCGACATCAAAATCGCGAGGACTTCTCCTCGTTCAAAAACGCCCGTAGATCCTCCGCCGAGCGGATCGACACATGCGGTTCATCCGCCTGCGGCGGCTCGAAGCGGTCGAGATGATCGATCAGCCGTTCGCGCGAGAGAACCGGGCGCTCCTTCGACTTCGAGAGCCGGTGGTGCCGGGCGAGAATCTCCTCCCGCGGAGTCGCCACGTAGACCAGCCGGCAGTCATAGCCATGGTCCGCGGCATGCTCTCGAAATCGATCGCGCAGCCAACGGTAGCAGGCCGTGTCGTCCACCGCGACCGAGACTCCGCGCCTCATGAGCGCTGAAGTCTCCTTGATCTGCGATCCCAAAATCTCGGACCACGCGGATTCGGGCATGCCTTCCAAGCCGAACGGAAAACCCCGCGCAGCGTTGATTGCATCGGCCGACGCGACGGTTACTCCCAACTCGTCCACGATCTCGCGGGCGACGGTGCTCTTGCCGGCCAGCGAGGGGCCGCAGAGGAGGTAAAGACGGAGGTTGGACGGCTTACGCATACGATTTCCGAAGAATCCTTGGTTTAAGCCCGAAAGACCGTCTCCGTGTGCCACGCGAGCAACTCGGGATTCGGCCGCAGTTCGCTCTGGGTCGGAACCGAAAGCGGTTTCCCTTCGAGGGGATAGTAGATCTCTCCGTTGCCAAATTCTGACCGAAGGCGACTGCTCACGTGAAGGGTGAGATCCGGAGCCACACCCAAGTAGCCAAGATCGAAGAGTCGGTGGAGATCGGAACGAAGAAGGATTCCGTTGTCGATCCGGTGAATGCCGCCCCTCGAAACCGGCTTGATGTGCGCTGCTTCAAGCACGGGAAGTGCCTTCTCTCCCGTTGCCGCGCAGCGCCGGCTGTAGGCGTCGGTGATGAGGACCCGGAAGGTACCTTGACCAAGACGAGGATAGACGAGGGTGGGTTCTCCGTACATATCGGAGTCTTCATAAACCGTAACCCCTTCCCGGATTTCGCTGCCCACCAGGCGCTGCTGGATCGCCTCCCAAAGACTCTTCCCTTCAGGTTCATCGGTAGAGAAGCTCTTGCCCGTCACTAGGTTCGGTGACCAACTCGGAGGCACGGGAATCCAATCCCGGCGCTCGAAGAAGAATGGAGCCAGCAGGATCAAGCAGCCGATTTCGTACGATTCATGAGGCCCTGTACCGACACCGCGACTCTTCCGATATTTCTCGATTCGCGCACGCATTTCCTCCCGCGAGCGAGCACCGTTCTTTTGACCAAAGACCTCCCAAGCCAGATCCACCGGTAGGTGCGTCGCTTTCTCGAAGTAACCGCCGCCGACAATATAGTTATTCGGCGAATGAAGTTTGAAGAGAAATGGTTCACCGCGCTGCAAGACCTTAAATGGGCGAGACCCCATGGGCAGCCAAAAGTTCAACTCGTCGAGGTCACGACGTGAACTCAGGAACTCGAACCAGGAGTCGTCAGTGACGCCGATCCAAAGTTTTCGGGGCGTCATGGATTGGCCCCATTGGACTCGCCACTCAGAGATGGCTTCCTTCGCGCCATCCACCCTTCGTTCTCCAACACCACCCGATATCCATCGCGATCTTCAAACGTACGCCCTCGAACTTCCCAATAGGGATTGAAAGACAGAGCCGCCCGAAATCCGGCCCGTGCCATCCGCTCGCAGGCGGCCTGCCATTCAGCAGAGTCTGGGATGTAGAGGACGAGAAGGTCCTCCAGTGTTGGAGTCGGCTCAACCGAATGCGTGTTGTAGTGGGTGAATTCAAGGTGCCAGCCGAGGTCCGGGTAGCCGAGCATCCGACCATCGAAGCCTTCGTGGTCTTCGAATCCACCGAGGTCAACCAGGCCGAGCCCTTCGCGGTACATCGCCACGGTTTTCGGTAAATCCCGAACGGGGCGAGCGATGCGGAGATGAAGGCTCATGGGTGCTCGTCATTCACCTGAAGGGCCGGGCGATCCTCGGCAACAGTATCGCTGAAAATCTCATCGGCGTACCCGCCGAATCTGCCGCCCTCACTCAACGGCGACCCCCGCCAACAACCGCCTCTCCGCGTCCGCGCGGGAGAGTTTCGTCGCGAGCAGCTGATCGACCGACCAATGCTCGCGCTCCAAGAAGTAGGCGACGAGGACGGTATAGCGCGCGTAGAGGCCGGAGCGCTTGGGGTCGAGGTCGGGATCTCCGGCGCGCAGCCTTTTAGTGAGACTCGGAATGTCTACCGAGCCGCCGAAGGCGACGTAATCGGCCAGGCCTTCGCGGACCCACGCTGGGAGGCGCCAGTTGGCGAGCGCGCCGGTTCGTCGGCCGATCAGGCTGTGGCCGATCTCGTGCGCCGCGAAGTAAGCGAGGGTGCGCGGCGGCTCGACGAGGGTACCGTTCGTCTTGCGCAGGCGGTCTTCGTCGATTTCTCCCTGGCGAAGAAAGACGCTGCCGGCGATCGGGTAATAGTTGACGCCGCCGACGCCGTAGTTCCAGAGGAACGTCAGCCGTCTGCGCCATTCGGCGTTCGTGACGAAAATCCGATAGACCGATTCCGAATCGCGGATCGACGGCGGCGTGGTATCCAGCCGGCGCTCGACGTCCGCGAGGATCGCTCGACCCTTCCCGACGTCGAACGGCCGATCCGAATAGAGCCGAAGGCGACCCGACTCGGCGTGGTAGGCGTAGAGCGGCTCCGGATGGGCGAGGACGCCGAGGATCGAGAGACCGAGCGCTACGAAGGCGCCGAGACCGGTGAGGGCCAGACGCCGAACCGGAATGGAAATACGCATCCGTTTCTCCCGTCGATCGCCGCGCGGCCCGAGGTGGTGCCGAACGCCCCGAGATCATTCGCCATTCCCGGCTGGACGGCAAGCTGTCACGGCAACGGGCGCCAACGCACCGTTAACTTACAGAGGGCGGCGAGAACGTCTCGACCGCTCGAACCCATGAAAGGAAGCGTCATGAGAGTTCCGACCCCAGCGATGGCAAGCCTTTTCCGCGCCTTTCTTCCAGCCCTTCTCCTCGTCGCCGCGAGCGCCGCGGCGCAATATCCGACTCCGAACAACATCCGGGTTCACGAGTGCGGGCCTCCCTCCTGCCCCTCGGGATATACCGAGACCTCGCGCACTATGGAATCGGGCTGCCCGAGCCCCTATAACTACTCCTACAACACGGTGTACTGCACTCAATGCGGCGACGGCTACTGTTGGGGCGGCAGCGTCGAGAGCGACTCCAGCTGCGCCAAGGATTGCTGCGGCCCGAACACGCCGTGCAGCCAGAAGTACATGGACGGCACGGACCTGATCTATTGCCGTAGCTTCAAGCGCACGGGAGGATCCTGGACCGACTGGTCCTGGTGGGAAAAAGACGGCACCTACGGCTACGACGCCCAGTATTGCGCGGGCTCTTCCGACCTCTGCAACTCGCTTGCGAAATGCGGCACAGGCGGCTCGGAGCTGATCTCGATCTGCAAATATCCGACCGACTACCACCGCTGGGAGCTGCAGCCGACGAGCTGCCCGTAGTCCCTGCCAGGAGTCGTGGGACGTCATGGCGGCTGATCGAGCGGGGGGGCGACGCGCGTCCCGGAGGCCTCGCCTCATGGCTGGTGGCGACCGCCGAGGAACCGTGGACGCGAAATCGTCGCCTCCTAGTCGCGCGACGAAGCGCTCGATAGGCTGATCCGCCGATTCAAGGGGATCGAAGAACCGGGCGACGAACTGGCCCAGAGGGTCATGGAGCGCCTGGCCCGCGCCGGTTCCGCCAGAGGCTGGGCGACTGAGCGAACCGTCATTACGCCACCCGCAAGGCCGCCCGCGGAGCGCTTAAGTTTGGCGCCCGGTGCAGGACTCGCGTTGCGCCGGCCGACAACCGCGACCCGAATTCGAAGGCCGCACGTTCCAAGGAGAGCGTCGCGTTCTGGCCCCTCGCCACCTCAAACGCCGGCCCGTCGTTTGCGTGATCGATCTCAGGCGGCGCCGCAGGAACCAGTACATCGCCCGGTGTCTTGGCGCGGCGAAGTCCGTCCATGTAGAGGGAGAGAATCGCGCGCGCCGGAGCCTCAGGCGAGATCTTGAGCGCGACGGCGAAGGTGGATTCGCACCGCGCGAGCGCCACCCTTTCCTCCCCTCCATAGACCGTCGTGAGCACCAGCTCAGCGAACCCCAGGGTGAGCGTGTCGTACTCCCCTGCCGGAACCGGAACGCGAAACTCGAACGGTGCCTTGTCGCGGCTATCGATCGCGATGCGCCGGGCGAACAGAGGCGACGCGCCATCCGTCGAGCCGACGACGAGCTTCGTGAGCAGCCCACGGAGGGCGACCACCCGAGCACCGCGTCTCGCCCGGATCTCCAGAATCAGTATGCCGTCCGTCCGCTTCGTTGCTTCCGCCATTCCGCCCCTTCCAGCTCCACGCGGCGAGTGACTTGCCGCTCCGGAGGTTCTGTGCTTTAGGGCGATCCATGGGCCTGGGCGTTACATCCCCGGGCGGGTTAAAGCCGCAGGACGAGCTGCGGCGGCGGGCGCCTCTTCGAGAGGCTAACCGCGCCGCCGTCTTACTGAAATCTTGGGTCCGGCTTGAGGCTCACTTCTTCGGCTTGACGGTGAACTTGAGGTAGTTGACGTCGCCGCCGGTGCCCGAGACGTTTACGACGTAGTCCGTCGAGGTGCAGGAGATGCTCTGCTGGTTCGAGCCGTGGAGGGGGCAGGAGAAGGTCACTTTGATCGTGGCGCTGCCAATCTTCCAGGTCGCCCAGCCTTCGGTGCCGGAGGGAGAGCTGTCGCGGCCCTGCGAGCCGAAGGAGCTTTCGTCGTTGGCGGGCACGTTCCCCGGGCTGTTGATCCACTTGCCCCAGGAGAGGTCGGAACCGGTGACCTCCATCGTCTGGCCGGTGAAATTGATCACCGTCGCCCGCACCTGGAGGTACTCGTACTTGAGGATCGGCGCGGCGGTCGGGGCGGCGGTGTTCGATTCGGTGATCATGGCGTTCTCTCCCTCAGGTTGAATGGTTTGTCGTAGAACTTGAGCTTCGCGGTGCGATCGTCTCGACAAACTCTTCCTAGAGCAGGCTGGGTGCCAGGTGGCCCGCCATCCCGTAAACCTCTGATTCCACTCATTTCGGCGGCAATCGCGACGCTCCGCCCTGCCACCGTCCCATGGCACCCCTGGAAGGCCGGCGCAACGGGATTTCCCGTCGCGCTTCGACTAAGATCCGCCTTGCTCCAGAGACAGATGCATTCGATCGGAGGCAGGTATCGAGATGAACCGCTGATGGATGTCTACCGCGAGCTGTTCCAGATCTCGAAGCTTCTGCTCGCCGAGCCCGACGACGAGCGGGCTCCCGAGCTGCTGCTCTCGCGGATCGTCGAGCGCACGGGAGCCGAGACCGGTTTCGTGGTGGTGCGCGAGGAGGGTTCGTTCCACCAGAAGTTCGACGTCGGTTACGAGCGCGAGGAGCGCTCCGCTCTGGAACGGCGCTACAGCCGGACCCTGGTCCGCGAGGCGATCGAGACCGGCCGGGTCATCTACCTGCCGAATCTGATCGACGACGACCGTTTTCGCTCGGGCGAAAGCGCCCTGCTGATCGGCCGCTGCTGCGCCCTGGTCGCGCCGCTGCGCCACGACGGCGAGGTCTACGGCGTGATCTATCTCGAAAACCGCGAGCGGATCGACAGCTTCGACCCGGAGAGCCGCGAGTTTCTCGGCCATCTGGCGGAGGTCGCGGGCCTGTTTCTCCTTCGGGCGAGCGAACGCGAAACGCTTCGACGGCGGCATCGCGCCCTGGAGAACGATCTGTTCTCACAGCACGATTTCGCCGGCATCGTGACCCGCGATCCGCGGATGATCGAGATCCTCGAAGTCGTGACGCAGGTGGCGGCGGCGGACGCCCCCATTTTGGTGTTCGGCGAGACCGGCACGGGCAAGGAGCTGATCGCCAAGGCGCTCCACGTCAACAGCGGGCGCCGCGGCCGGCCGTTCGTCACCGTCCACTGCTCCGCCCTGCCCGGAACGCTGCTCGAATCCGAGCTGTTCGGCCACGTCGCCGGGGCGTTCACCGACGCCAAGCGCGATCGGCCGGGACGGCTCGCGTCGGCCCACGGCGGCACGCTGTTTCTGGACGAGATCGGCGAGATCCCGCTCGAAGCGCAGGCGAAACTGCTGCGGTTCCTGCAGTTCGGCGAGATCCAACGGCTCGGCACGGACAAGACCGAAAAGGTCGACGTGCGGATCGTCGCCGCCACCCATCGCGATTTGAAAGCGCTGGTGCGCGAGGGGAAGTTTCGCGAGGACCTCTATTTCCGCTTGAAGGTGCTGGACCTAACCCTTCCTCCCCTGCGCGAACGGCGGGGCGACCTGCTGCTGCTCGCCGATCACTTCCTGCGCCATCATTGGCGGCGGCCGGGCGAGAAGCCGCGGTTCACGCTGCGCGCCGAGCGCGCTCTTTTGTCTCACGACTACCCGGGCAACATCCGCGAGCTGTCCCACGCGGTGGAACGGGCGTGCCTGCTGGCCCGCGGCCCAGAGCTCGATCTATCGCTTCTGCCGCCGGAGATGGCGCAAACGGCCGGCGAAGGGCCTACCCCCGAACCGGAGTTCCGCGAGCTGACGGGAGAGGCTCTCACCGAAGCGCGCGAGGCGGGAGTGGCCGAGATCGAGCGGCGGTTCGTGGCCGAGCTGATGCGCCGGACCGACGGCAACGTCTCGCGCGCCGCCCGGGAATCGGGCCTCCACCGGAGCTATCTGCAAAAGCTGCTCGCCCGTCATCGCGCCGAGGAGAGGTGATGTCGGCGGTCGTCTGCCCGGCGTGCCGCCAGAGCAACTCGGAGTTCGACGCCCGATGCGCCGCCTGCGGTGCCGAGCTGCCGCTCGTGTCGGCCGAAGCGTCTCGGTTGCCCACGATGGCGGACTCGAAGCGCACGGAGCCCTTCGAGGACGAGCCCGACGGCGATCCTCTGCTCGGGCGCGAGGTGTCCCACTTCCGGATCGTGGCGCCGCTCGGCCGCGGCGGGATGGGGGTGGTCTATCGGGCGGTCGATCTCGATCTCGGCCGGATCGTGGCGCTCAAATTCCTCGGCCACTCCAACGCCCGGACGGCGCGCGACGAGGAGCGCTTTCGGCGCGAGGCCCGTGCGACCGCGGCGCTCGATCATCCGAACATTGGCACCGTCTACGAGATCGGCGAGCACGAGGGCCGGCGGTACATCGCGATGGCGTTTTACGACGGGGTGACCCTCGCCGAACGGCTCGCGCGAGAGCCGATGCACCGACTGCCGATCCCAGAAACGGTCTCGATCGCCGGCCAGCTCGCCGCTGCGCTCTCCGTCGCCCATGCCGCCGGCATCGTCCATCGCGACTTGAAGCCGGAGAACGTGATGGTGCTGCCCGACGGGCGGCTGAAGCTGCTCGATTTCGGCCTCGCCCGCTCCGCGGGAGCCGCGCCGCTGACGGAGCTGGGTCTCGCCGTGGGCACCGCGGCCTACATGCCGCCCGAGGCGTTCGGCGGGGGAAGCCCCAAGGAGACCGGCCCGGAGGGCGACCTCTGGGCGTTCGGCGTGCTGCTTCACGAAATGCTCGCCGGAGAACGCCCGTTCGGCGGCGAGCGCTCGGGGATGGTTCATCGCATCCTCTACGAGGAGCCGGCACAGCTTGAAGCGATCCGCCCGGACCTGCCGCCCGCCTTCGGCCGGATCGTCCGGCGCTGCCTCGCCAAAACCCCGGCCGAGCGACCCGCGAACGCGCGAGAGATCCTCTCGGAGCTGGCCGCCGCAGGGCTTTGTGAATCAACGGAATCGGGCTCCGCCGCTAGGGCCGCTTCGCTCTCTGCGGATGCCCTCAGCCCGAAGAACCAATCCCGGTTTCGCACCACACTCCTCGCCGCGACGTCCATCGTTCTCACCGCCGTGATCGGCTTCGGCCTATTCGTCTACCTCCGCAGCCGTCCCGTCGCTCCGCCGATCTACGTCGCCGTAATCGAACCGAAGATCAGCGGCCCGGATCCCGAGCCGGAGCGGGCCTTGATCGCCGCCAACCTGCAGGCCGCGATTCTGCGCGCCCTCGCCGCGCTCGATGGCGTCGCGGCGGTTGAATCCGCACAGGTCAAGGCGATCTCGGGCTCGACACCTCAGATCGCCCGCGCAGTGGCGGCGGGCGAGGTGGTCACCGGGCAAGCCGATTGCGCCGCGGATCTCTGCCAGGTCCGCCTCCGCCGACTGAGCGGCGGCGACGGCAGGGTGCTGTGGACCGCGGCGCTCCAGCTTCCCCCCTCGCGGCCGCGCCTGTTTGCCGAGGCGATCAGCGCTTCGATCCGGGAGGGATATCCCGACCGGAAACCGCGATTCGAAACCCAGGCGCTCGCCATCGACGAGAAGGATTTCTCCCGCTATTTGGCCCTCCGTCGACGCCTGGTCCAAGACCCGGACCAAGACCGGCTCTTGAGCGACCTGGCCGCGTTGCGCTCCCGCGCGCCCGCGATGATCGAAATCTATTCTCTCGAAGCGAGCGTTGCGGTTCGCCGTTTCGGAGAGACCGGAGAGCGCCGCTATCTCGATCGAGGATTGGACCTCGCCCGCCAGGCGCAGCGCCTCGCTCCGGACGATCCGCGCCCGCTCGCCAGCTTGTTCGATCTGGAGCTTCAGGCGGGCAATCTCGACGAAGCGCAAAAGGTGCTCGATGCGTTCGAGCCGATGGATCCAGCCGCCGCGCTGCGCCGCCGCGGCCAGCTCGCCGAGCGGCGCGGCAACGGTCCGCAGGCGATCGAACTGTTGACCGCCGCGGCACGGATGCAGCCTTCCTGGAAAACATTGTTGATCCTGGCGAACACGGAGTATCGCTCGGGGCGGCTGCCAGCCGCGCGCGGTCATCTCGCCGAGCTGTTGGAACGCTCGCCGGGCAACGTCGAGGGCTTGCGAACGCTGGCGCAGATCGAGCTGCTGAACAATCCGCAACGCGCGATCGTCCTGCTCGAACAGCTGGTCGCTAGGCGACCGGACGCCGGATCGCTTTCCAACCTCGGCCTGGCGTTTCTACTGCTGCGCCGTTATTCCGAGGCCGAGGAGAGCTTCCGGCGCGCGCTCGCTCTCCAACCGCTCGATCCCTCCGCCGCGCTCAATCTCGCCGATTGCCTCACCCTGCTGGGCCGCGAAAAAGAGGCACGCGATCTCTACCGCGGCCTGCTCACTTCGACCGAACGAGAGGCCACCCTCGGCAACTGGCCGATGCTCTCGATCCAGGCCCAAGCCCGGGCGCATCTCGGCCAGACCGATCCGGCGATCGAGACGATTCAAAAGGCGCTGCGCCTCACTCCCGACAACGCCCAACTGGCATTCGAAGCGGCGGTCGTCTACATCGTGATCGGCGACCGGGGCTCCGCGCTGTTCCATGCCCGAAGGGCCGAGGCGCAGGGTCTCGATCCGCGCTGGTTCGCGTTCTCCTGGTTCGATCCCCTGCGCTCCGACCCGACGTTTCCGACGCCGGAAACTATCCGTCGATCGGGTCCTGCGACACCACGATCGTCGGGTCGTGGCTGATCACGCCGCGGTCTTTTGTGGTGTAGCGAACCTTTTTGTTCGAGCCCGGCGCGGGATAGTAAAAGCTCACCACGTAAGAGAGCGGGAACACCTTGGCCATCGCCGTTTTCGGACCGTTCCCGACCGACGCCACCCATTGAGTCTCCGAGATGCGCCGGGACCAATCGAAATTCTGACCCTGTCCATACATTAGGGCGATGCCCTTCTCAGCCGGAAAGGTTGCCTTCGCGATCTCCGGCTGACGGATGGTCACGAGATTCCAGACGATCAGCCAGTCCCCCGGAGGCACGATGAACGCCGGGCAAACCAACTGAGGATCCTTGCCCGGGACCAGCGGTGGCATGACGGCAATCGGAACGATGATGTTGTGCTCGTAGGTCGTCGCTATGGGAGAAATCACGGGGCCCTCCTTGATTGCGCTGGGTGACGGTTCCGACGGATGCGACACCCTACCGCAAGGCCGATGCCCGGCCTCCCTCCTCTAAAGCAGATGAAAGGTGACGCCGGGGGGAGGCAGGCCTGCCCTCGGCGCCCCTCTGAAGCGAGCTGTCATCAGAGATAGGCAGGGCCGCCGGACGGAGGCGGCCGACCCCTGAGAAAAGCTTACCCGGCCGGAATTGCGCGCCCCAGCGCCGAGAGCGGAATCACCCCGGCCGACGTTGCGTCCCCCGTGGAGGCCCGGCGGTGATAATCGATCTGACCGAGATGAAAGGTCAGGTGCACCGCCAGGTGGATCAAGAACTGACGGGTTGAGATCGTCCGCCCGCCGAGCGGCAGCGGGTAGTCCTTGTCGAGCACGGACGGATCGAGCACGGCGAGGCCCGCTTCGACCTCCTGCCGCGCCGTCGCGACCTTGGCGAGCAGGTCGGCTCGCGGCACGTCGCGCGCCGAAAATTCGAGATCCCGATCGCGCACGTAGCCGCTGCCCCCGAGGATCGTCCCGACGAAATGGCGCAGGTTGCCCGCGAGATGGAGCGCGAGCGTCCCGCCGCGATTCGGCAGGCCCGGAATCTCGGCCCACGGCGCAGCGTCGTCCGGATAGAGCTCGATCTCCCGCCGAAGGCCGTCGAGGTCGCGAAGGAAGAGGGTGGAAAGATCTTGGATCAATGGGTCGGTGGACATGAGGTGCTCCTTGGTGTCGGGTTTTCGTTCTCTACTCGCTGCGCAGCGCTACCATCGGCTGAATGCGCGCCGCCCGGCTCGCCGGAATGTAGCAGGCGAGAAGCGAGACGAACGCGAGCAGCAGCGGAGTGACCGAAAAGACGATCGGGTCAGCGAAGCTGACCTGATAGAGCATCCCGGCGAGTACTTTGCCGAGCGCCAGCGAGAGCAGCAGGCCGACGCTCGAACCGATCGCGGTGAGCAGCAGCCCCTCCCGCAGAATCAGGCGCAGGGCGTCGCCCGCGCTCGCCCCGATCGCCATGCGGATGCCGATCTCCCGCGTTCGCCGCGCAACGGTGTAGGCCCGGACGCCGTACAGGCCGACGGCGGCGAGCAGCAGGGCGATCACGCCGAACAGAGTGAACATCCGAGCCGCGGTGCGGACGATCCAGATGTCGAAGCTCGCCTCCAGATGACTGCGCATCGTGCGGAAGGCCAAAACCGGCAGGCGAGCGTCCACCGCGCGGACCTCGCGCCGGATCGCGTCGAGCAGACGCCTTTCGGCCTCCGGGCCTTGAGCGGCGACCTTCAGGTGGACGTTCATGTCCGATTGGGTCACCTGGCCGAACGGGACGTAGAGCCAGGGCTGAGGCTTGCTGCCGATGATGTGCTCCCGAACGTTGCCGACGACTCCGACCACTTCGACCTCACGCGCCGGGGTGCCGGCCTCTCCTTCCACCAGGCGAATCCGCCGGCCGATCGCGTCGGCTTTCGGCCACAGCCGTTCGGCGGCGAGTTTGTCGATCACCGCGACGCCCGGCGCCGACGAAGCGGCGGAACCGGGTTTGCCGCTCCCCAACGTCTCGCTCTCCTGAAATTCGCGCCCGCGCAGCACGGAGATCCCCAGGGTCTTGAAGTAGTCCGTGCCGACGACGTTGAAACCGCAGTTGACCAGGGCGTCCTTCTTGGCCGGATCTTTGGCGTCGCTCGCCGGATCGCTCGCCCGCTGGATCGTCCGCCCCAAAGAGACCATGCCGAAAGGAACCGTCGCGGCCAGGCTGGCGGATTCCACCCCCGGCACCGCGCGCAGCCGTTCGACCAGCCTCCGGGTGACCTCCGCGCCTTGGGCCTTGTCGTACCCGGCGAGGCTCGGATCGACTTCGACGATCAACCCCTGGTCGGTACGAAACCCGGGATCAACCCGCGCGGCTTCGACCGAGCTGCGAATGAAAAGCCCGGCGATCGACAGCAGCATCAACGAAAGCGAGAGCTGGCCGACGACCAACAGATTGCGCCGCGAGAGCAGGCGGCGATCCTTGCCTCCTTCGGTGCCGGTCTTCTCGTCGGACTTGAGCTGGGTGGTCATGTTCGGCCGGGACAGATTCCAGGCCGGCGCCAGGCTGAACAGCACGGTGCTCAACAGGCAAAAACCGAGCGTCGCGGCGAGCACCCGCGGATCGGGCACGGCGGAGAAAACCAACTGGATCGGCGCGATCGCCGAGAGCGAGCGGACCAGGAGCGAGGTGCCCCAATAGGCAAAGACGAGACCCAGCGCGCCGCCCAGAAAGGCGAGCACCAGCCCTTCGATAAACCCTTGCGACACGATCCGCGATCGGCCGGCGCCGAGCGCCAGGCGAATCGCCATCTCTTTGCGGCGCGCGTTGCTGCGCGCGAGGATCATGTTGGCGACGTTGCCCGAAGCGATCAGCAGGACGATTCCCGAAAGGAAGAGCATCAGCAGCGAGGGAACCCGCAAATCCTTGTCGTCGGTCGGTTGGGTCGAGACACTCAAGCGGGAGAGAGGTTGAACGACCAGGGCCTGGTCCTTGTCGTCCGGCAGGGGTTTGTCCATCTGGCCCCAAGTGGCGGCGAGCTGCGCGTCGGCGGTTTCGAGGCTCAGCCCGGGGCGCAGGCGGCCGACGACGATCAACGCGTGGTTGTCGCGCGCGGAAAGCGGTCTCGCGCGCCCCTCGAAGTCGTTGACCGCCGACTCGTACATCCCGAGCGGCAGGTAGAGGTCGGAGGTCACCAAGGCCGTCGTGCCGGTGAATCCTTGGGCGGTGATCCCCACGACGGTGTAGACCTTGCCGTTGATCCGCAGCGGCTTGCCGAGCGGATCGGGATCGGCGCCGTTCTTTTCCCAGAACGACCTACTGAGGATCGCCACCGGGATCGCGCTGCCGGGCCGTTCCTCCTCGGCGGTGAAAGCCCGTCCGCGCGAAAGCGGCGCGCCGAGCGTCTCGAAATAATTGGCGGAGACGAGGTCCGCGAACACCCGGCGGGTCGACTCCCCTTCGGAGAGGCCGACCATCGCCATGTTGTGCGCCATGAGGCTGGAAAAAGCCTTGTTGGAGGCGCGGATCTCGCGATATTCGGGATAAGAGAAGGCGCGGTAGCTGTCCGGCCGTTTGACGTCTTTGCTGTAGAGGCCGACGATCTGCTCGGGCGCGTGCAGCACCAGCGGCTTGAACAGAAACGCGTTGACCAGGCTGAACATCGCCGTGTTGGCGCCGATGCCCAAAGCGAGAACGAGAACGGCCATCGCCGTGAAGCCGGGGCGCTTGGCCAACAGCCGAGTGCCGTGGCGGATGTTCTGGAATATGGATCGCATGAAGTTCCTCCCCCTGCCTGTACGGGAGGACCCCATCAATGTTACGGACCTTCGAATCCGGAACGAGTCGTGGTGCACGAGGGTGGTTTCTACCTACACCACGATCCCGCGTTCGGGTAGTAAGTGCTCTTTCCCCCGGACGGGCCGGAAGATTAGCCTCCGGCGATGACCATTGTGAACAGGCGGATCACCCTGGCTTCCCGGCCGATCGGCTTCCCCAAGGTCTCGGACTTCCAACTCGACTACTCGCCTCTCCCGTCGCTCTCCGTAGGCGAGGTGCTGGTCCGATCGGTCTACCTCTCGCTCGATCCCTACATGCGCGGGCGGATGAACGCGGTTCCTTCGGATGCCCGGCCGATAGCGCTCGGCGAGATCATGACCGGCGGCGCGGTTGCCGTAGTCCTTGAGTCTCAGAATCCACGCCTTCGGGCAGGGGATGCCGTGGCGGGAATGCTCGGATGGCAGGAGTACGCCGCCATCGAGGGGCGCGAGGTGAGAAAGATCGATCCTCTCCTCGCACCGATCTCGACCGCCCTCGGCGTGCTGGGCCAGCCGGGGCTCACGGCCTATTTCGGGCTGCTCGACGTCTGCAAACCCCAGCGAGGGGAAACCGTCGTGGTATCCGGGGCCGCCGGTCCAGTCGGAATGCTGGTTGGCCAGATTGCGAAGATCAAAGGCTGCCGCGTCATCGGTGTCGCAGGTTCCGACGCCAAAGTCTCCTGGCTGATCGACGAGGTCGGGTTCGATGCGGCCTTCAACTACAAGACCGACGCGGACTTCGAACACCGCCTACGCGACCTCTGCCCCGACGGAGTCGACGTCTATTTCGATAACGTCGGCGGAAGCGTCAGCGACGCCGTCGTGCTTCTGATCAATCCGAAGGCGCGGATCGCCGTCTGCGGACAGATCTCGCAATACAACCTGGAGCGACCCGAACCGGGGCCGCGCTGGCTCTGTCAGCTGATCGTCAAACAGGCGAAGGTGGAAGGCTTCTTGGTCTCGGAATTCGCCGAGCGCTTTCCCGAAGGCCTGGAGCAGCTCGCCGCCTGGCTGCAGGAAGGGAAACTCAAATACCGGGAGGACATTGCACAGGGCATCGAGTCCGCTCCGCAAGCCTTCATCGGGATGCTGCATGGCAAGAACCAGGGCAAACAACTGGTGCAGCTTTCGGAACCCTGAGGCCTGGGCATCCACGAACCGTACCTCCCTCCCGCCCGAAAGGCGGGAGGGAGGTGGCGCGAGCTAAACGGAGAGCCGCTTTAGAAGAACGAACCCTGCCAGTGCGAGCAGCGCTACGAAGCTCGTAAATCCGAAGCTGCCGAGCGCCGGGACTTCGGTCACCGAGAAGGACGAAGCGCATCCCCCGATTGAGTTGCCGCCGGAGCCGGCCATCGTCACCGCGCCGGTAGCACCGGTCCCCGCAACGGCCCGGCCCGTGACGTTGGACCCGGAGCCCACGGTGGTACTGGCATCCGAGATGACGTTGCCCAGAAAGGTGAGGCCGTTCAGGGTCGCCGAAGAGCCCACCCGCCAATAGACGCTGCAGGGATCGGCGGTGCCCACGACATTCGAGTTGATGTTGGCGGTGAGGGTGCTATCCACCTGGAAGACGAAAATCCCCGGCCCGTTGAGAGTCAGGGTTCCGTTGGCCGCCAGATCGGCGGCGCCGCCTGAGAAGGAATAGATCCCCGAGGTCAGCACGGCGCCATCCAGCTGCGCGGCTTGCACCGTGCCCGGACCTTCCGCGGCCAAGAAGTTGTAGGCGGTGATGGCATCGGCATGGGCCTGCTGCACAGCCGAGTCATTGATGTAATGGACTTCGAACCCGGGAGCGACGCTCGAGGGTGGAAAGTTCGAAATCGACGCCGTCGGCGAAGAGCCCACGTCTCCTTGGACGATCGTGCCCGAGCCGGTGGAGCCGGTCACGCCCGAGTGCCCCAAGACGCCAAAGTGTTGCAGCGTTCCCAGCGGAGGAGCGGTTTGGGCAGAGGCTGAAAAGCCGCCCGCCACCAGCACGGCGAGGCCCAAGCCCGTTACGAGACGGACGGTTTTGGTCTTTGACATTTTGACCCCTTGTCCAACCGGTTATCTGCGGCCCCGCCAATAGAAACCGCCGCCGCCGAGGAGGAGAATCAACAGAACGATGATGATCAGAGTGGTAGTGCTCATGGCCTGTGCCTTCCTTTCAGGAATGCTCCAAGATTAAGCCCTCGGCACGCCCCGGAGAAGAGCAATTTCTACCCGAGAGCCCCATCCGGAACTAAGTATAAACTACCCGGGCGGAACTGACTAGAGCAACTGGTGCTCTTCGGCGTAGTTCACCAACTCGACCCGGCTGACCAGCCCGAGCTTGCCCATCAGGTTGGCGCGATGGTTCTCGACCGTGCGCATCGAAAGGCCGAGCAGGCCGGCGATCTGCCGGTTGGTGTTGCCCTTGGCGAGCAGGCGCAAGACGTCGACTTCGCGCCGGGTCAACGGGCTGGGCGACGCTCCGCGACGGTGCTCGGTCGTGACCGTCTGGTGAAGGAGCGCGCGGGTCATGGCGGGGTGAACGTAGATGTCGCCCTGATTTGTCGCGCGAATCGCCTGGAGGATTTCCGCCTCTTCGGCCCGCTTGATCAGGTAGCCGGCGGCGCCCGCGCGCAGCGCTTCGTGCAGCAGGCTCTCGTCCTCGTGCATGGTGAGGATCAAGATGATGATCTCCGGATGCCTCTCTTTCAACCGGGCGGCGGTCTTGATGCCGTTTTCCGGCGGCATCGTCAGATCGAGCAGAATCGTGTCGGGGCGGAGCTCCTCGGCGAGCCGCAGCGTCTCCTCGCCGTTTTCCGCCTCGCCCACGACTTCGAGATCGTGGGCGGCGCACAGCAGGGCGCGAAGCCCGGAACGGACGACGGCATGGTCGTCAGCGATCAGGATCCGGATCGGCACTCGCCACCTCCACTACGATTGTGGTCCCGGTTCCGGGAGCGCTCTCCAAGGTCAGCGTCCCGCCCAAAGCCTCCGCACGTTCCTGGATTCCCAAGAGACCGAAATGATCACCGCGCTCCACGAGATCCGGCTCGAAGCCGACCCCGTTGTCCTCGATCATCACCATCACCCGATCGCCGCGATGCTCCAACAACACGTCGACCCGGGCCGCGCGGGCGTGGCGCGCGACGTTGACCATCGCCTCCTGGACCACCCGATAGAGAGCCGTCTCGACGACCTGGGGGAGCCGTTCGCTGCCGAACCCGCGTGCCTTGAAGCGAACGTCGAGTCCGAACTTCGACGCCGCCGACCGTGAATATTCACGTAGAGCCGCTTCGAGCCCCAGGTGATCGAGACTTGCCGGTCGAAGATCCGCAACCAGCCGGTGCAGGCTGTCGATCACCGCGTCGGTTCGCTGCATCAACTCCGCTACCCGCTCGGTGACGCTGCCTCCCTCTTCGATCTCCCGCTCCAGCAGCCGCAGTCCGTAGCGCAGCGAGGCGAGCGCCTGAGCGGCCTCGTCGTGCAGCTCCCGGGCGATGCTGCGCCGCTCGTTTTCCTGCACCTCCACCAAGCGCCGAGCAAACGACTTGGCTTCGCGCAGAGCCGTTGCCGCGGCCAAGGCCCGCTGCTCGGCCAGCTCTCCGCTGCGGTCGTTCGATTCACTGTCCGGCGGCTTCTTCACGTGTCCCTCTTCCAATCGCCGCGACGCACGGCATGGAGACCTCCAAGGCGTCCCCAGGATCCAATGCCAAAAAATGGGAGGAGCGAAGCGAGGGCCGACTACCTCCCCACCATAGCACCGGCCACTCAGGCGAGGTGGAACGCCGGCACGCCTGGAGTCCGCCTAGCGCCCCACCGCCCGAATCGTTTAAACTGCCCGACGTCGCACGGCCCCGGGCGGGAGTAACTCAGGGGTAGAGTCACAGCCTTCCAAGCTGTTGGTCGCGGGTTCGAATCCCGTCTCCCGCTCCATCGTAAGTCCCTTTCCTTCGACAACTTGCGAGCGGCCGCGCCCCTCAGCGTGAAGCCGGTGCCGTTCGACGGTTTCGGCGATTCACGGCCGGCGCAGGACCCGATAGCGAGATGGGGGCAGCTCTTGCCGAACCTGGGGAAGGCTTTTCCGGGTTCACGTGGCTTTCCTCTCCAGACCCAAGCCAGTCTCGGAGTGAGATCCCATGGCACTCCCCTTGCTCCCCGTCCCCGGGGAGGCACACACACGATGGCAAATCCAAAGCGGTCCCGGCAATCTGTAAAAGCTGCTGGCGAGAGCGGGCAAAAAAACCAGAAGAATCCACCTGACGAAAGCGGCGATCCGTCCGCGCGGCGGGCGCTTGAGGCGCAGCCGCTCGCAGCCGCCTTTCCGATGAACCGCAACAAAGCGTTCGAGATCGGCGACGCGGCGCGGAATCCAAGGGCCGGCTTCGTCGTCGAGCCGTCCGATCCGTCGGTCACCGCGAGCACTCTCACCGAGGCGAATCCGTCGGGCAAGACCGGGGATCCGGCGCGCGCCGGGTTCAATCCCGGCAACGAACCGCTCGACAGGGTGCGGGTCGATTCGGGGGGCCGGGCTCTGACTACGAACTTCGGTCAGCCGATTTCCGACAACCAGAATTCGCTCAAGGCAGGGCTCCGCGGCCCCGCCCTGTTGGAGGACTTCATCCTCCGCGAGAAGATCACCCACTTCGACCACGAGCGCATTCCCGAGCGGATCGTTCACGCGCGGGGCTCCGCCGCCCACGGTTATTTCGAGTGCTACTCCCCGCTGTCGAAGTACACGCGCGCCTCGTTTCTTTCCGAAGAGGGCAAGCGGACGCCGGTCTTCGTGCGCTTCTCGACCGTCGCCGGAGAGCGCGGCTCGACCGACACGGCGCGCGACGCGCGAGGCTTCGCGACCAAGTTCTACACCGACGAGGGGAACTTCGACCTCGTCGGCAACAACATTCCGGTGTTCTTCATCCAGGACGCGATGAAGTTTCCCGACCTCGTGCATGCGCTCAAGCCCGAGCCCCACCACGGGATGCCGCAGGCCGCGAGTGCGCACGACACGTTCTGGGACTTCGTCTCGTTGATGCCCGAATCGACCCACATGCTGATGTGGGTGATGTCGGATCGCGCGGTGCCGCGCAGCTTGCGCACCATGCAGGGCTTCGGCGTTCACACCTTCCGGCTGGTCAACGCTCGGGGCGCCTCGCGGTTCGTCAAGTTCCACTGGACGCCGCGTGCGGGGACCCACTCTCTCGATTGGGACGAGGCGGTCAAGATCTCGGGTGCCGATTCGGACTTTCACCGCCGCGAACTGTGGGATTCGATCGAGGCCGGGAACTTCCCGGAGTATGAGCTGGGCCTCCAGATCTTCACCGAAGAGCAAGCGGAAGCCTTCAGCTTCGACATCCTCGACGCAACCAAGCTCGTCCCCGAGGAGTTGGTGCCCGTGGTTCCGGTCGGCCGGATGGTGCTCAACCGGAATCCCGACAACTTCTTCGCCGAGACCGAGCAGGTGGCGTTCGGGGTCCAGAACTTGGTGCCCGGCATCGATTTCTCCAACGATCCGCTGCTCGCGGGGCGTATCCACTCTTATTTCGACACCCAGTTGTCGCGCCTCGGCGGACCGAACTTCCACGAGATCCCGATCAACTCGCCCCTGGCTCAGGCGCACAACAACCAGCGCGACGGCCTGCACCGCCAGGCGATCCATCGCGGCCGCATTGCCTACGAGCCCAATTCGCTCGCCGGCGGCTGTCCGTTCCAGGCCGGGAAGGCTGGGTTCGTCAGCTTCCCCGAACCGGTCGAGGGCGACAAGGTGCGCGGCAAGCCGGAGCGGTTCGCCGATCACTACTCCCAGGCGACTCTGTTCTGGAACAGCCAGACGGAGTACGAGCGGGCGCACATCGTGCGCGGCTTCCGCTTCGAGCTGACCAAGGTGCAGGTGCCGGCGATCCGGGAGCGCGTGGTGTCAATGCTGCGCAATGTTTCCGACGACCTCGCTCGGGAGGTCGCTGGCGGCCTGGGCATCCCGCTGCCCAAGCCGATGCCGCGGTTGTTGAGCGACCAGCCGGCCCCGGAGGTCGCCAAGTCGCCTGCCTTGTCCCTCACCTTCCGACCCGGCGAGGGCGATATCCGCGGACGGAAAATCGCGATTTTGGTCGACGCGAAGCCCGCGGCGCGGTCGGTGCTTAAGACCCGCGAATTCCTGACCGGCGCCGGCGCAGTGGTCAAGCTGGTCGGGGAACGGCTTGGAACGATGCGGACGTCCGAGGGCTCGTTGGAAGCGGATGCCACCTTCGAGACAATGCCCTCGGTGCTGTTCGACGCCGTGGTCGTTCCCGACGGGGAGGTTAGCGACGCGAGCTCCCAGAGCCCGGCGCTCGACTTCCTGCGTGACCAATACAGGCACTGCAAGGCGATTCTGGTCGAGGGCGCAGGAGAGAAAAGACTTGCGGCGGCCGGAGTGCCGAACGACCGAAATTCGGACTGGGCCATCACACGCGATTCGTCTTCGTTCGTCGCGGCCGTGGGCAAGCACCGCAACTGGGATCGCCACCTGCCGGCCTGACCTCCCTTGCTCCTCCCCACTCCCCGAGCGGCACCGTCCGAGCGGCCGCTCGGGGATTTCACGACTTGACTCACTTGCCGCTCGGGGCCTCGATTCCGCAGAGATACGGCTTCGATAGGTTTGCCTCCGCAGGAAATCGGGTTAACCTTCCGCCCTCTCATCGGAGGAAGCATGCGACCGAAAGCGGCAGGTATTCTGTGGCCGGTTTGTCTCGTTGCGCTCGCGCTGGTCGTTCCCCCTTGGTCCCTCCGGGCGCAAGGCACGGAATCGGGCGACACGAGTCCGCAGGCTTCAAATTCGGCGCCCGCGACCAGCGCTGCAGCGGTTCCGGCCTCCCCGAAAGCGGCAGCCGCGCCGGTCTCCACGGCGCCGAAGGTGGTCGAGATCGTCGAAGGACATCTCGAGCTCGACGGCCTGATCCGGTTGCGGGTCGACCACTTGGCCGAGTGGTCGAAGACGAACGACCCCGGCAAGCTCGTCCCCTATATCAACGGCCGGGCCATCCGCGGCAACACACCGGACGAGATCGAGCCGGCCCGGGGCCTGCTCTCGTACCACCTTGAGCTGACGCCCGAGAACCGGGAGATCTGGACCGACCTGCTGGGCGCCCCGATCAGCCTCAGTCACCCGGTCACATTGAGCGTCGGGCTCGAAGGTGAGTCGCACTCTTCCTTCGACACCGACTTTGGCCTCGCCAACCGTGTCCCGCTGACGGTGATCTCGTCCTGGTACGGGGTGATCGCCGTGATCCTCACCCTGGTGACGATGTTTCTGTTGCTTTGGCTCGCGCGGAGGACGAACCTGATCCGCGAGACCGGGCCGGCCCCGGCGGGCGGCAAGCTCCGGCCCTATAACCTGGGGCGGACGCAGATGGCGTTCTGGTTTTTCTTGATCTACGTCTCGTATCTCGGGATCTGGCTGGTCACCGGCTCGCTCGACACGATCACCGCCTCCCTGCTCGCCCTGATGGGCATCAGCGCCGGCACCGCCCTGAGCGAGGCGTTGATCGATTCCGGCAAGGACAATGCGAACGCGGCCAAGCTTCAGGATCTTTCTGCCGAGAAACAGGCGGTCGAACAGAGCCTGCCGGCACTCCAGGCGCAGGCCGACGGGATGAGCGTTCGCACGAACCTGGCACCTGAGGAGCTCGCCAACCGCGACAGCCTCAACCGGCAGATTCAGGACTGCCGTACCCGGCTCTCTCAGTTGAGCTTGCAGATCCAGTCCCTCAACCCCACGGCGGCCTCGGGCGTCACCCGGGGTTTTCTGCTCGACCTCCTGGCCGACAGCTCGGGCTACAGCTTCCACCGCTTCCAGATCTTCGCCTGGACGATTCTGCTCGGGATCATGTTCATCTCGTCGGTCTACAACGACCTGACGATGCCGGAGTTCAGCGCCACGCTTCTGGGGCTGATGGGGCTCAGCTCCGGAACCTATATCGGCTTCAAGTTCCCGGAGCAGAAGTAACGGGTCCGGGGAGGGGAAAAAAGCCGACGGAAACATTTGCCGGGCCGGCCCGCTTCCTGGGAAGCGGCGCGGAGGCTCGGGGTGAGGGTCAGTGGGCTTGAATCTTGCTCAAGGAACGGGGGTGGGTTGCCGCGCCTCGTTAACGAAACCTTGAGGACACGGTCATGACATCCGTCAGTGAACAGGAACCGCCGACCGCGAGGGCGGGTGCGGAAGAGATCTGGGAGCTGCGGCTCTACGTCGCCGGCCAGACCCCGAAATCGGTCACCGCCTTCAAGAACCTGAAACTGCTGTGCGAGGAGCACCTCGCTGGCCGCTATCGAATCGAGGTCGTCGATTTGCTGGTCAACCCAAGGCTAGCCCGCGAAGATCAGATCCTGGCAATACCGACGCTCGTGCGCAAACTGCCCGATCCGATCCGCCGCATCATCGGCGACCTTTCCGATACCGAACGGACTCTCGTCGGTCTCCAGTTGAGGCCGCGGCGCCCCTGATCATGGAACTGCGGACTCTAGAGGACCTGCGGCTGGAGAACGACGAGCTGCGCCAGCGGCTGGAAGAAGCCGAGTCGACCATCCAGGCGATTTCCAGCGGCGAGGTCGACGCCTTCCTGGTGCATCGAAACGCCGAGGATCACGTCCTGGTTCTCGGCGGCGTCGACCGGCCCTACCGTCTGTTGATCGAACGGATGCAGCAGGGAGCGGCGACGCTGGCCGCTGACGAAACGATTTTCTATGTCAACCAGCGGCTCGCCGACCTCCTGGGCGTGCCGCTCTCCGACCTGATCGGATCCCGCCTGAGCGACTTCGTGGTCGAGGCCGACCGGGACGAGCTGTCGAACGCGCTGGCTCTTGCGCTCACCGAGGACATCTATCGCGAGGTCTCGATCCGGCGCGCCGACGGGATCTTTCCCGCCGGTGTTTCTGCAAGCCCGCTGCTCGTCGACGAGGACATGATCTGCGTGCTCCTCACCGATCTCACCGGCCAGAAACGACAGGAGGAGGAAAAGATTCGGTTTCTCGAAGGGCAGGTGGCCCGGGTCGCCGCGGAGAGCACCTCGGCCGCCCTGCGCGAAGCGGATCGCCGCAAGGACGAGTTCCTGGCTATTCTGGCGCACGAGCTGCGCAATCCGCTCGGTCCGTTGCGCAACGGCATCCACCTCTTGGGAAAGATCGGCTCGCTGGAGCCGCTGGCGCGCGAAACGCATCAAATGATGGCCCGGCAGGTCGAGAATCTGGTTCGTCTGGTCGACGACCTGCTCGATGTCGGCCGCGTCACGAGAGGAGTGATCAAGTTGCGCAAGGAGTCGATCGATGCGCGCCTGGTCCTCCATCGCGCGGTCGAGAGCTGTCGCGATTTCATCGCCCAACGCAACCACCGCCTGAAGATCGACCTGCCTCCCTACCCGCTGGCGGTGGAAGTCGATCTGATGCGGATGATCCAGGTGGTCGTCAACCTGCTCAAGAACGCGGCCAAGTTCACCCCCAAGGGAGGGCGGATTGTCATCACGGCCGAGAGGTCCGCGGAATCGTCCGCCACAATCTGCGTGCGCGACAACGGGCGAGGGATCGAACCCCGGCTCCTTTCCGAGATCTTCGATCTTTTCGTGCAGGCGGATTCGACCGCGTCGCGCTCCGAAGAGGGTCTGGGCATCGGCCTGACCCTCTCGCGACGCCTGACCGAGCTCCACGGCGGCACCTTGAGCGCGAAGAGCGCCGGCCTCGGAAAGGGAAGCGAGTTCGTGATCAGCCTCCCGCTTGCCGAGACCCAGAGCCTCACGGCCGAAGCCCCGGTCTCCAGAGCGTCGAAGGCGCCGCCATCGCTCCAGCCCGCCCGCCGCATCCTGATCGTGGACGACAACCGCGACGCGGCCGGCAGCCTCGGCCTCCTGCTCCGGCTGAACGGCCACGAGGTGCGCGAGGCCAACGACGGTCCCAAGGCCCTCGTGGCCGCGTCGGAGTTTCATCCCGACCTGATCTTTCTCGACATCGGCCTTCCGGGCATGGACGGCTACCAGGTGGCGACCCGCCTGCGCGCCAACCCTGACCTCGGCGACGTACGGATGGTGGCACTCTCGGGCTACGGCAGCGATCAAGACCGGGCCCGCTCCCGCGCCGCCGGTTTCGACGACCATCTGGTCAAGCCGGCGGAGGTCGGGCGGCTGGAATCGGTTCTCGCTTCTCTGCCCCCTGTGCACGCCGCTCGCATCAATAAATCCAGGGGCTAGGCGGCCCCGGCGTCTCCTTGGCGGGGCCGGCAGCACCACTCCGAATCCCAGCCAGTGCCGGCACTATCAGGCGATCACGCGGGTCGACGGCGCGGACGGCACGCCCTTCTTCCTGGTCACCCGCAGCGGCAACACACCGGACATCCCGTTCCTCCCCGACGAGCTGGTCTGCGACGACTCTCCGGGCGAGACCCGCAACGGCAACCTCGTCGTCTTCAAGATGGGCTTTCCCGCTGCCGCCGATTCCCGACCCGAGCTACGACGTGGCGCCGCATCCCACGGCGATCCTATTCTTCGATGTCAGCAACCCGGAAGACCCCGCGTTTCGGAGCCAGTTCGCGCCCATGGACGGGCCGGCGGACGATCCCGACACCAAGCCGCTCAAAGGGTCCGATGGCTTCGGCGTCACCCCGCTACAGAACGGTCTGTACCTGATGTCGGTCAAAGGCGGTTTCGAACAAGAGGACCCGATCTACTTCTACCGCTCGACGATCGGCGACCTTTCGAGCCCGGATCTCGATTGGGAATTCGTCAGCCGGACCAAAGTGCCGGAAGTCGAAGACTCCCATCAAACCTTCCAGTTCCTGCGGGAAGGCAACATCCACGGCGATCTTTACATGGCCGGCGCCCGCGGCAATCCGGTGTTCGGCGATCACAATCGGATCGATCTCTACAAGGTCGAGTGCGACACGCCGGACTGTGCTACAGGCGAGGCGATCCACTTTACGACCATTACTCACGGTAAGCGGATCTCGCCGTTCCCTCAAGGATCTGGACATGTCGTCACGGCTCCCGCCAAGACGACTGATTCCGGCTGCACGGCAAGCGCCCAGGGCCCCCGCCAAATTCGGTCCTTGTCCCGTTCGGGATCTCCCTGCACACTGTTTAGGCAAATCAGTCTGCGCTCTCAAAAGCCCCAGCACCGATGCGGGAGGCTTAGATCACCAGAAGGGGGAGACCTCATGCGGAAGCAGGTCCAATGGAGCATCGTCGCGGTTTGTCTGATGGCTGTTGCGGGGATGCCGGCGATCGCCGGTTCTCGCGGTAGCGCCGCTCTGGTACCCAGCTTGTCGATGGACAGGACGGCGCTCACCACGGCGGATGGCGTGAACGTGCGCTTTACCCTCGCCAACCAGGGCGCGGACGATCTGCTCGTCCTCAAGTGGAAGACCCCCCTCGCCGGTTTCGACGGCGACCTCTTCGTCGTCGAGCGCGACGGCGAGTCTGTCGCCTACACCGGCCGGCTGGTCAAGCGCGCTGCGCCGCGTCCTTCGGACTACGTCCGCATTCCGGCGAGAGAAAGCGCGTCGGTGACCTTCGACCTGTCGGCCGTCTACGACATGCGGAAGCCTGGGCATTACACGGTGCGCTACGCGGCGGCCGGCATCGACTTCGTGCATGAGGACTTCCAGAAAGGGCTGACCGCCGTCGGCACGTTCGACGCCCTGGAATCCCAAACCGTCGATCTCACTCTGTCTGGCAAAGATCTGAGCGGCACGAAGATCGGGATCGCACTGCCGGCCCCGCATCCGGGCCGGGCGCTCACCCCGACCTACCTGAACTGCTCGAACGGCAACATCACGTCGATCGGCAGCGCGCTCACCAACGCCCAGAACTACGCGACCGAGTCGTACAACTTCCTGGTCGGCCTGCCCACCGCCTCGCGCGCGACCGACGCGCGCTACGTGACCTGGTTCGGGGCCTATACCAGCTCGCGGTATTCGACCGTCCAGTCGCACTACAACAGCTTGAAGAACGCCTTCTCCGGCCAGACCTTCCAGCTCGACTGCGACTGCGCGTCGGACAACACGCTCTACGCGTTCGTCTACTCCAACCAGCCCTACCACGTCCACCTGTGCGGCGCCTTCTTCGCCGCCCCGGCGACCGGCACCGATTCGAAGGCCGGCACCCTGGTTCACGAGACCAGCCACTTCACGGTCGTGGCCGGCACCAACGACAACGCCTACGGTCAGACCGCCTGCAAGAAGCTCGCGACCAAGAATCCGACCAAGGCAGTCGCCAACGCCGACAGCCACGAGTACTTCGCCGAGAACAACCCGCACCAGAATTAGAAGATCGCGGGCGGGGCGGCTTCTCGCCGCCTCGCCTCTTTTCGGCTGGCCGGAACGTGGGGATCAGTGCGTTTAGCCGAGCGAGAGCCCCGGTCTCGCGCTCGATCTCTCACGGAACCTCGCCGTTTTCGAGTATCGTTCCCGCCATCTCTCGGAGGTTCAACGATGAGCTCGAGACCAACGTATCTAGACAGCGTTCACCGGAAGATGCGGATGGCCGAAGACATTTTGCGAGGGATTGAAGAACGGCTCGGCGACCTAGAACGGACCCCGAGCTACATGCCGCTCGACCCGACGGAAGAGAGGCTGTGCATCCTCGCAGGCGAGGTCCGGCAGGAAGTCTCGCGGATGGCCGCCGAGCTCTCGTACATGCTCGACAACCCGGATTCGGATCTACCAGAGCCGCCGTCTGCGCCTGCCGACGCTTGAATCTTGGCGCCAAGTCAGCTGCATCTTCGGGCAGCGGATCAACTGCCGTTGGCGCTGACCACCCGTACGGAGGTTCGCGGTTGCGAGGCGCCCGCTCGGAGCGCCCCGCGAAAAATCCGACTACGGAGGGATCGGCCCGCGATAGGCGGAATCGCGCACCACCGCCTGCCAGCTTTCCGCCCCGGTTTGGAGGTCGAGCGCCCGCAGGCGGAGCGGTTGGCCGATCGTCACGCCGTTCTCACGCCGCAGGGAGGGCTGGGCTAGGTAGATGACCTTCCCGCCAACGACCACGAACGGCGCGAACGATACCGGAACGTCGAGCACGGCGAGAACGGAGCCGGTCTGGCGAACGGAGATCGACCAGCGGTAGGTATGTAGCGACCCGGCGACCCGCTCACTGGTGAGCGCGTGACGGCCGTCGATCGAGGCGAACCCGGAGGGCCCCGAGGCGCCCGCCACCTCGGCCGCTCCGCCCGGCGCGAGGCCCCGATCGATCGCGGCAGCGAGAGCCACGACCTCG
This sequence comes from Acidobacteriota bacterium, assembly GCA_040005235.1. Taxonomy (GTDB): domain Bacteria; phylum Acidobacteriota; class Thermoanaerobaculia; order Multivoradales; family UBA5704; genus DASYKS01. The sequence goes on along the minus strand of JBDTZG010000005.1, from coordinate 27,133 downwards.
GAATCGGCCACCGGGGTGATGCGCCCGGTCACCGGGTCGAGCCGGGCGGCGCCGCGCTCGAACCCTCCGACCTTGGCGGCAGGGGTGGGAGCGGCAACAGCAGCGCCGATCGGAACCCGCAAGGAGAGGTCCGGTGGCACGAAGCCATGCAGCGGCGCAGCGGCCGTAGCCGTCCAGGCGAGGAGGATAGAACCGCCGTCGTGGACCGCCGCAGCGCGAAGGCGAAAAGTACCCCGCAAGTTGTCGGTGACGCTCGCCCAAAGGCCGGCAGGCAGGGCCAATTCGCCCCGCCCTTTTTCCGCGCCGGTTCGAGGATCGAGCGTCGCGATGCGAAGCACGCCACCGGTGCCCGGCTCCATTTGGGCGAGCAGTGCTTCGCCGGTTCCCCCGGCCAGGGCGAGCGGCTTGGCCGCGGCGGCGCTGCGCCAAACCGCTTGGCCGGTCGAAAGATCGAGCGCCTCGATCCCTCCTTGAGGTTGGGCTAGGTAGGCGATGCCCCGGATGGAATCGACCACCGCGCCGTCGCCCAACACTTGAGAGGCCCGCACGGGAACCGGCGCGGCGGCGATCAAGAAAGCAAACCCCACCGCGGCGAGCGGCAGGGTGAATCGAGGACGGCAGGAAGGGACTGGCATGGCGAGATCTCCCACGAGCGGAATCCTGAAGTCAACGGGCAAGCAGGACCGCGACCTTTACCTGGTCGAGTGTCCAAGCCGCGCGTCCCAAGGTGGCGGCGATCAGACGATCTGCGCCGATGTCATAATCGAGGTCGAACACCGGGACAGTCGGCAGACCCTTCCCGAGCGGGTACCACTGCGAAAAGCCGGTGAGCTTGGAGGCGATCCAGGCGCCGGTCTGCGAGCCGACCACGAGCCCATCGCCCAGCCGGGTCTTGAGGTAGACCAGGGTCTGCAGTCTTCCGGCGCCCAGCGCGGTGAGGTTGCCCGTGATGTCGTTCCAGGACGATCCTGCGTTGCGCGAGGTGAAGACCCTCCCCACGTCGGCCACGAACACGGCGCTTGCATTGTCCGGATCGAGCGCGATATCGACGAGCGATCGGCCGCTGCCCGTGCCCGGGAAGGCGAGAGATTGGAGCAGGGGCGCGGGGTGCGGCGCCGTTCGCACGTAGAGACGGTCATCCGAACCGACGTAGAGCGCGGCGACGTTGGTTCCCGCACCGTAGGCGACCGGAGCGAGAGGAACGCGCCCCTGGATGTGGTTCACGCCCAGACCGGGGGCGATTTCGGTGACCGTATCGCCCTGGTCGAACGACTCGTAGAAGGAGTTCGCCGCGGCGATGACCAAGCGGGTCGGATCGACCCCGTTGAGCTCCACAGGAGTGACGGGGCTACCCACCACCGGGGCCCCACCGCCGAGCGGGGTGTGCGCCGGTTCGTCGAACGCGAGGAAGTTGTTGTCGGCATCCCAAAACGTCCGCACAAAGCGTTCGAAATTCTGCATGCTGCCATAGCGGATCGAAACGCCGGGAATCGTCGTGTCGTCGGTCGCAACGTCCCCTCCGTCGCCCTGGAGGAGAAGCGACCAGTCGTCATCGTCGGCTGCAAGCTGGTATTGAAAGCCGTTGTCCTGCGAGCCCGCGGTCAGCGTCTCGCTGTTCGCGTCGAACGCGGCGTCGTGGTACTCGCCGACTTGCATGTCGCCGACCATGGAAAACCAATCCCCCGTGTTGTTCTGCGGGCGGGTCCGCTTGTAGATGCCGCCGTCATCGGTCTCGATCAGGTTGCCGGCCGCGTCGAAAACCATCTCGCGCGAATCGGCATGCGGCGCGGTGTTGTGAGCGGTGCCGCCACCCGGCGCGCCCAGGGTTTTCGAGTGGGTCAGATGCACCCATTGACCACCGGCCGGCTTGCTCGCGTCGCCGCGGAACAGGCGGCCCGTGAAATTGTTGGCGCCGATCGAATTGGGCCACTGGATCGGTCCGCCGAGCGGCTCGTTCCGGTACGGTTGGCGATCGCCGCCAATGTAGACGAGGTTCGCATTCGTCGGATCGGCCACGATCGATAAGTTGTTGAACCCCTGATGTCCTGGATGGATGCCGCCGTCCGGAGTGGAGGGAAGATCCATCCGCGTCCAAGTCGTGCCGCCGTCTCCGGAGCGAAACACCGCGAAGAGGGCGCCGGCGATCATGGTGTCATCGACCATTGCGCAATACACGTTGTTGTGACGGCCGACGGCGAGCTCGACGTTGAAGATGTTCCCCGTGAGCAAGGTATTCATCGCCGGGCTACTCACCCGGGTCCAAGTGGCGCCGGTGTCGTCGCTGCGATAAATCCCGTTCACCCCGCCAAGTATGTTGGCGAAATCGACATTGGTGAACAGACGGTTCGGCCGTAGAGGATCACCCACCAGGTCGTAAGAGGGGCCGCCCGGCAAGCCGGTGGCGCTCCCGTTGCCGTTGGATATTTGAGTGAACGTCGCCCCTCCGTTGGTCGAACGAAAGATGCCGATCGTCGCGAAAGTGAACTGCGCCGAACGATCGACCGCCACCACGATCGTCGAACCGCGCACCGCGACGCCGGAGACGTTTTTATCGATCAGGACGCCGCCGCCTTCGATCGGCGTCCAGGTGATGCCGGCGTTGGTGGTCCGCAAAAGTCCCGTGGCCCGGCCCCCGCTATTGGCGAAGTTGCTCCAGCTGCCGATACCGGCCACCAAGGTCAGATGGACCGGGTCGGTCGGATCGAATTCGAGCGCGCCGATCGAGTTGGAGTTTTGGTCGTCGGTCAAGCGCCTCCAACTCGGGGTCGGCGAATCCGCGTTGAGGGTTCGCCAGATACCGCCGTTGACCGCTCCGGCGTAGAGGACCTTCGCGTTGGTCGGATGGGCCGCGACGGTATGGATCGCGCCGGACACCGGATCGTCGTCCTCCAGGTTCTCGGACTGCCCAAAGAAGGCGGGCGCGGCACCCACCGGCTTCCAGAACCCGCCAACCCCGAGGTTGATCGATGCCGGGGCCGCGAGGCCCGACGACGGCGTTTCCTCGGCGCCGGCCGCCCCGAGGGGCATCAGGATCGAGAGCAGCAAAACGGCACGCATAAATGAAATCCTAGGCAAAACAACAGTTCTACAGTCCTTCAAAATACACCTCCGGTCGATGGAGGAGCGCGGGGCTCCTGTATACCTTCTGTGCGCAGCAACGGGCCAGAGGGGGACTAAGGGGCTAAAGGCGAGCCGAAACCCGCCCATTCCGCCGGTCACCGTCTTTTTGGGGCGGGCCGAATGCCCGGGTCCGGGTCCCAGGCGAAACGATCCAGATCGATCCGGCCGTGCTCGCCCTTCGCTTCGAAGCGGACCCCTTCCTCTTCCAGCAGGTGACGCTGGAAACCTTCCCACGCCGGGTCGTCGCGCGAGCTGATCTCCCCTTGAGCGTTGACCACCCGCTGCCAGGGGACGGTGCTCCCCTCGGGCAGGCCGCGGAGGGCGAAGCCGACCTGGCGCGCGTGCCCCGGCAGACCGGCGAGGAAGGCGATCTGGCCGTAGGTTGCCACCCGCCCTTCCGGGATCAGCTCGACCGTCGCGAGAATGCGGGCGACCGCCACGGCGCCGGAGAGCCGGATCGGCTTGCGCGAAGAATTCTTCTGGGGCGATCGGGGCACGATGGAGTGAGCATAACCTTCGAGCTGTGTTAGAAAGCGGCGCATGATCCTTGCCGGCGTCGTCCAGATGACCTCGACCTCCGACGAGGAGGACAACTGGCAGAACGCCAGCGAGCTGATCCGCCGGGCGGCAGCAGCCGGAGCTCAATTCGTCGCGACGCCCGAGTGTACGAATTACCTCGGACCGCACGCCGAAAAGGTACAACTCGCCGACCCCCTCTGGGGATCGACCCCTAAACGGTATGGCGCCCTCGCCAAAAAGCTCAAGATCCACCTGTTGCTCGGCTCCTACAACGAACGGAGCGAGGGCGCTTCGCCGTTCCCGGCGAAAAAGTGCGCCAATACGAGCGTCCTGTTCGGCCCCAACGGCAAGATCCTCAAGAGCTATCGGAAGATCCACCTGTTCGACGTGGACATTCCAGGCGGCGTCAAGTTCTCCGAGTCCGACACCTGCGAGGCGGGCGACGAGCTGGCGATCGCCAAGACGCCGTTCGGCACGCTCGGTCTGTCGATCTGCTACGACCTGCGCTTCCCCGAGCTCTACCGGGCGCTCACCAAGAACGGCGCCGAGATTTTGACGGTTCCTTCGGCGTTCACGCTCGCGACCGGCAAGGACCACTGGGAAACTTTGCTGCGCGCCCGCGCGATCGAAAACCAATGCTACGTGCTCGCCCCGGCCCAGGTCGGCAAGCATGACGACGGCGGGCTCAAAGAGAGCTGGGGGCACTCGATGATCATCGACCCCTGGGGCCAGGTGATCGCGTCGGTTTCCGACGGGCCGGGCTTCGCGCTCGCCGAGATCGACCTCGAACGGGTCGCCCGCATCCGCCAGGCGATCCCGGTCGCGAAACACCGCCGGCTGTAGAGCCTGGTAAGCTCCAACAGATGAAGTCGGATTACCAACTGTGGAAGCTCGCCTGGATGTCGGTCTTGCCGCTCACCAAGGACGCGATCCACGTCTACATCGGCATCCTCTGCTTGCTGGTCGCCCTGCTTCTGTTCCGGCGCAAGCTCTCCTCCCTCTGGGCGCTGGTCCCCGGGCTCGTGCTCTCGCTGGTGATGGAGTACTTCGACCTGCGCGACGGCTTCGGCTGGCAGGCGAGCCTGCACGACATCATCAACACCAACCTGATCCCCACGCTGCTGGTCGTCCTCGCGCGGCTGGAGTTGATCCACACCTGAATAGGGCGGCGGGTCGGCGTCCTACGCTTCCTTCGCCTTCTACGGGGTAAAGACTTCGTAGCAGCGGCGGCACCGGGCCTCGTAGGATTCGATGTCTCCCACCTGAAGCTGGGAATCCCCTCCCGCGATGCGTTGGCTGTAGTGGGCGGGGGCGCCGCAGCGGATGCAGACGGCGTGCATCTTGTCGACGTACTCGGCGAGCGCGAGGATCTGCGGCATCGGTCCGAACGGCCGGCGCTCGAAATCGAGATCGAGACCCGCGACGATCACCCGGACTCCGGCGTCCGCCAGCTCGTCGACCCGGTCGACCAGCCCGAGATCGAAAAACTGCGCCTCGTCGATGCCCACCACCTGCACCCCGAGCGCCAGGCGGCGGCGCAGCTCCGCGCTGTCCGGCACGCACTCCGCCTGCAGCTCCCGTTTGTCCCGGGTGACCAAGCGCTCCGGCTCGTAGCGGGTGTCGGCCCCCGGCTTGAACACCTGGATCCGCTGGCGGGCGATCACCGCGCGGCGCAGCCGCCGCACCAGCTCCTCGCTCTTGCCGGAGAACATCCCCCCGGTGATGACTTCGATGTGGCCACGCGATCCTTCGTTCATGGGACGCGGATTCTACTGCGCGGACAGCGCTGTGCGCTCGTCGGCGGGTTGTACAATCCCGCCCCATGCCGCCCTCCTTGCCCAAACGGATGTTCTCCTACGACGAAGCGGTCGATACGTTCCCCCACGTCCGCGACGTGACCGACATCGCCTTCCGCCAGGTCGAAGCGATCATCAACCGAATCCAGAGCCGCGACGAGATGGAGCGCCGCAAAGAGGAAATCGAGGCGGCCTGCGACCGGGTGGTGCAAAGCTGGGCCGAACGGGTGATCGCGTTCGGCTGCGTGGTCCAGGGTCTCTGGCGGGTCGATTGGGACAACGGCGCCGGCTACTACTCCTGGCGCTATCCGGAGGACGGCCTGCGCTACTTCCACACTTACGAGGACGGCTTCCCCGGCCGGGTGCCGGTGCAGTAGATCAGCGCGGGATCAGCGGGGAATCGCGGTCGTGATCAGCGGGCGTTTGCCCGGGCGCTCGACGACGAAGGTCTTGCGTCCCGGGTAGGCGGCGATCCCGGCGGGGGGTACCCGAAGCGTCGCATCGCCGCGGTAGAGCGACAGCACGCGCCGGACGTATTCCCGGGTCTCCGGATAGGGGGGAATACCGCCGTGCTTCTCGACCGCGCCCGGCCCGGCGTTGTAGGCCGCCAGGGCGTACTCCACCTGGCCCGAGAACCGGTCGATCAGGTTCCTCAGATAGGTGACGCCGCCGCGCAGGTTCTGGACCGGGTCGTAGGGGTCGAGCACGTCGAGCAGTCGGGCGGTGTCGGGCATCAGCTGCATCAGGCCGATCGCCCCTTTGTTCGACAGCGCCGCGGCGTTGTATCCGGATTCGACTTGGATCACCGCTTCGACCAGCTTCGGGTCGAGACTCTGGGCGCGGGCGTGGACCTCGATCAGCGGTTCCAGCTGTCGGTCCGGCACGGCGACCAGCTCGGTGGCGAAGCGACGGGCGTGCTGCACGACGCTCTCGTTGAAGATGACCCGCCGTCCGGTGCCGGCGAGGCCGATCCGGACATCTCCCGAGCCGGCCGGGCGGAGCGAGGGCAAAGAACGCCGCGGCGGAGCCGCGGCGAGCGGCGGGCAGAGCACCGTCGCACCGAGACCCAGAGCCGCCAGGCCCAGAGCCGTCAGACCCGGTACCGTCAGGAAAGCCGCCCGCTTGCCGATACGACACCCCGCAGACTTCGTTCGAGAGCAACGAATGGACCGCTGACTCTAGTCCTCTCGCCCGCCGTGTTCAAGGGGGTCGGCCTTACATTCTTTACCTAAGCTTGACTTCAACTTGAAGAGTCTCCGTTCCGCGTGGTCTAGGATGACCTCCGACGGGAGGCGCCGCGCGCGGTGGGCGCTCTTGAACCGACTCCAGGAGAAACACCATGAAACGTTGGATCTACTTTCTCGCCGCCGGCCTGTTGATCGTGCCGCTCGCCCTGGCGCATGCCGGCGGTTTCGGCCATCGCGGTTTCAGTCATCACGGCGGTCACGGCTGCGGCGGCCCCGGTCCGGACTCCGCGAAGATGCACGACGGCAAGGACATGCCCTCGATGGTCGACCACCTCGCCAAAGCGCTCGACCTCACGGACGATCAAAAGGCCTCGGCCAAAGAGATCGAAACCAAGATGAAGGCGACCGTCGAGCCGATGCACGCCGACATGATGCGGATCCAGGATCAGCTCGATCAGGCGCTCAAGAGCAACGCTCCGGCCGCCGAAGTCGGCTCTCTCTCGATCCAGGCCTACCAGATGCGCCAGAAGGCCGAGGCCGCGCACGCCGACTTCCACACGCAGTTTCAGGCGCTCTTGACCTCCGAGCAGAAGGAGAAATTCGAGTCGCTCCAGAAGGAGATGCACTTCGGCCCGCATGGCCACCACGGCGACCCCGCCGAGATGCCGGGCAAGTAAGCGGTTCGGGAAAAACTCAACGCCAGTGGGGGCGGTCCCCGTGGGGCCGCCCCTGGTTCGGTCGTCAGGCCGCCCCTACATCTTCACGCCGCGCCGGCCGAGCAGGCGTTCCAGCCTTTGATACAACGTGTCGCCCAGCAGCGAGTGCGCCACGGAAGAGATGTCGTTCAAAACCTTGTGGAGATCCTCCGAGCCGCTCCAGTGGCGGCGGGCGTAGGGCTCCAGCTCGCCGCCGAACGCTTGAGACAGGACCGCGACGGCGAGAATCAGGTCGTCCATGAACCCGACGCCGCCCAAGATCGCCTCAGGCAGCAGGTCGAACGGCAGGATGAAATAGGCGAGCGCACCGCCGATCAAAGCGCGCGTCTTGCCCGGGACCTCCTTGTCGAGCGACAGGCGGACCAGCAGCATGAAGACGTCAGGCACCAGGATCAGCGCGCGGACCGCGTCGGCGGACAACTTGTTGCCGCGCCGCTCCACCGCCTTCAAGATCCGCTGCCTCAGGCGATCGTAGAAACCGAGCAGCTTCGGCGCGGGAATCTCGGCATCGCCCGCGAGAGCCTTTTGCGCCTCTTCTTCGCGCTCGTCGGCGTGCTCGTCCAGGTCGTGCTCGTAGTGGATTTCGGTCATCGCTCGGCGTCCTTTCCGGAAAGCCCCTTTCAGAGCCCCTCTAGAGAATATACGCCAGGGCGAAACCCACCTGGGCGAACATCATCATGAGGTACATGTGCTTCCAGGACGGGTGGTTCTCGGTCGCGGTGAGCGAATCGGGATCGCGCACCAGGAGATAGACCGTGTACGCGCCCCAAAGCATGAGGATTGCGCCCAAGGCGATCAGCAGCGTGGGGTTGCCCGTAAGGATCGCGTGCCCCGGTTCGTTCGGATCGCGAAGATGCGCGCCGAGCGGCAGCAGAATCCACGGCAGCACGAACGAGGGGCTGATCATCCAGGCCGCGCGCTTCACCCCGTAGACGATCGGCAGCGTCCGGCAGCCGCCTGCGAGGTCCCCTTCGATGTCGGCGAAGTCTTTGGTCGAGGCGGCAAAAATCAGGAATAGGAAGAACGCGAGGCCGATGAACCAGGGCTCGGTCGAAGCGACCGGCGCCACCATTCCCCAGCCCGCCGCCTTGAGCAGGAAGCCGCGCGGGATCGCCATGGTGAAATTCGCCGCCATGCCGCGAACTTTCGTCCTCCCGAGCGACGGTGCGGAATAGACGAAGGTAAACACCAGGCCGAGCAGGTAAATGAAGAACACCACGTGCGCCCCGACCGGCGCGTGCAGCTTCTCTCCCCAAGTGACGTACGGGTAGGGGACGACGAGCCAGGTGGGAAAGAGCGCGAACGCGTAGAGCACCCAGGTGAACTTCCACGCCTCGCGGATCGACAGCGCGCCGGTCACCAGCGGCCGGTCCGGTTTGTTCAGCCGGTCGATCTCCAGGTCGTAGATCTGGTTGATCGCGTTCGACGCCGCGTTCATCAGGCTGGCGCAGAGCGAACCGAGGGCGATCGTCAGAATCACCGACAGGGTGACCTGCCGGCTCGGATCCGGGTTGTGAATCGAGCCAAACGCGCAGATCGCGCCGGAGACGATGCCGAGCAGCGGCGGCAGCAGCGTGAAGGGCCGCGCCAGTTGGCGATAGAGGTTCAGTTTGCTCATTCAGCTCACAGGCCCCAAGATCCCCACCAGCGCGGCGGAGGCCGCGACCAGCGCGCCCACCAGCGTGTTGAGGAAGTTGAGCGCCTCGTTGTCGAGCAGCGCACTGCGTTCGAGCGCTCCGCCCACCAGGCTTTCAAACGTCGTCCCGACGAACGCAGCGACCGCCACTACGGCGATCCCGGGCGCGGGGTAGAGGCCGACCCAATAGCCGAGGCCGCCGATCACCAGCGAGGCGAAAATTCCGGCGAGCGTACCTTCGAGCGAGACCGCCCCTTCCGTGCCGCGCGGCACCGGACGAAGGGTCGTCAGCTTGAAAGTCCGCCGGCCGAGCAGCTGGCCGATCTCGCTCCCCGCGGTATCGGCCGCGGCGGTCGCGAAAGCCCCGGCGAACGCCAGTCCGAACAGGATGGGATAAGGGGTCGCCGCGGCGAACAACGCGCAGCCTGCCGCGACTCCGGCGTTCGCGAACGCATGCCGCGCGCCGCGCCGGCCTCCCGCCTCTTGCGCGAGCTTTTCCGCTGCTTTTCTCTTGTAGCCGAACTTGGTGCAGGCGGTGCCGATGACGAAGAACGCAACCAGCAGAAGGAACCCACGCCAATCGAGAAACGCGTAGATGGCGGTGCCCAACAAAGTCCCCGCGATCACGCCGGACCGGTCGACCGAGCGCGCCGCGTAGGCCGCCGCCGCGAACGCCGCGTTGATCCCAAATCCGATCGCGGCCCGGGTCCAAAAGCCCCCCGCGAGCAGGTCTGCCCAGCGCCCTTGGGTGAGCAGAAGGCCGAGCAGGAACAGGCTCGCGACCATCGGCACGCCAAGGTTGTCGTCGAGCCCTTGCGGCTGCGATTCGAGCGCCGCGGCGACCAGAGCGGCGATCGAACAACACGCGACGGCGAAGGCGATCGTGTAGACCCCGGGCGCCGTCCAGAGCACGAAGAAACTCGCGGCGGCCCCGCCGAACAAAACGAAGGCGAGGGTGCCGGCCCAGCTCTTTTTCGAGTTCCAAGGAAGGCGCGCGCCACCGACCGAGAGACCCACGACCGAGGCCATGCCGTCGCCGAACGCGAGCAGTCCCCAACCGGCCGCCGCGACTTCCAGATGGCGCCAGAAGACGAGGATCAGCAGAAACACCGAGACGGGATAGAGGAGGATGCCGATCGAGCGCCCGCGCTCCCCTTCCCGCAGCAGGTTCTTGCCCCCCACGCGCGGCAGGAGCAAGAAGTTGAAGCCGATCGCGAACAAGGCCATCGCGGCGGAGCCGACCGGTCCGAGGAACCGGAGCGCCAAAGCGAACAGGCCGCTCCCGATGTGGACGACCTTGCGCGGCAACTCGCCCGCGGGAAGAGGGCTCAAGCCCACTGGGCCGTCTCCTTGAGCCAAGCGAGCGTGGCGCCCATACCGTCGCGCAGAGAGGTGGGCCGATAGCCGAAATCGCGCGTGGCGGAAGCCGAGCTGTAGGCCCAATCGTGACGGTAGATTTCGACCAGATCGGGCGTGAGCGCGGGAACCGTGCCGGTCGCTTTCGCCCAGAGCTTGGCCATCGCTCCGGCCGCCTTGGCCACCCCGTCGGGGAAGCGGCGCTTGGGGACCGGGACGCCGGTCAGCTCTTCGACCAGAGCGTAGAACTCGGCCAGGGTCACGTTGTCTCCCCCCAGCACATAGCGCGAGCCCGGCGCGCGCTCCACCACGTCGGCCGTGCCGCGGGCCACGTCGTCGACCAGCACGTAGCTCCACCGCCGTTCGGGTTTGCCCAGCAGGGCGGGCAGCTTCTTGCCGATCAGATCGAGCACGTGGCGGACGACGATGTTGCCTTCGGTCAGTTCGCCTGGGCCGTAGATCACGCCGGGATAGACGACCGAGAGCGGCGTCCCTTCAGCGATCGCCGCGCGGGCCCGCCGGTCGGCGAGTGTCTTGGTGCGCTCGTAGTCGTTGATCCAGATCCGCTCGCCCTGGCTAGGCCCGGTGTTCGCCGATTCGTCGAGCATACCGCCCGGACCGTTTTCGGTGGGACCGAGCGCGATGAAGCTCGATACGTAGGTGATCCGCGAGACGCCCGTCGCCCGGGCCGCTGCGAGCACGTTGTTCAAACCTCCGACGTTGATCCGATCGAACTCCGCCGCCGGCGCGAGGATTTTGACCAGCGCCGCAGCGTGGAGGATCGCGTCGCACCCGCCAGAGCCGGAAGCCGCCGCCACCAGGCTTCCCCTATCGGTGACGTCCCCGGTCGCGAACTCCACCCCCGCGGGAAACCGCTCCCGCGACGAGCCGGCGCGCACGAGAAGGCGAACCACATGCCCTCGCGCGACCAGCTCGGCGACCGTCCGACGCCCCAAGAATCCGGTGCCCCCGGTGACCAGGATCTTCATTCGAGCGGCGAACTATATCCCGAGTCCCGCGACGGCTTCGCCTACGCTTGCCAGACCCCGCTCGACAGCTGCGCGGGCGACGAGCAATGCGAAGGACGGCACGGCGCTTTTGTTTAAGGACGGCGCCGGACCGCGCGTCTGACCGGCGCGCTCCGACTTGAGGCGGAGCGCACTCTCTCCAGGCGGCTTCAAGCGGCGTTCGCCGTCTCTCCGGGCCAGATCTCGCGTAGCGCGCTCCTCAGCAGCAGACGGCCGCGGCCGGGTTCGGCGGGGAGCGGCATGCGGTCGCCCCAGCCGCCGCCCACGAGGACCTCTTGGAGACCTTCGTCGAACTCCTCGACCTCCGACCAGCGCAAACTGCCCGACGTCGGGGCGTTTCGCCAGATCAGGCGATTCGAGGTCAGCAGGCACCAGTGGGTGTCGTCGATGAAGCTTGCGAGCAAGCCCTGCTCTTCCGGCCGGAGCGAAGCGGCGAAGCGCATGCGTTCCCACGATTGCTTCGGTAAATGATCCGGCGTGTTGGTGCGCTCCGTACCGCCCCCTTCGCGGAGTAGGAGTCTCTGAATGCGAGAAAAAAGTTCACTTCGGCACATATCGTATCGGCCCCCTCGGCGGACCGAGTACCTTCAAAATCCGCCGTCCCCTCAATAGGCGCCGTACCCGGGGAGAATCGATCATCCCCAATCCATCTCGTCCCATCCCATTGGGGGGGAACTCTGACGGGGCCCGCTTCGTATACTGAGGGCCATGCCTTCTGAATCGGCGCCCGCGGAACGGTCGGTGACGGAGCTCCTTCACGCTTGGAGCGCGGGGGATCTCGATGCCGCGGACTCCTGGGTCCCGGCGCTTTACGACGAGCTGAAGCGGCTCGCGGCGGCGCAACTGCGCGGCGAGCGCGACGAGCACACCCTGGAGCCGACCGCGCTGGTCCACGAGGCGTATCTGCGGCTCGCCGAGCTGCGCGCGATCGACTGGCGCAGCCGCAGCCATTTCTGCGCGATGGCCGGCCGGATGATGCGGCGGGTGCTGGTCGATCACGCGCGAAGCCTCGCCCGCGACAAACGGGGCGGCGGCAGAGTGCGCGTTTTGCTCGAAGAGGCGGGGCTTGCGGCCCCCGCCCGCGAGCTCGATCTGATCGCTTTGGATGGCGCGCTCGAACGGCTGGCGGCATTCGATCCGGAGGCGATCTCTGTCGTCGAGCTGCACACCTTCGGCGGCCTGACGCTCGAAGAGACGGCCGCCGCGCTCGACCTTTCCTCGGCGACCGTCGTCCGGAGGTTCCGCGCCGCGAAAGCCTGGCTCTACCGGGAGCTCAAGCCGGCTGGATTGGCGGAGGCCCACCCTGGACGCTGAACGCTGGCGGCGGGTTTCCGAGCTGCTCGACGCCGCGCTCGAACGTCCCGAGGCGGAGCGGGCCGCCTGGCTCGCGGCCGAGTGCGGAGAAGACGATTCGAACCTCGTCGACGAGGTCTCGTCCCTGCTCGCGGCGCACGGCGAGGCCGGCACCTTCCTCGAACCGCCCTCCCGCGTCGAGCTGCCGTTCGGCAACCGGCCGCTCTCTTCCGGTTCGCCCTCCGGCCCGGGGATCTCCGCCGAGGGGTGGGCCGGCCGGCGGGTCGGCAACTACACCCTGGTGCGCGAGATCGGCCGGGGCGGAATGAGCGTCGTCTACCTCGCCGAGCGCTCCGACCAAGCCTACGAGCATCAAGTGGCGGTCAAGCTGGTCTATCCGGGTCTCGTCGATCCGCGGCTCGCCGAGCGTCTGGTCGCGGAGCGCCAGATCCTCGCGCGGCTGGAGCATCCCAACATCGCCCGCCTGCTCGACGGCGGCACGACCGACGACGGCGTTCCGTTCTTCGTCCTCGAACGGATCGACGGCCTTCCGATCGACCGCCATTGCGACGAGCGGGGGCTCTCGATCCACGAACGGATTCGCCTGTTCCGGACCGTCTGCGCCGCGGTCGCCCACGCCCATCGCAACCTCGTGGTGCATCGCGATTTGAAGCCGACCAACATCCTGGTCGGCGCGGACGGCCAGCCGAAGCTGCTCGATTTCGGCATCGCCAAAGTCCTCTCCCCCAACGAGCTCGAAGAGGAGGGGGCACGGACGATTTCGCCGGCCCTCACCCCAAGCTACGCGAGCCCCGAGCAGCTGCGCGGCGAGCCGGTAACCACCGCGACCGACATCTACTCGCTCGGCGTCGTGCTCTATCGCCTGCTGACCGGCGCTCTGCCCCGCACCTCGCCCACCTGGCCGACGACCTCCGCCGCGGGCTCCGGCGAGGTCGACAGTCCGAGCCGGCGCGCGCGGCGCATCGAGCCGACGCAGCGCGGAGCGACGCTGTCGCCCGAAGAGATCGCCCGCCGCCGCGGCACGACCCCGCGCGGCCTGGTCCGCCAGCTCGCGGGCGATCTCGACAACATCCTCCAAAAGGCGCTTCGCCACGAACCGGAGCGGCGCTACGCCTCGGTCGAGCGGCTGGGCGAGGATCTGCGCCGCTACCTGGAGCACCTGCCGGTCGAAGCGCGGCCGGACGGCTGGGGTTATCGCGCGGCAAAGTTCCTGCGCCGCAATCCGCTCGCCGCGGTGCTCGCCGGCCTGCTCGGGCTGTCGAGCTTGGGCTACGGATTCTTCGCCTCGATCCAATCGCGACGGGTCGAGCGCGAGCGCGATCGGTCGGAGCGCGCCCTGTCGCTGCTGGTCGACCTGTTCCGCGGCGCCGACCCGAACGCCCGGGCAACCAGCTCCAAGCCGACGGTCGAGGAGGTGCTGGACCTCGGCGCCCGCCACCTGCTCGAACGGGTGGAAGGAGAGCCGGAGGTCGAGGCACACCTTGCGAGCGTGATCGGCGACGTCTATCTGAACCTGGGGGCCTTCGACCGCGCAAAGCCGATGATCGTTCGGGCGCTCTCCTTGAGCGGCCGGACCGCGATCCCCGCGGCCGAACGGCTCATCTATCTGTACCAGTTCGGCCTGCTGCAATTCGTCACCGGGCACCACGCCCAGGGGGAGCGCATCCTCACCGCCTGCCAGCTGCAACAAAAGGCCCTGGGGCCGACCGCCGAGGTGGCGCGAGCCAACACGCTCGAAGCGCTCGGCCGGTCGCGATTTCAGCTGGGACGCCTGGACGACGCTTATTCCGCCCAGCGCGAAGCGCTGTCGATTCGCTTGAAGGCGCTCGGCGCGGACGATCCGCAGGTCGCCTCCAGCCTCTCCTATCTCGCCTCGGTCCGCGGGCGTCAGGGAGACTCCGAGGCGGCGCTCGGCATGTTTCAGCTCGCCTTGAGGATCGCCCGGCGAAACTTCGCCCCCGATCATCCGATGATCTGCGATCTCTTACAGGGCAACGCCGTGACGCTCGCCGAGAGGGGAAAGCTGACCGAGGGCGAAGCGGCGCTCCGCGAGGCGCTGGCCGGCCAGCGGCGCCGGTTGGGCGAAGCGCATCCCGACATCGCGTTCACCATCGACAGCCTTGCCACCAACCTGATGTACGAGGGGCGCTTCCCGGAGGCCGAAGCGCAGTACCGCGAAGGGCTCGCGATGCGCCGGAAGATCCTCGGGCCCGAGCATCCGCTCACCGGCCTCAGCCTGTCGAACCTCGGCGACCTGCACCGCCGGATGGGCCTTCTCAAGGAAGCCGAAGTCGAGCTGCGGCAATCGTTGACGATGATCGAAAAAGCGTACGGGCCGGCGCATCTGAACACCTCGCGCCCGATGGTGTCGCTTGCCCGCCTACTGCTCGGCCGAGGCGACGCCGAAGAGGCACTTCAGCTCCTCGACCGCTCGCTGCCGAGCCGGGTGGCCACCTTTGCGCCGCACCATTACCGGATCGCCGAGGTCGAAAACGATCGGGGCGCGGCGCTTTTAGCCCTCGGCCGCCGCGACGAGGCCGTCCCGCTCCTCCGGTCGAGCGGCGTCGACCTTGTGGCGAGCCTACCGGCCGGCGACTATCGGGTGGTAAACGCCAAGAAGCGCCTGGCTGAGATCGACGCTCACTGAAAAGTCTTGGTCTGAGTCAAGGCGGTCAGAGTGGCCTCGACCTCAGGGGCGACACTCGGTTGCTCCCGGCCGCCGAGGCAGCGGGCCAGAAAGACCTCGGTGGCGCGTCGGACGGCCAGCGAGGTCTCGCGGTTGCCGAAGCTGTGCCCCTCGTTTTCGGCGAGGAGGTAGGTGACGGGTACGTTCCGCCGCTGAAGCGAGTGAAAAATCGCGTCGGATTGCTCGCGGGTGACGCGCGGGTCGTTGGCGCCCTGAAAGATCAAGAGCGGCGCGGTGATCGAGTCGGCCCTCCCGAGCGGCGAACGGCGAAGGAGGTCTTCGCGATCCGCGGGCAGCGCCGGGTTGCCGACGAACGGGTACCAGCGCCGAGAGAGAAACGGCCGCCAGGACGGCGGGAACGCCTCGATCAGGGTGACGAGGTCGCTCGGTCCCGCGTAATCGACGCCGCAGGCAAAGACCGAGGGCGATCCCCCCAGCCCTTCGAGCACCGCGTAGCCGCCGTACGAGCCGCCGAGGATCGCCACTTTTTTCGGGTCGGCGATTCCGGCATCGACCGCCCAGGCGACCGCGTCGAGCAGGTCGTTCTGCATCGCGCGACCGAATTCTTTCCGCGCCGCCTGCGCCAACCGCTTGCCGAATCCGACCGAGCCGCGGAAATTGACCTGAAGGACCGCGTACCCACGGTTGGCAAGCAGTTGGGTCTCCTCGGAAAATCCCCACCGGTCGCGCGACCAGGGACCGCCATGGACCGCGAGAACGAGCGGCAGCCGCCGATTGGAGCCGGGGGGCCGGGTGAGATATCCCGTAAGCGCCAGGCCATCGCGGCTGGTGAACCGGATCGGTTCCATGTCGGCCAACGGGAACGACGCGAGCCAGGGCCGAGACTCGGAAAGCCGCGTCGCCGCACCGGTCGATATGTCGAGCAGGTAGGTCGCCCCCGGATCGTCCGGCGCTTCGAGCGTCACGATCCAGCGGTCGAGATTCACGGACCAGCTCTCCAATGTGACCGCGCCCCGGCGCGCCCGGCCGGCGAGCGCCAGGGCTTTCTCCACCTTGGGGTGTCGCGCGACCCAGCGGGGCCGGTCGTCGAAATACCGGATGGCGATCGGCCGGCCGGTCGCCTCGTCGAACAGGGCGAGATCGAGATCGACCCGGGCGAGAGGATCGGCATTGACCTCCGACTCGACACCCGTTTCAAGGTCGAGCAGAGCGAGGCGCGAAAGGTCCCGGCCCTGGTTCGAGACCAGGTAGATTCGCCGGCCGTCGCGATCGAAGCGCAGCGGCTTGATCTCGCCCTCCACCGCGTAGGTGCGCACCTTGCGCCAGGGCCGCCGCTCGGCCGGACGCGACCAAAGCTCGTAACGCCCCTCGCCGTCGAGCGACCAGGCGACGCGGACCTGGCCCCTTTCGTCGGCGAGGTAGCCGATGAAGGCTCCGGGGTTTTCCGCCGCGATTTCGAGCGCCCCGGTCTTCTGGTCGATGCGATATGCGTCGGCAAGCGAGGGATCGCGGCGATTCAAAGTCGCGACCACGATCCCCGGGCGCCGGACCGGGAACGAGACGATTTCGACTTGAACGCCGGGATACGGCGAAAGGTCGCGCGCCGGGCCGATCTTCCGCCCCACCGGCACGCAATAGAGATGAAAGTTCTCATCGCCGCCGCGATCGACGAGATAGAGGACGCGCCGCCCGTCGGCACTCCAGAAGAATTGGTCGATCGGACGTTCGGTCTCGCGAGAGACCGGCCGCCCCTCGCCGTTCGGAAGCGAGCGCACCCAGACGTTCGCCTTTCCTTCATACAGCGCAAGGTAGGCCAGAAGGCGGCCGTCGGGAGAAAGCCGCGCGGCGGCGTCCTGCGGTTCGGCGAGCCACTGTTCGATCGGCACGAGGGGCGGATCCGAAGATTGCGCGAGTGTCTCGGCCCCGACCCAGCGACAGGCGAGCAGAATGCCAAGAGCCCCGCCGATTCCCAGGTACGCCTTCCGGCGCAATGGACTCACATTCATCTCAAGACTCTCCTCCGGGGGGAGGTGGAACGGTGTCCCCGGGATCTGTATCCTAGGGATCGCGACCCGAGGAGGGCTTGGTCCGGGCGGTGAAATCTCGTGAATCTTTCTGAAAGCGCCCCTCCGCCGCCGCCATCCTCCTTGGCGTCTTCGTCCGTCCGTTGTTTCGAGTTCGGCCCTTTCCGCTTCGACCCTCTCCGCAGCCGCCTGTTTCGCGACGGCAGAGCGGTCCCCTTGAAGGCCAAGCCGCTCCAGACGCTCGCGGTTCTGCTCGCGCGGCGAGGCCAAGACGTGAGCCGCGAGGATCTTCTGCGCGAGATCTGGCCCGACGCGATCGTCGAGGAAAACAACCTTTCGCAGTGCATCTCCGCCCTGCGCAAGGCGCTCGGCGAAGGACCGCGGGATCACGCCTACATCGTGACCCTTCCGGGGTACGGCTATCGCTTCGTGGCGCCGGTCGCCGAGGTCGACTCGTACCCGGAAGGGATGAAGACGACCGGCGCTCCCGCAGCCCCGAATCTCGCCGCGCGCCGCCGGCGTTGGAAAATCTTCGCCCTCGCCGCTCTGGCCGGGATCGCAGTTTTGGCCGGGATCGCCGGGATCTCGTCCAGAACTTGGCGCTCGTCGCAGCGCGAAGCGCCGGACGGCCTCGCCGCCGCGAGCCCCGCGGTGCGCGAGGCGTACCTCAAAGGCCGCTTCTTCTGGAACAAAAGGACCGGCGAAAGCCTCCACCGGGCGATCGGCTATTTCGATCAAGCCCTGCGCCTCGACCCGAACTTTGCGCTCGCCCATTCGGGCCTCGCAGATTCCAACGCGCTCCTCTGGGAGTACACCTCCGAATGGCGCTACGCCGAGGCGGCGAGGAGGTCGGCCGAGACCGCCGTCCGGCTCGCCGGGAATCGCGCCGAGACGCTCACCTCGCGGGCCAACGTCCGGCAGTCGATCGAGGGCGACCTCGCGGGGGCGGACCGCGACTTTCGCCGGGCGATCGATCTCGATCCCCGCTATGCGACCGCTCGGCACTGGTACGCCTGGTGCCTTCTCGCCCTCGGCCGCACCGAAGAGGCTCAAGACCAACTCCGTTGCGCGCGGGAGCTCGATCCGCTCTCGCCGATCATCACCAGCGCGCTTGGCACGGCGCGCTATTTCTCGGGCGACCTTTCCGGGGCGATCGCGGAGTACCGTCGCGCCCTGGAGCTCGATCCGTCCTTCGCGCGCGCCCACCTACTGCTCGGCCAGGTCTACACAGCCGAGGATCGGCACGCCGAAGCGATCGCGGAGCTGGAGACCGCACGGCGCCTCACCGGAGACAACCCGGACTCGACGGCGGCGCTCGCCTACGCCTATGGCAGGGCCGGGCGCCGCATAGAATGGCGGGAGATGCTCGCCCATCTCGAAACCCGCGATAGATCGGCCCCCGTGTCTCCTTTCGCCTTCGCTCTGGCCTACGCGGGGAATGGCGAAAACGAACGGGCCATGAGTGCAGTGCGGCGTGCCTGCCGGGAGCATTCAGTCTCGCCCGCCGTGGTGCGGCTCGACCCTCGCATGGCCGCTCTGCGGAACCTCCCGGGATACCCCCGCACCTGTCCCTGAGGACCGCAGCCGGATCGTCACCCGTTCGCGGTTGCCCCGGCCGGCCCGCTCGGAGTATGTTCCACTCTTCCGAAGGAGAGACGACATGAGCAAAATACAGCTGGAAACCAAGGGTATCGCCCCGGGGCTCACGGTCAACGACGTGGCTGCGAGCCTAAAGTTTTATACCGAGGCACTCGGCTTTGAAGTACTGAACCGCGACGAGCACGAAGGCGTGCTCCGCTTCGCGATGCTCAAGGCAGGCAACGGCTCTCTGGGTATCGGTCAGGACGATTTCGCCAAGGGCCGCGATCGCGCCAAGGGGGTCGGCCTCCGTTTCTGGATCGAGACCGAGCAGGATCTCCAGGCGCTCGCCGACCAGATCAAGGCGGCCGGCTACGCGCTCGACTCCGACGTGGAGAAGCTCCCCTGGGGACCGATGGGCTTTGCCGTGACCGATCCCGACGGGTTCAAGTTCACGATCTCGGAACCGCAAGGGAGCAAGTAGACGGGCAGGCCGCTCTTGGCGCCCTATTCGGCGGCAGCATCCGCCGAGGGTCGCCAAGGCGGCCACAGGGACGAGGCGCTCTCGCCGACTCATGGCGCCTCGTCCTTGCCTCGTTCCAAGAAAGGAGCCACGACCTCTCGCGTCTCTTGGCTTCGCACGACAGGGACGATCTCAAACGTCACCCCCGCTCCGCGCCAGGAGAGAACCCACTCCTGCAGCAGGCGCGGCGCCGACGGTCTCCTCCAGAACCGAAGGAGGTATGAGGATTTCGGAGTAGAGCCCGAAGAGAACCGACAAGGCGTCGATCTTGGCCAATGCGATAAGGGGTCCGGAATCTGAAACGACAATTACAGGAGTGAGGCCCGCTCCAAGGTCATTTCGCCATCAAGGACTCGAGGATCGAGATCTGGACCAAGTCCGTGGGAATAGGCAACCGCACCAATCTCCCACAGCGAGATCCCGGCACGATGAGCGGCATACGCAAGAGTGCCTTCTCCCTTGCGGTCGGCTTCCAAGGCCTTCAGGATTTTCCACTCGCGGAGGCCTAAGCGTAGAATCTCGGTGCGGTCTCCTAGATTGGAAGGCAGCTCTCTCGCGACCGAAGTCGGAGCTTCGACGAAAATCTTCTCGGTCGGCTCGGGCAGGGTGATTGCGGACATGGCTCCTCCATCGGGTCTTGCCACGGAAGATTCTACGCCCTTCCCGCGATCCCGAGCAGCCGGAGCGCTTCGAGGTGAATCCCCACCTTTTGACCCCCATGAACGGCTCGCATAGCATCGGTGTCTTCCGAGGGTGACGCCCGAGGCCCCTGCGTGCCAGCCCAGGCACGCTCGGCAGACGGCGCAAAGGAGCTCCCGACTATGAAACTGACCCCGCTTGCCAAGGCTTTGCTGTTCTTGATCGGCCTTGGCCTGGTCGGCACTGCGATCTACAAATTCGTCCCTAAGGACAAGCTGCCCTGGAACCGGCCGAAGGCGACGCCGTCCGACGATGGCTCGACGACCTCGGCGACCTCGACCAACGCTACGTCGAACGACGGTAGTACCCCGAGCCAGACTTCGACTTCCACCCGTGCGAGCAACGAGCCCTGGATCGAGGTACCCGGCGGGATTTTCTCCTCCGGCCAGAACCAGGAGAGCGTCGACGTGTCGACGTTCAGGATCGGCCGGACCGAGGTGACCAACGGCGAATACGAGAAGTTCCTCGGCGAGTGTGCCGCGGGATCGAGCTGCGGCCCGCGCGAGGTGCCCAACTATTGGGATGACGAGGCGTACCTGGACAGCCACCGCAACAATCCGGTGGTCTTCGTCTCCTGGGGCGACGCCAAGGCCTATTGCAAATGGGCCGGGGGCCGGCTGCCGACGATCGCCGAATGGGAGAAGGCCGCCCGCGGAACCGACGGTCGCGAGTTCCCGACCGGTGCCACGATCGACCCGACAGCGGTCAACATCCTGGGCGCCGATCACGACAAAAACAACGCCGCGAAGAAGATCCCCACCTGGGCGGTCGACGACGAGGCCTATGCCCGCGACGCGAGCCCCTATGGAGTACTAGGGCTAGCGGGCAACGTCTCGGAATGGACCTCGACGAACAGCCCCGACGAGGCCGACAACTATCTGGCGGCCGGCGGTTCCTGGGACTCTTGGGATTTGAACGATGGCCGCACCCACCATCGCCTCGCCATCTCGCCGACCGACCGTAGCTCTTCTCTCGGCTTCCGTTGCGCCAAATCGAAGTGAACCGCCCCATCGAAACGAACCCGAGGATCGCCGCCATGAAAGCTCCCGCACTTCTCGCCACGGCCCTGATCGCCCTGGCGTTCTCGACCCCGGCCAAGGCCGACGACTCGCTTCAGAAGATCGTCGATGCCGGCGTGCTGCGCGTCGCCGCCGAGCCCGGCACGCCGCCCATGTTGTTCAAGGAAGGCTCGAAGTACGACGGCTTCGATTGGTCGGTCGCAAATGCGATCGCCAAGAGGATCGGCGTCGACACGGTGGTCATCGTCCCCGGCAAATACAGCGAGCTGCCGGGACGGTTGATCAACGGCAAGGCCGACGTGATCATCTCGGGGTACACCGCGGACGACTCGATCGCCGGTGTTGATTGGTCGGATTCCTACTACGACTACGGCCTCTGCCTGGTCGTCAAGAAGGGCAGCTCGATCCACAGCACCAGCGACCTTTCCGGCAAGGTGATCGGCATCTTCAACGATCCCGCCGCCGAGGAAGCGGTGAAGGGAATGGTCCGTGGATACAAGCGGCTTGAAAAGTACGAGGACGGCTATTTCGATCTCCTGAAGCAGGGGAAGATCGACGCCTTCATCTACGACTATCCGTACGCCCAAGAAGAGCTGAAGGAGTACCAAGGGCTGGAGATCGTCCAGTTCAACCTGACGAAGTCCGCCTATAGCGTCGGTGTCCGCCGAGGTGCCACGAGCCTGCTCAAGATCGTCAACGCCTCCATCCGCGGCCTCCGCGCCTCGGACGAGTACCGCCAGATCATCCGGAAATACCTCGGCGGAACCGGCCCCGCCCCGATCGCCAAAGAACAGGTGGCCGCCGCGGGCCAAAGCGTCTACAAAGTGAAATCCGGCGACACCCTTTCCGCCATCGCCCGCGACCAACTCGGCAAGATCGGCCGCTGGACCGAGATCTGGGACGCCAACAAAGGCCGCATCGCCGATCCGAACCTGATCGAGATCGGGTGGGAGCTGGTGTTGCCGAAGAAGTAGGACGGAGAGCGCGTCCGGGCTAGTGGGTTGAGCCCGGCTGCGCCGCGAAATTGGAGAACGTGACCGGGCACGCTGCGCGCGGTCACCTCGCCATCTCAAGCCATCTGGAGCCTCGGTGAAACTTCTAACGACTCTCGCGTTCTCGGCTTCCCTTTTGGGCGCTGGCTGCCAGCAGGCCGCCCCTCCTTCGCCGCCTCCGTCGGCTTCGACTTCTCCCTCTGCCTCGCCTTCGGGTTCCTTTCCTCCGAGGAGTGCACCGATGAAGGAAATGAGACGGCAGATGCTCACCAAGAAGCCGGGAGAGTTCGGCGTCACGCCGAGCGAACAATTTCCGCGAATCTATGGCGTCGTCATGGATTGGCCGATCTCCGACCAGACGGTGACCGTGGTCGGCTTTAGCGATGGGAATGCCAGCCTTTACACCACGTCGACCTACGGAATCATCGGCGGTTTCTCTCATGAACCGGTTCGGATCGCGGCCCAGGATCTCGTGCGCACGTCCGAGCAGTTCTACGATCTTTCAAAGCCCACCACTGATTTCTCGTACCCCGACCCGAACCACGGCCGATTTTACCTGCTCACGTTTGACGGCCCGCGGATGATCGAAGTACCCGAGAGCGAGCTCTCATCAGATACGAGTAGCGTCTCAGAGCTGAGTCACAGGGCTCAGCATCTGATTACCGCCCTTCACCAGATCACCGAGAAGGAAGGCAAGTAACCGCGATTTTCCGCTTCATGCGCCGACGCCTGGCGATCGAATTCTAATGCGCCAAGGTCGGATCGTGTGATTCCGCAAAGGCGATGTGATTGCCGTCCGGGTCGGTGATCATCAACGTCTTCACCCTTTCGCTCGATGTCCTTTGCGAGTTGTCGACGTTCAAGGTCCCGAGGTGGGTCGCGATCTCTTCGATGTCGGAGACCACCAAAGTAAAGGAGCCTGAACCCGAGCGCTCCGGGAGTTGGTAGAGTTGGAGGCCTCCCCCGTTCTCGAAGCTCCACTCCGCCACCTCGGGCATAGGCCTTGATCCCGGCCTGCCGAGCACCTGTTCGTACCACTTTGCCGCCGTATCCAAGTCCTTGACCGCCACGCTGGCCAATGCATTCTTGATCGCCATGAAAGGGCCTTTCTCCAAGAGCGCCGTCCATTCGGCAAAGGTCTAGGCTGCAAGGTCCAGGCCGCTGCCCCACCCCGGACCCCCTCCCTTGCCCCGCCTGAAACAGGAAAACATTGCGCGTAGAGATGCCCCCGAGGCAGCCCGAGAATCTCGGAGTCGCCAATCCCTCCAGCATGTTCACCTTTTGTTGGAAGTCTTTCGCGGCTTCATGGAAGCCGTGCGCAACATCGCGGACCGTTTCCACGGACTCGCGGTTCCTCTACGCGAATCGCAAGACCGCTTTCTTGAATCGGCGGATGGCCTCCGGCAATCGCTGGACAGCTCCCGGCGGTTGCCGGAAGCTCTTCGACTCTTCCTGGAAGCTCTCCGGCGTTCGCTGAATGCCCTTCAGCGATTGGCGAATGCTTTCCACCGCTCGCTGGAAAGCGTCCGGAAAATTGGCGAACGCCTTCCGCGACTCGCAGGAAACGGAGGAGCGCCCTCCGGGCGCGCTCCTCCGCTCCTTGAGTGCTCGTCAGGCCCGTTTGACCAACCCGACGATCAGCAACAAGACCAGCGCCCCTATCGTGGCGACGAGGATCGAGCCGAGGATTCCTCCTCCGAAGGCGACACCGAGCTTGCCGAGCAGGAAACTGCCCAAGAAGGCACCCACGATGCCCACGACGATGTTACCGAGGAGGCCGAAGCCGTGCCCCTTCCAAAGCTCGCCGGCGAGCCATCCGGCGATCGCGCCGATGATCAGGAACAGGATGATGCTCTGTGCGCTCATTGTTTGTTCTCCCTCTGTGGAAGCTCCTCCTCGCGTGGATATCCCAGAGAGGAACCCGGAGGAGAAGACGTGGTCGAGATCTGACTGCTTGTGCGGTCACCATCCTACAGGAGCTTGAGCTCCAATTTGATCTGAGCGATTTGCGCCTGGATGTCGCCGCGGTCCAGGTCGCGGTAGGCCTCGGGGAGCAGCTCTCGGCTGGTGCATTCGAGAACGGCGACGAGGATCTGCATCTGGCGCTCGCGGCTGTTGGTGGTGGGGATGAAATCGTCGAAGGCGCGCTTGAGGTGCTCGGCCGCGACTTGGGAAGATTCCGCCGCTTCGGCTTCGAGGACCGAGCGGACGAGCACGGCTTCCAGATCCGAGCCGGAGTAGCCGAGCAGTTTTTCGGGGGTCGTCACTTCGGCGAGCGTCGCCACCGGCGTACGCAGGCCGAGCTTGGTCTTCATCACCTGGAAGACCTCGTCGTACTCGTGCATCGTCTCGGGGTAAAAGAGCGGGATGTGCTCTTCCGCGCGGCCTTGGCGCTTCAGGTCGATCGGCAGCAGGTCGGGGCGCGCGGTGATCAGGAACCAGAGGATCTTGCCGCGGTTCTTGGTGTCGCCCATGAAGCTTGCGATCTGGCCGAAGACGCGATTTTGGGTGCCCGAGTCGCCCGACTGCTCCCGGTTGCCGAGGGCGGTGTCGGCCTCGTCGATCATCACCCCCACAGGGGTAAGCGAGGCGAGAATCTTCAAGATCCGTTCGAGGTTCGCCTCGGTCGAGCCGACCCACATCGAGCGGAAGTTCTTGAGCTTGACGACCGGAAAGCCGATCTCCTTGACGAAGCATTCGACCAGGAACGTCTTGGCGCTGCCGACCGGGCCGCAAACCAGGTAGCCCATTGGCACCGCGGCCGGATTGCCGCGGGCGATCGCCTTGGCCGCGCGGCGCAGGCGAGCCTTGACCGCGGGCATGCCGGCGACCATTCCCAGGTCAAACTTCGGCTCGACGTATTCGAGCAGGCCCAGGCCCTCCGTTTCGATGACCTCTTTCTTCACCTGCCGGACACGATCGAGCGAGAGCTTCGCGCCGTCCGCGTCCGCCTCGTCGAGCAATTGCGCCATCTGGAAGCGGGTCATGCCGGCGGTCAGCTCGGCCAAGCGGATGGAGGGCAGGTCCGAGCGCCGATCGTACCAATCGGGCGCGCGCACCGCTTCGAGATAGGCGCGCCGCTCGGCGAGGTCCGGCCGGACAATCTCCAGCTCCCGGGTGGCGTGCGAGCGGACCAGCTTGGGATCGAGCTCCGCCAGGCTCTCGGCGATCATCACGATCACGATGTTTTTGGCCAGCAGCACCGGGTCCTGCGACCATTTGCGGAGATAGACCAGGACCGCCCGATCCTCCGGCGTGCGATAGGAGACTTCTGCCGCCGGCACCAGGGTCTCGGCGAAAGGCAACAGCAGGACGACCGGTCGCGCGGGGGAAAGAGAGGCGCAATGCCGGAAGTACGAATCGAGCAGCGCGAAGCAGTTGGGTGCGTCGCGCGGCAGCCCCTCCCCCCAGGCGGTGCCGTGGACCACGTCGTACGCCTTCATCCGTTCCTGGAAATGCGACCGCGCGGCGGGGCTGGCGAAACCGAGACCCTCGGCGCGATTGAACGTGATGATCGAAGGCCAGGTGGCGAACAGCTCCCCGGTCAGAAAGTCATCGAGGCTCAAGAAACGCAACCCTCCGCTTCCCCGCACCGGAACCAGATCGGCCGGGATGCCGTGGATGACGAACGTCGAAGCCTGCTTGGCGAGGACCGCGCGCGCCAGGCGGGCGGCCCAAGGCGGGAGCGAGTCGAGGAAACCGGGGGCGGCGGGAAGAGCGTTCGGTTCGGGCATAGTCGGAATGGCGCTTGCCTACCGCCGCCCTTCGCGGACGCGCTGCGGCGGCGGAGGGGGAGGCGGCGAAAACCCCTGTTTGATCTGCGGCGAAAGGCGTGGGCGGCTGTCGAGATCGGGCAGGCTGCCGAGCATGCGTTCCATCTCTTCAACGCTCGCCGCGTCGGCCTGCACCTGGTTGAGCACGTCGTCGATCTCCAGGGTGAAGGCTGCGGCGTCGGTCGCCGCGACCGACTTCTGGAACAGGAGCTGGAGCAGCGA
The DNA here is from genome assembly GCA_040005235.1 of Acidobacteriota bacterium. Lineage (GTDB taxonomy): Bacteria > Acidobacteriota > Thermoanaerobaculia > Multivoradales > UBA5704 > DASYKS01. Next base: position 984 of record JBDTZG010000005.1, on the reverse strand, counting down.
TTCGAGCGAATCGATCTCTGCGTCGAGAGCGCGGCGGTTGGCGACGTTTTGCTTCGTCGCGCCGATCAACTGCTCTTTGATCTCCAGGTTTTTTTCGATCGCCTCGCGTACTCTCGGTTCGAGGTCGCTTTCGGCGGCCGGCTTGTCGAGGGCCGTGCGCAGCTGGGCGATCTCCTGCTCGACCTGTTTCTCGTCGAACGCGCTCTGCATCTCGTCATACTTCTGGAGCAGCCACAGGCGTTTCAAACAGGCGGCGAGAATCACGTCGAACTTCGCCTCCTGCTCGGCGACGATGCCCTGACTCGCGACCGAAAGCCCTTTGTAGTTGGCCTGGACCTTCCCCACCAGTTGGCGCAACCGCTCGAATCGCGCCCGGTGAGCCGCGGGCAGGGCGTCCCACTGCTCCTTCTGGCTCATCTCGACGGCGTTGCGATCGGCGAATTTCTTCTCGATCTCCAGCCGACGCCGGATGCGATCGACCATCATCGGCATGACCATCAGCTCGACCCCGGCAAACAGGAGGAGCGGCAGCGGCGAGAGCATGAGGACCGAAAAGCCCACAGCTCCCGCCGCGAGGATCGCCTGGTACTGGTTGGCGACCGCTTTTTGGAGCGCCGGATAACGGGTGAACAGGCCCATGCGAAAAGCCCGCTAAGGGTCAGCGCCCCTCCGGAACTTTCTGCGCCGCGGGCTGGGCCGAGCTCTCGGTCGGGAACGGTGCGGCTTCTCTGACCGCGTCCGGCTTCTTGATCCCCATCTCGACCTCGAACTCCGAGAGGATGCTCTGCGCCTGGATCTGCCGCGCTTTGCGTTCCAGGTTGATCCGGTCGACGTCGAGCCCTCCCGTCGCCACCTCGACCGCGGCTTTCGATTCGGCGACTTTCTGCTGGATCTGTTCGAGGTACTTGTCGGCGGTGGACGCCGTCCCATAGCTGTCCAGCTCGGTGAGCGCGCTCGCCGCCTGCTTCATCACTTCGGCCTTCT